>CAZCHF010000022.1:0-21410 GCA_964498325.1 uncultured Candidatus Kuenenia sp.
GCATTGAACTTGGAGCGGCCTCCATCCAGGCGAAACGACACCTGATAGGCCCCTCCTTCCATGGCCCGGAACGTGTACCACTCGCTGGTGGGCTGGGCCTCTTGCGCGGCATTCTTCGCCTCGTCGATCGTGTCGGCCCCCTGAAACAATCGAAGTTTGTAGCCGTGCCTCAACTCCGCTGGATCGGCGTCGAGCAGCACGATGTCGGCGGTGGTGGAGTAGGCCGCGGTCGGATGGGGACCAGATTCCACGACTCCCGTGATGGCCGGAAACATCAGCGCGTCGAGCACCGTGTCGGCGCGGTATGCGTGGATGACCTCCTCTGCTTCAGCCTCTCCAGAAGTCGATCGCTCACCTTCGATGATGACTGCGGCGCCGATCTTGGTACCGAGGGCTTTTGACTGCGTTTTGCGCAGCACTGCGGCGAACTGCTGGGCCGCCTGCTTGACCGTCCCGTCACTCTGCCCGATCGCCATCACCAGGCTGAAAAAGACCGCGAGGATCGCGACCACGACCAGAAGCTCGACGAGCGTCATACCGGACAGGCGGCGAGGATTCATCGTTTCACCTCGCTGTCGAAGTTCGTGATGTTGTCGGGACGGCCGTCTTCCGGATCCTCGTCACGTCCACCGGGCAGATTGAGATCCTGGCTTGCCGGTTGGTAGGTCGCAGGATCCACGGCGGCCGGCAGGCCACAATCATCGCCGAGCGCCAGGTTCCCCGTGGTATTGATGCGGATCGAACCGAACTCGTCGGGACCGCACGAAAAAATGAGCGGCCGCATGACACCTCCCGGGGAAGGGGCCGGGGCCTCCATGAGAAATGGTGGGGTCGTCGAAAAAAAGAGCTGCGTATCGGGGAGCAGTTCCAGGCCGGCAGGCCAAAGCACATAGCGAATCGGCTGCCCCCACGCATCGATGAACTCCGGCGCTCCGTCGTCGTCGACATCGCCGATATCGCCGGTTCCGAGGGCCACGCAGTCGAGGCAGTCAGCCAAACCGCTCTGCATGACGATCATGAAAAGACATTCGGCGTCGCCATACTCATCCGTCGGATTCACGGCCCCCAGAATGCTGACATACACATCCTGGGCAGGCGTTCTGGAAACTTCGACTGTGCCCGCCTCGATGGCCCGCACGTCCGACCAGGAGTCGGGCATCTCCGCGCTGGCAAGCCGCCGCAGTCGGAGCGACCGGTCTTCGGGCGATGTGGCGTCAGGGACCCTCCGTTCGGCATACGAGGCGAATTGCCTTGCGATGACATCGTCGATCTTCGCGATCAAGGACTGCGTGGCCTGCTTCGCCTGACTCGCTCGGGCGTTGGTGTATGCAGCTCCCGTCAGGAGCAGAAGGATGACGACGATCGCTACCGCCACTAAAAGCTCGACGAGGGTGAAGCCCGAGGGACATGCCGCGAGCCCTCGAGACTGCCCCCCTCTGGGCGGGTGCTGCATCGCCGGCTTGCGCCAGTAAACCTGCACGGTTACATTCCTTCTTACGAGCGCGGTCATGCCTCGTCGTCCCCCGTCATCTCCCGGGGACTATCATACGCCAAATTCGAAGCTCCCCAAGAATACCCCCCTCCCTCAGGCCATGCCCGTCCCTCAACCAGGAGCCCCGCAGGGCCTGTCCCGCGGTCGAATTGCAGGAATCGACTATGGCCGACGGCGGATCGGCGTGGCTATTTGCGACGCAGAGCGGATCATCGCCAGCCCGCTGTGCGTCCGGGAATCCACCGGGGATCACGCCGCCGACGCGGCCTTCTTTCAAACGCTCGCCCGTGAAGAAAGTCTCGTTGGCTTTGTCGTGGGCCTCCCGCTTCACGCCGACGGGACCCCCGGCACCATGTCCAAGGAGGCTGAGCGATTCGGCGCGTGGTTGGGTCGGGCGACGGGTCTCCCCGTCGTCTTCCAGGACGAGCGCTACACGTCGCACGAAGCCGCCGGGATGCTCGGCGGCGTCGGACTGTCTCGAGGGGCGAAGAAAAGCATGAGCGATGCGGTGGCCGCCCAGGTGATCCTTCGATCATGGATGGAGACTGGGAAGGCGACAGCCATGGACGCACGGCCTGTTCGCCTCGTCGTCGGATGCGGCTACCTCGGCGAACGGGTAGCGCGACGGTTTCTGGCTCGTGGTGACCGCGTCGTTGGCACCACCCGGTCGCCGGCGCGGGCGACGGACCTCGCGGCGGTGGACATTGAACCGGCCATCATCGATGTCACCGCTGGTGATCCAGGCTGGTCGAAGCTCCTCGCATCGTCCGGACGGCCCGCCACCATTGTCTGGAGCGTGAGCGTCGACCGCTCCGCTTCGTCGAGCTACCACGATGTGCATGTCGGAGGACTCACCAAACTCCTCGACGCGGTCCATGCCACCGGAGGTGCTTCGCCACGGATCGTGTTTGCAAGCTCCACCGGTGTCTGGGGCGACGAGCAAGGAGGCACGGTGACCGAGAGCACGCCCGCCACGCCGAGCCGCGAAGCTGGTCGCGTGCTGCTCGAGGCCGAACAGGTGCTCGCCGCGCATGCGGCAGGCCCTGGGACGGCGCTGCGCTTCGCTGGACTGTATGGCCCAGGGCGGCTCCCCCGCCTTGCCGACCTCCGCGCCGGCAAGCCGATCGCCGCCGACCCCGACTCGTGGCTGAACCTCATCCACGTCGATGATGCAGCGGCCGTGGTGGTGGCCGTCGCTGTTGCGCCCTCGCCGAAGCCGCTCTATGTGGTGTCGGATGGCCACCCTGTTCTCCGACGCGACTGGTATAGCCGTGTCGCCGCCTGTGCCGGAACACCGGCGCCAACCTGGGACGTCGCGGCCCCGCGCGGCCGCGGCGGAGACAAACGCGTCGATCCGTCGCTTGTGATGGCGGATCTCAGGCTTCAACTCGCCTACCCCGACGCGCTCGCGGCCATCTCCGGGTTGCTCAGCGCCGCTGCCCCGGCGTGACAGGACCCCGATAGCGGTTACGGCGTGACGGGGCTGCGCTGCGGCGTGGCCTGCGCCGATGCTGCAGCAGGCTCACCCCCGCCGGCAAGAGCCTTCAGGTAATCGACCGCCACGTTCATGGCCTCGTCGAAGTAGTAGTCACGCTTCACCACAGGGCGCTTCGCAAACTCCGATTCCTCGAGCCGCTTCTCCTCTTCCTCCTCCGCAGCCTTCCCTTCGTTCCACTGACGGGCAAACTCCGCTTCGTTGAGCGAGATCGACTTCTCCTCTTTGCGGCGCTTGTAGCGGGCGATGTCACCATCCACCTCGGCGAACTTTTCGTTCGCCTTCACCCGATCGGCCGACCGCTGCCGCAGCCACTGCACGAGGGCGTCGCTCACGCTCCCCTCCGGCGTATACCGCGCCGGGGGCACGCGATCGAAGGCGATCGCGTGGTCGAGATCCCCCTCTCCGACCGGGAGGTGTGTCGTGATGCTCGGGAGCACGACATCGCTTTTCACCCCCTCGAGTTGCGTGCTCGCGCCGCTGGGGCGATAGAACTGCTGCATCGTGATCTTGATGGCCCCGAGCGACGGTGCGTTGTCGAAGCGCTGAAAGAGCTGCCGCCCGAGGTCAAGGAGACTCTGCACGGTTCCCTTCCCGTGAGTCGCGTCGTCGCCGACGATCAATCCACGTCGGTAATCCTGGATCGCCCCGGCGAGAATCTCGCTGGCACTCGCGCTGAACTTGTTCGTCAGCACCACCAGCGGCCCGTCCCACGACACACCAGCATCGACGTCGTCGTACGAGCGCACCTGCTGGTCGGCATCCTTGATCTGCACGACCGACCCCCGGTCGATAAACAGGCCGGTGAGCTTGATCGACTCCGGCAGCGAGCCGCCGCCGTTGTTGCGCAGGTCGAGCACGATGCAATCGACCCCCTTCGCTCGGAAGTCGTCGATGAGCCGTTTCGTATCGCGGGTGCTGCTCTTGAAATCGGCCTGCCCCTGCTGGGCACCGGCCATGTCCATGTAGAAGCTCGGCAGATTGATGACGCCGATCCGGTACGGCGAGCCGTCGGCCTTCTTGCCGTGCTCGATGATCTCACCGCGTGCCTCGGCATCTTTGAGCTCGATCTTGTCGCGGGTGATGTCGTAGATCTTGGGAGCCGTTTCGCCGACGGGAATCACCTTGAGCCGGACCACGGTGCCACGCTTGCCGCGAATCAGCTTCACGACCTCGTTGAGATTCATGTCGACCGTGTCGACGATCTCGCCGCCGGTCCCCTGCCCCACGCCGACGACCCGATCCTTCGCCTTGAGCCGGCCGTCACGATCGGCGGCACCGCCGGGCGTGCACTCGACGATCGTGGTGTAGCCATCCTCGCTCTTGAGCTGGGCACCGATGCCGTCGAGTTGCAGCCGCATGCCGATCTCGAAATTTTCGAGAGTGCCCGGCGACATGAACGTCGTATGCGGGTCGAAGCTCGACGTGAGCGACGAGAGGTAGATCTCGAGCAGTTCGTCGGCGGTCATCTGGTGCATCCGCTTGGCGAAGCTGCGATAGCGCCGATGCAACTTGTCTTTTGCCTCCTCGATCGGCGTCTCCTCCATCTTTTGCACGAGCAGGTCGTACTTGATCCGCTTCCGCCAGGAGTCTTCAGCCTCGGCGTCGCTGCGAGGCCAGGTCATGGCCTTGCGGTCGGTCACGATCGACTCGTTCAACGTGAAGTCGTGAGGCCCGTCAATGAGGCGATCAATCACGGGCAGCCGCTGGTCGACGCGCTGGAGAAACCGCTCCATCACTTCGTAGGCGAAGCTCACATCCCCGCGCTTGACGAGGTCGTCCAGGAGATCGCGCTTCGCTGCAAAGCGATCGATATCCGCCTGGGTGAAGTAGACCTTCGTCGGGTCGAGCGCCTCGAGAAAGGAGTCGAACCAGCGACGGCTCATCGCATCGTCGATCGGCTGCTTGAGGAAGTGCTCGCGCTCGAGGTGGCGTCGGACGGCCACGGCGATGTGGCGGTCATTGGGCCCCGGCTGCAGCACGCCACCGACAGTCGCCACCGGGTCGGCTGCAACGGTGAACGCGGCGCAGGTCGCCGCCAAAATGCCTGCCGCGGCAAAGCGATGCCATGCCTGCCCTGCCATCCTCCGTGTCATACCGGCCACGCGGAACCTCCGTCGTCACGAGAAAGCGGCACACGCCGCATCGACCAGATCGGGAAAACGCGCGGTCTTGCGCACGTGTTGAAGTCCTTATTGTGACGACTCATGCCGTGTTTGGCGAGACAGTTTTCACGCCGACTTCTGCGGCTTGGTCAAGAGTTCGGGCCACCAAGGCCTTCGCCACCAGGGGGTCGGCTCCGAGCCGTGCCACGCGCACCCACGCGAGGTCGGGCCTTTTTGCCCGCCCTGCGTCAATCGCCGCCGCGACCTGCTCTTCCACATGGCCGCGAAACAAGAGATGCGGCTGCACAATCACCATACGCACGCCAGCGGCAGCCGGATCGGAAGCTTCGTCAATCGCCTCGGTGAGCGTGGGGCGGGCGGCCGCCACAAAGCCGTACAACACCCTCGGGAACGCGGGTGCTTGGGCGAGGGTCGCCTTTGTAAACCTGACGAGTTGGTCAAGGGCTGCCGGATCACTGGAGCCTCGACCGACCATCACGAGCGTCGTTTCTGGTGGCAGCGTGCCGGCGGCGGCCAGTGCTTCGCCTCGACGTTGCCTGGCAAGCGCGACCATGTCTGGATGACACCCGAGCGGGTCGGCCTGAGACACCCTGATGCGGCGATCACGCGCCGCCTCGCGGATGGCCTCGGGAACGTCACGCTTCGCGTGGCCTGCTTCGAAGAGAAGCAGCGGTGCGGCGATGACCTCACGGCAACCCGCGTCGACAAGGACATCCATCGCCTCACTGATGGTGGGACCGCAGACTTCGAGAAATCCCAGAGTCACCGGCACTCCAGGCAGCATGCGGGCGACGTCCCGCGTGACCTGCCGGGTCTCCGAAACGCCGACCGGGTCGGCCGTGCCATGCCCCACCACGAGCACGCCCACGCCATCGGCCAGGAGCTTCGGCGGAGGGCTTAGTTCGAGACCCATCATGAAACCATCGGGGGCGAGACGCCGTCGCGGCGTACAGCAAAGTCCAACCATTCTTTATAGTAGGGGGCCCTCCCCTCGCTGCCCTCCCCCTCCCTGGAATCTGTCTTGACTGGCCTGCCTTCCGTTCAGTCCTCGGCCGTTGTCACGCTCCGGATCGCTGGCAGGCCTGGTCCTGCATTTCAGCTCGATCCCTCGTCGGACAATGTGATCGGCCGTTCGGCCAGCGGGCTCGTGGTCCTCGCCGACAGGTTGTCGAGCCGTCGGCATGCGTCCATCACGTTCGACCCGACGACGTCGACATGGTCCCTGCGCGACCTCGGCAGTCGAAACGGCACCTGGCTCGACGGCCTGCAGGTTCGAGAGTCCGTGCTTGCAGATGGTCAGATGATCCGCGTGGGCACGACCGAGCTCGAGTTTCGAACGAAGGCGGCCGCGACACCTGAGCCAGCAGGCCCGGAGGACTATCGGCTCCTCCGGCACGGAAGCCCGGACGAACTCCAAGGCTTGCTCCTGAAGCGGATGGCACGTTCCGCGGACGAGGCTCGCTGGCCGATGCTGCTCTACCAGTGTGGGGTGCGGCTGCTTGCCAGTACGTCGTCCTGGCAGACGATCTGCACGACCCTCGAACTGGCGACCGAGTTTACGTCCGCCACACGGTTTGGCTGGCTGACACTTGCCCCCTCAGGGACCTTGCGGGCTGTCTGTATCGTGCCGCCGGGAAGTGGCCTCGAATCGCTGCTCGCCGGCGTCATTACGAACGAGGCATTGGCTGGCCGAGCGGCATTGGTGTCGACCGACACATCCGACATTGCTGCCGTACCCGTCCATTTGGCTCGCGACGAGCGGGCGCTGCTGGTGGCCACGGCCCCACGTGGCGGGTTGAAGGAGGCAGACCTCGACGTGCTCGTCACGCTCGGCAGCATGGCCGGAGCCGCATCGGCAGGCCATCCGAGCCCGGACGGCGGCACCGACCCGATCGACGAGGCCACGGAACGTGGCGACGACGATTCAAAAATCGAGGGGACGATCGCGCTTACAGGCGCCGACCTTGTCGCCCTCGGCATCGGTTCGTCGGCGGCCGCGCCCCCGGAGGGTGTCGCCGCCGCACAATCGCTCCGGCTCGGTGATTGGCAACGCGCCCTCGTGGTCGAAGCCCTCAGGCGCTCCGGGGGCAGCGTTCCTGAAGCGGCCGCTTTGCTCGGCATCAGCCGAGCCACTCTCTATCGCAAACTTGATGCGTGGGGGCTCACTCGGAACGGCTCGGGGCGTGTGGAGCCTTGATGCTTGGCATCAAGGCGGCCACCGCAAGGAGCACGCCCACCGACGCGACATAGGGCAGGCAGTGCGAGGGATGGAGTGAGAAGAGACTCATTCCCACGAGCGGCCCGACGATCCGGCCGAGGGAGGCAAAGGACTGGTTCACCCCGAGCACGGCTCCCTGCTGGTCGCGGTCGGTCCGCCTCGAGATGAGCGACGAGATCGACGGATTGATGAACGCGAACCCGACCACGGTCAGACACGAACCAGCGTAGAAACCGAATCGCAGGGATTCGCCAGCAGCCCCCGCATCCTCGCGGGCGACTACCATCAGCGCCACCACCGCCAGGAAGACCAAGCCTCCGATCATCAGGCTGACGCCCGTCGCGAGGAGTCGCTGCTCAGAAACCCGCTTCGCGAGCGGCCGGTATCCTCCGCCGGCCAGCATGAGCACAAATCCGATCGCGGCGAAAACGAGGAAATTGGCATCGTCTCCCATCGCGAAGGCGTTCTTGGTGAAGAGGGCGAGCGTCGACTCAAAGCCCCCCATCGCCACGATCGCCAGGAAGTAGACCAGCACCAGCGCACCGACGCCGGGCATGCGAAGCACCGCCATGCTTCGTGCCACCGTCGGAAACTCCTTGCCACCAGTGGCGCCGGGGCGACGCGTTTCCCGGAAGGCAACGATCGCGATCACAAGGGCCACCGCCGAAAGCAGCGACGCAATCGCCCCGACACCCCAGCGGGCTTGATCAAACGCCGCCAGACCAAAGTAGGCGATGAGCGGACCGAGCGTGAATCCTCCGCCGAAGGCGATCCCGATCAGCGCCATGCCGCGGGCACGGTTCTCCGGAGTCGTGCAGTCGGCGATGACGGCAGCCGCCGTTCCGACACTCGCACCCGCGATCCCGGCCCCGATGCGTGCCAGGAGGACGAGCCCGAGCGCGAGCATCGCAGCCGAACTGGTCGGCGTGGGCTCGACCGGTGCGCTGACGGCATAGCCGTAGAGGGCGTAGAAGACGACCGATCCGGTGAGGCTCAGGATCAAGATCGGCCGTCGGCCAACCCGATCCGAGAGGCGCCCCCAAATCGGGCTGAAGACGAACTGCATGAGCGAGAAGACGGAGAAGAGGACGCCGATCACGGCACCGCCGAGGCCGACCTTCGCCGACAAGCCGAGTGCCTCGAGGTAGGGCTCGGCCTGACGCGGCAGCACTGGAAGGACGATGCCGAAGCCGAGCAGATCGATGAACACGGTCAGGAACACGACCAGAAGGGCCGCTCGCGGCGGCGGCGGTGGCGATGGCGATGAAGCTGGTTCCATGGTGGTCATCAAAGGTCGCTTGTTTCGAATGACTCGGCGGCCGCGGCCTCGAGGAGCGTGAATGCTACACTCCCGGCCCATGAACGCCCGAAGACGATCCACCGCCGCACGTGGGAGCACCCAGGAAGCCGTTCCGGGGGCTCCGCCAGACGCGCCACCGAGCGTGTCGGATGTCACCGCCCAGATCAAGGACACCCTCGAGGGCCGCTTTGCTGATGTCTGGGTCGCCGGCGAGGTGAGCAACCTCGTGCGGGCGTCGAGCGGGCATGTGTACCTCTCGCTCAAGGATGACGGAGCGTTGCTGCGGGGTGTGATCTGGCGGAGTGCCGCCTCGGCGCTGGCGATCGAACCGGCTGACGGCATGGCCGTGGTCTGTCACGGTCGCCTCGAGGTCTACGCTCCGCGGGGCACCTACCAACTCACGATCGATCGTCTCCATGCCCTCGGCACCGGCACGCTCGAAGCCCAGTTGCGGCGGCTCCATGCAAAACTCGATGCCGAAGGCCTCTTCAGCGCGGCGCGCAAACGCCCGATCCCGGCATTCCCGAATCGGATTGCGGTCGTGACCAGCCCCACCGGCGCGGCCATCGCCGATTTCCTCCAGACTCTTCGGGGCCGATGGCGCGGGAGCGACGTGATCGTCGTTCCTTCCCGTGTGCAAGGAGCGGGGGCGGCGGAGGAACTTGCCGCGGCGTTCGCGACCGCCCAGCGACTCATGCCGCGACCCGATGTCATCGCCCTGATCCGTGGGGGCGGGAGCCTCGAAGACCTCTGGAGCTTTAACGAAGAGGTTCTCGTGCGGGCCGTCGCCGCGTGCCGCGTGCCCGTCGTCGCCGGCGTGGGACACGAGATCGATGTTTCTCTCGCCGATCTCGTCGCCGATCTCCGAGCGCTCACGCCGACCGATGCTGCCGTCAAGGTGTCACCGGACGGCAAGCAACTCGCAGCGACCGTCATGAATCTGGGTGAACGCCTCCCTGCGGCCCTGGCCCGCCGCGTGGCCATCGCCCGGGAACGCCTGACACAACTCGCGCGGTCGCGGATCTTCTCTGAGCCGAGACGCATGGTCGACGATCGCCGAACACGCGTCGATGCCGAAGGGGTGCGACTGGCGAGACTCGCGACGGCTGCGATCGCCCGAGGCCGCGAGCGCCTCGCAGCAGCAGCGGGCAGACTCGAAGCCGGCAGTCCGCTTCATCTGCTGGCCCGCGGCTGGTCCTTGACCTGTCGCGACGACTCGCCCGGCAAGACACTCCGAAGTATCGACGGAATCGAGCCGGGCATGGGGATCGTCACCCAACTCGCCGACGGAAGGATCTGGAGCTCCGTCGTTCGCACCGACCACGCCGTCGGAAATCGCATCACGGGATGAGCCAAGAAGCATCATGAGCCACGAGGAGACCAGCATGCCGTCAGAAAGCACCCACCTGGAAAACTCACCGCAGATCGCCTCGTTCGAGGAGGGCCTTGGCATGCTCGGTGAGATCGTGGCCCGCTTGGAATCGGGTGCCCTCGGACTCACCGAGTCGATCGAAGCCTACGAGCGGGGCGTCGGCCTCCTGCGACGACTCCATGACGAACTTGCGCGGGCTGACGAACGCGTGAGCTTGCTCGTGCGGATCGACGAGGAAGGCAAACCCGTCCTCGCGCCGTTTGGGACCGAAACGGGCGAACAGGATGCGAACGACCGGCCGGGCACACGCCGGCGGAGTCGTGGAAAGCCATCACGCGGCCGATCGCTCCCCGGGATGGACGATGAATCGGCCGAGGCCTAAACTTCAAAGATGGTTCCTCGGTGACATTGGGTGCGCGGGTGTCGGCGCACCGGCCGTAATCTCATTGCTCAAACCTCGCATGGCATGCTGCCCGGACTCCGACGGCTCCGCAGCATCCGTGGCCGACGGCTCGGATGTCATGACGGACGGGCTGCGGCGGGTGCGTGCGTTCATCGAGCCCTGCCTCCGCGAGGTGCTGCAGTTGCCTGATGACGCCCCGCGGCGACTGGTCGCGGCACTTGAGCACGCCGTGCTCGCCCCCGGAAAAAGGCTGCGCCCGGCGCTCGTGCTCTGGGCCGCTCGGGCCTGCGGTGGTTGTCTGACCGAAAACGAGGCCTGGAAAGCGGCGGCCCCTGGTGCGGTGGCCGTCGAGCTCATTCATGCCTATTCGTTGGTGCACGATGACCTGCCTGCAATGGACGACGATGACCTGAGGCGCGGTCGCCCCACCTGCCACCGAGCCTTCGACGAAGCAACGGCCATTCTGTGCGGCGACGCCCTCCAGCCGCTCGCCTTTGAAACCCTCGCACGCGACATGCCGCGAGACGTCGCCGGTCGGGCCTGTCTGGCTCTGGCTCGCGCCGCCGGGGCCGAAGCACTCGTCGGAGGGCAAGTCGATGATCTCGCTCTTGAGCGAGGCTGGATCGAGGACCTGATGCAGGCTCCTTCCGGCAAACAAGTAGCCTGGATGGAGCGGGTCCATCGACGCAAGACGGGAGCCCTCTTCAGAGCGTCACTCGAGCTCGGCGGCCTGGCGGTAAGGGCCACCGACGAACAGCTTCGGCTGCTCGACGACTACGGTCGAGCCTTCGGTCTCGCGTTTCAAATCGCCGACGACATCCTTGACGCCGAAGGTGACGAGACCGCGATGGGCAAGCGTGTCGGCAAAGATGCCGGCCGCGGGAAGCTCACGTTCCCAACGGTTCTCGGCATCGAAGCTGCCAGGCAACGGGCTCACGACCTCGCCACGGAGGCAGCCTCGGCTGCCCGAGCCCTCGGGCCCGCGGCCGAGGATCTGGCCGTGCTTGCACACTGGATCGTGAGCCGCGACCACTGACCTCTTCACCACCCACGGACGGACCCCGTACCATGACCATGCTCCTCCCCTCGATCACGTCACCGGCCGACCTGCGTGGCCTCTCGATCGAGCAACTCGAAAGCCTCGCAACCGAGATGCGCCAGGCCTTGTGTGAGGTGGCGACGACCCGCACGGCCCACTTTGCGTCAAACCTCGGCGTGGTCGAACTCTGCTTGGCGCTCCACCGCGTCTTCGACTTCAGCCGCGACCGACTCATCTGGGACACCGGCCACCAGATCTATCCCCACAAGCTCATCACCGGTCGATTCGCCCAGTTCGGCACGATCCGAACCCGCGGCGGCCTCATGGGCTACCCGAACCCCGAAGAGAGCCCCTATGACCTCTTCATGACCGGCCATGCCGGCTGCAGCGTGTCGACGGCCCTCGGCCTGGCGAGCGGTGACGGCCTCGTAGGCGAAGATGACCGCCGTAGTGTCGCCGTGATCGGCGACGGGGCGCTGCCCTCGGGGATCGTGTTCGAGGCCCTCAACAATGCCGGCTTCTTGAAGAAGCGGCTCCTCGTGATCCTCAACGACAACAAGATGTCGATCTGCCCGCGGGTCGGGGCCCTGGCCGAGTATCTCGACATCATCCGCACGAATCCCTGGTATCGCGGCCTCAAGCAGCAAGCGGGTGGGATCATCAAGGGTGTGCCGGTCGTGGGCGAGCAGATGGAGAAGATGCTCGCGGGGATGAAGGATTCGATCAAAACGACCCTCCATGGCGGCGCCCTCTTCGAGGCGATGGGCATTCGCTACTTCGGCCCCGTCGAAGGGCACTCCCTGCCCAACTTGATCCGCTACCTCGAACTCGTGAAAGACGAGGAGGGACCGATCCTCCTGCATGTGCTCACCGAGAAGGGGCACGGCTTCAAGCCGGCCGAAGACGACCCCGTCCTCTTCCACACACCGGCCCCCTTCGAGTGTGACGACGAAGAAGGGATCGTCACCCTCAAGAAGTCGGCTGCGAAGGCCTACACCGATATTGCCGCGGCGGCGATCGGCAACGCCCTGCGGCGCGACAAGCGTGTGACCGTCATCACCGCGGCGATGTGCCAGGGCAACAAGCTCGAGGGGGTCCGCACCGAGTTTCCGGAGCAGTTTTTTGACGTCGGCATCTGCGAGTCGCATGCCGTGGCCTTCGCGGCTGGGCAAGCCAAGGCGGGTTGCAGACCGATCGTCGACATCTACAGCACGTTCCTGCAGCGGTCGTACGACCAGATCTTCCAGGAGGTCTGCCTCCAGAATCTTCCCGTCACGTTCATGCTCGACCGTGCGGGGCTCACCGGCCCTGATGGGCCCACGCATCACGGTGCCTTCGATCTCGGCTACTTGCGGCTCTTCCCCAACGTGGTCGTCCTCGCCCCCGGCGACGAACATGACCTCGCGGCGATGCTCGACTGGGCTCTCAAGCACGATGGTCCGGTGGCGATCCGGTATCCGAAGGCGACGATCGAGCGTCATGCAGGACCTCGCCAGCCGATCGAACTCGGACGCCCAGAAATGCTCGTCGAGGGCCACGACGGTCTGGTCATCGCCTGCGGCACGCTTCTCGGCCAGGCCCTCAGTGCCGCCGCTGCGCTGCGGCAGGAGGGTCTCGACGTCGCCGTTGCCAACGCCCGGTTCGTGAAACCCCTCGACAAGTCGCTGCTCGAGCGCATCGAGGCCGCTCCCTGGACGATCACCGTCGAGGAGAACGCACTCCCCACGGGATTCGGCAGTGCCGTCTTGGAGATGGTCGCTGACGCCGGCGTGCCGGTCGGCCCGATCCGCCGACTCGGCCTCCCCGATCGATTTGTCGAGCATGGGGAACGTGGCGAGCTGCTTGCTGAGCTCGGGCTCGATGCGGCCGGCATTGCGTCCGCCTGTCGGCAGCTTGCCGGGCGGGCACCTCTGGCGACGCACGCCGCTGGTTCCGACGCCTGAAACCCCGAGGCGGAGAGTCGCCATCATGCAGCCTGCTCTCCGCCTGCGATCGTGCGAGCCGCTTCCGAAGGCCCTTGGTGTCGTGCTCGTCGGTTCGGCCGTCGATGCCGCTGAGACGGCCCGGATCACGCGGCAGTTCGAGACGCGGGGAGATCGCGTCACGCGCCTTTCCGAGGCAGGCCCGGGACATCCGCTCCCCGACGGAACCGACCTTGTCGTCGTCCTCGGGGGCGACGGCTCGATTCTGCGAGCGGCGCGTTGGATGGGCTACCAGCAGGTGCCGGCTCTCGGCATCAATCTCGGGCGGCTCGGATTTTTGGCGGACACCCCGCGGCCACAGGCCACCGAAGCGATCGCCGATCTCGTCGCCGGGCGGTTCCGGCTGGTCGACCACATGATGTTCGAGTGCGAGATCGTCCGGGAGGGCCGTTCGCTCCGTCGTGACCTCGGCCTCAACGAAACGGCGGTCTTGGCGGGACCGCCGTTCACCATGATCGAGATCGACTTGCTCGTCGATGGCGAGCCGGCGACCACGTACCGGGCCGACGGGCTGATCGTCTCGACGCCGGTGGGCTCGACGGCCTACAACCTCTCGGCCGGAGGCCCCATCGTCCGCAAGGACATGGATGCCTTCGTCTTCACGCCACTCAATCCCCACACGCTGACCAACCGCACCGTGATCGACTCGGCCACCCGTGAGTATGAAGTCCGCGTGCCGCGTCCCAATGCGGGCTCGGCCTGCATGGTGGATGGGCAGGTCGTGACGCCCCTTCTTCCCGGCGATGCCCTCCGCATCCGGAGGGCAAGCCCGCGGTTCACGCTCGTGGAGATCGGTGGCCACGGCTACTACGACACGCTCCGCGACAAGCTTGCTTGGGGGGGCGGCCTGCGGGCCGCGGAACGTGTCGAGCAGGGAGACGGAGCATGATGCGATTGCGTCCGGCGATGTTCCTCCTCGTGACGGTCATCGTCGGCATGACGGGCCGGGTCGAAGCTCGTGATGCCCACGAGGCTGTGGAACTTCGCTATGCGTTTTCCAAAGGCAAGACGCTCGCTTCCCGCGTCGAGCATCGGGCGCTCACCGAAACGACGATGAACGGCGTCACCGAGTCGGTGGAGACGATGACCGACTCGACCCGCACCTGGCGGGTGACCGACGTTGATGCCGATGGCGTGGCCACGCTCGAGCAGTCGGTGGAAGACGTGACGATGACCTCGCGGTCGACCGACCGAGGCGAAGTCCGCTGGTCGAGCGACGGCGACGCCGCACCGCCCCCTGGATACGAGGCCGTGCGAGCGAGCTTGGGTGTCCCACTGGTGCGGTTGCGTGTGACACCCGACGGCCGCGTGCTCGAGCGTCGTGAGCTTCGGCCGTGTCCGCAGGCCGCCAGCGGCGACCTCGTGATCGTCCCCTTTCCGAACGAGCCGATAGAGGAAGGCCACATGTGGACGATTCCCGACGAAGTCGTGGTCGAGGTGCCAAACGGGCCCCGCAAGGCCGTCCGCACGCGACTGCGGTATCGACTCGAATCGGTGCGCGACGGCATCGCCACCATCGCCGTCGACACGACCGTCCTCACGCCGCTCGACAACCCCCAACTCGAAGCCCGGCTCCTCGAGCGCATTTGGGACGGCACGATTCGCTTCGACATCGAACGCGGCCGCATCCTCGGCCGCACCACCGCCATCGACCGGCGCGTGGTCGGATTTGGCGGCCCGCAATCGAGTGTTCGCTACAAAGCGAGTCTCGATGAGGAGACCTTCGATCCGACCAAACCGTAGGGCTCACGCCCCGCGGAGGATGTCTTCGACGTGGCGGACGGCTTCGGCGACATCCCAGGCCACGCCACCGAGCACGATCGGCGTCTTGTCCTGCATCCACGCGGCGACCGTCTTGCAGGCGGTCACGACGGTGGAGTGGCTTCGCTTCCCGAAGTGGCTTCCGATCTCGGCCAGGGCCGCGCGGGTGTGCTTGCGGGCCAGGAACATGGCCAGCATCCTCGGATGGCTCACGGCCCGCGATCGCTTGCTTACCTGCAAGCCCCCCTCGTCGATTCCGAAGGCCGTGCAAACGGCCCGCTCGATATCGGCGAGCCTGATCGAGCGGCTGCTCGAACGCACGAGATCGGCAAGGGCTTCCTCCGCGAGATCGAGGGTGACCGGGAGGCCGAGCATGTGGCTCGTGGCCTCGAGGCGATTCACGGCACCGGCCAGTTCGCGGGCGTGGCGGGTCATGGAAACCGCCACATGGTGGATCACGTCGTCCGGAAGCGCGAGCCCGCGGATACGGGCCAGCGCCGTCACGATCCCGCGCCGCACGTCGTAGTCGGGCGGAAGAAGCCGTGCCGTCATCCCACCGCGCAGCCGCCCCAGGAGCTCGCTTCCCAGGTCACTGAGGGCATCGAGATCCTTGTCGGATGCCACGACGATCTGTTTGCCTTGCCGATAAAAGGCGTCGATCGTCTGCTGGAATTCCTGGATCGTGGCCCGCTTACCGACGAAAAACTGGAGGTCGTCGATCACGAGCATGTCGGCAGAACGAATGCTTCGGCGAAACCCCGGAAGCGACCGGCCGTGCAGAGCGTGCAGGAAGGACGTCGTGAACTGTTCGGCCGACAACAAGGCCACCTGTAAGCCAGGATGAAAACCTCGCGCCCGATTGCACGCGAGCTCGAGGAGATGGCTCTTGCCGACGCCCCCCGGCCCGTGAATCACCAGTGGCGAAATCTCCCCGGGCCGCGAAGCCGCAATCTCCACCGCGGCAAAGGCCATCCGATTGCACGGGCCAACGATGAACTCACCGAGCCCGCGACTGCTTCGGCGTGGCGACGGCGATGCAGCCGGTGCAACAGCCGGCTCATCGACGACGACCTTCAAGGCATCAGCAGGCCGAACGGCAAGCGCCGTCTGAGGATCCGATTGATCTCGCTCAGACTGATGCCCATCCCGCGGGCGACTTTTCCGTGGCGAGGATTTTTTGGTGCTCGTGTCGGACATGGTCGCCGGCTGCCACACCACGCGGGCGCCGGCCCCGCAAGCCGATCGCACCGCTGCCTCGACATCGGCATGAAACGTTCGCTGCAGCCACTGGTGGGTCACGCCGGTGCCGACTGAGATCACGACGTCGGCCTCGCTATCGGCAGCAAAGCTCCAGGCTGCGTCACCGAACCATACGGCGAATCGCTCGTCTCCAAGACGCTCGCGAACCGCGGCACGAACGCCTTCAAGAGGCGTTCGAACGCACGCAGTCGCGACGGCGACGGCTCTGCCCATGGATCCTTCCCTGTGCACGGATCGCTTCCGCGAACCGCCTGCATCCTTGTCATTGCCCGGACCTGGCGATGCCAGAGCCGATGCTGCTTCGATCAAGATTCATGCCGCGTCACGCGTCAACGTTCCCGACACGGCATCGCGAATATAGGAGTGCTGTCAGTGCTGTCAAACCATTGCCAGCGTGCCGCTGAAACGGCGTGCAGAAGGCCGCGCGAGCGGCCCCCGCGCGGCGGGTATACTCTCGGGCTCCTCACTCCAGATCCTGAAGACCAGGCAGGTTTGCATGACGTTTCGCACGGCTCTCTCCGCAGACATGACGCGACTCGCGATCACGGTTTTCAGCATCTTTGCCGTATGCACGGTGGTTCGCAGCGATGAAGCGGCCAAGGCAGACACTCCGAAGCCCGGCTTCGAGCCAGGTGATATCGCCATTGGCGAGCCAATTCCCCTCCCATTCGCGGCACCACGAACGGAGATCGCCCCCCCGCCTCCGGCGACGCCGCCATCCGACCCAGCCGAGCCAAAAAGCCTCCTGACCGACCCACATGCATCGGCGTCCGTTTCTGCATCGCCGGCGCGTGGGACCGGGTGGATTGGACTCCAGGTTGCAGAATCAACGGAACCCGGGCGTTGGGCCATCTCCGAGGTGGCGCGAGGTGGGCCCGCAGCGACGGCGGGAATCACAGTGGGGGACGAAGTGCGGGCCATCGACGGTGTGCTGTTGCGAAGCGCCGAAGACGTGGCCCAGGCCCTTACCTCGCTTGCGGCCGGACAGCGGGTCAGCCTGGCGCTCGCTCGTGATGGGCAACCGCTAGATATTTCGTTGCTTGCCGTGGAACGGCCGGTCGCCCTGTCGTCACGGACGTGGCAGAGTTCACCCGAGCCTTCGCCGGATGCCGAGCCACCGACACCTGCTGCAGCACCGTCCTTTGAAACGTCGCCACCTCCGTTTGCATCGGCACCCCGCTTTACGGCACCGGCCCCAGATGCCGCAGGCCTGCCTCCCGCGCCTGATCCAGATCCGATGCCACGAACGTCGCCTTCGCCCTTCACGGCGCCTGAACGCGCCGCGGAGCCACCGGCAGTTGCAGCTCCCGAGCGCTTTGGGGCGCCACCAACCATCCCGGCTACCCTTCCTGCGCCCGCATCGTCGCCGTCTGGTCGCACCGCGCTCGGTGTTCGAACGCTGCCGATCGATCCCGAACTCCAGTCACGATTCAAGCTTCCTGACCCGAACGGCGCCTACGTGATCGGAGTGGTTCAAGACTTGCCGGCTTCGAAAGCGGGAGTACCGCCGGGGAGCGTGATCGTCGCGCTCGACAATCGCCCGGTACGCTCCCCTGACGAGTTGACCCGCCTGGTCACAACGGGGCCGGTCGGCCGCCCGGTGTCGCTCCAGTACGTGCTGCCTGGAGGTGCCTCCCATCGCGCCGAAGTGGTGCTCCAATCACTCGAGCGACCACTTGAAGCCGCGCTCGTCGGACCAGACCCAATGAGCGCGACCCCGGCACCCACGCTCCAGCCTGGCCTGCCATCCACGACCTCGCGACGGCCTGTGAGCGGTGGCGTCTCAGGTTCTGCTCGCGCTGACGAGGCCCGCGGCATCAAGGTCGAAATTGAAAAACTTCGCGCCCGCCTCGAGCAACTCGAACGACGCCTCGAGACAATCGCCCGCTGATGAAAGCCTACGCGGCCTCGGCTTCAGTGGCGGAAGTGCCATCGAGGCCGAGTCTCGCAAACTCGTCGGCGAGCGAGACCCCAGGGTCACCTTGGAGCGCCGCCGCCTGAAAGGCCACGCGACTGCGCTCCTTGCGCACCGGACGTTGACCGCTCCGGCGTTCTCCCGACGTCGCCCATGCCTCCGCCTCGTCCGAGAGCCAGTTGAGAAGCCGCTCGATCCCTTGGCGATACATTTCGATGCCTTCGCGATCGAGGTCCGGCGGGACCCTGATCGCGCGACTCACCACGGCCCGGCCGCGTGAGAATGGCCGCGGGATCGCGAACCGGTCCCAAGTACCGGCTCGCCACGGACGCTGATAGCCCATGCCCATCACCACGATCGGAATGCCGAGCGTGCTGGCAAGGAAGACACAGCCCGGAGCCAAACGTCGGCGCGGGCCACGCGGGCCGTCGGGCGTAATCGTGAGGTTGCTGGTGGCGGCGCGCTCCGCCAACTCGCGCAGGGCCACGGAGCCACCGCGAAACGTGCTGCCCCGCACCACGCCAAATCCCATCATCCGCGCGACGCGGTCGAGGATGTTCGCGTCGGCATGCCGCGAAAGCAGCATCGCGATATTGGAAGAGCCCCGAAGGTAGAGCGGCATGAGAATGTTCTCGTGCCAGAAGACGTAGATCTTCGCGCCTCGATACCGAGGATGCACCGGATCGACCTCGGGGTCGCCGAACTCGGCCTGGTAGTCGAGCGTGCCCATCCACTGTCGGATGGCAGCGGTCGACACCAACGACCAGGCACCGATGGAAAACGGAGTTGTCAGCTTCACGTCCTTGTGTTGCCGCGGAGCGACCGCGGCCTCCTTCATCTCATCCGCCGAACCAGATACCGGTGAACACCTCTTCGGCCGGTCCTGTCATGAATACCGAACCGGATCCATTCCATTCGAGTTCGAGGCGCCCACCGGGAAGGTCGGCGGCGAGTCGTGGCCCCGTCCGGTTCGTGAGCACCCCGGCGACGCAGACAGCCGACGCTCCTGTGCCGCAGGCCTGCGTAATCCCGCTGCCCCGTTCCCACGTTCGCATGACGGCGTGCTCTGGCGAACGCACTTCGACGAAGTGGACGTTCACACGGCGTGGGAAGATCGCGTGCCGTTCGATCCGCGGACCGATCGTTTCCAGTGGCACCGCGCCCGCGTCACGGCAGTAGAACACCACATGCGGATTGCCCATCGACACACACGTCATCCGCGGGTCGAGCCCGGCCTCGCGCCACCACGGCTCTTCGCTTCCGAGTGCCACGCACGGAGCGTCGAGCACCCGACCGGCTCCAGACCCCTCCACCGGAATCGCGGAGGCATCGAGCAAGGGCTCGCCCATGTCGACACGCACCTGGGATGACCGTGGGCCCGTGGGGCGAACGTCAAGCGTGAGCAGCCCGCGACCGGTTTCGATCGTCACCGTGCCGGCCGCCGCACGGCCCCGCGCGACGACGAGATGGGCGACACACCGCACCCCGTTGCCACACATTTCCGATTCGCTGCCGTCGGCGTTGAACATCCGCATCCGCGCCGTGGCTCGCGCGGAGGGCTCGACGAGAATCAACCCGTCCCCGCCCACGCCCTTGTGGCGATCGGCGATCCGTGGCGCGAGGGCAGCCGGATCGGCCGGCGTCGGCTCGACGAAGCAGTCGACATACACGTAATCGTTTCCCGCACCATGCATTTTCACGAAGTTCATCGTCGAATCGTTCCGTCAGCCACGGGGACAAGCAGGCAAAGCCCGCAGAAACTGCCTACTGTACCAGGCTTCGCAGCGCTGCCGCGCCGCCGCCCTGTCATCACCGGAGGCCTGCTGGCTGGCCTGCCGCACGGCCTGCCGGCGGATCGCGGCGTTGGGCCTGGAGCCGCTGCACCGCGGCAGCGAGCGTCGGAAATGCCTCGGTGGAGGTGAGCGGCTCGGCGAGCGTGCCTCCGACGTGCACCAAGACGAACTGCCCACCAGCCCCGCCGAGCAGTTGCTTCATCACCGGCAGTTGATTCTCGGACTCGCCCATGAGCGGTCGGAACGTCAGGTTGATGTTGGAGTCGAGGTCGATCTCCCCCTTCCCCACGAGGCTGATGGCGTCGCCCGATAGCTCGATCGTGTCGAGGTAGGCCCGCGGTCCTTCGATTCGAAAGTCGACCTGGCTGCTTTCAAACGCGGTTCGATCCGGAGCCCGCACGCGCAGGATCTTGAGGAGCGACACGACGACGGGCAGTTCGTAAAGATTCGCATCGCGAAGCCGCACATGGCCACGGCCGGCAAGCGAGTGGGTGCCCGAACGTGTGCCACTGATTTCGACCGCGGCCTGGACACGGCCACGGGTGGTCGTAGAACGACCGATGATGTCCGAGGTCAGCCGCGTGAGATCGACGTCATTGAAGGCCATGCCCACGGTGAACGCACCCGCGTCGTTGGCCGCGACGTTGGCATCGAGCTGCATGGTGCCACCGGCAATCCGTGCCATGAGCCGCTTCTGCGCGCCCGGCTGCGACGCGGCAGCGGCTGGGCCGCCGAATCGTGCTCCCGCCTCGTCCAACATCATCGGTCCCCTGATGGCCGTGAGCTGGAGTCCTTTCCACGTCGCGGTGTCGATCATGAGATCGCCGAACGAACGCCACTCCGTGCCATCGGTCGATCCTGCCAGCCGGATGCCTCCGCAGACGTGGGTGAGCGGCACGCCCGCATCGAGTGATGCCTGCTCCATGTCGACTTGCACGTCCCACGCAGCAGCCGCTGGACCAGGCACGAATTCCGTGCGTCCGTTCGGGAGCGTGATCTCACGAGGAGCGGTCGAGTAGATGTCGAGGGCCCCGTCGACCGAGAGCAGGCCTTTCAGATCGATTCCGGCGATCGCCCGCTGAAGCCCCTGAGGAAGGGCCCGCAAGAGGTCGTGGTCCACCCGGAAGCGGTCGGCAGCGAGCCTGGCGAACGACACGTGCCAGCCTCCGTCTTCCGCGAATCGGCAGGTGCCTTCGGTGGAGACGGTCGTTCGCGCATGGACGCCGCGCACCCCTTCGAAGCGCAGGAGCCCGT
>CAZCHF010000022.1:21420-55087 GCA_964498325.1 uncultured Candidatus Kuenenia sp.
CCTTCCAGGCGAGCCGACCTTGCAGACGCTCGAGACGATACGGAAACCACGCCGGCTCGATGGAGACGGTGTCGCCGCAAGGCCGGGCCTCGAGCTCCACCTCGGTACGTCGCTTGCCCACCTCGTGACGCACGCGAGCGGTGAACTCGGCGGTGCCACGAGGCGTGACGTCATCCCAGATCTGCCGCATCCCGGGAGGCAGGGCGTCACGTAGCTCTGGCTCCAAGACAACGTCGTTGCCAACGAGATCGAGGGTGAGCACGTCGCGCCCCGCGGCGTCCGGAGCCAGTTCTCCCTTGCACCGGATCAACCCGGTGTCGTTGGTGCCCGTCACGTCCCGAATCGTCCATCGCGTTCCTTCCATCTGGATATGGCCACTGACGTTGGAAAGCGGATACGGGAACCCCACGTAGGCGAGGGTGCATCGTTCGAGCCGAAGCCCAAGGCTGTTCTTGAAGCCGCGAGGATGCTTGGCATCACGCTCGTGACGAAAGGCAAAGTCGAAGGTCCCGGTACCTCGGAGCCGGCGCATGGCCTCGGCCCCGGCGGGCGGCAGCGCGGCAAGGAGCGCATCGTCAATCCGCATCCCTTCCCCGCGCACCTGCACGGCGCCGGGGTTGCCCGGCTGCGACATGTCCAGGGAGCCCTCGACATGCACCGGGTTGCCACCGGCGAGCCCCGTCAGGTGCATGGTGATGGCGCCATCGCGGTACGTCACGGTGCCGACGGTGCGGTCGAGCCGATAGGGAAATCGGTAGTAGGTGAGGGAAAGGTTGCGGCAGCGAATCGAGAGGTCGCGGCTGAGCTTTCCCGTTCGACGGTCGAGTTTCAGTTGGAGATCGACCTCGCCGGCCGGAAGCAGCTTGCTCCAGTGAGAAGCCAGTGGCGCCGGCAGAAACGGTTCCCAGTGCCGCCCCACGAGCAGCCGTTCGATCTCGAGCGTGGCCCCGAAGTCGGCGGACTCGCTCCATCCGCCAAGCCGTCCACTGCCACGCAAGAGCGTCGAGCCGGAGTGACCTTCGAACTGCTCGACGGTCAAGCCCGATCGATCGGCGGTGAACGATGCCGAGACGTCGCTGATGGCGACCGGCAGCGAGGCATGCTCGACATGTCCCCCTGTGAGGCGTCCCGTGACATTGAAGACGGTCTGCTCGAGGGCGGGCAGCGATCCGGATACGTTCCAGTCGAAATCCACGCGGCCCCGAACTCCGGCGGCATGATCGGCGAGCGCGCTGCCTGCAGGCAGAAATCCGCGGAGGCGAGGTGACAGGTCGACGGCTTCGACATGCCCGTTGATGGCGAAGGCGCCATCGGCGATGACGTGTCCTTCGAAGTCTGCTCGTTCGAAGAGATCTCCACCGACCCGGCCGCGGATGGCGGTGCGGATGCCCCCGGCTTCAGTCGCTTGCGGCTCGAGCGCGATCCCGACGTTGCGCAGCATGAACCGCCGACCAAGGAGCGCATCCTCGACCGCCAAGGTTGCATCCTCGATGGTGACGGGCATCGCGAGCCCCTGGCCTCGTGCTTCGAGAAGTGTGGAGACGTTCCACCGACCGTCGGCGCTGCGCGAGGCCTGGACGACAGGCCGTCGCAGCCGTGCGGACGCGATCCGAAGGTCACCGGTAGCCAACTCGGCCAGCGACGTACTGCATGCCAAATGCACTTCCTCGACGGTCACCAGCGGCGGCTGCCCGGGCTCGCCGAGTGAAAGATCGCGGACGAGAATTCCCTCACCATCGATGAGGCAGGCCGACCGCACCTGCACGTCAAGCGTCGGAAATCGTTCCCGCAGTTTTGCCTCGGCACGCCGCCGCACTTCCTCGCCGAGGCGATGCGAACCCAACGATGCCGCCACGATGATCGCCGCCACGGTCAGGGGCAGCGTCCATCGGACGATCGTCCAGAGGGTGTCGGCGAGTGGTTTCACAGGAGCGTTGCCGCGATTCATCCGGCGCGCAGCGGGGGCCCGGACGCGGCGGGAAAGTACGAGCCCAAGCGATCATGGGTCAACCCGCACGCTCGGCCGCGGCCCCGGCCAACCCCACGCCATTTCTCCATCCTGCGCGGATTGGTATAGTCTCCCCACGTTCTGGTTCCCCGGGGGGGAGCCCACCCGAATTCCACGCCACTCCGCAAGGATTTGCTTCGTGACTCAGCCACACTCCTCGTCTTCTTCAGACCTCGCCGGCATTGTTCCGAACGCCCACCGTCTCTTGTGGGCCGGCTTCATGGCGATCCTCGCCGCGGGTGTCGGGTTTTCCGTGCGGAGCGGCATCCTTGCCCAGGGCCAATGGGCCTCCGAGTATGGATTCACTCAGACCGAGCTGGGGGCGATCACCGGCGGAGGCCTGACCGGCTTTGGCATCATCATCCTGCTGTCGAGCTTGATCGCGGACCGGATCGGCTACGGAAGGCTGATGTTTGCGGCCTTCTTCATGCACGCGGTATCGGCAGGACTGACACTCGCCACAGGCGCCGCTTTCGCGGCGGGCGGCAAGCCGTTGGCCTTCCAATGTCTGTTTTGGGGCATGTTCCTCTTTGCGATCGGTAACGGGATCGCCGAGGCGGTCGTGAATCCGCTGGTCGCCACCCTCTTCCCGCGCAGCAAAACCCACTACCTCAACATCCTCCATGCCGGCTGGCCAGCCGGCCTCATCGTCGGTGGACTTGCGAGCTTCTTCATGGCCGGAGGAAAGGATTCGTCTCCGGTCGCGTGGCAGATCCAGATTTCGCTGTTCTTGATTCCGGTGGTGCTCTACGGCTTGATGATGATCGGTCAGCGATTTCCGAAGAGCGAAGCGAGCGTGTCCGGTGTCTCCTACCGCGACATGCTCGGCGAACTTGGATTGCTGGGGGCAGCCGTCGTCTGCGGGCTCCTCGCACTCTTTTTCAAGAGTGATCTGGGGCTATCGCCTCTCGTGGCCGGCGGAATCGCGGCGGGGCTCCTCGTGGTATTCGGAGTGTCGACCGGTTTTCGTTTTGGCCACTTCCTGCTGGCCCTGCTCTTCATCGTGCAAGCGATGGTGGGCTTTGTGGAACTGGGAACCGACTCCTGGATCTCGAAGATCACCGGAGCGATCCTGGCTGACCCAGCGAAGGGACTTCTGCTGTTTGTCTACACCTCAACGCTCATGTTCATCCTGCGATTCGTCGCGGGGCCGATTGTCGAACGAATCTCTCCGCTCGGCCTTCTCGCCGTGTCCGCCGCGTTGGGTGCCGTCGGGCTCGTGCTCCTCGGCAATGCAGAAGGCGTTGTCATGTGTGTCGTTGCCGCGACGGTGTACGGGTTTGGCAAGACCTTCTTGTGGCCGACGATGCTAGCCGTGGTCAGTGAGCAGTTCCCGCGCGGCGGCGCGATCACGATCGGTGCGGCCGGGGGAGTGGGCATGCTCTCAGCCGGACTTCTCGGCGGGCCCGGCATCGGGTTCATCCAAGACAAGGCTGCGTCAGCCCAACTGCAATCCGCCGATGCCGCCGTATTCGAGCGGTATCGCGCTCCCAAAGCGAACGAGTTTTTGTGGTTCGAGACGGTCGGGCTCGACGGGGCCAAGGTCGGCGTCCTCGAGGATGGCGGCAAAGAGGCCGTGCGGGCGCTCGAGGTGCTTCACAAGGAGGGTGGCAAGCCGGAAGCCGTCGCCGAGCAGGAAAAACTCGTCTCATGGTGGAAGGATCAGGCGTCGAGTGCCGCAGAGACCGACGAGGGCCTGGTCAAGGCGGCCAATCTCGCGGGCGGCCGCGAGGCCTTGAAAGTGACCGCTGCCGTTCCTGCGACCATGTGTCTCTGCTACCTGCTCATGATCGGTTGGTTTCGCGCCCGTGGCGGGTATCGGGCCCGCGACGTTCACTGACGCCAGGGGCGGAGCAACAATCCGTCGTCCGCAAGGCTATCGGCCGTCACTCCTGCTGGAAGGCATGCCGTCGTTCGCTCGCCAGCGGACAGCACCATGGAGACCAAGCCTTCGTAGTGCCTGGCCGTCATGTCCCGTTGCGGCCAACCTTCGCGCCGCCAGAGGGCGACGAACAGTTCGGCAAGCAAGTGCCTGTCGAGTTTGGCCAGTGGCTCGGTCTTCAGAAGGATCGCGCCATCGGGTTGCCGTTTCGCATGGAGGTCGAGCAGGTGATCTGCAGCGCTCGCCAGGGCGTCCGCGATCACGCCTGCTTGAGCCCCCAGTCTCGTGAGTGATGCGACGGCCGCGGGATACGGCCCCGTCAAGCATCGTGCGAGGATCTCATGCCTGAGAAAGTTCCTGGCCCGCGTCGTGTCGGAGTTCGTGGCATCCTCCTGCCACGACTCGACGGCCTGCTCGAGAAACGCGCGGCCAACAGAGCGAGGAATCCCGAGGAGTGGCCTCACGAGCGCCACACCGTCACAGAGGGAACGGGCTCGACGCATGCCCGCAAGTCCGGTGATGCCGGTGCCCCGAAGGATACGGTGAAGAATGGTTTCCGCCTGGTCGTCGGCAGTATGGGCAACGAGCACATACCGCGCACCTGCCTCGCGGGCGACCTCCGCAAGAAACGCGTAGCGCAACCGACGAGCCCTGGCCTCGAGCCCCTCGCCGGCCGCCTCCGTACCTCTCTCGCGCACGGCCAATCGGCGCCACGCAAAGCGGAGCCCGAGGCGCGCCGCGAGTCGGTCGACAAACTCGCGGTCTTCGGGGGCCTCTCGGCGCAGGTCGTGCTCGGCATGCGCGACGACGAGGTTCCGCACCCCGAGTTGTGCGAGGCCGACGAGCATGGCCACACTGTCGGCGCCACCCGAAACGGCGACCACCACCGGAAACCGGCCCGGCCCCATGATAGGCATCCCCGCCGCGAGGGAGTCGAGAAACGGGCCGGCGGCCACCGATCCTGGCAGGCTGGGCGATGTCGCGGACATGGGTGAAGTATCCATGACCGCATTGTGCCATGCCGGCTGCGACCAAGCGGCATTGAGCGGGGTACCCGCGGCCGCTACCGTCCCGCGGCCCGAACCCGAGGTCTCATCATGCCCACAGCCATTGTCCGACTCGCAGTCGCCCTGGTCATGCTCTCGACCATGACGGGCTGCTCCATGCTATTTACGGCTGCGTATCTCCTGCAGCCCAACGATGTGCCTGCCGAGTTCGCGGAGCTCAAGGGTAAGAAGGTCGCGGTCGTCTGCCGACCGATCATCGAGCTCGAGTTCTCAGACGCCGGCTCGTCCCGCGAGCTCGCGACCCTGGTCGGCAACCAGATCCAGAAAAACGTTCGAAAGTCGAAGGTCATCGGGCAGCATGAGGTGGCTCGCTGGAACGACGAGAATGCCTGGGTGGATTACCAGACCGTCGGCGCAGCCCTGGGGGCCGACCATGTCGTGGGAATCGATCTCGAGGAGTTTCGTCTGCATGAGGGGTCGACGCTCTTCCGTGGCCGCGCGAGCGCGGCGGTGCGAGTCTACGATGTCGCCGAGAAAAAACTCGTCTTCCAGCGACGCATCGACGACTTCACTTTTCCCGCCAACACGGCGATCCCGACCACCGACAGCTCCGAACAGGTATTTCGCAGCCAGTTTCTCGACATGCTCTCCGTGCGCATCTCTCGACTTTTCCATGCCTACGAGAGCCGCGAAGTTTTCGGCGAAGGCCTGACGTTCTAGTTTTACGGATTCGCGGCCATGCATGGCCCGCGAATCCTTGGCTCGGCGACGGGCAGCCAAGGTGCCCTTGCCGAGCAGCGGCCGCCATCCAGGCGGCCGGGCATACTTTGTGAGTTCCGGCCATCCATATTTCACGGATTCGCGGCCCTCCGGCCGCCGCTCGCTCCTCCAGGCTCGCGTTGCTGGCGCGGCACATCGGTCTGGCGCCCCTGGACTGCCCGCATGCACGCAGTGGGCGAAGCCCGCGCTCCGTGCATTTTACTCGTGTGCGGTTGCCGGCTCGGGGTGGCCCGTGTCATGGACCCGGCGTGGAAAACCGAGCGCAGCCAGGATGGCGAAGCGAGGTTCTCTACGAGTGCAGCGGAGGCCTGGAGGGCCGCAGCAAACGTCCGGGGCGATGATACGGGCCACCCCGTGCCACGCGGGACGTGGCGAAAACCCGTGCCACGCGTGACGTGAACTCAGATGTTCTTCAGCGGCCGGGAGGGCTTCGGCGGAGCGATCGACCGACGCATGTCGTCGCCGGGATTCGGGTTGCCATTGCCAGGGTTGCCCTGACGCGGAGCATTCACTCCCGTGTACATCTCGCCCCATGAATAGCCGAGCGGCGTTTGCAGTTCCTCACTGGCCATTTGGGCCCATGGCGTTCCTGGATGCTCCGCCACCACCCGCTGAAGCAGTTCGATGGCTTGCTTTGCCAATCTCTCCGTCTGCGACCCCACCTGAGCCACGTCGCTGCTCGGCCGCAACACCCAGGTGTCATTCTTCGGATTCTTGAACTTCATGCCCGTCTTGGCCTGGGCCAGCATGATGTTGTAGGCGTCCGTCCGTACCTTGAGGGCCAGCACACGCCCGAGGGCGAGGTCATATCCGGCCTGCCAACGCTTCTCCTTGATCTTGGCCCGATCCGGAAGCCCCGCCGCGAGAAGGCCGTGGAGGGCGTCGATTTTCGGTTGGAGGACCGCCGCTTTCTTCTGGGCCTCGCTCAACAAGTTCACGAGACGGCCATCGTCCTCGCGTGGAAAGATCATCGTCGGGCTGTCCATGGGATTGAGCTCCGACGCCCGCGCCGCATCAACGAGCGCCCGCTTGGCCCTGTTGGCGGCAATCATGCGGTCGATCTCGCCCTGGCTCTGATAGTCAGGTCGGTAGTCCTTCATCACCTTCGGGTCGAAAAAATAGCGAAGCCCCGAGGACATCGGTGCCGTCGCTTCGTCGCTGACACGACCGCGGGCCCCACGATTCGGGTGAATGGCAAAGTAGATGCCTCCGGTTTCCGCACAGAGCTTGGAAAGGCTGAACGGACCAAAGCCGGAGTCGATGGACTCATCCGGCGCGAACTTAGGTCGAACCTTCACGACCTCCGGATAGCGGCTCTCAGGTCCCTGCTCGACGACCGCCCATTGCTCCGCGTCGGCGTACTGGGGATCAAACTCGACGAACTTCATCTTCACGTGCTGCTGGCCGAACGGAGCCGGCACGCCCACGAGAAACACGCGCATCTGTTTTTGGGCACAATAGGCCGCCACCTGATCGGCGTGCTGTTGATCGTCTCCCACTTCATCCGTAAAGCCGATGATCATGACATTTCGCTTCGACGGGCTGATCCGTGCCTGGGCCGCCCGTTGGGCTGCCGTCGCAATGGCGGTGAACGTCATCTCGACGCCCGACTCGTCGATCGGGATCGACTGGATGGCAGAGACCACATCACCGAGGTCTTGCGTGGGATTGGCGATGACCGGCGTGACGCGTTGCCCGTAGGCGAAGACGAGGTTGAACATCTCATTGGTCCGGGCAGCGGCGCTCATGTCGATCTCGTCGGCCACGCGTGCCAAGCGGGCTGCTATGTCCTTCCGCTGCGCGGCGAGGCTCACCGACTGGTCGAAGACCCAGCAGACGACGGTGGGACGTTGTTCGAGTGACGCGATGATTTCGATCGTCAGCCGATCGACAGCACCGCTCGCGCCAGTCTCACCGACACCCACATCCCCCTTCACGACGAGGCTGTCGTTCAACTGCTTGCCCGTCGGCATCGCGTCGAACACCTCCACCTGGATGTCGGTGTCGATCATCTCGTCGGCGACCACGGGCACGACGGACTCGTTGGCCAGCATCGGCGCGAGGGACTGGGCCATTTCGATGGCGTGCTCGCTCATCGCGCCCGATTCGGGCTGCGCATCGACGACCATGACCTCCACCGGCGCATCAATCAAAACGTCCGGCTCATCAATTGGCGTCTCGATGACCGTGATGTTCTTCAGCGGTGCCTCGACGACCGAGAGCCCCCCGACCGTGAGTCCCAGAAGGACGACGACGTGGACGCCCAGACTCACTGCCCAGGCGGGCGTGTCACCGTCGAGCGGGGTTTCGTCCTCGCCCGTAAATTCCTGCCACCAACGGCGGGCTTGGTCAAACATGGCCATGATCGTCTCCGGTTGACTCCAGAGCCGTGCACTGGTTCGGATGCCCCTGAAGTATGATACCGCTGGCCCCGGGGGTCGATCTACCACCATGACCATGGAATTCTTCGGCCCGCGCGGGGTAATCTATTCCCAAGCGATTATTCGTCCTCACCGATTTTTGGCCGTTTGGTCCGCTTCTTTCCGTTCACCGAGCCACTTTCCCTTGGATTTCCCATGCACATGCTCGCTGCCGGCAGCCCTCCGCCGGTCCCTGTAGGCGGTCGCCCGCGATGGACCCTGTTTTCGGCCTCGGTCATTTTTCTGGTGATTTTCGCGTTGCCCCAGGCGCAGGGCCAGACTGGCACCGAGGCTGAGGCGCCTCCCCCACCCCAAGAACTGACTTTGAAGACTTCGGATGGCATCGACCTCGCCGTCCAGTACTTTGCCGTACCGGGCGAAACAAAACCTGCCGCGACGGTGATCCTCGTCCACGACTTGGGGGGATCGAGTGACGCCCTCGCCGCGCTTGCAACGTCGCTCCAGGAAGCAGGGTGTGCCGTGGTCGCCCCCGACCTGCGGGGCCATGGCCAAAGCAGCATTGCCGCCTACGCGAAAGCCGCCCCCGACGGCAATCAGTCAAAACTCCTGAAACTGCCCGATTTCAAGCAGATGGCCATCACGGGTGGGGGGCGTGTCCGCGGGCAGTCCGATATCCGGGGCGACATTGAAACCGTGCGACAATGGGTCAAGAAAAAGTCCGACGATGGAGAGCTCGACCTCGACAAGTTGGTCATCGTTGGCTCGGGACTCGGGGGAGCCGTGGCCGCCTCATGGACGGTAGGCGATGCTGCCTGGCCCATGATCGCGAGCGGCCGTCAGGGGGGCGACGTCAAGGCGCTGGTCCTCGTTGATCCGACGTTCATCACGAAAGGTTTCTCCATCGGTCCCGCACTGGCCGCCGAGCCCGTGAAATCACAGATACCGGTACTCATCATGGGAGGGAGCGGAAGCCGCGATGCCCACAAGATCTTCGAGCAACTCAAACGCTTTCGCCCGACGGCCTGGCTCGACAGCCGCCTCTACGATCCGGGCGAACGGAAGAATTCTTCGCCCGCAACCGAGGCCAACGCGACCCTGCTGTACGTGCAAGTCGACGTCAAAGACCGAACTGGCAAGCCCCTTCAGGGCGATCAGTTGGCTTCCCTGGTTTCGCCCGATCCGCGCCAGCGGACCCCGGCCGCGATGATCACGGCGTTCGTGAAGGCGATGGCGGAACGTCCCCGTTAGAAGCCCCTGCCCCCGAGAGCCAAGACGCCTGCCGCGAAATGGCAGCCCGGGAAGTTGGAGCGTCAGGCTGCCCGTGTGCGGCAGGCTCGATGATCGCATGATCGGCAGGGTGGCCGAGGGCGGCGATTGCGGATGGGGGCGGCAACACGAGTGCGGCACCGATCGGCAGAAGACCTGGATCGCGAAGCAAACCACGATTGGCTTGCCAGATCGCGGCTGCGGCTGCGGGGTGACCATAGAAGCGTGCGGCGATTCCAGTCAGGTCGTCGCCGTCGCGGACGACATAGATTCGAGGTTGTTCCTCGGCATATACCGGGCCTGCCCCCACGATCGTCCGAGATTCGGACTGCCGCGGGGTCCATCCTACGGCCAAGGGTGGTGCCGATTGAGCGTCGAGCAGAGGCGGAGGAGGGCTTTGGAGTGTCGGACGGTAGCCTGGGGCAAGCTCAGGGCTTGATGAAGCAGATACTGACGGCCCTGGCGGCATTGGCTCCGGCGCGGGGGGCGGGGGCTCGTACTCCAGGCGTTCCGACCAAACTTGAGGGCCTTGCTCCAGAGGCATCGCCGCTGTCGGGGGCCAGTTCGCTGCTGGGAGATTCCAGTCGCTCGCCACCTCAGCGGGCACTGCTGGATCCATGGCCCCACGACGAGCCAGTTCGACCATGTGAAGGCCGGTCGGCACCGCGAGAGCACTGCCTGCCGCCACCATCCCCACACCAACAACAAAACGGATGCCCTGAGCCAACGAGTCCATGCGAAAGGGTTCCTCCTGAGTCGCAAGCCGTTGAGGTGGAAACGGCCACGCTCTCCCACAAGCATGCCCCCCGCCAGAACGCATGGCTTGCCGCCAGGACTACCCAGGGCCTCCATGCACGTACCGCGCGCGGGCAGGCCGGTACGTTCGGTGCGACACGTACGACCACCCAGGATTCCCTGACCGCTTCAGGCTGGCTTCGCGGCCGCAGATGTCACCGGCGCGACCGTCGCTTCGCCAAATCGATGCTGGAGCCAGAGCACAAGCGGCGCCGCGATGTAGAGCGAACTGTACGTTCCCATGAGCACACCCACGAGCATCGTGAAGGCAAAGGCATGGATGCCCGCACCTCCGACAGCGTAGAGGATCAGCACGGCCAGGAAGGCCGTGCCGGAGGTGAGGATGGTCCGGCTCAGGGTCTGGTTCAGACCTCGGTCGACCATCTCAGTCGTGAGGTATTTGGCCTTCCCACGAATCTCGCGGAGCCGGTCGAAGATCACGATGGTGTCGTTGATCGAGAAGCCCACGATCGTGAGCAATGCCGCCACGACATCCAGGCTGATTCGGAATTCGTCCACGAGCGCCCAGCCCATGAAGGGTGCCACGAAGCGACTGACGGCGAGACAGGCGAGCGCCACTGCCACGTCATGGGCGAGGGCCACGACCGCCGCCAGGCCGAACGCGACGTTCTGAAACCGGATCCAGACGTAGATCACGATGAGCCCGAGGCTTGCCGCAAGGGCATAGAGAGCCGTGACCCGAGTGTTGCCGGCCACCTTCCCGCCGATGGCGTTGGCGGAAAGATAGAGGGGTGTGTCCTCGACCACGCCAGCCATCCGCGTGACGACGCGGCGTGTGGCTTCGACATCGAGCGCCGTAAGCAGGTCCCACGAGCGGCACGGATTCGTGGCCGAGCCTGCCTCCTCGCTCACGAGGTCATATTCGGCGTCGGCGAAGCCTTCCTTCGCCATCGCGTCTTGAAGAAGTGCCGCGAGCCCTCGCTTGGTGATCGTGCCCGGAAATTCGAGCCGGACCGTCGTGGTCAAGGCCGCGACCGCCGCCCCCTCCGCGGGAGGCTCCGTCGGTTTTGACGATGCAATGTCGCCGAAGGTCATGCTCGCGGTGGCGAGCCGGTCAGGGAAGGCGTCCTGCAGCAGCCGCTCGACCTCGTTTTGATCCTGCTCGGAGGTGTCGATCTTGAATCGCCGATCCGCCGAATCCTCGCCATCGGTAACGGCGCTGACGGTGGCCGAACGGAAGCGCGACGCCACCGCCTTCCTGACCTCGGCAATCGGGAGCCCCTTCCCTTCCTTGAACTCCAACTGCACGCTCGTGCCACCGGTGAAGTCGATGTCAAAAAGCTCACTCCCTCGACGGGCCGCGGCTGCCACGCCGATGAGGATCACCACTGCGGCGGCGATGGTCGCGGCAGGCGCCCATTTGACGAACGGGATGTGCGTCTGCTCGAGAATACGGCCCATCGAGAGCTTCGTGAGCCACCTCGACCGCTCGGCGATGTCGAACACCACGCGGGCACAGAACACCGCGGTGAAGAGGTTGATGGCCAGCCCGAGAATGAGCGTGATGGCGAAGCCTTTGAGCTGGTCCGTCCCGATCGAGAACAGCACGACGCCCGTGATGAGGGTGGTCAGGTTCGAGTCGATGATCGTGGCGAAGGCCCTCTGGAATCCGTTGCGGATGGCCATCCGGAGCGCTGCACCACGATCGAGCTCCTCGCGCATCCGCTCGTAGATCAGCACGTTTGCATCGACCGCCATGCCGACCGAGAGCACGAGGCCGGCCAGGCCGGCGAGCGTGAATGCGACCTTGAACGAGATCATGACGGCCACCACGAGGATGACGTTCATGAGGACGGCCAAGTCGGCGACGATGCCGGCAAACCGATAGTACAGGGCCATGAAGAGCATGACCGCCCCGGTGGCGATCAGCATGGCGAGACTCGCTGACCGGATCGTGTCGTCACCGAGCTGCGAACTGATCTGTTGCTCGCTGATCGGCTCGGGCTCGAGGGCTGCCGGGAGGCTGCCAGCGTTGAGCACCTCGACCAGAAAATCGACGTCGGCCTGGCTGAAGTTGCCGGTGATCTGGCCGTTGGACGTGATCTGGCTACGAATGACGGGCGCCGACTGGAGCGCATCGTCGAGCACGATCCCCAGGCGACTCTCGAGACCGTTGGCCGGATCAGGCAGGTTCTGTTTCGTCAGAACTCCGAACTTTCCTGCCCCTACGGTATTGAGCATGAAGCTCACGCACGGCGAGAGCGAGGCATCGTCGAGATCGGCGCTGACGCGGCTCAGGTCATTCCCAGCCACATTGAGCCGGTCGACCATGACGAGCACCTCGATCCCTTCGGCGGCCTCACGCACGATCATGCGATCATCGGCCTGCATCTTCGGGTCGAGACGCACCCACCGGGCCACGACTTCGCCATCTTGGCGAATGGTCGTCGTGCGTGATTGCCTGGCCTGCGTGATCGCCGCGCGATGCCGCGGATCCGCCGGATTGGCAAGAATACGGAACTCGAGGACGCCGGCGCTCGAGATAATCCGCTTGACCTGATCGACCTCGGCCTGATCGACCTCCGGGAGAATGACCTCGATCTGATCGAGGCCGAACTGGCGGACCGTCACCTCTTTTTGCCCACCTGGATTGACGCGACGGCTGACGGCCGCCACGAGTTTGTCCATCGGCACTTTTGTTTCTTCAGCCGTGATCTCGTAGACCAACACCAGCGATTCGGCCGTGGCCCGCCGCGACACTTCCTCGACCCGGGCTCGGTCGAAGTTGGCCTCCTTCACCGCAGCGACGAAAGCATCGCGTGCCGATGCGTCCGTCGTCTCGAGCCGAACCGACACACGGCCAGGCGACTGCCGTTCGAGCTTTGCGGCAGCGCCTTCCTGAGAAGCCGCGACCCGTTCGATCACTCCGATCGCATCGTCGATCCGCGCCTCCTGCTGACGGCCGGATGCCACTTCGTAGACAAGAATGAGACCGCCCTTGAGATCGATGCCGAGTCGCGGTGGCCATCCCATCCAACAGATGGTCGCGCCCGCAGCAAGAGTGACCAACACCGCTGCAATACGCCCCCACATGTCAGGCAGGCGAAGTGACTTCGCAATGAGCCATGAAAGCACAGTTGGCACGACGAGGATGGCGAGGGCGATCAGCCATCCGGCCCAAGGAGCCTGCCACCAGGGGACAACGGGAGCAGCGGCAGCGGTTTCGGGAGTGGCTACGGCCAGGAGGCTGACAAGACTCGAAAGGTTCATGGGATACTCTGGGGAAATCGCGAAGCTCGAGGCGAGCGGTGAGATACGGTGGAGAGGTTCATGACGTCAGGCTGAAGAATCGCTCGCGTCGGTGCCGGCTGGTGTCAATTGGGCGATGCTCGCGAGGGTGACCGTCAGCCTGACGTTCGACGACTCGTCGACCTTGAGCGACACGCGGCCGGCCTCGCGATCGACTGACGCCACGGTGCCGCAAAGGCCTCCGGCCGTCACGACGCGATCGTTCTTCTTGATGCCCGCCAGGAGCGCCTGCTGTTTCCGTTGCCGCTCCCGTTCCGGCCGGATCAGGATCAAGTAGGCGGCCATGGCGATCGCCACGATCGGCAAGAGCTGAAAGGGAAGCGGCGGGGAAGCCCCGTCTGCCTGGGCGAAGCACACCACTGGCGAAAGATTCAAGAAAAATGCCAGGGTGGTCGTCATGGCTCGCGGGTTTCGGAAAGCGGGACAGGGCTTGGAAACCCGAGAATGTAGTGGCCTTGGCGACAAGCGGACAAGCCGGTCTCCCGGCGCCCGACGGTCAGCCACTCGCTGGAGGCACTGGCCAAGCGGCTGCGAGCCCGCGGGCGATGGCGTCGAAGGTGCCGGAGAGGATCGCCTCCCGAAGCCGCGCGACGAGCCGCTGGTAGAACGTGAGGTTGTGGATCGAGGCCAGAATCGGCCCGAGCATCTCCCCTGCCTGAAAGAGGTGCCGGAGATAACTCCTGCTGTGCCGGCACGCGACGCAGGGGCACCCCTCTTCGAGCGGCCGCTGATCGCAGGCGTGGCAGGCGTTGGTCAGACGGATTGGCCCGTCGAACGTATAGGCCAATGAATTCCGGCCGCACCGGGTCGGGAGCACGCAGTCGAACATGTCGATCCCGGCAGCGACGGCCATGATGATGTCCTGCGGCTGCCCTACCCCCATGAGATATCGTGGCCGATCGGCTGGGAGCCACGGGACCGTCGCTTCGAGCGTCGTTCGCATCGCCTCCGGGCCTTCCCCCACCGACAGCCCCCCGACGGCATAGCCCGGAAAGCCGATCGCCACGAGGCCTTCGGCGCTCTCTTTTCTGAGGTCAGGCTCGAGGCCCCCCTGCACGATCCCGAAGAGGGCTTGATCCTCACGCGTGTGTGCGGCCTTGCACCGCTCAGCCCACCGCAGGGATCTCCGCATCGCATCAGCCACGACAGACCGCTCATTCGGCAGGGCGACCACATGGTCGAGTTGCATGGCGACGTCAGCCCCGATCTTCTCCTGGATCGAGATCGCGGCCTCGGGCGTCAGGGAGACCGCCGACCCGTCGATATGCGAGCGAAAGAACGCCCCCTCCTCTGTCACCTTCACCTGCTGAGCGAGGCTGAAGACCTGAAACCCGCCGGAGTCGGTCAGCGTGGGGCCATCCCATCCCATGAACCGCGCGAGCCCCCCGGCCTGCTCAACGATTGCCTCCCCCGGCCGGAGATGAAGGTGATACGTGTTCGCGAGCAGCATCCCAGCGCCAGTCTCGCGAACGCGACCGATATCAACCCCCTTGATCGTCGCCGCGGTACCAACCGGCATGAACAAGGGCGTGGGCACACTTCCATGCGGCGTTTCGAGCGTCCCTGCCCGCGCCGCACCGCATGTGGCCCCTATCGAAAATGTGAAACCGGGTTTCATGCCCTGCCAACAAATCGAGATCGAACCTGCTCGGGGCTGCCCGTGTCATGGAGCGGGCGTAGAAAGCCAGCGCAGCCCGGAGGGCGAAGCGCAGATTTCTCCGAGCGCCGCGGTGGCCACGATGGCCGCCGCAAGCGTCCGGCGACATGACACGGGTAGCCCTGAGCCACGCCGAGCGTGACTTCAAAAGATCCCCATGGCCTCGAGCGAGTACCGCACCACGAGCCCGGCGGCTACGACGCTCACCATGCTCATGAGCTTCACGAGGATGTTGAGGCTCGGGCCGCTGGTGTCCTTGAAGGGGTCGCCCACGGTGTCGCCCACCACGGCCGCCTTGTGGGCATCGGTACCCTTGCCGCCATGCACACCGCTCTCGATGTGCTTCTTGGCATTGTCCCAGGCGCCGCCTGCGTTGGCCATGAAGACCGCGACACAGAAACCTGTGGTGAGACCGCCGACAAGAAGCCCCATGACACCACCGACACCGAGAACCAGGCCGGTTGCGACCGGAACGGCGAGGGCGAGGAGCGACGGGAGCACCATCTCCTTTTGGGCCGCCTTCGTACTGATGGCCACGGGAGCCGCGTAATCCGGGGTGTCCGTGCCCTGCATGATGCCCGGCTTCTCGCGAAACTGGCGGCGAACCTCTTCCACCATGCCCTTCGCGGCCCGCCCGACAGCTTTCATCGTCATGGCACAGAACACGAACGTGCTCATCGCGCCGATGAAGAGGCCGACGAGCACCTTCGGATTCATGAGGGTGACGTCGTAGAATCGCATGTAATCGGCCATGAAGGCCGACTTCACGGGCACGAGCCGGCGAGCCTCGGCCAACTCCTTCACATCAGCGGCAGCAGGCATGCTCGACACCACGCTCTTCGGCGGCAGTTTCGAGAAGTCCGGAATGGCCTCTTTGTCGAGCACCATCCATGTACTGTTCTTCGACGGCTCTGGCCCCAACTCGACCACCACGCCGTCAGTGAGCTTGACCCACTGACCGGCAGTGAGTTGTGTCCGTTTGCCTTCGATCGTGAGGTACTGGTCGGGCGTGTCGGGCACGTTCTCGGCAACGGCCTGTCCCCAACGATCGAAGCCGATCCGCACTTCCTCGATGTACGCCGCCAACAAGGCGAGCGCCGTGAGCGCCGCCGAGCCGATCGCAAAACCCTTGCCGGTTGCCGCCGTGGTGTTGCCGAGGGCGTCGAGGGCGTCGGTGCGCTCTCGAACGATCTCCGGCATGCCCGCCATCTGGGCGTTGCCACCGGCATTGTCGGCGATGGGGCCGTAGGCATCGGTGGCCAGCGTGATCCCGAGCGTCGAGAGCATGCCGACTGCCGCGATGCCCACGCCGTAGAGGCCAAGCGCGAAACGGGCCGGATCGGTGAAGTCGAACCCATTGGCAAAACCGAACGCCAGCAGCGTGGCCACACCCGTGACGAGCACGGGTGCCCAGACACTCATCATGCCCTCGGCCACACCGCCGATGATGATCGTGGCCGGGCCGGTGAGAGCCTGGTCGGCGAGTTCCTGGGTCGGCCGATATTCGTTGCTCGTCGAATACTCAGTCCACTTGCCGATGAGCCAGCCGGCGGCGAGACCGACCACGACACTCACGGCGACCCCGAGGCTGCCAAGGTTCCAGCCGAGCATGAACGGCGCGAGCAAGAAGGTCGCGCCGATAATGGCGAGCGTCGACATGTCGATACCACGGGCGAGAGCCGCCAGCAGAGTCTTCTGGGAGGCATTTTCCTGGGTCCGAACCTGGAAAATGCCCCAGATGGAAAGCACGATGCCGACGGCCGCAATCAACATCGGCAGGAACAACGCTGCTAGCTGCATCCGGTACTCCCCCGGATAAGCCGCTACGCCGAGGGCGGCGGTGGCCAGGATGCTGCCGCAGTAGCTTTCATAGAGGTCCGCGCCCATACCGGCCACGTCGCCGACGTTGTCACCGACGTTGTCGGCGATGGTCGCTGGGTTTCTGGCGTCATCCTCCGGAATGCTGTTCTCGACCTTCCCGACCAGGTCAGCACCCACGTCGGCGGCCTTGGTGAAAATTCCGCCGCCCACGCGGGCAAAGAGTGCCTGCGAGCTCGCGCCCATGCCGAAGCAGAGCATCGTGACGGTGATCTCCTCGAGGGAGAGGGGATCCGAGAAGAGTGGAACGATCCAGTAAAGGATCAAGAACCACAGCATGATGTCGAGGAGGCCGAGGCCGACGACGGTCAGGCCCATGACGGCGCCCGAGCGAAACGCGACCTGCAGGCCATCGTTGAGACTCCGCTCGGCGCCGGCTGCCGTGCGATTGCTCGCGAGCGTGGCCGTCTTCATGCCGAACCAGCCCGCAAGACCGGAGAAAAGACCGCCCGAGATAAAGGCAAACGGAACCCAGGCGCTTTGAACCTTGAGGGCGAACGCCATGATCGCAAGGAGTAGAAAAATGGCGACGAAGAAGGCCGCCACCACCTTGTACTGCTGATGAAGGTAGGCATCGGCCCCCGTGCGAACGTAACCGGCGATCTCCACCATGCGGGGCGTGCCCGGCGATTGCGCCTCCATCCACTGGAAAAATTCCCAGGCCTTGTAAAGGGCCAGCGCCGCACCCGCGAGGCCGAGCAACCAGAAGAAGCCGTAGGCTCCGAAAATCGTCACCCGGTTAGCAGCCTCCTCGGAGGCAAAAGCAACGGATGGCGAACTGGCCACGGCGACGGTCGCAGCGGCGATGAGCGAAAGCAGAATGCGAGTCACGATGGAGGAAGGCTCCGCACGAGGAAGATCTGAGCTCGGCCAACAGAACCGAGACCCACGTCCAGGATCGATCAATGAGCCGAGATTGAACCCTGCGCCGCCCCCTCTGTCAAACAATCGTCAGGACCAGCGTGTCCTGCATGGCACGCCTGGCTCGGGGTCGCCCGTGTCATGGAGCCGGCGTAGAAAGCCAGCGCAGCCCGGAGGGCGAAGCGCAGATTTCTCCGAGTGAGCGGAGGCCATGGATGGCCGGAGCGAACGTCCGGCGACATGACACGGGCGACCCCGAGCCCACGCAGAACGTCACACCGGCTGCTTGCCGATGGCGTGGTAGGAGAACCCGCGGTCCCGCATCTCGGCCGGCGAGTAGAGATTCCGCCCGTCAAAAATGACGGGCGACTTCATCCGCTTTACTACGGCGTCGAAGTCCGGGCGCCGGTAATCGCCCCACTCGGTGACGATCGCCAGGCAGTCGGCATTGTCCAGGGCGTCGAGCGGCGTGTCGGCATACTCGAGGCGGTCTCCATAGATGGCCCGCACGTTCGCCATCGCTTCAGGATCGTGCACACAAACCGTCGCCTTCCCGGCAAGAAGTCGCTCGATGAGATCGAGCGACGGGGCATCACGGATGTCATCCGTCCGCGGCTTGAACGCCAGCCCCCAAATGGCGATGCGCTTCCCGGCAACGTCGCCCCCGAAGTGCGCCGTGATCTTGGTGCCCAGCACCAGCTTCTGGGCCAGGTTCGTCTCGTGGACCGCTGTGAGAATGCGAGGCATCACGCCCTTGTCGCGTGCCATGGCGGCGAGGGCCTGGACGTCCTTCGGAAAGCAGCTTCCTCCATAGCCCGCGCCCGGAAACAAGAACGCAAAGCCGATGCGGCTGTCGTGGCCGATACCGCGGCGAACATCGTCGATGTCAGCCGCCATGCGCTCACAGAGATTGGCCACCTCGTTGATGAACGAGATCTTCGTGGCAAGCAGTGCGTTGGCCACGTACTTCGTCATCTCGGAACTCTCGGGGCTCATGACGAGGAACGGGTTTTCGGTGCGCAGGAACGGCAGATAGAGCGACCGTAGTGTCTCGCCGACCTCCTTGGTGCGGACCCCGACCACGACCCGATCAGGTTTCTGAAAATCCTCGATAGCCGCCCCTTCCTTGAGGAACTCGGGGTTGCTGGCCACGCGGCATGCCCGACCGGTGCGTGCCAAGAGCCGCCGCTCGATCTCCGCACATGTACCCACGGGCACGGTGCTTTTCGTCACCACGATGGCTTCGGAACCGAGGTGCGGCGCAATCGAATCGACGACCTTCCAGAGCGCCGAGAGGTCGGCTGAGCCGTCATCACTCGGCGGCGTGCCGACCGCCAAGAACACCACCTCCGCGTCAGCGATCGCCGTTTTCGTATCGGTCGTGAATCGCAGCCGACCAGCCCGAGCGTTCCGCTCGACGAGCTCTTCGAGGCCAGGCTCGTAGATGGGCACCTCGCCGCGATTCAGCCTGGCGATCTTGTCGGCATTGATGTCGAGGCAGGTCACCGTGTTGCCGCTGTCGGCGAAGCACGTGCCCGTCACCAGCCCAACGTACCCCGTTCCGACAACACCGATCCGCATGGCGAACTTCCTGAATAGGCCCTGAATGAAAAAACAGACTGGGGTCGTGAAACGAGCCGGTCAACTTCGAGGGATCGCCATCATTCCGCCGGTGGCGGCGCATCGGCTTCTTCCTGCTCACCCGGTGGCACCGGAACGACCGCCGCAAGCGAGTCCCCTTCGTCAAGCCGCATGATGCGCACCCCCTGCGTGTTGCGGCCAATCGATTTGATCTCGGCCACGTTGACCCGCTGAATCTTTCCACGGGCCGTCATCATGAGAACTTGATCTTCATCGCGGACCGACACGACCGCGACCACCTGGCCGTTCCGCGAGGTCGTCTTGATATCGCGAATGCCCTTGCCGCCACGGTGCTGGGTGCGATACCGCATGCCGCTGGAGCCCTCGTCACCCTCGGCATCACCTTCGCCGCCCGCCTCCGTTGCTGGCTCGTCACCGGCATCGCCTGCGTCGTCGGCCGCAGGGCCAGAGAGGGGCGTTCCGGTTCCAAAAGGCGTGCGCTTGCCGTAGCCGTTCTCGCAGACGGTCAGGAGCGTTGCATCCGGATCGGCCACGACCATGCCTACAAGCCGGTCGCCGCTGCCAAGCTTGATGCCGCGAACACCACTCGTGTCGCGGCCCATCGGCCGGGCGTCGGATTCGGGGAATCTGATCGCCATGCCTTTGGCCGTGGAGAGCACGAGCTCGTCGCCTGCCTTCGTGATGACCGCCCCGACGAGCTCATCACCTTCGCGAAGCTTGACGGCGATCAGCCCCTTCGTGCGACGGCGGCGATACTCCTCGAGTGCCGTCTTCTTCACGACGCCACTGCGGGTGGCCAGCAACAGATACTGATCCGTGTCTTCAAACCCACTCACCGCCCGACACTGGGCGACTTTTTCGCCCGGCTCGAACTCGAGGAGATTGACGAGGGCCCGCCCCTTGGCGTCCCGCGCGAGCTCCGGTAACTCGAATACCCGCATCGAAAAGACTTTGCCGAGCGTCGTGAAAACCAGCAGCCAGTCATGGGTGCTGGCCACAAAGAGGTGCTCGATCGGGTCTTCTTCGTCGGCACTGGCACCCTTGAGCCCCTTGCCGCCTCGTCGCTGGGCACGGTAGACGTCCGCGGCGGTCCGCTTCACATAACCGGCCCGGCTGATCGTGACCACCATCGTGGCCTCGGTGATCAACTCGGCCATGTCGCGGATGTCGCCCGCGTCGCCGCTGATCTCCGTGCGGCGGGGATCGGCATGCTTGGCTTCGAGCTCGACGAGGTCCTCGCGGATGAGGGCCTTGATGTTGGCTTCGCTCGACAGGATCCGGCGGAACTCGCCGATCTTCTCCAGCAGTTCCCGATGCTCGCCACCGAGCTTCTCTTGCTCGAGGTTCACGAGTTGGCCGAGCGTGAGCCGCAGAATCGCATCAGCCTGCACGGGCGAAAGGCCATACACCTCGGCCACACCGCGCTCCTCTTGGAGTACGGCGAACCCGTCGGCCCCGAGGGCCCGCTCCAGAAGCGCCGCCGGCGCCTCGAGTTGGCAGAGACGTTCCTTCGCTTCGGCTTGAGACTTCGACGAACGGATGATCCGGATCACCTCGTCGATGTTTGCCAAAGCGACGAGCAGGCCTTCGAGCGTGTGCTTCCGGCTGCGGGCCTTCTGCAGCAAGTGCTGCGTCCGGCGGCGGATCACCGTGACCCGGTGCCGCAGGAACTCCGTCAGCAATTCCTTGAACGACAGAATCCGGGGCTTGCCGTCGACAAGCGCCAAGAAGATGAGCGAGAACGACGTCTGCAGCGGCGAGAACTGGAAGAGCTGATTGAGGACGACGTCGGGGTCGGCGTCGCGCTTGAGCTCGAGGATCAGCCGCACGGGCTCCTTGAGATCGCTTTCGTTGCGGATCGCCGAGATGCCCTTGATGCGATCTTCGTTGACGAGCTCGGCGATCTTTTCTTCGATCGCATCACGCGTCTGCTGATACGGGATTTCGGTGACGACGATCCGGTGGCGGTTCTTGCCAAACTCCTCGACATGGGCCCGCGCGCGGAGCGTGATCGTGCTGCGGCCCGTGAGATAGCCCCGCATGAGGGCCTCGCGGCCCATGACGATGCCACCGGTTGGAAAATCGGGGCCGGGGACAAGTTCCAGCAGTTCGGCCATCGACAACTCAGGATTGTCGATCAGGGCGATCAGCGCCCGGCAGACCTCACCGAGGTTGTGAGGCGGAATACTCGTGGCCATGCCAACGGCGATACCGCCGGCGCCATTGACGACGAGGTTGGGAAACCGGCTCGGCAAGACGGTCGGCTCGGTGTTCCGCTCGTCATAAGTCGGAACGAAATCGACCGTGTCGAGCGACAGGTCGTCGAGCATGAGGGCCGCAATCGGCGAGAGGCGGGCCTCCGTGTATCGCATGGCGGCTGCGGGAAGCCCGGCGATCGACCCAAAATTCCCTTGTTTGTCGACCAGCACGTGCCGCATGTTCCATTCCTGGGCCATGCGGACGAGCGTGGGGTAGATCACGCTTTCGCCGTGCGGATGGTAGTTGCCGCTGGTGTCACCGGAGATCTTGGCACACTTCACTCGGCCCGCGCCGGGCGAGAGATTGAGGTCGTTCATCGCGACCAAAATGCGCCGCTGCGAGGGCTTCAATCCGTCGCGGACGTCGGGCAGCGCTCGGCTGACGATCACGCTCATGGCGTACGTCAGGTAGCTGTCTTTGAGCTCCTGCTCGATCGGCATCTCGACGAGGCGGCCGCCGGAAATGTCACGAAGACCGTCACCGACAGGCTCTCCGGCACTCCCGCCACCGCCGCCCGTCTCTGGGCTGCCATTGTCGGACGGGTTTTCTTCCTCAGCCAAAAGTCGGTCTCCAACCTGGCGTAAGCCACGCGGCGACCATCCAGGTTGGCCAACCGCAATGCGTTGAACATACCCGGCCCAGGGGGGCGGTCAACCGCCCTGAAAACCGCAGAAATCGGCCCCTTTTGCCACTGCGTGGACGGGTTGACCCAATGGCAGTCGCCCCCCTACTCTCCCGCCCCGCTCCACGGTCCCCAAGAACCCAAGGGGCGACCGGCTCGTGATCCGCGGGGACGCGGTGCAATCCACCATGCAAAAACCGATCGATCACCGATTTGCCTGGTCGCTTGTGGCCGTAGCCGCGGCGATCGTCGTGCTGCCAAACCTTGGAGGCCCACCCCTCTGGGACGATGACGAACCACGCAACGCCGCATGCTCGCTGGCCATGTGGGAAAGCGGCGACTGGGTCGTGCCCACGTTTGACGGCAGGCTTCGCGTGGAAAAGCCTGCCCTCGTCAACTGGCTCCACATCGCCGGGTTCGCCGCGGCCGGCACCAACGAAACCGGAGCCCGCCTAGGCTCGGCCGTGCTCACGATCCTGACCTGCGTCCTTACGTGGCGGATCGCCGCGATCCTTATTCGGCCTGACGTTGCGGCGTGGTCGGGCATCGTCATGGCCACTTGCCTCTGGACCGGCATCACGGGCCGGGCCTCGACCCCTGACGCGCCGCTGGCCTTCTTCACGACGCTCGCCCTCTGGGCATTCGTCAACGGAGCGCGGACCAACCAATCCGTCTGGCGCGATGGTCCTGTCAGCATCTCACCGAAGTCAGCATCTCTGGTGGGAGCCGCCTGCGGCCTGGCAATTCTCACGAAGGGACCAATTGGCCTCGTTCTCCCCCTCGGCGGCATCGGGCTCTTTGCCTGGTGGCAGGCGGCTGTCGATCCAGGCCGTGAGGGCACTCGGTGGCAACGACTCACGATCGCCGCGTGGACCGCGTGGCGGGGTGTTCGCCCCGGTCTCATCATCGCGATGGCCCTGCTGGTGGCCGCCCCCTGGTACATCACCGTCAGCATCCGCACGGCGGGGGAATGGCCACGAGGGTTTTTCCTCGTCCACAACGTGGGCCGGTTCGCCGCGCCGATGGAAGGCCACTCGGGCTCGATCATCTACTACCTGCTCGTGCTGCTCGTCGGTATGTTCCCGTGGTCGATGGCCTCGGCCCTCATCGGCCGCCATGCGATCCAGACCGTGCGCACCGACGCGACCTCGAAGGCTGGCATGCGACTCCTGCTCGCATGGATCGCTGCCTGGGTCATTCCTTTTTCCTTGGCCGGCACCAAACTCCCCGGCTACATCTGGCCTGCGTATCCCGCCGTGGCCTGCTGCGTCGGTCTCTTTGTCGCGGATTGGATTCGAACCCCGGCGCGAAGCACCGATGCTTGGATGCGGTGGGCCTGGGTGTTTCTCGTGGGATCCGGTATCGGCCTGGGCATCGGCCTTCCGATGGCCTTGGCTCGGATCGCGCCGGGGAACGAGTGGGTTGGCCTGATTGGCGCCGTGCCCCTTGCCGGCGGGATCGTGGCGTGGGCCTGTCACGCGTTGGCATCTCGCCAGGCGGCAGGCTGTGCGTGGGCGGCCACCGCGGCAGCAAGCGTCGGTCTGCTGGTGACCATTGGCCCCGGCGTTCTCGGCCGTGACGGCGGAACGCGGCATCTCCTTGCGAGCCTTCCGCCGGAGGGCATCGGCAAACCGATCGCTTCCTACCGTGCGCCCCCAAGCACGTCGTTCTACGCCGGACGCCTCACCGACGGCGGCACCGTCACCTGGCTCGAGGAGCCGGCCGAGGTCGAGGCCTTTCTCGCCAAACATCCGGGTGCGCCGCTCGTGGTCGACGGCCGATTCGCCGAGTCGATTGCCGCGGCGCTGCCTGCTGACTATCGCCGGCTCCGCGAGACCACGACGCTCCCGGAGTCGCGACACCTGATTCTGTTCGGCCCCGCCTCGCTCGGCAGTCCTGATCGCTTGCAGGCGGTCACGGCGGAATCGCCCTCTTCTTCCATGCGTCGCTGACGAACCCAGTTGCCTGCCCCACGTCCTTGTCGTCCTCATCAAAGAACATGACTCAAAACCGCTCGCTCCTGATCGTTCTTGCCGCCGGCCTCGTCACCCTCGCTGTCGGCACCGCGCCCACGCCGCTCTGGGATGAGGACGAACCCCGCTTCGCCGCCATCGCCCGTGCGATGGTCGAGACCGGTGACTGGGTCGTGCCGATGTTCAATGGCCAGCTCGCCGTCGACAAGCCGGTGCTCATGCACTGGTGCATGGCCGCGTGCATGACGGTGTTTGGCACGAACGAGTTCGCCGCCCGGCTGCCGTCGATGATTGCGGCGCTCGTCGCGGCCCTGGCGGTCCTGCGCATCGGCACGCGGCTCTTTGATCCGACCGTCGGCATGATCGCGGCCCTGGCCTGGCTGGGCACGATCCTTGCAGGCATCGAGGCCCACGCCGCCACCCCCGACGCCATCCTGACAGCGCTGTGCAGTTGGGCGGTTGTCCTGGCCGCCGAAGTGATTCTCGATGCGTCACCGCGTTCGAGTACCGAGAAGCTGCCGAAACTCAGCGTCGCCCGGGCTGGGCTCATCGGGCTTTTGCTCGGCCTGGCTGTGGTCTGCAAAGGCCCGATCGGGTTCGTCGGGCCGCTCGCGGTCCTCGTGCCCTGGGCGTTGTGGGTTGCTATCGAGCGTCGGATGACCGACCGCAATGCCGGCTCCTGGTTCGCCCGTACGGCATCGGCCGCAATCCCTGCCATGATCGACGTGCTCCGCAGCCTGCGCCCGATCGTCATCACCTTGGCGGCGATCGCTGCCGCTGCCCCGTGGTACGTCGCCGTCTGGCAGCGCACGAACGGTGCTTGGATCGAAGGCTTCTTCTTTGTCCACAACGTCGGCCGATTCATGGCCCCGATGGAAAAGCATGGCGGCGGCATGTGGTACCACCCGGTGACGTTGCTCGTCTGCTTCTATCCATGGTCGTGCTTCCTGCCGCTGTCGCTCGTCCTGGCGACCTGGCGGGTCTGGCGGCGGGCGATTCCTGACACACTTCTTCCGGCTGTCGGCCTGCTGCTCGTTTGGTTTGCCGTGTGGGTCGGCGGGTTCTCGCTCGCTGCGACCAAACTGCCGAACTACGTCCTGCCCGCATACCCTGCTGCAGCACTCATCGTGGCATGGGTCGCGGTCGACGCCGCACGGCGAGCCGCAGCCACGGGCCACTGGCCGCACCCGCGTTGGGTTGCATTCGGCATGGGTGGCCTCGTCTTCGGTGGTATCGCAACGGCTGTGACCGTGATCGTGGCCACGCGATTCGGCGCTCCTGGCGGCGAGTTGGCCGCCCTCGTCGGGCTCGTGCCGCTCGTGGGAGCGGCCATCTGCTGGAGACTCGCGGCAACGGGCCAGCCACTTCGAGCGGTCAACGCGTTCGCGGCGACATCGCTCGTCTTCACGGCGCTGGCAGTGGGGCCCGGATCGACGATTCTCGCCCGAGCCAACACGATCCCGACCTTCGTGCAGTCACTCGATGCGGCCGCCCCCGATCGCACGAAGCTCGGCACGTTCACGATCGCGAGCCCCAACATCGTGTTCTATGCCGACCAGCCGGTGCATCAGATTCTGAACGACGACGTGGACAATGCCGTGACGTTCCTGGCATCGTCGCCCGACGCCGTGCTGCTCGTGCCGGAGCAGAAGGTCGGGCTGCTCGAGAAATCACTCCCACCTGGGCACGGCATCATCGGCCGCACGCGGCCGCTCTTCCGGCCCCATGACGTGGTCGCGATCGGAAAGGTGCCCCCCAGTGACCGGACCGCAGGAACGAGCGAGGTGCCCCGATGAGCGAAACCTTGTCGACTGCCGGTGATCGCGCGACGGCGCGGCGAGCCGCCCGTGGCCTCTTGTCGGTGGTGATTCCGTGCCACAACGAAGCCGACGTGATCGATGCCACGCACGCACGGCTGTCGGAAGTTCTTCCGACGACCGGCATGGATTACGAAGTGGTCTATGTCGACGACGGCAGCCGTGACACGACGCTCGCCAAACTCGAGCGCATCGCCGCGCGCGATCCGCGGGTCACGGTGATCGAGCTGTCACGAAACTTCGGCCAGCAGGCGGCCATGTCGGCCGGTCTCGCGGCGACACGCGGCGATGCGATCGTGATCACCGACGCCGATCTTCAAGATCCACCCGAGGTGATTCCTGAGATGGTCCGGGCCTGGCGAGCCGGCGTCGACGTCGCCTACGGACGTCGTCGTCGTCGCGCCGGTGAAACCGCATTCAAGCTCGTGACGGCCAGCCTCTATCACCGCCTCTTCGCCCGCATGATTCCCTACCCGGTGCCGGTCGACACTGGTGACTTCAAGTTGATCGACCGAGCCGTGGCCGACGCCGTTGTCGCCCTCCCTGAGAAGCGTCGGTACATGCGGAGCCTCGTGCCCTGGGCAGGGTTCCGGCATGAGCCCGTCTGGTACGACCGGCACCCACGGGCCGCCGGCGAAACGAAGTATTCACCGTGGAAGCTCGCGAAGCTCGCCGCCGACGCTCTGGTCTTGTCATCGGATGCACCGCTGCGCCTCACCTGGGTCGCAGCCGCAAGCCTCGCGATGGTGGGCACGCTCTCAACGCTCTCCGCCGCCGTGACGGCCTGGGTTGGCCCAACGGACCAGGGCATCTCACTTGCATCGATCATCGCGATCGTGGCTCTCATCGGCGCAGTGCAGACCTCAGCCGTGGCGATCGTCGGTGAATACGTCGCCCGCACGTACCGCGAAGTGCAAGGACGACCGTCATGGGTCGTGCGCAGGACGATCGGCAAAGCCGAGTCGGCGCACAAATCGACGTCCCGCGCTGCTTGACATCGATCCGAATTCGTCCTGTTGTTCGTGTTCACGGAGCAGGGTGGCCGGTGTCATGGAGCCGGCGTGGGAGACCAGCGCAGCCCGGAGGGCGAAGCGCCAGGCTCCCCCGAGTGAGCGAAGGGCATGGATGCCCGTAGCGAACGTCCGGCGACATGACACCGGCCACCCTGCGGCCACGGACAGTGCTCGTTACTTGGCCAGTTCCGCCTCGATGGCCTCGACGACGGCTTCGTTGTCAGGCGTTACCCGAGTCTTGAAGCGAGCAACCACGTTGCCGTCCTTGCCGATCAAGAACTTCTCGAAGTTCCAACCGATCTCACCGGCTGGGTCGGCTGTCTCGGTCAACACCTTGTAGAGTCGCGGCTTGCCATCCCCTTTCACGGTGATCTTTGAAAACATCGGGAAGGTCACGTCGTACTTCGACGTGCAGAATTCCTTGATCTGAACGTCGCTGCCCGGCTCCTGGGCGCCGAAATCATTGGCTGGGAATCCGAGCACCACAAAGCCCTGGTCCTTGTATTTCTGATAAAGCTTCTCGAGCCCCGCGTACTGCGGCGTGGCCCCGCACCTGCTCGCCACGTTCACGACGAGGACGACCTTGCCCTGATACGAGGCGAGGTCGACATCCGTGCCGTCGATCCCCTTCATCGTGCCCGTAAGCGGACCATCAGCCGTGGCGGCCAAGGCCATGCCACCGATGCAGACAAGCGACAACAGACAGAACAGTTTCACGAGCGACATCGGAAAGCTCCTCGGCGGGGAAACAAAAGGCAATTGATACGAAGATCAGTCACCAACGATTAGAGGCGCGACCAACGGTCCGGGCAACTTTCTCGCCAAACCAGCCGAATCACGTGCCATCGTCCAGCGGCGTCCAGTGATCGAACGTCGCCGCCTGACCGCGGTGCCGACCGTCGGCGTCCGTCAGGTTCCACACGATGGCCCGCTTGATCCGAAAGCGCTTGCCAGTCTTCGAGATGCGGATGCCTGAATAGTCGTCGACGTAGCCGTGTTCCCGTGTCCGCTCGAGCAGCCTCGCCCGCTCATCGCGATGCACAGGCTCGGCGGTGAGCCGCGAGGGCGTCTGCGTCAGTTCCTCCCAGGTCATCTCCCAAAGCGCGATCGCCGCGGCGTTGCCATAGTTCAGCACCGGGTCAGCTTCCGTCCCATGCGACACGACCACGAAAGGCGAATGAAACAGGCGGTCGGCCTGCTCCGCGGGCGTACCGTCTCGTGAAACCAGCTCCCGTCCTACGAGGCGAGCGAAGGAATCGAGCAGCAACCCGACGTGTGATGGATCATCAGGGCAATGCACGGGCACCTCCTCGGTCAGAACAGTCCACATCATTTGTCGTGACTGCATCCGGGCTACGTATTTGGGCTCGGGGTGGCCGGTGTCATGGAGCGGGCGTAGAAAATCGAGCGCAGCCAGGATGGCGAAGCTCGATTTTCTCCGAGTGCAGCGACGGGCACGAGGCCCGTCGCAAACGTCCCGCGACATGATACCGGCCACCCCGGGCCACGCGCGGCGTCACGAAGGCCCCGCCGCGAGGACGTCGGGCCCTGCCTCATCGGCGTACTGGGCGAAGTTCTCCTTGAAGCGGGCGGCGAGCTTTCTGGCCGCGGCCTCCCAAGAAGCTTCGTCAGACCACGCTCGGTGCGGCAAGAGAAGTCGTTCGTCGACTCCCGGCACGCGGGTGACTGCGTCGAGTCCGAAAACGCGATCGCGCTGCACCGGAGCGGAGTCCAGCGCGCCGGCATGAATCGCGTCAATGATCGCGCGGGTGCTCGCGAGATCGATCCGTTTCCCGACGCCGTAGGCACCGCCGGTCCAGCCGGTGTTCACGAGCCATGCCTGGGCCGCATGGCGACGGAGTTTTTCGGCGAGCAACCGGGCATAAACCGCCGGGTGCCGCACGAGGAATGCCGCGCTGAAACAGGCCGAAAAGGCGACCTGTGGCTCCACGATCCCCATTTCGGTACCAGCCACCCGCGCCGTGTACCCAGAGAGAAAGTGGTACATCGCCTGCTCGCGCGACAACCGACTCACCGGCGGCAAGACGCCCGAGGCGTCGCAGGTGAGGAAGATGACATGCCGAGGATGCGGGCCGACACACGGCACCTTCGCGTTGTCGATATGGTCGATCGGGTAGGCGGCGCGGGTGTTTTCGGTGATGGCGCTGCTCTCGAAATCGACCGATCGTGTGGCCGGATCGAAGACGACGTTTTCCAGGACCGTGCCGAATCGGATGGCCCGCCAGATCTCGGGCTCCTTCGCCTCCTCGAGGTGGATGCACTTGGCGTAGCAGCCGCCTTCGATGTTGAAGATGCCATCGTCACCCCAGCCGTGTTCATCGTCACCGATGAGGCGACGGGCCGGGTCAGCCGAGAGCGTCGTCTTCCCTGTCCCGGAAAGGCCGAAGAAGAGAGACACCTCCCCTGGGCGACCGGCAACGTCGATTCCTTGGTTGGCCGAGCAGTGCATCGATAGGATGCCGCGGGAAGGCAGGAGCCAGTGCATGTAGGTGAACACGCCCTTCTTCATTTCCCCGGCATACTCGGTGCCGAGAATGACTTGCTCGCGCCGTTCGAGACAGAGATCGATGCTCGTGCGACTGGTCATCTGCTTCGTGTAGGGGTTCGCTGGAAACTGGCCGGCGTTGTAGATGACGTAGTCCGGCTTCCCGAAGCGTTCGAGCTCGTCGAGGTCGGGCCGGATCAGCATGTCGTGCATGAAGAGGGCGTGATACGCCCGGGCACAGAGCACCCGTACCTTGACCCGCGTGGACGGATCCCAGCCGGCGAAGCCGTCACAGACATAGACCTGGTCACGGGTGTTGAGGTAATCGATCGCCCGTTGACGGTTGAGCAGAAAGGTGTGCTCGTCGATCGGGTGATTGACCGCCCCCCACCAGACCTCCGCCTCGGAGTTCGGGTGCCGCACCACGTGCTTGTCGCCCGGGCTGCGGCCGGTCTTTGCGCCCGAGCGAATCGCGACGGCCCCGGACGACATGATCGCCGCTCGCTCCCGCGAAACCGCGTCTTCGTAGAGCCGGCCGGGCGGTGCGTTGCGAATCACGACGGGAACGGTGATCTCGTGATCCGACAGATCGACATGCAGGGGCATCGGGAGCTTCCAACAAGGGATTCAGCCATTCAACCACGGCCCGACCACGGTGGCCCAGGCAATCGCGAGTGTGACAATCAAGAGCCCGACCGCCGCCAAGATGCCTCCCCACACGTTCCGCCGCACGCGGAGGGAACTGACAGCATGCCGGAGCCGCCGCACGAACTCCGTCCAGGCTTCGGCGGACGTTCGGCTGCCGACGGCCACGACGCTCACGCTCTTGGCCAGGCCGTGACCGTCCATCAGGATCTGGAGACCACGCGTCGGAAGGGCCACGCTTTCGCCTGCCCATCGGGCTGATGGATCAAGCCCATTGGTCACTTCGGCGAGGATCGGCCGTAGTTGCTCGACGGTGATGTTGTAGATGACGAGCCGCGGTCGCGTGGCCAGGATGCCGACGGCAACCGCCAGCGTGAAGAGGAGCAACAACATGCCGGTGGCCCACGGCGTCGCACCGAGCGCCGGTTGCACGAGCGCGAGCGGCCCGGCCATCACGAGGCCCGACACGGCGAGAGCCAGCAGCATGAGGTCTTGTCCGCCCCCGAGGAGCGCGGGACGGCGACGCAGGTGGAGCCAACCAAGGATCGCCAGGTAGGCGCCTAGTGGAAGGACCGCAGCCCAGAGGGGAATCGCCGCGAGCGACACGTTCATCGCCCTCCGGCTACCCGATCCAAGCAAGCCACGCGAGAAAACCCAGCCATGCCAGTTCGGCGACTGCCGCGAGGAAGAAGACGCGATCGGCGTTGGGCGACCCGGGAGCCACGTGGATCACGGCAAGCCTCCATGTCATACCGGGTCGGGCACGGCGAACGGAATGTCTCGCGAGAAGGCATCGTCGAAGTCAAAGACGTCATGGAAGTCCTCCCGCTTGTCGCTGCGGGTCTTCCGCATCTGGCCGATATCGATCATGTTGAACACGATCTCGCCGATATCGTCGGTGCGACGAAGGCCCCACGAGGCGAGGACTGTGGGTGCCAAAAAACCGTACTGCTGCTGGCCGTACTGGCGAGCCGCTTCGCAGAGTTGCTGCCCAGACACATGCTGCTCGGACCGGCGTTCGCTCCGCCGCTGCTTCCCGCCGGAGCGGCGGCCTTCCGCGAGGGGCTCATCAGGCACCGGCTCGAGCTCTTCCTCGGGAGGTTCGGCCCCGAACCCCAGCGACTCTTGCGCAAACGCCAGGGCTTCGAGCACGAAGAGATATGCCTCGAGGGTGTACCGTCGATCCCGTTCAAGGAGACCGAACAGAGGATGAGACGCATCGATGACGGGCATGGGGGCAGCGGGCTCCGACGTAATTGGCGGCACGGCATTATACCGCCCATTCCCGAGGGCAGGCAGCCTCGAGGCTCGAACGAAGTGCCCTGAAATCGGTCAGCGTCCCGGAGCCGCTGGCGGTGGGCCTGCCTGGGCCTGAACATCGTCAAGGACGTACTTGTAGCCGAACGGCGTGATCGGCTTGGCAAAGTCGCGGATCATGTCGAGCCCCTTGTCGAACAGATTCGTACGAGGATCGAACTGGTAGACGTCCCGGTCCGGGTCACGCTGGACATCACGATTCATTTCGCCCGGCTTGTAGATCTGAATTGCAAAGGGCATGAGGTCACGGGCCTGGAGGATGAGCTCGACTTTGGAGAAATTGGCGGCGTCAGCCTGGAAGCGAGGCAGCGCCTCGAGCCAAATCTGATCGGCCACATTGGGAGGCGTGATGAGCCGCATCCAATACCGCTTCTTGAGCGTATCTGCCTTGGCGCCGAAGACGAACGGTAAGGGGCCGTCGCTGATCGCTTTGCCCCGCATCTCGGGGGGGAGTCGCCGTTCAATGAGTTGTCGCTGCGTGTGGTCGAACTGGTAAATGCTCTCACCGTTGCACACCCAGTGTTCGAGATGATCGCTGCCGACTGCCTCATAGCGTTTGGTTTCCGCATTCCACTGCGTGGACTCCTTGACGCGAAAGAGCCCCTTGTCCGGAGCGGCATACTTCAATTCGCCAGCGCTCTCCGAAAACGCAAGACGCTCACCCTTCGCATCGACCGGACTCCAGGTGTTGTATTCCCATTTGCGAAACGTGCAGGACCACGTGCGCACGGCCGCGTTACGGGCCTCCCAGGCGGCGAGCAGTTGGTCGAGGGCCGCTTGTTCCTGTGGCGACAGCGGGGCTGGCACCTGCGGCTGGGGCGGGACGACCGCGACCCGCTGGGGCGGCGGTGGTGGCGGCGGAGCCCCTCCCTGTTGTTGTTGAGCGCAGACCCGTTCAACAACACCAACCGTGGCCAATCCGTAGACCAACGACAGCAACAGCAAACTGGCGAGACGGCGCACGGCGCGGGCTCCTGCGGGAAACGGCGAGGGACTGTAGCAAGGCTTTAGGAGACTCGCGAGGCCGTTTTTTCGCGTCCCGCAGGCGTCATTCAGTGGAGTATCGGTCACCCCCCGGTCACCGAGTGACTAGGCTACGGTGGACGCCGCTCGCTCTCGACAGCAACCCGGAACTCAGCCAGTTCGCGGGCAAAGCCACCCGACAGGATCGGGAACCGACACCAAGTCTTCGGGTCGAGGTTTTCATCGTCGAGGTGGAACGACGGAGCGTACCGCTCTCGCTTCCACTGGTTGCGGCTCCAGAGGACAAAAAACCGTTCCACCCACGCCGCGAGCTGCTGCCGGTCAGGCGATTGAAACTCGCTCCTCAACCGCCACCAGCACTCCAGTGGCGACTGTCGATCGCGGATCGCATACCGCTCGACAGCGTCGAGGATCTCGTACGGCATGAGGTCCGCCTCGTCGGTCTGCCCTTCCGACGGCGGCCTGAGCTCGGCGGTCGGTTGCTGGGCATTCACAGCCGCGAGCGCCGGCACCGGCCCGATGCCCTCCGGGCCTTCTTTTTCGAGCCAGACAAGCCAACGCCGGAGATAGGCCTTGTCGATGCCTGCGATCGGCGCAATCCCGCCGGCGGTGTCACCGTCCATCGTGGCGTAGCCGACGGCGGCCTCCGAGCGATTGCTCGTCGACACGAGAAGCGCCCCGGTAAGGTTTGCCAACATCCAAACCCCCGGCGCGCGCACTCGTGCTTGAATGTTTTGGAGAGCGATGTCGTCCTGCTCCCAGGTGAGTGGTCGACCGATGGCCTTGGTCACGATCGCTTCATACTGGCGGACAACCGCCTCCACATCGAATTCGTGGAACGTCGCGCCGAGTGCTTCCGCAAGGCCACGAGCTGCCGCCCGGGTGATGGGCCCCGAGTTCGCCGTGGCCTGGTAGACACAGGTGAGTGCCAGCTTGACGAGGTGCCGCACGGCATCGTCGCTGCCGGCAGACGTCGGGATCGGAAGGCCCAGCCGCGTGGTTGCGATCTCAGGCGACAGTTCGGCGACGGCAAACCGGCAAGCAAGCGCCACCAAGCAGGCCACGGCCGATGAATCGGCCCCGCCGCTGGCCGACACCACGAATCCTCGCGAACGGCTCTTGCGAGCGTAATCAAAAAGCCCGA
>CAZCHF010000023.1:0-41764 GCA_964498325.1 uncultured Candidatus Kuenenia sp.
CCAGGGCATCCTCGCGATCGATTTCGCCTCCGGCGAGAACACGGTCTGCCAGGGCTTGCCAGCGGCTCTGTGAAGTGCGGGGCGCTACGGTCATCAGGGGGCTCTCGTGCGGACTCAGTGGGTTTCCATTCAGGCCCACAATGTAGGCGATTGGTATCGATTTCGACACCCGCGGCCCTAGATCAGGTCCAGCGGGAACGGGCTGAGGTTTTCGACTCCCGTCGCAGTCACGAGGTAGTCGTTTTCGAGCCTCAGGCCCGCGCGAAGGATTGGATCGTAGAGGGCCGGTTCGACGGCGATGACTTCACCTTCTTCGAGTACGTCGTCCCAGGATGGGTTGAGGTGCGGTGACTCGTGCGGAAACAGGCCAATGCCGTGCCCAAGGTGGCTCGACCAGGAGCCAATGGGCGACTCGGCCAGCCATGCGAAGACTTCGTCGTAGATCTCGCGGCAGCGAACGCCAGGACGGGCACGAGCTTCGACGATGCGGAGCGCGCCGCACACGCGTTCCCAGGCGGCGAGTTGAAGGTCGGTGGGCCGGCCATCGACCGCAATCGCGCGGGACGTGTCGGCAAAGTAGCCGCGATAGGCCGGGCCAAGGTCCAGAATGTAGAGTTCCCCGGCCTCACACGGGCGATCTCGCGGCGGACCTCCCCGTACTCCACAAGCGTAGTCGTTGCCCGTGCCGGTGAGCATCTCGCCGCACGATGTAACGGCTGAATCCTGGAGCTTCGAAAAGACGTCGAGTTCGTTGACTCCCGGGGCGATCATCGACCTCGCGGTGTCGTACATCACGCCACAGGCAGCGATGGCTCGTCGCAGGACGAGCAGTTCGTCAGGATCTTTGCGCCGGCGCATGGCGAAAAGCGACGGTTCGATGTCGGCAAGCGAAGCTGAGCCGAGTCGACCCGTGACGTGCGGCGGGCAGGCCGAGAATTCGACGCCGACGCGGCCGAGGGGCCGGCCAGCGAGCCAGTCGCCGAGGATGGCCGCGGCCGCTTCTCGCTGATCGTTGCGGAGCGTGGAACGCCATTTGGCGTCGTACACCCGGACGTCGTGGGCAGCCGCTTCTGCAGGAGCCTTGTCGGGGCAGACGAGCACGCACGTTCCGTCAGCCGCAAGGGCCACGAGCGGCGCAAAGCGGTGGTCCCAGCGATGGCCGCTCATGTACTCGACATGCTCGGGCATCACGGCGACGACAAGATCAAGCCGCTGAGCAGCCATGATCTTGATGAGTCTGGCCTGCCGCCTTCGGCAGTCAGCGAGGTCAAGGAGTGGATACGCGCCGTTCATCGAGGGCCCTCGGTTGAAGGCCCGCGATTGTACCGACCTCGCGGGACAAGCTCCGCCCCTCGTCAATGAAGCCGTTAGCCGGCACTGGGGGCGAAGAACACGGCTCGCGAACTGACCGACTTGTCCCGGCGGCGGCGAGGCCGAGGCGGGGCGATCATGCGTGACGCGAAGAGGTCGGAGAGGATCGCGTCATCCAGGATCGGATCCGTCGCATCCATCCCGGGTTCCAACGAGCCCTTCAGATCCAGCACTTCCGGAATGGGCCAGACCTCAGCGGCACGAACAACGCACTCGACGTTCCCGACTGTCATCGAATAGCGGGTCGGCTCGAACGAATTGGCTTTCGCAGTGACCGTGGTCATGGCAAGTCTCCCTGGCGGTACGTCGACAAACCTGTCGGCATTGCCAGAAGGAAGTGCATGTTGCGTGCCAAATCGCGGTCATCTCGAAAGGGCACTCACAAACCGCCCCGTCGGCACGGTTTGTCACGATTCCTGTGAAACTGCGGGAGGTCAGGCGCCCTGGGCAAGGCAGGCGTGCAACGACGCGCGGAGCGGAGTTGAAAAATTTTCAGACGTCCGCACCCGAGGGGGGGGCTTCGCGACCGTCAGGCGAGCGACTGGCTGACGTTTCGGCCGCGGCCCGCGCGGCCTTGGCCTGTCCCCGAAGTTGGTCGCGAATTCTGGCCGCAAGCTCGTAGTTCTCCGCGCGAACCGCCTCGGCGAGTTGCTCGTCGAGCGTGCGACCTACGTCGTACCGCTCCCGAACACTCTCACGCATCTGCTCGAGCCGACGCACCAGTTCGTCATCGGCATACTGGTCCATCGCGTCGTATCGAGCGAACAGATCACGAAACCGCGACAGGCCGGTGTTGATTTCGCTGATTGCCGCTTCAGGGCCAGATTCCTCGAGCGCGGCGAGGGCTCCAGCCTGCACCCGGTGAAACAGGACGAAGGGTCTGTACTGCTCGTGAGAGAGCGTCCACTCTTCGTCCGGAGAGTGCCGGTGCACGAAGTCCATGAAGGCGAGGCTGTGGTCGGCGTCGTGGGCGGCCCGCCGGTATTCACGCAGAGCGAGCCAGCAGAGGCGTCGCTGGTAATACTGCACGAACTCCCGATCTGCTTCGGCGCACTGCTCCTGGGAGAGACGAAAAGAATCGCCCGTGCGGATCGCCTCACCGACCAGATAGTCGTAGTAGGTCTCCGCACCCCCTGGCCGCTGGCCGTCGGGGCGGAGTTCGGTTTCCATCTGGACGATCCCCATGTCGATCCGCATTTGGAGAACTTCACGACCGCTGCGAGTCTTGATCAGTCGGGCGGTGACTTCGCCCGGCCGGAACTCCCACGATTTCAGGAGCGAATCGATGTCGCGGGGGCTTGGCATGGAGCGTCTTTCGCAGCAAAAACCTTCGAGCATGACCGGGCAACTCCCCGATTATATCAGCGATTGCTCGGCCCTTCGGCTTCAATCGTCGGACACGCGGCGAAGCTGCTTCGTCGCCGAGCGGCGCTTCTTCGCGTCGAGCCTTGCGGCTTTCGAAGAACGTGGTATGCGGGTGGGCCGACGACGTTCGGGTGGCCGCATCGCTTTTTCGACGAGCGCCGCGAGTTTCTCGAGGCAGTCAGCGATGTTTCGCCCCTGCTCTCGGTGTCGCTGGCTCGTGATGACGAGTTCTCCTTCGGCGGTGAGGCGTGGCTTCACGCTCACCAGCAGCCGGTGACGGACGTCGTTCGGCAGAGCCGTGCAGCCTGAGACGTCGAATCGCAGCATGGCCTTGCTGCTCGTGCGGTTGACGTGCTGGCCACCAGGTCCCGCCGATCGGGCGAACTGCCAATGGAGGTCTGTCGGTGGAATTACCACCCGTCGATCATGAACCACGACGACGAGTGCGCGAGCGCGGGGCATGGAGCAACCTCTGGTTCGGGAATCAGGATGGTCCGGTCATGGTTTGTCAAGAGCGAATCTCACCACGTGCTGTCACCTCACGCACCAAACCCGGTATCGAGTCGAGGCCCTCTTTCGGTCGCGCCTCGTGCTTCTCTGGACAGTCGCCGCGGGCTGGTCCCATACTCTCCGCCTTCGAGGCGGGTGACGAAGCGCCGTGGAATCCACGGCGTCTCACCTTCGGAGCAGACACCAGCATGTTCGATCTTGCGATCAGCCAAATGACAACCGTGCAGTGGGACCTCGCAGAGGAGGTCGCGTGCCTGGTTGACCACGGCATCGAGGCCCTGGCCGCCTGGCGGCCGAAAGTGACGGACTTGGGAGTCGCTTCAGCAGGAGCCGTCCTGGAAGCCTCTGGGATCCGAGTTTCGAGCGTCCACTGGGCCGGTGGATTCACCGGCGGAGATGGCCGCTCGTATGGGGAGAGCCTCGACGACGCATGTGATGCCATCGACATGGCCGAGACGCTCGCGGCTGGCGTTGTCGTGATTCACAGCGGTTGTCGAGGGGGTCACACACGATCGCACGCGGCTCGGCTTCTCTGGCAGGCCCTCGAGCACTTGGCCCCGCGAGCCGCCCGAGCGGGCGTCGCGTTGGCGATCAAGCCGATGCACCCATCCGCCGCCAGGTGCGGGAGTTTTTTGACTGGACTGAGCGAGGCGGTTGATTTCGTAAACCGATTTGACGACCCGGCTGTGCGCATGAGCTTCGACTTGTGGCACTGGGCAGACTGCCACGCCTTGCGTCCGTTGCTTCCGCGTATCGCGGAAGTGACGGCGGTCGTCCACGTCGCAGACCGTCTCGGGGCCCCTACGCCCCATGCCGACCGAATGCCGCCAGGGCGGGGCATGCTCCCGTTGGAGGACGTGGTGGGGGACCTGATTGCCGCAGGATTTCGCGGTGACGTGGAGTTCGATCCGGTCGGTGAAGCGGTCGAAGAGGCCGGCTATGAAACGGTGATTGGGGAGGCTCGGTCCATGGCGGCTGTATGGTCATCACGCCTGGCGGCCGAATTTTCGCAGCCAGTCGACCTGCCGCGACCGCATATCGCGCGTCACTTTTTCGCGGGCGGATCTTCGAGATCCCAGGCTTCGAGCCAGACCGTCTTGCCAGGTTGAAGTCCGAAATCCTCGCGAAGCCGTTCGTCGAAATCGTCCATGTGGGCGGCACCATAGAAAATCGCCAACCGACGGTGGCCTTTCTCGATCTGCTGGCGAAGGACGTCGAGGGCTGCGGCGTTCCGATCGGTGATGAGCGTCGAGCCTTCCTCGCCCCCGAAGGCCGCGGTCAAAGCTTCCATGTCGGAAAACTGCTCGGCCATGAGCCGGCGCAGCCGAAGCTGACGGTCGGCCTGTGAGCCAAAGAGCATGCCGAAGACGTCACGGATACCGAGTTCAGACCCTGGGGCCCCTTCACCCCGTTCGGCCCTCGCCATGCTCTCACGCATGAGCTTGGTGAACATCGTCCACCAGGTTTCGCCGCGTTTCCGCATGGCGGCCTCGAACTCCTTGGGCGAAAGGTCGGCATGCACGAAGTTCGTCGCCGTGTAGTCGATGGAGTCGAGCTGAAACTCCAGGCCAAGCATCTTCGTGAGGCCCTGCTGGGCCGTCCCGATGGCCCCGGCCGGCGCTCGGCCAGGCTGCGGAATGCGGGCGTTCGGCGGCGCCACGAGCTCGTAGAGGACGGCATCGTAATCGGCGAAAAGGCGATCGAGCGTCTCGTAATAGTCCAGACTGCCCAAATGGACGGCCGCTACGAGATCGACCGTCATCGGCTTTCGTCCGGCACGAGCGGCAACCGCCGGATCTTCGCGGTACTCCACGATCGAAGTGTCGAGCGAACGAAGCGTGCCGGTTTCGTCGCGGGTGAGTCGCAGAAACTCGGCTTTGTCGGCCAGGGCGGCATTGGCCTGGTCGCCTTCCTGGCGGGGGGCGTCGGCCACGGCAGCAAGGCCGGCCATAACCGCAACCAGGGCAAGTGAGGAAGGCAGGAAGGTCTGGCGTGGCATGAACAAGCCCTCGTGGCGGCAAAAACCCGGATCACCCTCACCGCAGAATACCCGAGACTCCATCCCGGACCACCACCAGATGGCGGTGCAACCGGAGAATCCCGCAAGGTCTGCCAAGTTTCGTCAACCCGGCCGACCCGCACGACCGATACGAGAGGAGCGATCCGCACAGGCGGACAGATTGGCTCCCTCCCTCCGGGGCGACTAGCGATGGCTACGACAGCAGGTTTCAAGCGAATCTTGGCCGGAATCATCTCGGCGATGGTCGCCGTGGCGGCGCCAGCCACCCCGGCCTGGGCCCAGGGGAGCTGGATGCCACTCCTGCCCGATCAGGATTTCTACGACTTCCAGCTCTTCGCGCCGCCTGACCTCAACAGCTACTCGATCTACCAGGAAGAGAGCGAAGGCATCTTCTTCAATTACGATCGGCTCTATCTCGGCATTACCGTGCCGAACGTGGTGCCGGTGGGGAACACCGAGTTCTTCCCCGTCGAGCCGCTCAATCCCAACGTCGCCCAGCAGCTCAACACCGCCAACGGTGGCTTCGCGGGCGTGGTCATCTACGGTACTGATCAGTTCAATCTCAGCCTCGATACGAGTTGGATGCGGACGAAGATGTCATGGGGCAACCGTTACGAAGGTGGCTGGATCTATGACAACCATGGCATGATGTTCTCCTACTGGGATTCGGGGCCTCAGGGCCAGGAATTCACGACGATCAATGAATACGCGCTCAATACGCCCGAGCAGGAGTTCTCGCAGGTCACGGAAACGGGCAATGCCACCGTCGGCGGTGTCGCGACGCCCCTCGTCACCACGACCATCACCAGCACGAGCCCACCGCCGGACCATGTGGTGTCGCAGCGGTTCCGCCAGGCGAATGAAACTCGGATTCAGAGTGGCGGCGCCGCGTGGATCATCCGTCGGGAACTGGGGCGTCGCGGATCGGGCTCGAGCGTCCGCTTCGGTTTCGGTCCGCGGTTCATCCAGCTCGCCGACCGTTACTCGCTGGGCTACCAGAGCTACCAGTACGACTTCAACACCTCGACCGGAGGTGACGTCGATACCGATATCACTCCACTGCCCGGCGGTTCCGTCGAGACGATCACCCCCGGTGGTGTGAGCCTCACCGGATTGACGGGCGGGTCCCAGCTTCAAAACGGTGATTGGGAAACCTACGCAGCGAACAACATTGCCGGCCCCGAGTTCAGTCTCCACTTCGAGTCGACCAAGGGGCGCTGGACGTTCCTCTCCGACTTCAAGTTCACCGGTGGTTTCAACTGGCAGAACATGATCTACCGAGGCTCGAACTTCCCGGCATCGCTGTCGGCCGACTACTTCCGCAGCACGTTCACCACGGCCGATGTCTTCACCGCTGACGGGACGGCTCAGACCAACGTGGTGGGCTCACCGCTCTATGTCCAGGTCTTCGGCCTTGGCCAAAAGAACGGCACGAACATCGCCGAGCACCAATTCACGTTCACGCCGATCGGGGAATGGCGGCTCGGTACGGAGTTTCGCGTGAGCCAGGCTCTGCTCCTGCGTGCCGGATACACCGGCATGTGGATGGGCCAGATTGCGAGGGCGTCCGCCAACACGGCCTACATCACCGAACTGGACGACGTGCAACGGTCGGTCCCGAATCCTGCGTACGACCCGACCCAGCCGGTGAGCCCGACCAATGCCCCGACGCTTGTCGCGACGGTGCCAGTGGAATACACGCGAATCGCACCTCCGCCAGGAGGCGCGATCCAGGATTACGTGTTCACCAACGGCATCGACTTCGGTGTGGAGATCAAGTACTGAAAACGGGCCAGGGCTTTGGCGGAAGTCATCCGCCAAAGCCGGCGGCCATCCAGCCGGCGGTGGCACCGCGGATGCCGGCGAGCTTGCCGAGTCGTTCAACGAGCGGTTGCCACAAGGGGCCGTCTGCGAGTGTTTCGATCGTCCGTGGAAAGGCCGACGGAAGCCCCGCCGCGTCGACCTGGGCGAATCCGAGCAGGCCATCCATCCAGGGGAGGGTGTGGCCTTCCAGAGGCATGCCGACAACGCCCGCGACTAGGTAGCCTCGCTTCACCTGGAGCACGGCACCGCGGATCTCGACAAGGGCCCCTACCGGGACGCTGCGCCGACACTCGAGCGAAAGCACCCGGCGCAGCATGAGGTTGCCCTCCGGGCCGGCGGCACGGCTGGCCGTGGCGTAGCCGCTTTCGAGGGCGTAGCGCAGCAGGCTGCCGGCGTAGAGGGTGCCGTGATGGTTGGCATCCGCCGGGAGGACGAGCCGATGGGCGGTGGTTTCGGTGACAGGCATAGGAGACGGGTTATAGCCGCCAGCCAGTGCCTTGTCCCGGGGTTAGCCTGCGCGACGGCCGTACGCCGGATCGATCTTCGCCAGTTCCTCCTGGAGGGCGGAAATCGTCTGGCGAATCTGGTCGGGCGTATGCCGGGCGGTGATAAAGAAGCGAAGCCTGGCGGCCTTCTCCTCCACCGCGGGGTAGAGAATGGGCTGCACATTGATGCCGCGGGTGAACAAGGCCCTGGAAAGCCGCAGCGCGTTCATGGAGTTGCCAAGGATGATCGGCACGATAGCCGTGTCACCAGATGAACCCGTGTCGAGCCCGGCTTCCTTCGCGAGCCTGAGGAAGAGCCGAGCATTTTCCATGAGCTTGGAAACTCGCTCCGGTTCGCGACCGAGCAACTCGATCGCTCCGAGGGCGGCACCGGCGGCGGCCGGCGGGAGGCCGATCGAATAGACGAAGCCAGGGACCGTGTACTTGAGCCAGCGGACGAGCGTCGACGAGCCAGCGATGTAACCACCGCAGCTCCCGAAGGCCTTGGAGAGCGTTCCCATCCAGAGGTCGACGTCCTTGGCGGCCACGCGGAAGTGCTCGCCGATGCCACGACCGGTCGGCCCCATCACGCCGATCGAGTGCGCCTCGTCGACCATCAACAGCGACTTGTTCCGCTTTGCCAGGCCCACGAACTTCGGCAGGTCGGCGTAGTCGCCGTCCATGCTGTAAATGCCCTCGATCACGATGAGCACGCGACGGTATTGGCCGCGCACTTGGGAGAGGATCGCTTCAGCGGCGGTGACATCGTTGTGCGGGAAGGGACGGCGCCGAGCCCCCGACAGAATGGCGCCTTGAAGGAGGCTGTTGTGGGCGAAGGCATCGTGGAGCACGAGGTCACCGGGGCCGACCACATGGCCGATGACCGTTTCATTCGTGGCATGGCCACCGACGAACGTGATGGCATCATCGGCGCCGACGAGCTTCGCGATGGCCCGTTCGAGCTCGCCGTGAATCGTCTTTTCACCGGAAACGAGGCGGCTCGCCGAAACGCTCGTGCCATACCGGTCGATGGCCGCCTTTGCCGCGGCGGTCACGGCAGGGTCGCCCGACATGCCGAGGTAGTTGTACGAAGCCCAACTGATGAGCTCCCGCCCGGCGATCATGGTGCGGTCGTTCGTGAGACCTTCGTGGACGCTGAAGTAGGGGTTGGTGAGCCCCGCGTCGCGGACCATCGCAAAGTTCTGCTCGAGGGCCCGAACTTCAGGAAACTCCTCGATCCGCCAGGCGTCGGTCGGAACTTCTCCCGAGGTCTTCGAGGTCTGAACCTTCTCGCGGCTCTCGGCCGGCATGTGGTCGATGATCGCTTCCGTCACCTCGCGGCAGGTCTCGATGAGCGGGAGGACCTGCTCTGGAAACCTGGCTCCGAACGCCTCCTCGAGGCTCGCCACGATTTCCATCCGCTCGAGCGAGTCGAGACCGAGCTCCACGATGTTGGTGTCGAGCGTGAGGTTCCCAGCACGCTCCTTGGCGATCCGGCGCACGTGCTCGAAAACGGTCTGCACGATCTCGTGGGGAAGTTCGCGGTCGGGCCGGTGGGGACGCGTCGACTCACCGAGCGGTCGCTGCCGCGCGAGCCGCGGCGTGGCCGTTTCCGCCACGGCTGGGGCAGGAGCCGTGGGGGCGAGCCATGCCACATGCTGCTCGACGACGTCAAGCGTGCCGTCGAGGAACTGGCGGCGACAGGCATGCCGTTGGATTTTGCCACTCGACGTCTTGGGAATGCTGTTGGGACGAACGAACACGATCGCCTCGACGGCCACTTCATGCTCGCGGGCCAAGCGACTTCGAATCGCGTCCATCGCGGCAAGGATCTCGGAGCGTTCGCGGCGGCCTCGTTCGAGCTCCGCGACGATGACGACCCGCTCTCGGCCGTCGTGATCGACCGCGAATGCAGCGAGGGAACCTGCTCGTACGAGCGGCGTCGCTTCTTCGACGGAGAACTCGAGGTCCTGCGGGTAGTGGTTCCGTCCACGAACGATGATGAGATCTTTGAGCCGGCCGGTGACAAAAAGTTCGCCGTTGTCGAAGAACCCGAGATCGCCCGTGCGCATGTAGGGGCCAGGATTTGGCCGCCAACGGGCAACGACTTGGGCCGGTGCATTCGGGTCGGGCTCGGCCAGCATCGCCCCAAACGTTGCGTGCGTCTCCTCGGGGCGGTTCCAGTAGCCCTGGGCCACACTCGGGCCGCTTACCCAGATCTCGCCGACTCGATCGGGTGGGAGCGGTTCGTGTGTTTGTGGGTCGACGATGAGAACGTCCTGCCCATCGAGCTCACGCCCACTCCCCACCAGCCGGCGACTCCCGGACGTGCCATCCCGCACTGTGGTCACAGATCCGGTCTCGATCGACACCGCATCGAATGAGCGGATCACCGGCGGCTCGAACTTCATGCCGCCGGTCACCATGAGCGTGCTCTCGGCGAGACCGTAGCAGGGATAAAACGCCTCGCGACGGAACCCGCTGACGGCGAAGGCCTCGCAAAAGGCGTCGATCGTTTCGGCCCGAACTGGCTCGGCGCCGTTGAAGGCGAGTGACCAGCTCGAAAGATCGAGGGCTGCGCGCTGCTCCGGCGTGGTTTTCCGCACGCAGAGTTCATAGGCGAAGTTGGGACCGCCGCTGATCGTGGCCCGGTAGTGCGAAATCGCTTGAAGCCACCGCAACGGCTTCTGCAGGAACGCCACCGGCGACATGATGACGTTGAACTTGCCTCCGTAGAGCGGCACGAGGATGCCGCCGATGAGCCCCATGTCGTGGAAGCTCGGAAGCCAGAACACGCCCGATTGGCTGCGCGTGATCTCGAAGGCCTGCATGATCCGCAGCGAGTTGTGAAGCAGGTTCTCGTGCGAGAGCATCACGCCCTTGGGCGTGCCGGTCGATCCACTCGTGTATTGGAGGAAGGCGAGCGTGTCGCCGTCGATGTCAGGGCGTTCCCATTGATCAGCAAGCGCGAGATCGAGTTCGGCATCGACCTGCCAGGTCATGTGCTCGAGGCTCGGCGCCGTGGCCCCGAGGTTTTCCAGGCGGTCGACGACGTCTCGCGTTGTGAGAGCCACTGCCGCGTCGGCATCAGCCGCGATCGCCTCGATCCGTTCGACCGAACGGTTCTTTCGCGGCGGGTAAGCCGGCACCGCGATGGCGCCGCCATACAGGCACCCCATGAAGGCCGCGATGAAATCGAGGCCCGACGGGTAGAGCAGCAGCGCCCGTTTCCCTGTCATGCCCCGATCCAAGAGCCACGCCCCGACCGCTCGAGCCCGACGGTCGAGCTCGGCGTAGGTGATGTTCAGCTCTTCGTGCTCACCGTCGACCAGGAACGTGAAGGCCCGGTCGTGCGGTCGGTAGGCGGCCCGCTGGCGGAGGAGGTCGACGATCGTGGGGGCGAACGAGGCTTCTGTCGTTGGGTTGGGAATCACGCTCGAACTGCCTCCGCCCTCACGGCCGCTCCGGGGTGCCACGGGGCGGGGTCCACCCGGGTGATTCGGCAGCGAACCCCCGCGGACACCACATCTTACCCCCCCGGCCGGGACAACCGAAACCTTCGGAGGAGTCGGCTTTTCTTCGCCTTTAGGCAGGGTCGCCGGCGCCGGAAGGGTTGAACGCCTTCTCGAGCGCGACAAACCGCTCGGGAGAGATCTCTTCGGCGCGAGCGTCTGGCCCGAGGCCCAGAGCCGCAAATGCCGTGGCCACGCGGGTTTTTGCCTTGTCGGTGCCTTTGCCCCCTGCCATGCGAAGCAAGACGCCCCGAAGCAGCTTGCGGCGGTGGCAAAACACGTCGCGGACGAATGAATGGAAGCGGCCGAGGTCGGCAATGGCCGCCCGTCGCTGGGGCTCGAGGTCAAGGCGGACGATCGCGGAATCGACCTTGGGACGCGGCCAAAAGACCGTGGGGGGGAGGATCCTGACGATTTCGCCGCGACATTGGGCCCCCACCCAGACCGACAGCGCGTTGTAGCTTGGCGCGCCGGCCGGCGCGATAAGCCGTTCGGCCATTTCCCGTTGAACAGTGACGACCGCCGCATCGAACGGACGGGGCAGTGCCAAGAGATTCGAGATCACCGGCGTGGCCACGCAGTAGGGAAGGTTGGCGACCAGCAGAAAGCGTCCGTGAGGCGATGCCGCACGGGCGACGTCAATGGCTTCGAGTACGGTTGGCGCGAAGCGATGCTTGCCGGCCAGCACATCCCCCTCGATGAGCGTGACGTTCTTGCGGTCGATGAGGCGGTCCCGGGCGAGTTGGGCGAGTCGCGGATCGATCTCACAGGTCACGACGCGAGCGGCCGCGGCTGAAAGCCGCTCGGTGAGGACTCCGGTGCCCGTGCCGACCTCGAGGACGATGTCCTCAGGGGCGATATCCGCCGATCGCTCGAGCAGATCGATGAGATTCAGGTCAACCAGGAAGTTCTGGCCGCGCCTGGCGTCGATCGTGAACCCGACGTCCGAAAAAAGCTGCTTCAGGTAGGCCGTGGTCTGACGAGGCTGGGCCGGTGTGGATGCAGGCTGTGTGCCGTGATCGTGCGTCATGGCGTTTCGTTTCCCCGTGTGGAAAGCCATCGGGCCACGTACTTGAAGACGAGATCAGTCTCCAGGTTCACGGGATCTCCCTCGACAAGCCTGCCGAGCGTCGTGGCGGCGAGCGTGTGCGGAATGAGAGCGACACTGAACGTCGATGCATCGACATCGACGACCGTGAGACTCACTCCATCGATCGCCACCGATCCCTTCGATGCCATTTGATGGAGAAGGGCAGACGGTGCCTCAAAGTGGCATGTGGTCCAGTCCCCTTCGTCACGACGAGAAGCGAGCCGCCCCACACCGTCGACGTGTCCGGTGACGAGGTGGCCGCCGAGCCGATCGTTGAGTCTCATCGATCGCTCAAGATTCACGTGCCGACCAGCGATCAGTCGGCCGTGCGTCGTGCGGGTCAGCGTTTCTGGGCCGAGTTGAAAGGCGAGCGTATTGCCATCAATCGTGACGACCGACAGGCAGCAGCCGCTCACGCAGATGCTGTCGCCAAGCGCGGCGTCTGAAGCGATGCCCGGGGCATCAATGAGGAGCCTGACTCCTGGAGGCTCAGGCACGACCGCCGTGACGGTGGCCAGTGATTCGACAAGACCGGTGAACATGAGGCTCAAGAACTGACAGGTGCGGCGGCAAAAGGACTCGCTGCAGAATAGCCTCTGATTTCGTCCATGGAGCCCCAGCACCGAAAACCACTTGCATACGGTGCCTGCGCGGTCACAATCAACGCCTCACCGAACTTTTTGAGCCATTCCCGAGATCCTTCCCCGGAGGTTTCATGTCCACGATCGTCGACATCCATGCCCGCCAGATCCTCGACAGCCGAGGCAATCCCACGATCGAAGTCGACGTCACGCTCGCCGACGGTGCGTTCGGTCGGGCCGCCGTGCCCTCCGGTGCCAGCACCGGGGCTCATGAGGCCTGGGAGAAGCGGGACGGTGACAACGGCGTGTATCTCGGCAAAGGAGTCATGGCCGCCGTCGAGAACGTCAACACGCGGATTGCCGAAGAGCTCGAGGGCTGCGATGCCCTCGATCAGACCACGGTCGACGAACTCATGCTCGAGCTCGACGGCACCCCGAACAAGAAGGAGCTCGGCGCCAACGCGATCCTCGGCGTATCCCTGGCCGTGGCCCACGCCGCAGCCGAGCACTGCGGCTTGCCGCTCTATCGCTATCTCGGCGGCGCGACGGCTCGCCTGTTGCCCGCCCCGATGATGAACATCATCAACGGCGGTGCCCACGCCGACAATCCGCTCGACGTGCAAGAGTTCATGATCATGCCGCTCGGCTTTGACAGCTTCGATGCGGCGCTGCGGGCGGGCGTGGAGACGTTTCATGCCCTCAAGAAGGTGCTCAAGGACAAGAAGCTGGCCACGAGCGTCGGCGACGAAGGGGGCTTCGCGCCCCACATCGGCAGCTCGGCGGAAGCCCTCGAGGTGATCCTCGCGGCGATCGGGAACGCCGGCTACAAGCCGGGAGAAGAGATCGCCATCGCCCTCGACGTGGCCGCGACCGAATTTTTCGATGCGAAAAGCAACACATACTCTATCGAGGGGAAGTCGCTCGACCCCGCAGGCATGGTGGCCTTCCTCGCCGATCTGGCCGGAAAGTACCCGATCGTGTCGATCGAAGACGGCTGTTCGGAAGACGACTGGACCGGCTGGAAGCTGATCAGCGAGAAGCTCGGCGACCGGGTGCAACTCGTCGGCGACGATCTCTTCGTGACGAACTCTCAGCGGCTCTCGCGTGGGATTGCCGAAGGCATCGCCAACTCGATCCTCGTGAAGGTGAATCAGATCGGCACGCTCACCGAGACGATCGCTGCGGTGCAGATGGCTCATCGGGCCGGCTATACCTCGATCTCCAGCCACCGCAGTGGCGAAACTGAAGACGCCACGATCGCCGATCTCGCCGTCGGTCTCTCGACCGGCCAGATCAAGACGGGCAGTGCCTCGCGAAGCGATCGCGTGGCGAAGTACAACCAACTCCTGCGGATCCAAGAGACGCTCGGCGACGGTGCGCTGTACGCCGGCGCCGATGTTCAGGCCCGTTGGCCAGGCGTCGCCTGAGCCGGAGTATCTCGCGGGAACGACGTCTTCACGACTTCCAGGAACTCCTCGCGGGTCACCACGCGTGAAACCCGTCCGCGGAAGTCGCGAGCGCCGGGGAGCCCCTGCGCGTAGGCGCAGGCAAACTTCCGCATGAGCAGCGTGCCGCGGGCCACACCGAAGCGCTCGCAGACGAGATCGTAGTGGTGGAGCACGATCTCGCGCTGTTCGGCGAGCGAGGGGTCGGGTGGTGGCGTGTCGCCGCGGAGCAGGGCTGCTACCTGGGCGAAGATCCAGGGCCGCGCCAGCGCCTCGCGGGCGATCATGACACCATCGACGCCGGTTTCCCGAAGGCGGCGAACGGCGACCTCCGCCGAGTCGATGTCGCCGTTGCCCACGACCGGAATGCGCGACACGCTCCGTTTCACCTCGGCGATGGATGACCAGTCCGCTTCGCCCTGAAAGAACTGCGACGCAACGCGACCGTGAACCGTCAGGCAGGCCGCTCCAGCTTCTTCGATCCGCTGGGCTACCTCGATTGCGGTACGGCAGGTGTCGGAGCAGCCGAGGCGGATCTTGGCGGAGACCGGCACGTCGCCGCAGGCCTCGACGACGCGGCGTACGATCGTTCCGACTCGTTCGGGATCGCGGAGCAACCACGAACCGCTGTGCGCTTTCTCGGTCACTTGTCGGACCGGGCAACCAAAGTTCAAGTCGACGACGCTGACTTGAAAATCATGGGCAAGCCGTCTGCCAACCGCGGCAAGATTGTCGGGATCGTTATCCCACATCTGAACCGCAAGGGGCCGCGGCTCATCGCGAACACCCCAGAGCCGGTCGGGGTGTTCACCACGCGAGGTTTCAAGCCAGATCGCACTGCGAGCCGCGATCATTTCCGTGGCGAGCAGGCCTGCTCCGCCGAACTCCCTGACCACCTGGCGGTAAGCAAAATTCGTGTAGCCGGCCATCGGGGCCTGGAGCACCGGGGGATCGACCACGACGGGGCCGATGTGAAGCGGTTCGACCGCAGGCTGACGCTCGGAGCATGACGGCGTGGGGGTGGCGACACTCATGTGATCGATGGTAGCAGCAGCCGCGATAGGCTGCCGATCACTCGATCGGGATGCCGGTCACGGCCGGTGCAAGTGCGGGTGGAAACGGCGTCGCCTGTGGAGGGGGCGCCGAAGGTACGGGCGGAGCCATCGTCGCCGAAACGGGGGCGATTGGCTGGGCCTGCCATGGTGTGGGGGCCGTGATGAGCATCGAGACGAACTGTTCGTCGGGAACGTTCAGGTCAGCCACGGCCATCGCATACTCGGCAATTTCGACGTTGTAGACCCGCACGGCTTCCACGAAGGCGGCTTGTTGGGCGACGAGGGCGGCGTGGGCGTTGATTACCGACTCGATCGGCCGCTTGCCCCGTGCATGATCGGCCTCCGCCATCTCCACCGTTTTCGTGGCAGCTGTGACCGCGAGCGCTCGGCTCGCTACCGACTCATGCCGGGCGGGCAGAGTTCGCACGATCGACCGCACGCGACCGGTGGCGATGCGGTTGGCGAAAATGGCCTCGAAGTGAGTCTGATACGGATCCGTCAGCGGGCGGTCGATCGGCCACGGAAGTGGTTCACCGACGGGCAGACGTGCTAGATCGACGAGCTCCTGTTGCGCCGCGCCGAGGCGAGCCCGCGCATTGGCGAGGTCCGCACGCGCTCCGGCCACGGCCACATCGAGCGCCGCCCGATCGTGCGGATCCCCGCCAGGTGCGATCAACTCGAGCCGCTCGAGCGCTTCAGCAGATGTGCGCACGAGGGCGTATCCGGCGGACACCTTCCAGTAGGCCTGCACGATCCAGAGGCGACGGGATCGATCGCCACTTCGGACAAGCGGCTCGAGCAGCGGCATGGGCCGTGCATAGAGTTGCGGATCGAGTGCACCGCTGACGCCGGCCAGTTTTCCCTTGAAAGGTTCGAGCAGGGGCTCGAGCACCGCGGCCGTTTCGCTTGGCGGAGGCGGCGGGCTCGGAGGTGGGGTTGCCCGAGCATCACTTGAAGGCGGCGAGACGGCTTCGGGTGGGGGTGGTGGAGTGACAGGAGCGGCCGTTGGCGGTGGCACCGCGAGTGTGCTCGGCGGCGGCGCCGGCGGTTCCGTGGGCGGTGGCAATGCCTCTCTTGCTGGTGGGTTCGTTGGAGCAACCGGTGGGGGGGCCTCAACGGGCGGCGACACCACGACCGACGTCGTGCCATCAGCGGCGGGCGGCGGCTCAGGAGGAGGCGGCTCGTCCTGAACGGGTGGTGCCGGAGTCGGTGCAGTTTCAGCGACCGATGGTGGTTGCGGCGCATCCTGGCCAGCGACGTGTGCCGAGATCGCCACCACGATCAGCGGTGTGAGCCAAACGGAGAGAATGCGTCGCATAGGGAATCTCCAGCCGCGGAGACTCTAAAAGCCCGTGAACTGCGTCAATGTCAAAACAGGGGGCGTGGGGCGTCTCGTGAAGCTTCGGGGTGCCCCGTGTCACATCGCCGGACGTTCGCTACGGGCATCCATGCTCTTCGCGGATCAAAGTAAGGCACGCGAGCCCGGAGGAGCGAGCGAGCGGGCGGAGGCCCGCCAAGGCCGCCGGGGGCATGGATGCCCCGCCGGCCGTTAAGCATCTTTCTACGCCGGCTCCGTGACACGGGACACCCCTTCGCGGATCTTTACGACGGCCGCCCGGATGGCGGCCGGCTCGGCGCGGGCAACCTTGGCTTGCCCCCGCCGAGCAACGATCCTGCCGAGGGCATGGATGCCTCGGCAGGATCAGCATGGATCCGCATCGCGGATCCATAGCGGTTCAGCTTGCGGCGTCCAAATACGGATCCTGGCTCATCTGAATATGAGCCTCGGCTCTCTGGCGCTCGATGTATTCAAGAACGCGACGCTGCCGACGGTGGCGTGCTTCAACAGCCCGCTGGGCTCGCTTGAACGTCGCCAGCAACCGTTCAGGATTGCTGCGGAGCCAGCGACCAAGCCGTGCGCTGATTCGGGCAGCTCGCTTGGCCCCATACGCGGCGGTGAGAATCTCGTCAGAGAGCGCCACATACTGTCGCCACGTACCAGGGTCCCCCTGACGGCCGCAGCGACCGACGAGCTGGCGGTCGATCCGCGCCGAATCATGGAGCTCGGTACAAATCACATGGAGCCCACCGAGCTCATGAACACCTTCGCCAAGTTTGATGTCCGTCCCACGGCCGGCCATGTTCGTCGAGACCGTGATTTGCCCGCGCTCGCCCGCGCGGGCCACGATCTCGGCCTCTTCGGCTATGTGCCGCGCATTGAGCACGGTGTGCGGAAGGCCGGCTTCCGTCAGGAGTCGAGACAATTCTTCCGACTTGTCGATGGACCGTGTGCCGATCAGCACCGGCCGACCGATAGCGTGAAGCTCACGAATCTCGTCGACGATTCGTGTGAACTTTTCAGCCTCGTCAGCGGTGACGACCGGGGGAAGGCGGCGGCGAATCGCCGGCTTGTTGGTGGGGACCACATCGACAGCCACGTCGTACGTCCGTGCAATCTCGCGACGGCTCGTAGCAATCGTGCCCGTCATGCCGGCCAGATGCGGCCACCGTGCAAAAAGATCCTGAATGGTGATCCGTGCTGCGTGGCCGGATGGAACCGTGACCTCGACATCTTCCTTGGCTTCGACGGCCTGATGGATCCCATCTTTCCAGGTGCGGCCCTCGGCTGCCCGGCCCGTGAACTCGTCGATGATCACGATCTTGCCGTCGCGGACGACATACTGCCGATCGCGGAGATAAAACCGTCGCGCCTTGCAGGCTCGTTCGACCGCGTCATAGATCGCAAGCAGGCTCGTGGAGTCGAGGATCGCAGGCCGATCAAACGCCCGTACACGGCTGCGACCTCGCCCGAGGAGTTCACACGTGTGTTTCCGGATGTCCTCCTCAAAATCCACGCCAGGCTCCAATGTCTCCGCGACCTGAGCCGCGAATCGAAAGAGCGCCTGTTCGGCTGCCTGCGCCTCCCCCGGCGGCGACGCGATGATCAGCGGCGTGCGTGCCTCGTCGATCAGCACGTTGTCGGCCTCGTCCACGAGCGCGAACCAGTACGGCCTTTGAAGCAGCTTTGCCGACTCACCGGCCGATCGGCCGGTGAGGACCGCGCCCAAATCACCGCGCCCCTCGGTGATCTCGCGGTTCATGAGCCGATCCTTCAAAAAGTCAAAGCCGAACTCCTTGGCCGTGCCGTAGGTCACGTCTGCCGCATAGGCCTTTCGTCGCGCGTCGAAATCCATCTGCGACTCGACGATGCCGACCTTGAGGCCCAGAGCCTCATAAATGGGCTCCATCCACTCGGCGTCACGGCGGGCCAGGTAGTCATTAACCGTCGCAAGGTGCGCGCCCTTTCCAGCCAGGGCGTAGAGCACGAGGGGGAGCGTTGCCACGAGCGTCTTCCCTTCGCCCGTTTGCATTTCGACGATCGCTCCCTTGACGAGCGCGGCCCCGGCCAGGAGTTGTACGTCGTAGTGCCGCATGCCGAGGCGACGGCGGCCGGCCTCGCGGGTCGCGGCGAAGCTTTCGACCATGAGCGTGTCGACCGCTTCACCGGCCTTGGCTCGATAGGAGAGCGACCTTCCCAGCCGTCGCAGCGCCGCATCGTCGAGCGCCGCCATCTCGACCGCGAGGGCGTTGACTTGTCGCACGATCCGCCAGGTGGCGGCCGTGATCGCCGGCCTCGTTCCGGGGGCGACGCCTCCGAGCCAGTCGAACATGATGCAAAACCTCCGCATTCATCCTACACCGAGGCCGGGCTGTCTCTGAGTCCATGAAGGACGCTCCTGCGTGGCTCGGGGTGGCCCGTGTCATGTCGCCGGACGCTTGCGGTGGCCATCGTGGCCACCGCGGCGCTCGGAGAAATCTTCGCTTCGCCCTCCAGGCTCCGCTCAGCTTTCTACGCCGGCTCCATGACACGGGCCGCCCCGAACCTGGCAACCGGCAATCACGCAGCGCGGGCCTAGCCCACTGCGTGATAGTGAGGTAAATGCGTCCGCTTAGACGAACCACGACGAAAGAGGTACGAAAACGCGAGCCCGGAGGTGCGAGCGGCGGCCGGAGGGCCGCCAAGGCCGCCGGGGGCATGGATGCCCCGCCGGCCTTAAAGTCAGTACTTCGGCAACGACGGCGTCGGTGTCGCGCGGGCGGGAGGCAGCGACGTGGCACTCGTGGAGAAAGGGTTCCACGAGTTGGCTGCAGGCGCAGTCGGCGGTGGCTGCTGCGGTGGGTAGCCTTGCATCGGCTGCTGGTATTGAGGCGGCATCTGTGCGTTGACCGTCTGCTGGGTCTGCTGGAAGCCGTTGTTGACTTGCTGCTGGGCGTTTTGAAGCTGGGCGTTGGCTGCCTGTTGGTATTGGTTAGCAGTGTTTTGAAGCTGCTGGTTGAACTGCTGCTGTTGGTTGGCCAGCGCCTGCTGCTGTTGGTTCGCCCACTGCTGAGGCTGGGCCTGCGCCTGGTTCGCGAACTGCTGGGTCTGTGCGGTCACGTTTTGCTGAAACTGGCCCGCAGAGTTTTGGAGTTGCGTGCCGTACTGCTGCAGCGAGGGCGGCTGGGTTGCGGGAGGCTGCGACCATGACCATGAGTTGGGCGGTGCGGTCGGGCTTGCGCTCTGCCACTGCGTTGCCGGGCCCGGCATCGGCGGGGCGGCGGGGGGCATGCCTGCGGATTGCGGAGTACCACCAGGGAGTGGCGGTGCGCTCACGGTGGGGGGCTGAGCCATCCCTGGCTGGGCTGGTGGCCAGGCACCGTATGGGGCTGGCTGGCCGATCATGCCCGTGGCTGGTGGTGCAACCGTCGTTGCCTGAGGCGTTTGGCAGCCGATGGCAGCCAGCAGGGCGAACGCGGCGATGGCCGCGGCAGGTGCGTGAAACCGACGGCTGGAGGCTGGCACGGCTTGGAACTCCGCGGGAAAGCGGTTTGGCAGAACCCGGTCGATCCGGAGAATGACGCGGAGACGATAGCGAGTCTGCCGGCTCGGTCCATATCACTTGGACGTCGTCACGCGACTCCTCCTGCCCGAGCCTTGCCAACTGCCCTAGGTTGCCTCCTTTGTGACGTCCTTTCGGTCTTTGAACGATGACAGCGTCACGCCCAGGCCGCTCGACCCGAGCGCCTTCGTCGCGGCGCTGCGGCGTGAATCCGCCGGGCTCGGGTTCTCCAGGGTCGGGATCGCGGCTGCGGGATCGCCACCGCATCACGACGCCTTTCGAGGCTGGCTGGCCGCCGGACTCGCCGGTGTCATGCAGCCCTGGCTCGAGCGGCACGAACCGTTGCGGCGAAGCCTGGAATCGATTTTGCCCGGTGCCCGCAGTGTGGTCATGCTCGCGACCCATTACTCCGTGGGGATTGGGCCTTCTGCCGAGCCCCTGGCTGAGGGACATGGCCGCGTCGCTCGCTACGCCCGCGGCGACGACTACCACGATCTGCTGCGAAAGCGGCTGAACACGCTGGCGGCGTGGATTGAAATGCAGATGCCGGGTGCGCGGGCTCGCGGCGTCGTCGATTCAGCACCGCTCGCGGAGCGCGATTTTGCCCGGCTCGCTGGGCTCGGCTGGTTTGGCAAGAACACGATGCTCATCGACACGCGGGCCGGCAGCTATTTCTTCCTGAGCGGGATCGTCACGGATGTGACGCTTCCTGTAGATCGGCCGATTGACGTCGATCATTGCGGCACCTGCACGGCTTGCCTCGATGCGTGTCCCACCGGAGCCTTTCCGGCTCCTCGAGTGTTGGACGCGTCAAAGTGCATTTCGGCAATCACGATTGAGGATCATGGAGCCGTGCCAGACTCACTCCGACCCGGTGTGGGCGACTGGATCTTTGGATGTGACATCTGTCAGGAGGTCTGTCCGTGGAATCGGCATGCGCCCGGCACGAACGAACCATCCCTCCAACCACGCGACGGACAGATCTCCCTCGCTCTCGCCGAGTTGCTGGCCCTTGATGAGGATGGATTTCGAAAGCGGTTTCGTGGGTCACCACTCCTCCGTGCGAAACGACGTGGGCTCCTGCGATCGGCAGCGATCGCCCTCGGCAACCGGCCGCATGCGCCGTCCTTCGAGGCACTGGTGGTTGCGCTTGCCGACTCCGAGTCAGTCGTTCGTAGCGCCGCTGCGTGGGCGCTTGGCCGATGGATCGCGGCCGATGTCATGGCCGCGGAGTCGCGTCGGTCACTCGAGGACCGACGTATGGTCGAGGCGGATGGCGCGGTGCTCAATGAAATCGTCAAGGCACTCGATTCGCGAGCGAGTTCGTAGCCCGGTTTCTCCGAAACCGGGCTACGAACAATCGATCTCGTCGATGTCGGAAGACGGATCACGGCCGGGACCGTCGGTCGAGTAGTAACGATCGAGGACCTCATGCCACTCAGGGTCGGTCTTCACCGCGATGAACGCGTTTCGAACGTCGAGTGCGTCGGGGTGGCAGCGGGCATACTTGATCGCGAACTTTCGCATCGAGCGGCCGGCGGCCGATTCGCCGTGAAGATCCATCGCGAGCGCCCAGTGTTCGCGGAGCACGTCCCGCTGCTCGTGAATCGTCGGGGGCAGCGGCAGCGGCCGACCCTCGAGGAGCGCCAGCGCTTGGCCGAAAATCCACGGGTAGCCGATCGCACCGCGGGCAATGCTCACGCCGTCCACGCCCGTCTGGTCGAGCATCGCCATGCAGGCGGCCGCAGAGAATAGGTCACCCGAGCCGATGACGGTACGGTCACCGGCGTGATTCTTGACCTCCCGAAGAAAGTCCCAGTTGCTCGGCCCCACATAACGCTGCTTCACCGTGCGACCATGCACCGTGATCGCTGCCGCACCACGGGCAAAGGCACCGTCAAAGATGGTGAAAAAGTTCTCGCGGCTCTCTTGAGAATCATCGAGGCCTCGTCGCATCTTGAGCGTCACGGGAACATGCGGAGGCACGGCCTCGCGAACACGGCTCACGATCTCGAGCGCGGTCGCAGGTTGGGAGAGAAGGAAACCGCCACGGCATCGCCCGAGAACTTTCTTCACCGGGCAACCGAAATTGATGTCGATGACGTCGTAACCTTCGGCGACGAGGCGGCGCGCGGCTGGGGCAAAGTCATCGGGGTTCGATCCCATGAGCTGAGCCCCGACCGGATGTTCCTCGGCAGAGAGTGCGATGCGGGCTGGCGTCTTGCGGCCGGACTTCGCCGTGGACACGAACTGGTCGAGCAGCACCTCACCGATCGCGTAGGCGGCGCCATGCCGGCGGGCGAGAATCCGCATGGCGCGGTCGCTGTAGCCCGAGAGCGCTGCCTGCACGAACGGGGAGGCGAGCGGGATACCACCGATGGAAAGACGGTTCACGTGAGTACCGGGCACTGGTCGAACCACGTCCGGCCTTGGGCAGCGATCCATTCGACGCTCTCCATCGGGCCCCAGAAGCCGGGTTCATACTGGGCGATAGGCGGCAGATTCCCTGACGCCCAAACGCGCACAAACGGATCGATGATCTCCCAGGATTTTTCCACTTCGTCGGCCCGGGCAAAGAGGCTCGCGTCGCCTTGCATCACGTCGAGAAGAAGCGGCTCATAGGCCTCGGGGAGCCGTCCGCCAAATTCTCGCGAGTAACTGAATTCGAGATCGGTGTACCGCAGACGCATGCCTTCGCCCGGCACCTTCGTATGGAAGTGGAGCTGGATGCCCTCGGCCGGCTGAATTTGGATCACGAGCCGATTGGCTTCGCGGTCGAACGTGCGTCGCCCCCCAGCAAAAAGCTCGAGAGGCGGCTGGCGGAATCCGATCACGATCTGGGTCGTGCGGCAGCTCATCGCTTTTCCGCTGCGAAGGTAGAAGGGTACGCCCTGCCACCGCCAGTTGTCGATTTCGAGGCGGATGCCACCGAACGTTGCCGTCTGGCTTGTTGGCGGCACGCCGGGCTCGTCGAGATAGCCCAGGTACTGGCCGCGAACCCCGGCCGCCGCGACCTCGCACGCGTCGAGTGGGCGAATCGCCTCGAGCACCTTCACTTTTTCGTTGCGAACCGCCGTGGCATTGAAGCGAGCTGGCGCTTCCATGGCCGTCACCATGAGCAGTTGCAGGAGGTGGTTCTGGAACATGTCCCGAAGGACGCCGGCGTTGTCGTAGTAGGCCGCGCGTCGACCGACGGCCACCTCCTCGGCGACGGTGATCTGCACATGATCGATGTAGCGACGGTTCCAGATCGGCTCGAAGATCGTGTTCGCGAAACGCAGGGCCAGGATGTTCTGGACCGATTCCTTGCCGAGGTAGTGGTCGATTCGAAAGATCTGGCTTTCGCGAAAGACGGCGTGGAGGTGCTCGTTGAGCGCCTTGGCGGTCGCCAGGTCGGTCCCGAACGGTTTTTCGACAACGATCCGCCGCGGCGCAATCGATTCGTCGGCCATGCCGGCGGTGCCGAGCGACGCCACGATCGTCTCGTAGAACTGAGGCGCCGTCGCGAGATAGTACACCCTCGTCGCGGCCGATCCTTCGATCGCAGTGAGGCGGTCGCGAAGCCGGGCGATGTCCTCCGGGCGTTCGACGTCGCCGGGCTCGTAGTGGATGGACGATGCAAACGCGTTCCACGCGGCCTCGTCGAAAGGGTCATCACCGGCGTGCTTGGCGGTCGAATCCCGGAGGCTCGCTCGCCAGTCTTCGTCGGAGTATGGCGTGCGTGAGAATCCCACGACCCGCGTTTCCTTCGGCAGGCTCCCCGCTCGCGCCAGGTTATAGAGGGCCGGGACGAGTTTACGGCTCGTCAGGTCTCCCGAGGCACCGAAGATGACGACCGTGTGAGGCATGCGGGTTCTCGCGGGAGGTGGGGGACAAGCAGACCGACGTGACGTCGGTCCCGATGGAGAGGGCAACCTCGGCTTGCCGTCGCCACCGCGAGGCGGCAGGGGCCATGGATGGCCCTGCCACCGGAAAACTAGAGCCGCATGCCAGTGAAACCGCCGTCGACGTACAGCTCGGCGCCGGTGATGAAACTGCCGGCGACCGGGGCACAGAGGAGCAACATCCCGCCGATGAGCTCCTCCGAGTTCCCAAAACGGTTCATCGGTGTCTGCGACATGATCGTGGCCGTCCGTTCGGGCGAAAGAATTTTTCGGTTTTGTTCAGCCGGGAAGAAGCCTGGACAAAGCACGTTCACCCGCACGCCGCGCGGGGCGAGCTCGCGGGCGACGTTCTTGGTGTAGTTGACGACGGCTGCCTTGGAAGCCGAGTAGATGAACACCTTGGAGAGGGGCTTGTCGGCGGAGACGCTTCCGATATTCAGGATCGAACCGCCTCCGTGTTCGGCCATGTGGGCTCCAAAAATCTGGCAGCCGAGGTGCGTGCTCTTGAGGTTCGTGTCGAGCACCTTCGCGTAGTCGTCGTCGGGGATGTCGAAGTAGGGAATCGACGAGTTCACCCCGGCGCAGTTCACGAGAATGTCGGCTCGGCCGGTGGCATGGATCGTCGCTTCGAGAAGCGCCTTCACGCTTTCGCGGTCGATGGCATCGACGCTGACAAACGTGCCATCTCCTCCGGCCGCCTTGATCGCATCGACGCGGGCGGCGCCGCGATCCGCGCCGCGACCGGCCACCACCACGAAAGCGCCGGCTTTGGCGAGGCCGTCGGCGAGAGCGCCGCCGAGGACGCCGGTGCCACCGACGACGACCGCCGTGCGGCCCGAGAGACCGAAGAGATTTTCGAGATAGGCGTTTGCCATGATCATTTTCCTACGGGCTTGCGGAGGTCGAGCCACTCGGTGTGGAACGTGCCGGGCTTGTCGGTCCGCTGGTATGTGTGGGCACCAAAATAGTCACGCTGGGCCTGCAAGAGATTCGCGGGGAGCCGTGCGTGTCGGTAGCCGTCGTAGTAGGCCAGCGCCGTCATGAACGCGGGGACCGGGATGCCGAGGCTGGCCGCGGTCGACACGACGTGCCGCCAAGCGTCTTGTGACTTCGCGAGCGCGTCGCGGAAGTAGGGGGCGAGCATGAGGTTTTCGAGGTCGGGAGCGGCTTGGTAGGCCTCGGCGATCCGTTCGAGGAACTGGGCGCGGATGATGCAGCCACCTCGCCAGAGCATCGCGATCGAGCGATAGTCGAGCGGCCAGTCGTGTTCCTTGGCGGCGGCGGCCAGTTGGACGAAGCCCTGGGCGTAGCTCGCGATCTTGGAGGCGTAGAGCGCCTGTCGCACTTGTTCGACAAAGGCCGTGGCGTTTCCCTCATACGTGCGCGATGGTCCGGCAAGCACTGCCGAAGCCCGTACGCGGCCCTCCTTCATGGCCGAGAGGCAACGGGCGTAGACGGCCTCGGTCACGAGCGTGCTTGGCACGCCGAGGTCGAGGGCATGTTGGCTCATCCACTTGCCCGTGCCCTTGGCACCGGCCTTGTCGAGGATGAGATCGACCATGTCGCTGCTGGTGTCGGGATCCTTCACCGTGAAGATGTCGCGGGTGATCTCGATCAGGTAGCTGTCGAGTTCCCCGCGATTCCACTCGGCAAACACTTCGGCAAGACGTTGGTTCGAGAGACCGGCAGCATGCTTGAGGAGCCAGTAGGCCTCGCAGATGAGCTGCATGTCGCCATATTCGATCCCGTTGTGGACCATCTTGACGTAGTGGCCCGCGCCTCGGGGCCCCACCCAGTCGCAGCATGGGATGTCGCCCTTGGGGCCCACCTTGGCGGCGATCGCCTGGAAGATCGGCTTGATGGCTGGCCAGGCCGCGGCAGACCCTCCGGGCATGAGGCTCGGGCCCTTGAGCGCGCCTTCTTCGCCGCCCGAGACACCGCTGCCGACAAACAGAAGGCCCTTGGCTTCGGTATCCGCAGTCCGACGTTCGGTGTCGGAGAAGAGCGTGTTGCCACCGTCGATGAGGATGTCGCCGGGAGAGAGCAGGGGGGTGAGCGTGGCGATGAGGTCGTCGACCGCTGGCCCGGCCTTGACCATCATCATGATCTTGCGAGGCGCCTTGAGCGACTTCACGAGGTCGTCGAGACTGTGGCAACCGACGACGTTCGGCTGCTTTCCGCGACCGGCCACGAAAGTGTCTGTGACGCTCGTCGTCCGGTTGTAGACGGCGATTTTGAACCCGCGACTGGCGATGTTGAGGGCCAGGTTTTCCCCCATGACGGCTAGGCCGATCAGACCGATGTCGCAGGTTCCCTCGTTCGCCATTCTTCGCAGTCTCCTTCGCCAGACGGAACAAAATCCAGAGCCGGAGACTATATCGCCCCCTGTTTTCCGCGGCCACGGGGCCCTGCGAAGCCCGCACGCGGGAAGGATTGAAGAACGGGCCGATCCCTGGCCGATCCCTAGCATGACCCGATCGACCTGCGTGCGAGGCACGACCGGTCGGGTTCGTGCAGCCGGCAGACCTTGACCAGTCCGCCCAAGCTGCCGTAGCGTGAAGGTGTCGGGATCACATCCTGACTATCCAAATACACGGCTCCGTAGCCAAGTGGCTAAGGCAGCGGATTGCAAATCCGCCATCGTCGGTTCGACTCCGACCGGAGCCTCTTCTGCGAAGGCCCTCGAGATTCCCGAAGTTCGGGGCTTTCGAGGGCCTCTTCGTGCATGGCCGTGAGGAAGCCGCTCATTCTGAGCCGTGCCTTCGGTGTGATGCTTGCCTTTGGTGTCACCAAGGCGTACAGTTCGAAGTGTCGGGGAAGAACGTGTATTTCAGCGTTTTTTCTCGGCGTGTGTTTCGGCTGACTTGCTGAACGCCACTCCGCCTTGCTCAACGAGCTTCGTCGGATGGGTTGTTAGAAGGTAGACCGACGTTGTCGAGTGCCCTCGGGCGTTCAGGCGACGTCGGTTTTTTTGTTGGCCAAACGCAGAGAACAGGGATGCGCGGGTGGCACATGCCCGCGACCACATACCTTGATGACTTGATTCGGACGATTCACGAAAGGGTAACTCGGTCACTCCGGGAGACCCGTTCACGAGTATGCCGACGTGATGGAACATCACCACGATGTTCAACCACGTCGGCTTTTTTTGTTTCCCATGCCCAGAAGGACAGGAGATCTCCAATGTCAATCGCAACGGACCAGGGGTACATGCACCTCGGTGAGACTCGCGGAATGGCCGACCACGACCATGATCTCGTTCACGACCTGAGTCGGCGGCTGGATTGCCTGTGGCGGTACGACCAATACATCGCCAATGCGGCGGATCATCCCGAGCTGCAAGCATTTTGGTTGGAGGACAAGGCGCAGGAACAAGCGAACATCAGCAAACTCAAGAAGCTCATCCGGCAGCATGTTCAAAAGAACTGCTTCTGACTGTCCGTGAAAAAAGCCATCCATGGCCTTTTTCACTGGGCCAACCACGGCAAAGCCAAGGTTTGCCATGGTCGGCGATCGCCGCATCCCGCGGCACGGAGACGCTCCGCTTCGATTGTCAATGTCCGAGGAGGCCAAGGAGCCTCCAGAAATGAACGTTACGAATCCAACAATCGCTGAACAGCTTGCCTCGGTGGCAAGTCGGCTTCAGACGCAGCGCACGGGGCATCCCCCCAAAGCGGTCACCGTCGTTCTCAGCGAGGACACGCTGGTGGTCACGCTGCATGACGCCTTGACGCCAGCGGAGCGAGCCTTGGCCCGGAACGCCGAGGGCGCTGCCCAAGTTCAGGAGTTTCACCGCCAGCTGTTCGCGAGCTCCAACGCAGAAATGCGTCAGGCAATCGAGAGGATCACGGGCCGATTTGTGCGCGAGGCGACGGCTGAGCTCGAGCCCGCCACCGGTGCTGCCGTGTATGCCTTCACGACGGGCGCGATGGTGCAGGTCTATCTGCTCGTGCCCCCGAGTGGCTCCGAACTGGGCCTTCGGGAGCAGGTCGAGAAGGCGGAGGACGACGGCCTCCAGGTGCCACTCGACCGACAGTCTGCATCGCAAATGGACGATCGCCACGAGGCATGACCCCGAGGACGGAAACAATGGGTACGAAGCAGATCAAGCAGACGATACGTATGACCACGGGAGGCACTCACCTTCTCCGGGATAGGCAGCCGATCGCTGCGAAGCCTTCCGTTTGCACGAAGGCGAGTGTCGACGGCACGGTTCAGCGTCAAGCAGATCATGTCTTGAAAGTGATGGTTGTCGTCGCGGGTGAGCGGCGATCGGATGGGTTCGAGTTGACCGTGCGGCGGTGGGGATACGAGGTCGGTGCCGCCCACGATGGCGCTACCGCGCTGGAAATGGCACGGGCGATCCCTCCAGACGTTGTGATCGTGGAGATCGATTCTCCACGTTTTAGTCGTTGTCGCCTTGCGGCGCGGCTTCGGAATGAACTTGCCAGCGTCGATGGCCTGATCATCGCGCTGACCAAGTCGGCCGATCGCCAATGCCGCCAGCAGTGCCGTGATGCCGGCATCGACGCGGTCCTTTGCCTTCCGGTGGATGTGGCGGTGCTGGAAACCCTTCTGTGGATGGAAAGCACACGACTCAATCGTCGGCTGCCGGTTTTGGCCGGCGGGCCGGGCCGACGTCCCGAGCGACTGCATGGACCTGGCCGCGTCGAGCGATACGGCGTCAAGCGATACGAAGTCAGGCAACCCGAAGTGACCTACCAGCAGGTGGCGTTCCTGGAGCGTATCCGCGAGGCCGCCGGTCAAACTTCGTAAGGAATTTTCGGATCGATGGGATCATCACAAGGAGCAAGGATCATGAACGTACGTCGTGTTTTCGAGTCGGGCCTGGTGACGGGCTTGCTAGCTCTGGCTGGAGGGTTCACTTTGGACAGTGCCTGCTTTGCGCAGGCACGACTGCCTGCGCCTGCCAGCGAGGGGATTGAAGTGCTCACGCGCGGTCCCGTGCACGAGGCTTTTGCCGGGGCTCTTGCAAGCGATCCCCAGCCTGGGCTCGTGATCCAAACGCGGCCGCCTCAGGCCATCGAGGAGTTGCCACCGGACCAGCGACCAGAAGGGGACAATGTCACATGGATTCCAGGTTACTGGGCCTGGGACGACGAGCGGAGTGATTTCCTGTGGGTCAGCGGTGTCTGGCGAAATCTGCCTCCTGGCCGCCAGTGGGTGCCTGGTTACTGGGCGCAGGCTGACGCCGAGTACCAATGGACTTCTGGCTACTGGGCCGATGCCCAGGTGAATGAGATCGAGTATCTGCCCGAGCCACCGGCGACGGTGGAAGTCGGTCCGAGTACTGCCGCGCCCGCCGCGGACCAGACATGGGTTTCCGGCTGTTGGGTTTGGCAGGAGAACCGCTACGCCTGGCGTCCCGGTTTTTGGGCGGCATCGCAGCCAGGCTGGCTCTGGACCCCGGCCCATTACGTCTCCACTCCACGCGGCTATGTGTTCGTCGACGGCTACTGGGATTACCCGGTTGCCCGGCGTGGGTTGCTGTTTGCCCCGGTCTATTTTTCTTCCGCGAACTACTCACAGCGCGGCTTCTCCTATTCGCCAACGTCGGTGATCAATCCGGGCACCTTCATCGACAACTGGTTCGTGCGGCCCCAGTATCAGCACTCCTACTTCGGCGACTACGGCGCGGCGAACTATCGCACCGCAGGGTATTTGCGGAATCGGCTGGCCGCGCCGCTGGGGCGAGGTGCTCCGGGCCAGGACGGTGCGTGGCAACTCCGAGCCGTTGATCAGGTGGAACGAGAAAGGTTCACCAACTTTGGCCGCGAGGTCCAACGTTACCGTGACCAGCGCCAGCAGTGGGAAGCCCGAGCAGCGAATGCGAATGCCGACGCCGATCGACGCAGCGAGGCAGCTCGTGTGAAGCTTCCCGCCTCTCCCATCGCGTCCAAGCCCATGAGCAGTGCCGATCGCGGCCATGCGCCGCCCAAGGCGCTCAGTGTGCCTCCGATCGACACGCTCGTTCGTCCCCAGCCGAGGCCTCGTGGCTCGCCCGAACAACGCCGGCAACACACGACGCTCCGCCCAACGCTCGATCCCCAGCAGCCCAAGTCGGAACAGCCGGACGTGCCCAAGGTGCAGCCAAAGCCAACCACCCAAAACCCAAAGACCCCAAAAGTGGAACACCCGACATCACCTCGGATGAAGCCGCAGCCGAAAGCCGAGCGTCCGGAGCCGCAGTCACGGGATCGCACGCCAAAGGGGCCACCCCCGTCGCGATCGAACCCGAACGAAGGCAGAGGCAAGGGGAAGAGCAAGGGCAAGGATTGATCGTGCCGGCCACATGACAGGCTAAGCACCTGGGTGTGCCATCATGCGTCGGGCAAACAGTTTTCCATCAAGAAACGGAGGGGTGTGCCATGAGAGCCTTGTTGAGTGTCATGGTGTTGCTGATCGTTGGCGTGATCGCCGTGGGGTTCTATCGGGGCTGGTTCCAGGCGTCGGCAAACCGGGATCGGTCGGAACAGACGTTCAAGACGACGTTCACGGTCGATGAACGCAAGCTCCAAGATGACAAGGAGAAACTCGAAGGGGTTGTTGAGCATGCGATAACACCGCCATCGAAATAGCGACAGCGACTCGCGGACTCAGGTTACAGTGAGGAGACATTTCGTCGATGCCGTTCACGGTCAGCGGTGTCAAAAAGAGGAGTCGGTTGTGAAGTGGTTGCTACCAGGTGTCTAATCTTCCCGTCGGGCAAGGGCCTGGCTCCATCGCGATTGTCCGCGCCGGGGTTCGTTACCACGCCGAAAGTACTTATGAGAACGCTGGGTGAGATCGAAGCTTCTGCTTGCGAGGGAATCGCTCGCTTCGAGCAGGAGTACATGGGCCGCGGTCCGAAGCACATCCAGGCGCACTTGATCAACGATCTCCTGGTGGTGCGCCTCAAGGGCGTGCTGACGGCCGCGGAACAACATCTCGTGGACTCGCTGCCCCCAGAGAAGGGCCGAGACCTGCTGAAGCAGGTACGGACGCAATTGGTCGAAACCGCTCGGGCTGTGCTGGAGTCCCTCGTGCTCGAGATCACGGGGGTCAAGGTAGTGAGCCTCCACCACGACATCAGTGTCGTGACGGGCGAAGAAGTCATTCTTTTCACGCTCACCACCACGCCGCCCTACCGCAGCACCCGCAAGAGCTAGCCGGCAGGTTGGGCCCATACAGTTTTGCTGGTCAGTTCGGCAGAGCCGATCCATGTGGCGAAGGGCACATCGGCAGCATCCAAGCCCGATGCGATGCGAATGAATCCCTCGACCGGCGCCAGCTTGCTCGCATCGAAGCGATGCCACCGCTCGCCGAGAAACGCCTCAAAATACCCATGGAAATCAGGTGGGTCGACACCGGGGCCGTACCCGCTCACGTAGCGGGCAGGAATCCCGGGCGCTCGACACAAGGCGATGCCCACATGGGCAAAGTCACGGCAGACGCCCGTTCGCTGGATCAGGACATCGCATGCGGTCGAATGCGATGTCGTGGAGTTGGCCGTGTAGCGGATCTGCCGGTGGATCCACTCGCAGGCAGCCACCACGCGCGAGTGGCCATGCTCGAGCGATCCAAACTCCCCGTGCGCGAAGGCTCCCAGGAGGTCCGACTCGCAGAAGCGACTCGGGTTCAAGTACGGCACGACTTCGGGGGGCAGGTCTCGATAGGTTTGCTCGGAATCATCGAGGCCCGGGGCGGACGCCGTGGTGATCTCCACCACCGCTTCATACCGGAGGCTAAAAGCACACGGGAGCACCCGGAATCGATGAACCTGATTCCCCGTGAGACCCATCGCGAAGGTCTGCATGGCGATCTCGGGCGTGAGAAAGAACTCCTCCCGGAGCACACGTTGCCCTGGCGCCTTGGCAGCAGTCACATTGAAAAGGAAGGTCGTCGGGGCAAGGATGTCGTAGCAGACGTCGCATCCCACGAAGCTGGTGGTCATGGCAGGCTGCGGTCCTCTGGGGGCGGGCGAAAGTCAAACATCGAATCGAATTGTCGGATCGGAAACGTCACGAGCGCATCCGACAGCGTCTTCCTCCACCATTGGCTGATGGGTTCCAGGTCCGAGGCATCAAACCGCTGTCGATTCGTCGTTCCTCGCGTTCCGTCGAGCGCGATCACATCAATGGGGTAGCCCACATCGGTCACGCTCGCCATCGTGGCTTCGAATGCCAGAAAGGCGACTGCGAATGCCTGGCGGAGTGTCAGGTCGCTGGAAAGCAGCCGCTCCATCATGGCCTTCGCGTAGTAGGTCCGTCCGATCATGAAGTAGGGCGTGTCGACGGTGGATTCGATCCAATTGCCCTCGGGATAGACATAAAACATCTTTGCCGTCGGATCTCCCGGCATTTTTCCGCCCAGGATGGCATGGAGATTGAATGTCAGGTTGCCTGCTTCAAGCGATGGCCCGTCCTCGGTTCGCACCCGCCTCAACTGCGTGCCGAATTGATTCGCAAGCTCGAAGAGGTGGTTGAAACGGAGCCCTTTCTCCGCGATCTCCTGTTCTAGATAGATGACCGTCTTGTCGCGGACACTTCGGAGGCCGGAGGTCATAAGCCACCAATGGCTACCTTCGACGCTGGAGCTCGAAAGCTTCCCTCGGATGATCTGCTCTTCCCCCTTGACGATCTTGGTGTCGGCAAGCGCGAGGAGCCCTTCTTCGACCTGAATCCCTATGCAAAGTGTCACTCGCCTTCACCTCCGAAAGCCCACTCAATCGTCACATGGTGATCCTGGTGGTCGTCGATCAACGTCACGAAGGGAGCCGACTGCTCGACGCCGTCGAGCGTGACGCGGCAGGGCTGGGCGGTTTCGCTCCCGCGGCGGATCGTCACGTGATAGAACGTCCCGTGATATCGGTAGTGAACCGTAAAGCCAGGCCACGCCGAAGGGAGGCACGGGGCGAACGAGAGCTTGTCGACTTCCAGTCGGAGCCCAAGCAACGACTCCAAGATCAAGCGATACATCCAGCCGGCCGACCCCGTGTACCACGTCCAGCCGCCGCGGCCCGTATGCGGCTCGATCCCGTAAACGTCGGCGGCGATCACGTAAGGCTCGACCCGATACGTCGCGATGCCGGCCGGTGTCGCGCCATGCGACACAGGATTGATCAGCGAAAACAGTTCCCACGCTCGATCGCAGTTTCCAAGCGCCGCCCTGGCCATCACGGTCCAGATGGCGCTGTGCGTGTACTGGCCGCCGTTCTCGCGGACTCCCGGCACGTAACCCTTGATATAGCCCGGATTGAGATCGGATGTGTCGAACGGTGGATCCAGGAGGAGAATCAGCCGATCGGTCTCGCGAACCAGCCGCTCTTCGACGCTCTGCATCGCCATGTGGGCATGTTCGGAAGTGCCCGCGCCCGAGAGGACGGACCAGCTCTGCGAGACGGCGTCGATCTGACACTCGTCGTTCTCGGCCGACCCGAGGGGCGTGCCATCGTCGAAATAGGCGCGGCGATACCAACGGCCATCCCACGCGTGCTCTTCGATGTTTCCCCGCAGTCGTCCAGCCTCGACGCCGAGCCTGTCGGCCAGGCCTGAATCACCCCGGCGACGGGCCAGGTCGCCGAACTGCGTGAGGACGTGGTAGAGGAAGAACGCGAGCCACACACTCTCGCCGCGGCCATGCTGGCCGACGAGATTCATGCCGTCGTTCCAGTCGCCGCAGCCCATCAAGGGGAGGCCATGCGCACCGAATCGCAGGCCACGGTCGATCGCCCGGACCCCGTGTTCGTAGAGCGTGCCGACATCGTCAGAGACATGCGGCAGGTCGTACGATGATTCCTCGTCATCCCGCAGCAGCCGGGACGTGAGAAACGGGATTGGCTCGTCGAGAATCCCGGTATCACCGGTGGTGGTCACATAGCGGCAGATAGCCAGCGGCAGCCAGAGGTAATCGTCGGAGAACTGCGTTCGCACACCGCGACCCACCGGCGGATGCCACCAGTGTTGGACGTCGCCTTCGCGAAACTGCCGACCGGCTGCCCGGAGCAGATGGTCGCGAAGGATCTGCGGCTGCGCATGCACGAGCGCCATGGCATCCTGGAGCTGATCGCGAAACCCGAAAGCGCCCCCGGACTGATAGAAACCCGAGCGGCCCCACATGCGACTCGAGAGTGTCTGGTAGACGAGCCAGCCGTTGACGAGGTAATCCACCGCGGGGTCGGGCGTCTCCACGTGGACCACGCCGAGTGTGTGGCTCCAGTAGTCCCACACTGAGTGAATGGCACGGTCGGCACTCTCGACACCCCGGAATCGCTGGGCGAGCCCACGGGCGTCTGCCAGATTGCGGCCGGCGCCGATCGTGAATGTGATCGTCCGTTCCTGGCCATCGGCGAGCGTGAATGGCGTTTGCATGGCAGCGCACGGGTCGTATCCGGCGCCTACCCGGCCCGAGAGTCGCACCCGCTTGAGCGCTGCGGGACTTGCGAGGCTCCCGTTGCGACCGATGAACTCCGTGCGATCTCCCGTGATCGAGCGAGCCCCTTCACTACAGTTGAAGAACGCGACACGGTCTCCGAACTCCGGGCTGTAGACATTCCGGGCGAGGAGCGCTCCGCTGGCCGTGTCGGTTTCCGTCACGATATACGGGAGCGATTTGCTTCGCGACTCGCCGAGCACAAGCTCCCAGTAGGCCGTCGCCGACAAGGATCGCTGGCGTCCGGAGCGGTTCGTGACCTTGAGCTTGCAGAACTTCACCGCTGCGTCGGTGGCGACATACACGCAGAGTTCAGTCGTGATGCCATCCTCTGTATAGTCGAAGATGCTGTACCCGAATCCGTGACGGGAGACATAGTGGTTGGTCCCCCGTGCCGGCAGAGGGGAGGGCGACCAGATGCGGCCCGACTCCTCGTCACGCAGATAGATCGCTTCCCCACACGTGTCTGACACCGGGTCATTGTTCCAGGGCGTGATCCGGTATTCGTGGCTGTTTTCCGCCCACGTGTAGCCACTCCCACCCTCGGAAACCACCGTGCCGAACTGTGGGTTGGCGATGACATTGACCCATGGAGCAGGCGTCGTTTGACCAGGGGCCAGGATCGTGATGTATTCGCGACCATCCTGACTGAATCCCCCCAGCCCATTGAAATAGGCCAGCTCTCGTCGCGGTGTTTCCGCCGGCACCTCGGGATCGATACGGCGAATCGGTTCGAACCGTGGCATCGCGAGCTCCGCCGGCCCGCGGCGTTCGACTTGCTCGGCCAGCGTGCCGGCATCATCCAAGAGGACGACTCGAGCCACCGTCTGAAGGAGCGTGCGATCCTCCTCCGACATCTGTTCACCGCGGCGGACAAAAATGCCGCCTGGGCGGTCGATCAGGGCTGCCTCAGGACTGGCCGCGGCCAGATCGACGATCGCCTGCTGGAGATCCTGCCGGTAGACGGAATCGTCTTCGTTCCAAACGACGAGATCCACGGCGAGGCCCTTTTGCCTCCAGTACGAATGGGCCGTGAGCGCGTCCCGAACGAGTGACAGCCGCTCGTGATCCTGAATCCGCACGAGCACGATCGGCAGGTCTCCCGATATGCCGTAGCCCCAGAGTCGAGATTGGCCATGCCGATTCCGACCGAGCACGCTCGCTCGCGCCCGGCGGAGGGCGGAGGTGTAGAGGATCGATCCCGCGAGCCGTCCATACATCTGCGCGTCAGCCTCCGACGCGCCCAACTGCTGGAGCAGGACATGGCTATGCGTCCAGGCCAGATCAAAGACGCGGTCGGTCATGCTGGGATCGGCATACTTCCCAGTCAACCCATCGACGCCGGCGCGAGAAGGCGCCACGCCGGTGATGATGTCGATCACAACTGACTCGTTCGGCTTCAGGAACACCGTTTGGCGGATGCTCACGATGGGATCAAGCACGGGCCCTGCTGTGTTCGAGAGCGGCCCTCGCGTGTCAAACGCTGCCGGCGACTCGAGTGTCCGCTGGCGTCCGACAAACCGCATGCGATCGGTTTCGTAGGACGGTTCACGCACGGTGCCACCGCGGACAACCATCATGTGCGTCATCCAGGGGGGGGGTTCCTCCGCGGATCGCGGACGTCGCGTGCCGTACATCGCATGGCGTCCAGGAATCCACTCTGTCTGGACGAAGAGATTGCTGAACGCCGGATGTGCCTCGTCCTGCGACTGGGTCGCCAGCACGACCTCCGCGTAGCTCGTGAGTTCGATGGTACGAGGCAAGTCCGATCGGTTGATGAGGGTGACGCGACGCACCTCGACGTCGTCCTCGGGCGACACGCTGATCTGGGTGTAGGTTTCGATCTCGTCATCGATCCGGCGAAACTCGGCCCGAGACTGGGTGAAGATCGCTTCGTAGCCTTGCGTCGTCTTCTTCGTCGGCTGCCAGGTATCAGACCACGTCGTGCCCCTGCGAAGGTCTCGCACATAGCAGAAGCTGCCGGAAGCGTCGCGGGTCGCATCTTCGCGCCAACGGGTCACGGCCATGTCTCGCCATCGGCTCGAGCCGCCTCCGGCGCTCGTGATGGCAACGTGATAATTTCCGTTGGACAGGAGATGAGCCTCGACCGCCGCGGTACTCGGGTCGGTGAAGACTCTCATGTGCCCGGTGTCATCCGATCGGGGCGGTCGGTTGTCGCTCGCTTCGCTCGCGTGGGGGAAGACCGGGGCCGTCGCCTTTGGAACGCGCTCCTGCAAGAGCAGATCGGCCGAACGCAACATTGGATCGGCCAAGAACCGGCGCTGCATGGGCTTGTCGAGCAGGACCGACGCGAGCGAAAGGAGGCTCATTCCCTCGTGGTGGGCCATGAACTGCCGCACCGTGACGCTCGCGGCGCCAGGAGGCAGTCGCGATGGGGTGTAGTCGATGGCCTCGTAGAAGCCGTAGGCTCCGTCATGTCCTTCGGCGGCCAGCCGCTCGAGGTTCTTGCACGCGGCTTCCGGTGCGATCATGAGGGCAAGGGCGCTGGCATACGGGGCGACCACGAGGTCCTCGACGAGGCCGCGCTTCAACCCCAGGCCAGGTACTCCAAACGCCCGGTACTGATAGGTGCGATGCTGATCGATCGCGTTGTAACCAGACTCCGAAATGCCCCAAGGAACGCCGCGCTGGCGGCCATACTGGATCTGTCGCCGGACGACCGCCTCGTACGTGCGATCCAGGAGCGTGTTCTCGTAGGTGGGCATCACCAGAAGCGGCATCAGGTATTCGAACATCGACCCGCTCCAACTCAGAAGCGCCGGCACATTCCCGGCCTTGGTGAGAAGGCGGCCAAGCGCAAACCAATGCTCCTGGCTGCACTGCCCCTGGGCGATGACAATAAAGCTGGCCAGCCGAGCTTCGGAGGCCAGCAGGTCATAGAAGCTGTTGTCGAGCCGCCGCTCGTCCACGTTGTATCCAATCGTGAACAGCCCTCGGGCTGCGTTGTAGAGCAGGCTGAAGTCCATGCTGGCGTACGTCCGACACAGGCTGGCAACCTCTTCATAGGCTTGGATACGAACTCGGGCATGCTCGGAGGCTAGGCAGAATGTTTGGCGAAGGCGATCGAACCAGTCAGCCACCTCCGCAGTCGCGTTTGGAGTTACCTCGTCCAGAAGCGGGATCAGGGTCTCCGGCAAGCGTGCAACATCCTGGAGTGTTGCCGTTCCATTGAGCCGATCGAGACCACTGCGCAGCTCAGCGAGAGGACCGTCCGGGGCGCCCGGGGCGGCCTGCCACGTCTCCCTCGGAGCATCTGGCATGCAGATCCACGGCGCCAGATAGACGAGGTCGTCATAGTGGTCGATGCAGGCTCGCCTGGAGGCATTCGCCCACCATATGAACTCCGCATCCGTGGTTTCTTGCGTGGTGAGGTGTTCCGCATCAGCGATAAGCCGCGGCAAAAGTCGTGCGGCTGCCAGCAAGGTCAGAGCTGTGGAGCTTACGTCTTCAATCTGCCGTGAGAGGAATCGCAGCACGGGCCCGCCCACAACGCTCCCGTTGCCGGCGGATCGTTCCGCCGCGTCGAGCAACACGCGTGCGGTGTCGCGCAGGCCGCCGAACACCCGAGGTGGGAGGATGCGACTCGTGGCGAGCTCCTCGAAGCCAATGCCGAGGACCAGCAGATTCGCCGCCAGGTTGCCGCTGTCGACCGTCGAGACATAACGAGGATGGAGTGGTGCGAGGGTGCGGGTGTCGTACCAGTTGAGGAAGTGCCCTCGGTAGCGCTCCAGCCTCGAGAGCGTTCCAAGCGTGCGCTGCGTACGTTCGAGGAGCCGCATGCCGGAGCAGTACCCAAAATCGTGGGCTGCGAGATCCGCGAGCAGCGCCATGCCGATGTTCGTCGGACTCGTACGGGAAGCGACCACCAGAGTCGGATTGATCTGAACGTTGTCAGGGGGCAGCCAGTTGTCTTCGGCGGTGACGAACTCCTCGAAGTAGCGCCAGGTTCTTCGCGCGAGTCCTTCAAGGAAGCGATGCTGGCCCGGCGTCAATCGGATAGGACGCTTCCGGATCGGCAGGCTCAGCCACCAGGCGATCAGCGGTGACGTCATCCATGCCGTGAGAAATGGCATGGCAAACGGAAGCGTGTCGCGGCGCCAGATCAGGAGGATGGCGGCAGTCGCCGTCGCCGCGATCGGCGCGATCCGCATGCGACAGGCTGTGTCGCGGAGGCTCCCGTCGACTCCCCGTTCGGAGTCGCAGGCGGTCTTCCACTCGAGCATCCGCCGCTTCGTCCAGCAGACCCGTGCAAGCGTTCGAACGATCGCATCGACCGCAACGGAGGCTTCATACGGGAGAAAAACGAACGCCAGGAACTGCTGAGCCAAGGGCCTCCCCATGTCATTGAGTGTCACCCGCCAGTGCGTGGGTGCCGGAAGCGCGATCGGTTTGTGCAGCAGTTCCGTCGCGGTGGCCAAGAGCAGGGGGAAGAGGGTGACGCTCGCAAGGAAGACCAGGGCTGCCCCGGCCAGGGCGGGAGAGGCCATCCACGAAACGAGCAGCACGAGCACCATGGCCATCGGCACGAGGCTACGGCGGAGATTGTCAAAGATCTTCCAGGTCGACAGCGGAGAAATCGGATTGCGAACCCATCGGCCGGATCGACCTTGAACCCAGGGAAAGAGCCAAGGCATGATCTGCCAGTCTCCCCGCATCCAACGATGTCTTCGGGCCACATCCACCGAATACCGCGACGGAAACTCCTCGTAGAGGGTCACATCGCTGACGAGGCCCGATCGCCCGTAGGCGACTTCGATCAGGTCGTGGCTGAGAATCGAATTCTCCGGAAAATCGCTGCAGCGATGCTCGAACGAGTCGATGTCGTAGATCGCCTTGCCGATAAACGAACCGTCCCCGGAAAGATCCTGATACACGTCCGACACGACCCGCGTGTAGGGATCGACCCCGGGATCAATTCCGTACACCTGTACGAAGCGCGAGCTCCCGGCGCTCGGCAGGCTGACGGCAACGCGAGGCTGAAGGATGGTGTAGCCATCCACGACCCGGCACCGCACCTCGTCGAAGACCGGCTGGTTGAGCGGATGGGCGAGCGTGCCGACCAATAGGCGGGCGGCATCCCGAGGCAGATCCGTGTCGCTGTCGAGGGTCAACACATACCGAACCCGATCCGGCAGCGGCACTTCGCCGACGATCTCCGCGAATCGTCCGGTGGCACCGCGGAGCGTCGCGTTCAAGTCGGCGAGCTTGCCGCGTTTGCGCTCGTAGCCCATCCACACGCCTTCGCGGGCGTTCCATCGCCGCGGGCGGTGGAACAGGTAGAAGGCGTCTCGTCGTTCATTCGCATACGTGTCATTGAGCCGCATGATTCCTTCGCGGGCCATCCTCACGAGTTCGGCATCGCCCGGCAACGTTTCCGAAAGGGCATCGGTGAAGTCCGTGACAAGCGCGAAATGCAAGGAGCGATCCCGATTCGCCAGGTAGCGAACCTCGAGGCTCTCCAGAAGATGCTCGATGCCCTCGGCGTTCGTGAGCATCGTCGGCACCGCGACGAGCGTGCGATGGACCGATGGAATACGGTGTTGGAAATCGAGGCGCGGGAGTGATTGCGGGCTGACCAGCCGGGCCACAAGCCAGTTGGCGATGCCAACTCCGAGTTGTGACGCGCAGATGGCGACCGGCACGGCCAAGATCATGGTGACCCAGGTCGGTGCGTGCCGAGTCATCCACTCCAGTGCGATCAGTGTCACGGCGAACGTCACACTGCCCACCACAGAAAGAAAACAGGTCAGTGGCCAGCGGCGGCGAAGCTTGTCGATGACCACGCCCGGCGTCAGCCGCATGTGGACGGCCCGCTCGAGCGTCGATCGTCCTCGGTCGACGAGGAAGTAACCGACATGAGCCCGACGGTCGTCCGGATCCTCTCGCCAGCACGCCTCGGCAAGCTGAATTGCCTTGACGGCGACGGCGTTCTCGGCAGTGCGACTTCGCCGCGCGATCGCCTCGACCGCATGCCGGTAGCGGTCCCGGGTGGCGAAATCCATGCCCGCATAGACGCTCGATGGGTCTCCCGCCAACGTGCGCTCGACGATACTGTGTTGGGCGACGAATTGTCGCCAGTCGTGGGAGATCAGGAATCGCAGGCTGCCGATGCTGTTGCCCATCGACACTTGATCAGCGGCCTGGGCTTGCCCTTCACCGCGAACGAGTTCTTCGATCGACAGGCCTTGGTCCGCCAGGCGATTTTCGAGCCAGCTGCTCGCCAACGTGAAGTTCGGGTTCTGGCCCTGGAGGTGTCGCGTGAATTCGGCAACGAACGCACCGGAGAGGGGAGGATTAGCCCGGGCCATGTCGGCCAACACCAGGACCAGGTCCGTGGGGCTTTGCTCTACCATCCTGACCATGCGGTCCGCCCAGTCGTCGGCCAGATCCCGTTCGTCGCGAGCGGCGGCAATCCGGAGTGCCACGCGTCGCAGGTTCTCGATGAGGGCCAGCCGGAGCATGAGCGGCAGGGCCCACAACTCACCCAGCGTGAGCGGCTCGACGGACTGATAGGATCCGATGAACCCATCAAGACTGGCCATCTCGATCCTTCCGTCGGAATGGGCAATCAGCTCGAGCGCGATGTCGTAGATGCGCGGCACATTCGCCGGTACCGCGCTCGCCAGATGGGGAAGTGTGCGGCAATAGGCCGGTGGCAATAGCCGCCGGATCGCTCGCATCTGCTCTTCGATGAGATAGAAGTTATCGAGCAACCATTCGGCTGCCGGTTCAATGCTGCGGTCTTGGAGTGCGGCGGCAGAGACCAAATCGTAGGTGTCAAGCAGAACGCGTTCGTTCTCTGCCAGGCGAGACAAGAGCGTGTCTTGTCCTGGGCCTGATGCCAGCGTGTGGGACACCGCAATCGACCGGGCATGCCGCTCGAGTTGTTCGTTATTGAACAACTCCGCCCGCAAGGGAAGTTCGACGAGGGGGCTGGGCCGGGAGGAATGCCTCTCGTAGAACGATCGCCGGGCCGATCGAGGATGGCACCTCTCGGAGAACGGAAACTGCCCCACGCAATGCCCCAACTTTCTTTTCGGACTGAAACCGCTGTTGGCGTGCCGGCATCGCTCGCACGACAGCGGCCAGGCGCCCACTCGAGGCCACCCGGAACTGTCATCGCGCCCTGCGTGATGACAGCCCCAGCTGTTCCTGCCGGAACGGCCTTTTACAGTCGGCTCCGGCTCCAGTAATAACCGCCCCCTCCGCCAAACAGGAGAAACAGCACGACGATCAGAATGATCAGTGTGGTATTGCTCATTTCATGTCCCTTTCATTCTTGTTGGTGAA
>CAZCHF010000023.1:41774-46462 GCA_964498325.1 uncultured Candidatus Kuenenia sp.
AACAAAAAAAGCCGACGCGGCGGAAGACCTCGAGGTCTCCTGCCGCGTCGGCTTACTCACATGACGAGCCTTCCGGCCGTGGCCGAACTGCCCTTCACTCAGTCATCCGAAAATATGGCATCAATCGGCTCAAAACAATCGTTTTTCGCCCTTCGACAGCTTCATCATACGCTTCGCGACGGCGAAAGAAAAGGAGACGAGCGGATCACGCTTGTCTGTCGTACAAGGCGTCCTGCCGGCGAACCCATCCTCGGCGGTGGGTCACTTCGTCAGCTTCTTGTAGCGGAACCGGTGGGGCTCGTCAGCGTCGATGCCAAGCCGCTCGCGACGGCTTCGCTCGTAGACTTCAAAGTTGCCTTCACAGACGTGGACGTAGCCGTCACCCTCGAAGGCGATGATGTGCGTCGCGAGGCGATCCAAGAACCAACGGTCGTGGGTGATCACCACGACGCTGCCCGCAAAGTTCGTGATTCCCTCTTCGAGCGACCGAAGCGTATCGATGTCGAGGTCATTCGTCGGCTCATCGAGCAGCAGGAGATTCGACCCGGCACGAAGCAGCTTGGCCAGGTGGACGCGGTTGCGCTCGCCGCCGGACAGCTTGCCCACCTTCTTCTGCTGGTCGGGCCCCATGAAGTTGAATTTCGCCACGTAGCTGCGCGCATTCACCAGCCGCTTGCCCAGCTCGATCGTGTCGTGACCGCCTGAGATCTCTTCAAAGACGGTCTTGTTCGGATCGAGGGCATCACGGTTTTGGTCGACGTAGCCAATGTCGACCGTGCTTCCGATCCGGATCGTCCCGGTGTCGGGCTTTTCGGTTCCGACGAGCATCCGAAACAGTGTCGTCTTGCCGGCCCCGTTCGGGCCGATGATCCCGACGATGCCGCCGGGCGGCAGGCGAAACGAAAGATTCTCGAAGAGCAGCTTGTCGCCAAAAGCCTTCGAGATGTTTTCTGCGTCAATGACGTGATCGCCCAAGGGGCGGCTGGCCGGAATGAAGATCTCGACGTCTTGGTCACGGACGGCAGCCTGTTCTGCGGCAAGCTTTTCATACGCTGCCATACGGGCCTTGCTCTTTGCCTGGCGGGCCTTGGGCGACATCCGCACCCACTCGAGTTCCTTGTCGAGCGTCTTCTGACGGGCGCTGGCCTGCTTCTCCTCGAGCTCGAGCCGGGCCTTCTTTTGTTCGAGCCACGATGAGTAGTTGCCCTCGAAGGGAATGCCGCGACCGTGGTCCACTTCGAGGATCCACTTGGCCACGTTGTCGAGGAAGTAGCGGTCGTGGGTCACGGCGACGACCGTGCCGGTGTACTCATCGAGATGCCGTTCGAGCCAGTTCACACTCTCGGCATCCAGATGGTTCGTGGGCTCGTCGAGCAAAAGGAGATCGGGTTTTTCGAGCAGGAGTTTGCAGAGCGCCACGCGGCGGCGTTCGCCACCGGAAAGGTTCGTCACGCCCCAGTCACCCGGGGGCAGATTCATCGCGTCCATCGCGATCTCAACTTGCCGATCGAGATCCCAGAGGTTCTTGGCGTCGATCTCGTCCTGGACCGTCGCCTGCTCTTCCAGCAGCTTTTCCATCTCGTCGGGGTCGAGAGGCTCGCCCAGCTTCGCGTTGATCTCCTCGAACCGGTCAAGCACCGCACGCGAGTGGGCGACGGCATCCATCACGTTCTCGAACACGGTCTTGGATGGGTCGAGTTTCGGCTCCTGCTCCAGGTAGCCGACGGTGTAGCCGTCGGCGAGCCTTGCCTCGCCTTCAAACTCCTTGTCGATGCCCGCCATGATCTTGAGGAGCGTGCTCTTGCCGGCGCCGTTGCGGCCCAACAGACCGATCTTCGCGCCCGGATAGAAGGCGAGGTTGATGTCTTTGAGCAGTTCTCGCTGACCAAATTTTTTGTAGAGGTGGGAGATCTGAAAAATGAAGGCGGCGCCCATGCAAGGAAAATCCGGTCGGAGGAGGGAAGTGGAGACGCGACAGAAAGTGGGGACGGGACGGAAGTGGGAGACGAGGACAGACTGGGCGGTGCCAGGGAGGCTACGCCGAGGACCTTTCATCCTATCGAATGCCACTCGGCATCGCGACGCGGCCTCGTTGCAGGGGGGCGGGTGATGTTCTACGATCAAAATTCTGATGCGAGGCGGTCTTGTGCCGCCTCAGGCCGCGACCGCCCGAGGAGTCTTTTTCATGCCGGAATACGTTCATCCCGAGGTTCTCGTTTCCACCGAGTGGGTGGCCGCGCACCTCAGTGATCCCGGTGTGCGGATCGTCGAATCGGACGAGGATCGGGCCCTCTACGTTCAGGGGCACATTCCTGGTGCGGTTGAGATCGACTGGCAAACCGACCTCCAAGACTCGGTCCAGCGCGACTACATCGACCGTGCCGCGTTCGAGCGGCTCTGTGCCGAGAAGGGCATCTCCAACGAGACGACCGTCGTGTTCTACGGCGACAAGAACAATTGGTGGGCGTGCTACGCATTCTGGGTCTTCAAGCTCTACGGCCATGACAAGTGCTTGATCATGAATGGTGGCCGGAAGCGGTGGGAGTTGGATGGGCGTCCTTGGTCGACTGACCGCGTTTCGTATCCACCCGCCTCGTACACCGCCCACGAGCAGGATGGCACGGTTCGAGCGCTTCGGGATGAAGTGCTGAAGCACTGCAAAGCCGGCAAGCAACTCCTCGACGTGCGCAGTCCTGAGGAATATCGTGGCGAGCGTATGCACATGCCGGACTACCCAAACGAGGGTGCCGTTCGCGGCGGTCACATTCCGGGCGCGCTGAACGTACCGTGGCCCCTCAATTGCAACGAGGATGGAACGTTCAAGGCGGCCAAGGAACTGGAAAAGCTCTACGTGAAGGAGCTCAAGCTCAAGCGGCGGTCGCCGACCATCGCGTATTGCCGCATCGGTGAGCGATCGAGCCTCACGTGGTTCGTCCTCAAGTATCTGCTTGGATTCGGGAACGTCCGAAACTACGACGGCTCCTGGCTCGAGTGGGGCAATTGTGTGCGCGTGCCGATCGCGAAGGGGGCCGAACCTGGCGGCATAGAGCAGCCTGCGAAGGCCGCGGCGCCGAGCCATGACGAGGCCGCATCGGTCTGATTCATGGGCGACGTCGCCGAAAGAATTGCCGCCGTGGTCGACGAGTTCGCCGACCTCGATGGCCGCGAGAAACTCGAAATGCTCGTCGACTACGCCGCCGGGCTCTCGCCGCTCGACGCCGTCCACGCAGCGCGAAAGGCTGCGTCCGAGGGGCGGATCCACGAGTGCCAAACGCCCGTCTACCTCTGGGCGGAGAAGGCTGCCGACGGAACAGCAACGCTCGTTGCTGACGTGGCCCCCGAGGCTCCGACCGTCAAAGGGTTTGTCGCAATCCTGGCCGAGGCCGTGCGCGGGAGGCCGCCGGCCGAAGCCGCGAAGATCCCGGATGATTTCTTGGATAAGATCGGCCTGGCGGACGTCTTGGGGATCCTGCGGTCTCGCGGACTCCGCGCGATCACGGCCCGTGTGAAGCGAAGCTTTGCCGAAGTGGGTTGAAGGGCTGTCACCAGCGGGGGTCGGGAGCGAACGCGTGTCACCAGTAGAAAAAATCGTCGCCGGAATCGATCTCGGTGGCACGGCTATCAACTACACGTTTCTCGATGAGCGGGGCCAGTTCCTCATCGACGGGCTCTGCGAACACCCTGCACGGAGCGTCGACGGCCCAGCCGTATGCTTGACGCAAATTGCCGAGGGGCTGGCCCGAGCAGCCGAGCAGGCTGGGGTGGCTCTCTCAAAACTCGTGGCAGCGGGGCTCGACACGCCTGGACCGGCGAGTGCCGACGGGGTTCTCAGTCGGCGGGGCTCGACGAATTTCGTCCATGCCGCCTGGGCGGGATTTGATATTCGCGCCGGTGTCGAGGAACAACTCGGCATCCCAGTCACCTACCTCAACGACGGCAACGCAGCCGCACTCTGGGGACACGCTTCTCTCTTTGGATCGGAGAATACCGCCACGAGCATCTCGGCCATTATCGGCACGGGCCTCGGCGGAGGCGTGATCACGTCGGGACGCGTCGTGACCGGACGAAACGGATTCGGTGGTGAGCTCGGGCATGTGCTCATCCCGTACCACGACATTCCCGGCATCGATGGACTCGTGCCGACTTGCAACTGCGGCCGGAGGGGCGATCTCGAGTCGCTCTGCTCGTTGACCGCCATTCGGATGTCCCTCTTGCCGCACCTTCTGAAGCGGTATCCGAAGCATCCTCTCGCCCGTGAGACTGACGTCGCCTCAGCAGCCAAGCAGGTTCGGGGGCTTGCCGCCCGTGGCGATGCAATGTGTCGCGAAATCTTTCGGATTCAGGCGAGGGCGCTCGGCCTCTTCTTCGACGAGATGATCAATGTCTTCGACCCCGACGCCCTGGTGGTGGGCGGTGGGGCGGTCGAAGCTGACGAGGCGTTTCGCCAGTGGTTCCTCGACGAGATCCGGGCCGGCATGCCGGAACAGCGCGAGGAGCAGGCGACGATCCCAATTCACGTGATTCCGGCCGGGGATTCAGCCGGGGCCCGCGGCGCCGCCCTCGACGCCGCCCGCTTGGTCCGCGAACGGGGTCTCTGACCAGCGCTCACGCGACCTGGTCGATGATCGGAAGGGCAGGCAGACCGTTGGTGCCGAGCCGCATCCCAGCGGCCGCTGGGCTCGCGGTGG
>CAZCHF010000023.1:46472-54812 GCA_964498325.1 uncultured Candidatus Kuenenia sp.
CAGCCGGCGAGCGTGGTCGTGGGGCGCCAAAAATCGTGAGCCATGCCGTGCCGAGAAACCCTCGGAGGGAACTGAAGGTGGCCTCCACAGCCGCCGGCTCATACCCGCAATGCACCATGCAGTCGGCGCACTTCGGGTTGCCGCTGGCCCGACCGTAGCCTTCCCACCTGGTGTCCTCCATCAACTCGCGAAACGACGTCGCATAGCCTTCATCGAGGAGGTAGCAGGGGCGTTGCCAGCCAAAGAGGTTGTAGGTGGGGGTGCCCCACGGAAGGCAGTCGAGATCCCAGTTGCCTTTCAAGAATTCGAGGAACACCGGCGACTGGTTGAACTTCCAGCGTCGCGGCGCCGCGTCGAGGATCCGTCGAAAGAGCGACTCGCTCCGCTGACGCCTCAGGAAATGCTCCTGGTCAGGAGCCTTCGAGTAGGAGTAGCCGGGCGAAATCATCATGCCCTCGACGCCGAGGGCCATGACGTCGTCGAAGAATTTTCGGTAGCGGGCCGGATCGGCATCGGCAAAGAGCGTGGAATTCGTCGTGACTCGAAAGCCCGCCGAGCGTGCGGCCCGGATTGCGGCGACAGCGCGGTCGTAGACGCCCTCGCGGCAAACCGCGTGGTCATGCTCCTCGCGGGGGCCGTCGAGATGGACGGAGAAGGCCAGGTACTTCGACGGCGTGAACCGTGGGAGCATCTCTTCGAGCTTGAGCGCGTTCGTGCAGAGATACAGGTAACGCTTGCGAGCCACGATCCCCGCCACGATTTCTTCGATCTGCGGATGGAGCAGCGGCTCACCGCCGGGAATCGACACGATCGGAGCGCCACACTCATCGACTGCTGCCCAGCACTGCTCGGGCGTGAGGTGCGACCGCAGAATTTCTTGCGGGTGCTGGATCTTGCCGCAGCCGCCACAGGCGAGGTTACAGCGAAAGAGCGGCTCGAGCATGAGCACGAGCGGATACCGACGATTGCCTCGCAGTCGCTGTACGGCGACGTGACGGAGGACTGCGAGCATCTGACCGACAGGAACGCTCACAAGTTTCCTCCTGATCGCCAGGCAGCGAGGGCCCGGCAGATCGCGACCAACGGGAAGTAAATCGGATAGAAGTGATACCGCAGGTAAAACACCTGCGGGAAACCGGTGCCTGTGAATTCTTGTTGGTCCCAGGTGCCGTCGGCTGCCTGCCGTTCCACGAGCCAGGTCAGGCCACGCTCGACCGTCGGCGAATCGCTGCGACCTGCTGCGACGAGCCCGGCGATCGCCCAGGCGGTTTGCGACGCGGTGGTTGGCCCGAGGCCGGCGAGCGCGGAATCGGCGTAGCTTTCAGGCGATTCTCCCCAGCCGCCGTCCGGCTGCTGATGGTCTTCGAGCCACTGCGCGGCACGCACCACCATCGGGTCATCGAGAGATAAGCCGACCGCGCACAGCCCTTCGAGTGCTTGCCAGGTGCCGTAGATATAGTTCACGCCCCAGCGGCCAAACCACGCCCCAGAAGGCTCTTGGGTTCGCCTGAGATATTCGATTCCGCGATCCACCGCGGGATGTCCTTGCCGGATGCCGCTCTTGCCCATCGCTTCGAGCACGCGCCCCGCGATATCCGGAGTGCTGGGATCGATCATGGCGTTGTGATCGGCGAAGGGAACCTTGCAGAGCAATTCCATCGTGTTGTCACGATCGAACGCTGCCCATCCGCCGTCGGATCCTTGCATGGCCTCGAGCCACCGAAGCCCACGTTGAATCGCGCCCGTGACGCGACCGCGTCGTGCGGCATCCGCGTCAGCATGCGGCGTGCGCAGCCACGTGGAGAGCGCCACGATCACCATCGCCGTGTCGTCGATATCGGGATAGAAACGATTGGCATACTGGAAACACCAGCCCGAGGGCACCACGCGATCGGGTGTGGAAGCACTCTTGGTCCAGTCACCCGGGCGATGAATCTCGTTGTCGAGGAGCCAATCGATCCCCCTCGCCGCGGCCTCGCGAAGCGGCGATCCGGTCGGGCGGCCGGCAATCGACGCCTCCTCGACCAAACCGATGACGGTGATGGCCGTATCCCAGACCGGGGAGCGGCAGGGCTCGACCCGCACGGAGCCATCAGGTTCACGCTCGACGAGTGCTTCGAGATGCCGCCAGCATTCTTGGACCTCGGGCGAGTCGTCGTCGCATCCGATCGCCCGCAGCGCCACGATGCTCCAGACAATAGGTGGGAAGATCGCGCCAAGGCCCTCGCTGCCGTCAAACCGATCGAGCATCCAGCGACGACAGGCTTGAACGGCGCGGGCGCGAAGCGGCATGAGGCCGAAACTCTCGCAGGCCTTCATCACATGGTCGACGCCCCGGAAGAACTTCGCCCAGCCCCCCTCGCAGGGCTTCTGGTACGGCGGCGCCGCTTCGAAGAGTTCTGCGATGCCGCGGTCGGCTGGAATCCTTCGGAGCGGCTTGAACGCCCACATGAGCGAAAGGGGCACGATCATCGTGCGCGACCAAGCTGACACGCGGTGCAGGTTCACCGGAAACCAGTCCGGCAGCAAAACCATCTCCGGGGGAACGGCAGGGCACGCGGCATACGGCAGTTGCCCCAAGAGGGCGAGGTAAAACTTCGTGAAGCTGTTGACGGCCCACGGTCCGCCGGCCGCTTGGATCGCACGACGGGCCTTGGCGAGCGCGGGTGTGTTTGGGGCATGGCCAGTGAGCTTCAGGGCGAGGTAGGCCTTCACGCTGGCGCTCACGTCGACGGGGCCGCCTGGGTAGATGGCCCATCCACCTTCGGGAAGTTGCTCGGAGAGGATGCGGCGAGCGGCCGCCGACACATTCGGGCCTGTCAACCGGTCGGCCCAGGCGAGGATCAGGAGATACTCGCTCTCGAGAATCGTGTCGCCTTCGAGCGGACCACGCCAGTGGCCGTCTTGGGCCTGTTGGCGACCGAGCCATTCCGCGGTCCGCGCGGCCGTTCGGACCGATTCTGCTCCCGCTGTGGCCGGGTGCCCGGACAAACGCCCACGTTTCAGGAGGTGCGGATCAGAGCCGCCGCTGCGCGATCCCTTGCGCGTTCCAACCCGTGCCGCGTCGAGCACGGGAGAAACTCCACCCGACTGGCCAAGGTTCGATCCGGTGAAGGTCATGCGTTCATCCCTGAATGGTGGCAAAGTGCGGCGATCCATCGCCTCCGTGCCGAGTCAAAAATGGCAACGGAGAATAGAGGAAATCGTGAGAAAACGACAAGGGCTCGGCTGCCACGTGCGCCACGCTCGCGCGAGCCGCAAGGGCTTCTGGTGGCGGACCGCGCGTCATGCTTGGCAACCTGCGTCGAGTTTGACGGCAGGTCGCGATGATTCAGGCAGCGACCGGAACGCCTGGCAGCATGATCATGCAGCGGGTGCCGTGCCCGAGGCGCGAGTCGATCGTGAGACTTCCCCCGCTGGCTTCGATGAGCCGCCGAGCTTTCGGAAGCCCCAGGCCGATGCCGCGGCCAGCTTCGCGGCCGCTGAAAAACGGATCGCATGCCTTCGCGGCGGTGGCAGACTCCATGCCCGGGCCGTCGTCTTCAATGACAATGATCACCTTGCCGTCGGCGTTCTGTCGAGCATCGACGCGAATCCTGCCGCCGTCATCGACTGCTTCCATCGCGTTGGTGAGGAGCATGCGAACGGCTTCGCCGACGTGCGAAGAATCGACGTGCACGGTCACCGCCGACGGGGGCGGGTCATATTCGAGGCGAATGTTGCGGGGTGTGGCCTGCGGGCTGAGTGTCGCGATAGCCGGGCGGACGACAGCGTCGATCGTGGTGTCGGCGGGCGATGGGCGCGGCGGTCTCGCAAACACCATCAAGCCGCCGATCATGTCACGGGCCCGAAAGGCCTGATCCACGATCGTGGCAAGCCGGCGCCGACGCTCGGGATCCTGTTCATCCGGCAGGAGGGCTTGGGCTCGGGCCGCGATGTTGGCCAAGGGGTTGTTGATTTCATGGCCGGCGCCATAGGCCAACTCACGGAGTCCCTCGATTCTGGCCTCGGCGACACGTGCATCGAATTCGTCGAGCAGTCGCTCGTAGTCGCGTGCGATGCCGAGGGCGTCGACCAGTGCAGCAGGATCCGGAACCCGGCCGACCGATGCGGTCTCAATCGCAGCCTCGAGCTTGGCGATCGTCTCGTTGACGGCGGCCCGCGTCATGCTTCGGCTCCGAGTGCTTCAGAAAAGGGCAACCGCCCGCGGGCCGCAGGGCCAACGGGCGGTTGCGAAATTCGAAATCGTGAACGCCACTGGGTCAGGCGCCCGCGACGCCCGTCTCGATGTCGAGCAGGCTGCAGATGCGGTCGACGAGCACCTCGGCCTCGAACGGCTTCTGAAGGAACTCGTTGGCACCGGAAGCCTTGAGGTCTTCGATCTTGTCCGGCTCGCACATGCCCGAGATGCAGATGATCCGCACTTCGTCCATCGTCGAGTCGCTGCGGACGCGCTGGCAAACTTCCTTGCCATTGATATCGGGAAGCATGACGTCGAGCACGATGAGATCGGGCCGATAGTCCTTGACCATCATGCCGGCATCAAAGCCATTGTTGACGCTGCGGGTCTCGAACCGGCCGTCCCGCTCGAGAACGTCCGTGATGAGCTCGACGAGATCCTGATCGTCGTCCACAACGAGGATCTTGCGACGGCCGCTTTCGAGGGCGTCGGTCGGAATGCCATTGTCCCGCATGAACAGGAACAACTGGTCACGAGGAATCCGGCGGAACCGACTGCCTGGCACACGGAAGCCCTTCAGCTGTCCGGAGTCGAAGCAGCGGATGATAGTCTGCTGGCTCACCTTACAAATCTTGGCGGCTTCGCCAGTCGTATACACGGTCTTTTGCATGTGTCTCACACCCTCTCGCTAGCCACTGCTCGGCTAGTCAAAACGGAGTCCGGAACCACTTCACCAGAGAAGCGACCCTGAACGCCTAGGCCTCCTTGCCACGAATCACACCCCGGATTGCCCGGCGGGCGCCGGCCGCGTGGCATTCCCTGCCGTCGCGACTCCTCCCGTTTGGGATCCAGACAATCCGATCGAACGGTCTGCCAGGGGTGACCCGCGGGGCGGGGTGGGAGAGGAAAGAAGGAATCCAGTTCCTCTGACCGCATCCCTGCGTGCCATCCTTGCCAGACAACCCAGACTCTACTGGTCCCCTGCGCTGCGAGTCAATATCGACTCGTCTGCCGTAACTGCCGATCCTGCAGGAGTTTGCGTCAGCGGCCCGAACGGGGCCAAAAACCTGTCTCGCCGCCGTTGCCCATTGCCCCACCGGCATATCGGTTCATGCCGTGCCAGGGGCGACGATCTCCAACAGCTCGATGATCGCGACCCCATCAAGACCGATGGATGCCACGCGGCCAAAGGCCTTTGCCTTGGATGGTGTGCCGACAACCGCCGTGAAATCCGGGCCGGGGTCGATCTGGAGAAGCTGGACGTCGTGGACATCGCAGTGAAGGCCCGCCTCCAAGAGAATGCGGCCAAGCGGAGTTGATTCCGATCGAATGGCAGCGGCAGTCGCTGCCGGAAACCGGGCCAGGTCGATCCGAACGACGCCAACTTGCACGACGCGACCAGCGGGGTCGGTGAGGAGAATCTCTCGTGCGTAGTGACCGTCATCGCACTCGCGACGGGCGACGACACGGAGGCCGACCGGGCCGCCATGAAAACGCTCCATGGCGAGCGTCATGTGGCTCGAATGATCGAGCAGAGTGCGCGGACCAGAGGGCAGTGCGTCAGCGGCAACGCTTGCAAACCGTGCGAAACGCTCGTGAGGAGCGTGAAAGAGGCGAACGAGCGACTCCGCTCGGGCCACCGCCCCGGCGCCACGACCGCTCATGACTCGATCGCCGGCTCGGGCACGGCGAGGTCGAGGAGAAATTCGAGAACATCACGTAGCCGGGCGAGCCGGCAGTCAGCCAGGGACTTGAGCGCTGCCGCGCGCTGGCTGGATGCCACGGCCCGGGCCTGAGGCACGACCCTCGCGCGTTCATACAGAGTCCGGGCTTCCGCTACGAGACTGGCCGTGTCGCGAGGCCGGTCAGACCGCCTTGCCACGGCGGCAATTTCTCGAAGGCGCGCCGCGTCCCGAGGCGTGAGTCTTTCCATAGCCAGTGCCCAGAGGAGCGTCGGACGACCGCCAAGCAGGTCGCCTGCGACGCGCCGATCGTTTTCGAGGTCGCCTCCCCAGTCCTTGAGGTCATTGAGCACTTGAAAGCCGGTGCCGACATGCATCGCGTAGCGGTCGATCGCGGCGGCGTTCGACGGAACGACACCTGCAAGGCGCACCCCCATGGCGATGGCAGCTTCGAACGCCGGAGACGTTTTCAGGCCGTAGATGGCCAGGGCTTCGTCGGGCGTGAGACGCTTGGCAGCCGCATCCCGCCACCAGAGCTCGGCACCTTGCCCCTTGGCCAGCCTCACGTGGGCGTCGGCGAGGATGCCCACCACATCACGAAGGGTCGTGGCGTCGACCCCGGGGAGGGCGCTGACGATGCGGTAGCCGGCCCCGAGAAGATAGTCACCGGAATTGATCGCCGCGGGGATGCCCTGCTCGCGATGCAGCGTCGCCCGACCGTAGCGCATCGCGTCGTCATCTTCGATGTCGTCGTGAACGAGCGACGCCTTGTGAAAGATCTCGATGGCGACGGCCGCCGCTTTCGCCGCGTCGCGCGGAGCCGGTGCCTGGCCTGCCGAGCGGGGGTGGTCGGTCGTGTCGGCCATCACTGCGTCGAATGCCGCAAGGGTGACGAACGGGCGCAAAAACTTTCCACCACGGGCGAGAAAATCGGCCGACATCGCCGCTGTGGCATCGAGCGGCGAAACATCTGCGGCGATGCCCGCGGCGCCCGACCCAAGCAGTCCAGGCACACTCAGTCGATCGGCAAGCAAGGCAAGATGTTCGGGTGCGAACATCTCCGCTGCTTCACGCAGAAGCGGCAGGTAGTCGCCCACAGGTGCCGGGTCGCCGCCGGCAACTCCCACGAGGCCCAGGACCCACTCAACGTCGATCGCCTCGGCTTCGAGGGCGGCGGCACACGACTCGTGACGGACCGAGGCATGAGCAAGGGGTTCATACGGAACGGCTGCCACGGGCAACGAAAATGCCGGAAGCATGCCGAAGGCCTTTTCAAGATCCCGGAGCTTGGCGATCCCGAGAATGCCATCGTACTGGCCCGTCAGAAGGGATCCGATGGCCGAGACGGCACGCGACGTCGATTCGACGGTCCAGCCACAGTCACGAGCGGCCGCCCAGATCGTGGCGATCCCACACCGCGGTCCACACGTGGCCGGCACACCATCCGCATCGTGCGGGTGGCCGTGGCCGAGCGGACAGTCAGGCAAGAGCAGCAGCCGTCGTCCGGAGCCGCCGGTAGCGAGGCGGCCTCGCCAATATTCCGAGACGATCGTGACCATCGTCCAGCCGACATGCTCGAGCGCCGCGCCCGCACGCCCCACGAGGAGCGCCGCCTGCTGCCGGAGGCCGGCGGGCGAACGAACGGCCGCCGGAACGCCGTTTGACCGCCAGGGGGCCACCAAATCGGAGGCCATGGCACGGAGTCGATCACGGAGCAGTTTTTGCGATGGACAGGCGAGGCCTTCCGGCAGAGCAGGAGCCGATGGAGCGAGCGGAACGGAACGTGGCACGTCTGACTTTCTGCCGTGATGGGGGCCGCGAAACCGAACGAGATCTACCCAAGGCAAACCGAATTCCGGACCGAACTGTAACGGGTCTGGGCGATCACGACAAAACCTCGACGTGGGCGACGCCTCCGGGCCACGGTCCTCAGAAAAATGCGGACAGAAGGGAATCCACTTGCAGCAGTCCCTGGCGCGTCAGTTTGGGGCTCGGAGCCACGCTGTCGAGATGCCCGTCGGCCTGAAATTTCCGCCACACCGGCGCCCACTCCACGAGCGGGTCGATCCCAAACTTTTGGTGAAGCCGCTCGGCATCGAGCCAGCCGCGTTTGAGCTGGAGCACCATCTCACGAATGAGAAGCTCGCGGTTCGAGGGAACCATGCCACGGGCGATGGGAAGTCGTCCTGATTCGACCACGGCGAGATACTGGTCTTGATGCGGTTCATTCTGGTAATGCACGCCTGACAGATGTCCGAAGCTTGCGACACCGAGTGCCACGAGATCGGCGCCCTCCCAGAGCATGTCGCGATAGCGGAAGTGGACGCGAGCCGGATCACGGACCAGCGTGTAGCCGCTGGACACGGCGTAGCCTCGCTCCAGAAATCGATCGAAGGCGTAGTTCACCCACTCGCGTTTGGTCGGCCAGTCGGCGACGGGTACGGTGCCACCACCATCCTTGGCAGCGCGGACGAAGAC
>CAZCHF010000024.1:0-28360 GCA_964498325.1 uncultured Candidatus Kuenenia sp.
TGCCGAGCCACTCGTCGCAGCCCTCGCCGCCACGTTCGCCGCGAGCCTGGGGTTCATGATGCCGGTCAGCACCCCGTGCAACGCGATCGTGTATGGCACCGGCCGGATCCCGCTGCGAAGCATGATGGCTGCCGGCGTCGTCCTGGACGTCGCCGGTATCGCCACGATCTCGGTGGCCATGCTCATTCTTGCCCGGTTCATGTGACCGTTCCGGAAGCGAGGCAGTCCTGGCAAACGGGGCATGAAGCTCGACGCCTGTGATGCAGCAAGGTGGTGAACGAGTGCCGGTTGTGCCGATAGTGCAGACATGGATGCGCACCCAAGAGACGGCGAGATTTCTGCCATGGCACCTCGGCAACGCCCCTGCCCTCTGCTCGAACGACCTGCTCCATCGGAGCCGGTTCATGACGCCCCTGCGCCATGGCAGCTCAGGCGATGCACCGAGACCGGCTTCGTGTTTCTCGCGAATCCCCCGGCCCAGGAACAGTTCCAAGACGAGTATGCCTGGGAGGTGACGCATGAACGCGAGGCGGATCGCCGACGACGATCCGAGCCGGCGCTCTATGCGATGAGCACCGCGATGAAAAAATTTCGGCAGCGGTTCTTGAAGCGCGACAAGGTGGCCGTGATGGCGACGCGGCTCGTCGAGCGGTGTGGCCGCCGAAAATCATCCGGATCCGTGCGGCTCGTCGACGTGGGCTGTGCCTATGGCACGCTGGCGATCCGCATCGCGCATCAGCTTCCGAAGCCCATCGCCTCGCGCCTCGAACCGATCGGCATCGAGATTTCCAACCACTTGGCCGAAAAAGCGGATGAGACGCTCCGGAAGCGAGGGGGCCGCTGCATCCACGGCACCGCCATTGAAGGGCTTCAGACCCTCGAGTCGAGTCCGGCCGACGTCATCGTGCTGTCGTGCATCCTCGAGCACGAGATCGAGCCGCTCGAGCTTCTGCGGCAGTGCCGCGACCGGCTCGCCCCACACGGGCAGATCATCGTCAAGATTCCGAACTACGCCTCGGTGGCCCGAGTTCTCCGCGGCAAAAAATGGTGCGGCTATCGCTGGCCCGACCACGTCAACTATTTCACGCCGCGCACGCTGCGCATGATCGCTGACACCGCGGGCCTGCGTGTGACGCGCATGAACCTGTTCGATCGTTCGCCGTTGAGCGACTCGCTCTACGCCGTCTTCGGACGTGACGAAACCGCCGGCGCCCGCCTCCACCGGGCCGCCTGACGGGTCTGGAAGCCACGGGCATTCCCCGGCCCTGTCAGGTACACTCACGAGGCGTTTTATCATGCCTCCGCGAGGAACTCACGATGACGATGCAGCCGCGACGAAGCCGACGGACGTTTTTGAAGGGCGTTGCCACGGCAGGCGCGGCAAGCGTGACCGGACTCTCGGGTCGACGCCTGCTCGGAGCCCAGTCGCCCAACGATCGACCGGTCTTCGCCACCATTGGCCTGCGTAACCAGGGTTGGACGATCACGGAGAAGTCGCTCAAGTTCGCCGACTTTGCGGCGCTCGCCGATTGCGATGCCGGCGTGCTCGGCACGTTCGTCGATCGCGTCGCGAAGGCGCAGCGGGGCAAGAAGCCAGACGGCTACAACGATTATCGCAAGATCCTCGACCGCAAGGATATCGATGCGGTCATGATCGCCTCGCCCGACCACTGGCACACGAAGATGGCCGTGGACGCCATGCGGGCCGGCAAGGACGTCTACTGCGAGAAGCCGCTCACGCTCACGATCGACGAAGGCAAGCTCATCGAGAAGGTGGTCGACGAGACGGGGCGCGTGTTTCAAGTCGGCACGATGCAGCGCACGGAGTGCGACAAGCGGTTTCTCACGGCGATCGCTCTCCTCCGGCATGGTCGCATCGGTACCCTCAAGAAGATCACCTGTGGCATCCAAGGCATGGGGTCATCACCGGTGATCCCCGAGGTCGCGGTGCCCGAGGGGCTCGACTGGGATCTGTGGCTGGGGCCGGCCCCCAAAGTGCCGTACCGCGCCCTGCCGGAAATGCGAAAAGGCTACGGCGGCGGCGTGCCGCTCTACAGCAACTGCCACTACTCGTTCCGCAACTGGCACGAATACTCGGGGGGCAAGATGGCCGACTGGGGAGCCCATCATGTCGACATCGCCTGTTGGGCGCTCGGCGACTCTGGCAAAGGTCCGCTCACGATCACGCCTCAGGACTACAAACTCGCCTGCGAATACAAAGACGGCCACCCCGTGGTGCACGATCGCTACAACGTCGCGACCGAGTTCACGCTTTCGGTGGCCATGCCCAATGACGTCGAAATGATCATCACGAGCAAGGGCGACAACGGCATCCTCTTCGAAGGCACCGAAGGCCGGTTCTTCGTGAACCGTGGCAAGATCACCGGGAAGCCGGTCGAAGATCTCAAGACGAATCCGCTCCCTGAGAACGCGATCGAGGAAGTTTACGGCGGCCCGGTCAGCGCCAACCACACGGCCAACTTCATCGACGCCATGCGGTCGCGAAAGCAACCGATCTCGGATGTCTGGTCGCACAACCGCATGCTCGAGATCTGCCATCTTTCGAACATCGCCATGCGCCTCGGTCGGAAGCTCGAGTGGGATACGACGAAACGCGAAATCGTCGGCGACGCCCAGGCCGCCACGTTCCTCGGCAGGGAATCCCGCAAGGGCTACGAGATCAGCGGCTGATGCCCGCGCGGGCCGGCTTCGAACGTGCCGAAACCGCCCATGGACAGGCCGGTGACATAGCGACGCGAGGGATCGATCGGCAGGTCCTTGGCGAGCGCGTCGAGCAATTCGAGGAGCAACCGCATCGGCCGCGTGGGTTCGGCGTCCTGGGGCTCGGGCTTTTCCGAACCCCAATGCACGTTCGACCACTTTTCGTCGGGCGGGCACTGCGGCGCGACGAAAATCGCCGGCGGGCTTCCCTTGGCCGTGAGGAGATCGAGCACCTGCCTGTGCTTCATCTGCAGTTTGCCGTCATGGCCACGCTCGCCGGCGCCATGCAGGAACACCACGAGCGGCAACGGTTCACCGACCGTCGCCCCTTCGGGCACATGCAGCAGATACGGCAGCTTCTCCCCGGAAGCATTCTCGAAGATCTTCGGTTGCTGCAGTTTCACGTCCGCTCCGTGCGCCACCGTGAGCGGCATCCATGGGAGGAGGAAGAGCCAGGCCAAACGTCGGGGTTGCCTCATGACGCATGTATAAACGACGTCGCGGTTCGGTCGAAACTGTGTCGGCCGAACCGCGTGGGTGTCGTCGTGGCTGCCCGGGATCAGGGGGCGGGACGCAGGGGGGCGAGCGAGTGGCTCAGAACCCTCCCGCGATCACCGCACCGCACTGATGGCACCTCGGCAGCTCCAGCGGCGGCGGCGATGGCTTGATGCCCTGCGACCACCACGCCTGCAACCGAGGAAACGCGGGTGGCAGGCAAACACCAGGTGGAAGATGGTGCTTCTGATGCCACTGACCGCACGCATCGGCATGGAACTTTCCGTGAACGCGGCCGACGGAACAGCACCCGCATGCGTCCCCAGCCACGGATCCATGCCACGGCGGCCTCCGCACTTCGGTCTCACAACAGCCGTCCATGCCGGGCATCGCTGCCCCCTCCATGACGATCGTTTCTTGGGCCACCGCCCGGATACCGGGAATCGACGGAGCGGCGGCGACGATCGTGGCAGCGATGATGGCGTGGGCGATTCGCATGAAACTCGACCTCCTCGTGGGCGTGATGCGGCCGTCCGCTGATCACATCCAGGGTCATCGGCGTCCGGCCCAACCGGATTCAACGACGATGCCGCCAGTTCCGGCTGAGTGGATGAGATAAACCTTGCGGCCTCATGGCCGCCTCCGACGGTCGGTAGGATATGGGGCTCGAAGTCCTGTCCGTCCGTCCTGAAGCGATGCCAACGTGCCCACCATCACTCTTCATTTCGCCGCCGAAAACCTTGATCTCGACCTCGACCCAGGCACGCTCGTCACGGAGTGCCGAGGGCCCGAGGGCGTCGCGGGTAAGACCGCGGTCGAGATGGTGACCGCGGCGCTCCAGACCGCCGGTCACGCACCTCCCCTCGCGGCCCATGTCGTGCCCGGCGACAAGGTCGTGGTCGCCATTGCCGGAGACATTCCGCAGGTGGAGGCGGTCCGCCAGGCGATCCTGAACTGCCTCGGCACGGCTGGCGTCGCCGCGGAGGATGTGACCGTGATGCGCGCTGATCCTCTCGACGGCGCAGGCACGCAGACAGCGGAGCCCGGCACCTCGCCGTTCGACCCCGCGTGCGAGTCGTCCACCGCCTATCTCGCTGCGGATACCGAGGCCCGACCCCTCTACATGGCCCGCAGCCTGGTCGATGCCGACGTGGTCGTGGCCACTGGACGCTACGACTGGGACGCCTCGCTTGCCGGGCGATCGCTCGACGGCGAGCTTTGGCCGGCATTCGGACGCCAGGAGAATCGCGAGGCGCTCGCCCGTGCCATGCTCCGAAATGGCCGGAAGGCCTTGGTCGATTGGCGAGCAGAGCTTCAAGACATCACATGGCAGCTCGGAGTGATGGCGAGCCTCAGGCTCGTCGCCGGGCGCTCAGGCTCGCTCCATGCGGCCTGCTTCGGCCTTCCCGAGGAGGCGGCGCGCGATGCCCGTGCGGCGGCCGGCGACTGGCGCCCGCATGTCGACGAGCCGGGCGATGTGGCGATTGCATCGATGTCGTCGGCGTCGCCGCGGTTTCGTGACCTCGTGCGGGCTGTCGCCGCAGCCGCCCGCGTCACGCAGCCCGACGCCACGATCTGCATCGTCGGCAACATCGCCGAAACCCCAGGCATCGTGACGACTCGTTGGCGGCAAGGCGTACCGCTCGAACCACTGCTCCGCGAGGCGGCTGAGTCGCAAGACCCGACCATCATCGCCGATGCCCTCGCGACGAGGCTCCTCGCCAGGGCACTCGGGGAACGACGGCTCGTCATGCTCTCCCAGTTAGACCAGGCGGCGGTGGAAGACCTCGGCTTCGGACACGCGGCGGAGATCGAAGTCATCGAGCGGCTCGCCAACCGCGCCGAGCATGTCGTCGTTCTGCATGAAGCCGATTTGATGCTCCCGCTGCTCTGACCACGGTCGGACCGCTCCGCGGCAACTCGCGATCAAGCTTCGGGGCCTTGATTGCGGGCCTGCGGCCAGCGAAACTCGCAGCCGTTTCACGAACGAGTCGCGTCCCGCGCTCGGTGAATTCGACACTGTCTCCCTGAGGGAATGCCTCTGATGCCCGGACTGACCCTGCCTCGTTTTTCGTTCGGTGTCGGGGATCGCTTTGCCCATGAGGCGGCGGCGCAACTAGCGGCCTTCGAAAAACTCGCGGCAGCCGGCGTCGTCGCGGCGCCGGTGTGGAACAAATCGAACCGCGAGCACACGTTCATAGGCAGCGAGCCTGCGAGTGTGCGCGAGGCGGCGGCAGCGGCGGTGACCGCGCGAGGCTGGAAGCATCCGTGGTTCGTCGACGCCGACCACATCGGTCTGGCGACGGTCGAACGCTTCCTCGAGCCGAGTGACTTTTTCACGATCGACGTCGCCGACGCGATCGGCAAAGCGGCTGCCGCGGCCGACATCGATGCGTTCGTGTCACGGCATCCTGAGCTCACGAAGCCGGTCGATGTGGCCGGCATCGAGGGTGGGGTTTCACTGTCGGCGAATGCGACCCGCGGGATCGCCACCAAGTACCTTGCGGCCTGCCAAGAAGCGGGCCGCGTCTACCGTCACATCGCCTCGAAGAAGGGCGCGTTCGTCACCGAAGTGAGCATGGACGAGACCGACTCGCCCCAGACGCCCCCCGAACTGCTCGTCATCCTCGCGATGCTCGCCGACGAGAAGATCCCGGTCGACACGATCGCACCGAAGTTCACGGGTCGGTTCAACAAGGGCGTGGACTACGTCGGCGATCTTGATCAGTTCACCAAAGAATATTCTGACGACATCGCCGTGCTGGCCCACGCCGCCAAGGCCTACGGCCTGCCAGCCGGCATCAAGCTTTCGGTGCATTCCGGCAGCGACAAGTTTTCGCTCTATTCCGTCATGCGAGAAGCGTCGGCCCGCACCGGCGCCGGCTTCCATATCAAGACGGCCGGCACGACCTGGCTCGAAGAGATCATCGGACTTGCCGAGGCAGGTGGCGACGGTCTCGCCCTGGCCAAGGAGATCTATGCCGAGGCACTCGAACACATCGATGCGTTGTGCGGCCCGTACGCCACCGTGATCGACATCGATCGCTCGAAGCTGCCCCAGCACGCCGAGGTCAACGCGTGGAGTGGTCCGCGCCTCGCCGCAGCCATCCGCCACGTGCCGGCGAATCCCGACTTCAATGCCAACATTCGCCAGTTGCTTCACGTGGCCTTCAAGCTCGCGGCCAAGAAAGGCACGCGGTACACGGATCTCCTGGTCGCCAACCGCGACATCGTCGCGAAGCAAGTCACCGACAATCTTTTTGACCGGCACATGAAGCCACTCTTTTTGGGCACGACGTCATGAAGTCTGCCGTCACGATCGCGCTGGTGCCGGAGGCTCGCCGCGGCCCGTTCGTGTTTCACGCCTGCCCGGATCTCTCGGCGGAGTGCGACGTCACGCTCGACGAATGCTGCGAACGCGCCGCCGAACTCGGGTTTGATGCGGTCGAGATTTTTCCGCCGGATGCCGCGACGTTTCCGAGGCAAGAACTGCGTGAGCTCCTGGCCCTGCACGGGCTGGCACTCGCAGCCGTCGGCACGGGCGCGGGATGGGTCAAACACGGACTGTGCCTGTGCGATCCCGATCCCGCCAAACGGGCAGCGGCCGTCGCGTTCATCGCGGAGGTCATCGACGTCGCCGGCGCGTTTGGCGCCCCCGCCATCATTGGCTCGATGCAGGGGCGCTCGTGCCCTGACGTACCACGTGAGGAAGCGCTCGAGCATCTCGCCGCGGCCCTGGCCACGCTCGGCAACCGGGCCGCGGGCCACGGGCAGATACTTCTCTACGAACCGCTGAACCGTTACGAAACCGACCTCTTCAATCGTCAGGCAGACGCCGCAGGATTCCTCGAGGCGCGTGATCTTTCGCACGTGCGCCTCCTCTGCGACCTCTTCCACATGAACATCGAAGAGGCCGAGATCGCCGCCACGCTCCACGGCGTCGGTCGCCATGTGGGACATGTTCACTGGGCCGATTCCAACCGGCGCGCGATGGGGCTTGGCCACACGCCGCCGGAGCCGATCGTGGCGGCGCTGCGTCAGATCGGCTTCACGGGATACCTCTCGGCGGAAGTGTTTCCGCAGCCGTCGAGCGACGAGGCCGCGTCAGCAAGCATCGAAAGCTTTCGTCGGTGTGTCACGCCAGGAGATCGTTCATGAAAACCCGCCTGCTCGGGAAGACGGGCCTCGAGGTGCCGATTCTTTCGTTCGGCGCCTCCTCCCTCGGCCAAGAGTTCCGCAAAGTCACGCTCCAGGAAGCCCTTGGCAGTGTGCGGGCCGCTCTCGAGAGCGGCCTCACGCTCATCGACACGAGTCCCTTCTACGGCCGCGGCATGAGCGAGGTCCTCTTGGGCGTGGCACTCCGCGACGTGCCGCGAAGCGACTATCTGTTGTGCACGAAACTCGGCCGCTACGACTTGCCACACTTCGATTTCTCGGCAAGAAGAGTTGCCGAAAGCGTCGATGTGTCGCTGCACCGCCTCGGCACCGACCACCTCGATATCGTGCTCTGCCACGACATCGAGTTCGTGCCGATGCAACAGATCGTCGACGAAACGCTGCCGGCGCTGCGGGCGATCCAGGCGGCCGGCAAGGTGCGCTTCGTCGGCTTCTCGGGGTATCCGCAGAAGATTTTCCGGTTCATCTGCGACCAGACCGACGTCGACTGCGCCCTCAACTACAACCAATACACGCTCCAGAACACGCGCTTCGCCGACGAGACGATTCCCTACCTCAAAGCCAAGGGCATCGGCGTGATGAACGCCGGGCCGTTCAGTGCCCGACTGCTTACCGACGCGCCGCTGCCGGCATGGCTCAAGGAGCCCGAGGAAGTCAAGGCCGCGGCACGGAAGGCCGCTGACCTGTGCCGAGCGCGAGGCAGTTCGATCGCGAAGCTCGCCCTTCAATTCTCGATCGCCAATCCCGACATCGCGACGACGGTGGCGGGAAGCGCCAACCCGGCGAACATCCGGGCCTGGGCCGAATGGGCCGATGAACCAATCGACGAAGAGCTTCTGCGAGACGTGCAGGCGATCTTCGCCCCGGTGAAGAACATCGGCCACCTCGAAGGCCTTGCTACAAACAATTGACGTATGAAGATTGATGCGCATCAGCACTTTTGGCAGTACTCGCGTGAGGAGTATCCGTGGATCGGCAGCGGCATGGAGCGGCTGGCCCACGATTATCTGCCGTCTGATCTCGCGCCGCGGCTGGCCGCGGCCGACCTCGACGGCAGCGTCGCCGTCCAAGCACGACAGAGCCTCGACGAAACCCGCTGGCTCCTCGATCTCGCTGATGCCCATCCGCTGATCAAAGGTGTCGTGGGCTGGGTGGACCTCCGCAGCGAGCGTGTCGCAGACGAACTTGCCGAGTTTGCGGATCGGCCTGCGCTCGTGGGCGTACGGCATGTCGTTCAAGACGAGCCCGATCCGCGGTTCCTGCTCGGCGAGGCGTTCCTGCGTGGCCTGCGGCACCTTGCGCCGCTTGGCCTCACCTACGATCTCCTGATCTTCCCCCATCAACTCCCGGCGGCTGTCGAACTCGTGGCCCTCATGCCCGAGCAACCGTTCGTCCTCGACCACCTGGCCAAACCACAAGTGCGAAGCGGCGTCGCTGCAGCCATGGAACCGTGGCGGACCGACATCCGAGCCCTCGCCAAGCACCCCCACGTGAGCTGCAAGCTCTCCGGCCTCGTGACGGAAGCGGCCTGGCGTGGATGGCAGCGCGACGACTTCACGCCCTACCTCGATGTCGCCCTCGAAGCCTTTGGACCAGATCGCCTCATGTTCGGCAGTGACTGGCCGGTCTGCCTCCTGGCGGGCGAGTATGCCGATGTGGCGGCGATCGTCACCGAACACATCGCGACCCTCTCGCCGACCGACCAGCAGAAAATTCTCGGCGACACGGCAACGCGCTTCTACGGTCTCGATTCCTGATGGCCTCTCCCGCGGATTCCCGGATCGTTTCGCTTCTCCCGGCCGCGACGGAGATCGCTTGGACGCTCGGGCTTGGCGATCGGCTCGTTGGTCGGTCTCACGAGTGTGACGTTCCCGACGCGGTGCTGAGGCTTCCCGCCCTCACGCGCCCTCGGCTCGATCCGACGCGGTCAAGCCATGAGATTCATGAAGCGGTCGGTCAGGCCATGACCTCGGCGCACGCCACATCATCGGCCCTTTTCGAACTCGACATCGAAGCCCTCGCGGCCCTGGCCCCCGATGTCATCCTTTCGCAAGACACGTGCGACGTGTGTGCCATCTCCGGCGATGACGTTCATGAGGCGGTGCGCCGTTCGGGGCATCCGTCGCGCATGGTGCCGCTCTCGGCAACGTCGCTCGCCGGACTCTGGACCGACATCCTCGCCGTGGGTCAGGCAACCGGCGCGCTCCCGACGGCCCGCGAAGCAATCGCCCGCCTGCAGGCGCGGTGCGACTCGATCGCATGCCGCGCAGGCGCGATCGCGCGGCCTCGTGGCAGCGCGCGGCCACGGGTGGCCGTCGTCGAATGGCTCGACCCCCCGATGGCCGCGGGCAATTGGGTGCCGGAGCTCGTCAGCCTGGCGGGGGGCGAGGATGTGCTCGGTCGGGGCGGGGAACACTCCCACTGGATCACGTGGCCCGACGTTCTCGCCGCCGATCCCGATGTCGTGATCGTGGCTCCCTGCGGATTCACGCTCGAACGGATCGTCAAGGAAGTGGCGACCGACGCCGTCGCCCCGCACCTACGCACCCTGCGTGCCGCCCTTGTGGGAAACCTCTGGGCACTCGACGGCCATCACTTGTTGAACCGCCCCGGCCCGCGGCTCGTCGACTCGCTCGAAGTCATGGCCGAGATCCTGAACCCCTGCAACTTTCGGTTCGAGGCGACATCGCGATTCGCAACGCGCATCTCGGTCGCGTGAGCTGACCGCGATGCTCTGGTCGACGGCAGGTCACCGATCCTCGTCCATCATCTGCCGCACATCCGTCATCGCTTTTTGGCTCACGCGAATGAACCCCTCGAGAGGCCGGTCGAGATCAGCGACGACCATGAGGATCACGGAAAAGCTCAATGCCAAGACGACGACTTCTGGCGACCGCCGTGAGCGGGCAATCGCGCAGAGGTAGCCGACTCCGCCCATGGTGAGCACCGTGACGACAAAGAGAGCGGCCCACAGCACGGCAGGAATCCGTCCCTGCACCACCGCGAAAAGCCTCAAGGCATGAAGGTCGATCGTGTCATTCACTGCCTCGACGAAGAGGCCCACGACGATGGAGTCTGGGAACTGCCGACCGACGGCCTCCGCCTCGGCCCAGAGTGAGCGATGCAGTTCGGCGGACCGCTCCTCGAGCCGTTCGAGATCGCCCGTTCGCGCGGCATCCAGCCGCGCTTCGACATACGCTCGCAGGATCTGGCGGACGCTCGCAGTGCGATCGTCCGGCAGGACTCCGGCACGCAGGTAGGTCGTACCGATCGCATTGGCTTCTTCGACGACCACCGTGCGGCGATCGTCGAACCGTGAGCCTGCCAGCCCAAACGTAAACGCGAGCACGAAGGCCAAAAGCCCGAGGGTAGCGGCCACCATCGCCCCGACCGGTCCCTCCTTCTCGTCTTCCAGTCGCGCCCGTCGGGAGCGACCGACGCGAAACCCGCCCTCGATCGCGAGCAGCACGATCACAATCGTGAGGGCACCAAAAGCCGGAAGAGGAATGGAGTCGAGGAACGTGATCATCAGGAACGAGGCCCGCCGCGTGGTATGCTCATGCGTGCCATGATGACGTCTCGCCGTTGTTTTGTCGCATGCCTGGCGACGGCCCTTCCATTGGTCGCGGCCCAAGAAGCCTGGTGCCAGTACGGGGTCACACAGAGCCTGCCGGCGTCGGCCGTGATGATGAGCGGCGGCTCCGACGGATGGCACTCACGAGGTGGGGTCGTCGGCCCGTGGTGGAGCGGAGGCGCCACGGGGGCCATGCCCCCAGCGGCTGACGGTGGGTTCTGGTTCGGAACCCCGGGTCTCGGCTTCGGCGCTTCGCAAGGCTCCACCCGAGGCATGAACACCTTTACGCCGTCGGTCACGACGACATCTGGCGGGGCGGGCACGATGGCATCGACCAGGCTCATTCCTTTGGTCACCGGCGTGGTGCCGGTCGTCGGCTCCGGCTCCTCAGTCACGCCGGTGACAACGGCCGCTGTCTTGCCGCCACCGCACCAGATTCCGTCGGTGATTCAGAACCGTTCGTCAGGCCTGTTCGCGCCCCCCGGGGCAGCACCCCGTCCGTCAGGCCTTGACCATGCGAGCACACCTGGCGCCCGCGAACGCGCGAAGCTCCTGGTCAGCGCCGGCGACAGACGCCTTGTGGACGGTGCCGAACGTGTGACCGCCGCCAGAGCTGCCCTTGGCGAGTATCGCTCGGCCATGCGCTTCGTACGCGACGACCCCACGATCGAGATCCGCCAGGCCATTCTCTGGGAAGCTCTCGGCAAGCGACGGGATGCCGACCGGGCCATCGCCCGGGCCGAGCGAATCGACGGCCGCCTTGCTCGACCCCTCGGACCGGAACCGCAGGATGCCGGCGGTTTCCTCGGGGCCCCACCAGCGGGCCGACCGGCGTTCGTCGCCAGGGGTTTCCTCATTCTCGACGAGATCACCGCGCTCGCGCCACCAGCCGAGTCGCCAAACCCTGAGTCCGGGAGACCGGCGATTGTCGAGTGGCTGGGCGATGCCTGGGCCAGCCGCTGGGGTGCTCGTGACGGGTCGGCTATGCTCGAAGAACCCTGAGAGCGCGTGCCCAGACGATCCCCATTGCCGAATACCACGTGGAGAATGTCGTGCCCTCGACCAAGGAATTGAATTTTCCCACGCCCGCCGAGCGTCAAGCCGCCCTCAAGGCCCGTCGGCAAGTGAAGATGGCCCGCTCGGCGCACGCCTACGTGCGTGGCAATACGAAGAATTTTTATGACTGGCTGGAAGGCAGCGTCGGGAAGTCAGTTCCGGAAGGGCCGCCGATTTGGATTTGCGGGGATTGCCACGCAGGCAATATCGGTCCCATCGCCAGTGCCAAAGGCACGGTCGCGATTCAGATTCGTGATCTCGATCAGACCGTCATCGGCAACCCGGCCCACGATCTCATCCGGCTCGGGCTCTCGATGGCCAGTGCCGCGCGGGGCTCTGACCTTCCCGGCGTGACGACGGCTCGCATGATCGAACAGATCGTCGAGGGCTACGAGGCGAGCTTTGCTCCAGCGGCCGATGCCGATGACGAACTGCCGGAAGTCGTGCAGAAGGCGGTGAAGGCGGCCCACAAGCGCACGTGGAAAGACCTCGCCAAGGAGCGGATCGAAGACACGACGCCGACGATTCCGCTCGGCAAGAACTTCTGGCCTCTTTCCGACGAGGAGCGAGAGGCCGTGGTCGCCCTCTTCGCGACGGATGCCGGCCGCCGGCTCGTGACGGCGATGCGATCACGGGAGGACGACGCCGAGATCGAGGTGGTCGACGCAGCGTACTGGGTCAAGGGTTGTAGTTCGCTGGGACTGCTCCGCTGCGCGGCACTGGTAAGCGTCGGCGGAAAGAAGGGTGAACTGTGTCTCATCGACATCAAGGAAGCGGTGCCGGCGCTCGCGCCCCGCAGTGCCACCGCGGAAATGCCGGCCTGCCATGCGGAGCGTGTGGTGAAGGGTGCCTGGTCGCTCTCGCCGGCCCTCGGTGATCGGATGCTCGCGGCGAAAGTGCTCGAGCATCCGGTGTTTGTCCGCGAGCTGTTGCCGCAAGATCTCAAATTCGACGTAGCCGACCTCACCTGCGAGGAGGCCATGCGGCTCGCTCGGTTCCTGGCGATGGTGGTGGGCAAGGCTCATGCCCGGCAAATGGACGAAGCCACGCGGGCATCATGGCAGAAGGAACTGGACGGCCACCGCTGCCGCACACTCGACGCCCCGTCGTGGCTGTGGGCCGGTGTCGTCGATCTCCTCGCCACGCACGAGAAGGCCTACCTTGAACACTGCCGCCGCTACGCCAGCGAGAGCACCGAGCCGGTTGCCGCTTGATGGCGACGCCACGAGAACGGGGGCGTGTCAGTCGGGCAATCGCTTGACGCGGATGTTCCGGTAGTGAGCTTCACTTCCGGGGTCGTGGGCCTGGAGGGCGAATGTGCCGCTCGACAGCTTGCGGCCGTCCTTGATGGTGTCGGTCTTCTCGACATGGTCCACGATCGTCTTGCCATTGACTTTGATGACGATGTGGTTGCCCTCGACGATCACCTCCTCGGTGAACCATTCGTCGTCCTTCGCCGGAGGCTCGAAATTCTTGACAACGGCATAGAGGCTTCCGGTGCGAACCGGGTCGCCTGAGGAGTTGTTCACCTGCGCCTCGTGCCCCTGGGCCGGCCAGCCCTTCTCCTGGAACGCCGTGTGGAAATAGATTCCCGAATTGGCCTTCGGCTTGGTGAGCACCTCGGCCTTGAGGTGAAAGTTCTTGAAGTTCGGAGCGTTCGCGGGATCGGCACCGACGTAGAAGAGGTGGCTCCGCGGGCCGTGGCACACGAGCTCGCCGTCTACCACCTTCCAACTCGCGGCGTTCTCGCCCGCCTTCCACCCGGTGAGGCTCTTGCCGTCGAAGAGCGACTCAAAGCCTTCTTCCGTAGCCCGTGCCGCGTCCAACGTGGCCACGGACGCAAGCACGACGACACTCGCACGCACGCAACCAAGAAAAACTCGAAAAGCACCCATCACAAGAAAGTCTCCGGAAGCGGTGGAATCTGTTTGGCGCCAAGAAGAGCCTCGGCACGTTGTTCACGTGGCGGGCGGAAACGTAGTGTAATACCTGCGGAAAGGAGTACGACATGCCGCGGGAATGGATGGCGATCGAGGAACGGGTTCCCGGATCGAGCGGGCAACTGCCGCGAGCGGACGGACGACCAAAACATGCTCCGTGCCGGCTCGTGCAGGCGATCATCGCGACACGGGCGAAGAACCCAAGAGCGCCGGCCTGGCTCGTGGCACCCACCAGACGCGTCGCCCAGCAATGGATCGACCAGATCGCGCTTGCCGGAACCCCCGTCTTCAACCTGCGCGGCACGACACCCCAGGCCCTTGCCTACGACCTCGCGGCCGAAACGCTCGCCACGCAGGGCCGGCGCACCGCCTCGCCACGGGCGACACTTGTGCTCCTCGAAAGGGTGATCGTCGAAGCTGACCGAACCGGGCTCCTTCGTGCGTTTGCACGACCGCGATCGTATCGACGGCTGGCCGAAACCATGCTCGGAAGCATCTCGTCGCTCCGGATGGCGGGGCTTTCGTCTGCTGCGATTCGTAAGCGCCCCGGCTTCGGCGAGACCGACAAAGCCCACGACCTCGCCTGCATTCTCGATGGCTACACGAAGGCCCTCGATGAAGCGGACCTCGTCGATGCTGCCGACGTCACCCGCATCGCGATGGCGAACGTCGCGGCCGGCGTCATGAGCCCGGAGTGGGACCGTATCCTCGTACCCGAGTCGATCGATCTCACTCCGCTCGAGCGCGACTTGTTCGAGCGGCTGGGAACCCGCGTGCATTCCTTGGCCATCGACCCCGAGCCGACGTCGCTTGGCACCTCCCCCGACACCCCCTCGTGCCACTTCTTCCGGGCGATCGGTGAGGTCAACGAAATCCGTGGTGTGCTCCGCCGCTGCCTGGCCCGCGGCATCCCGCTCGACTCGGTTGAGCTCCTCCACGCCGACGAGGCCACGTATCCACCGCTCATCCACGAGGTGCTCGCGAGCCTCACCCAGCCACTTCCCGATGATGCAGCGCCGGGCCACGATCTCCCAGTGACTTTCGCTGACGGGCTTCCGATTCGCGAGTCTCGCCCCGCGCGGGCACTCGCAGGCTGGCTCGCCTGGCAGGCCGAGGGCCAGCCGCAGTGGCGACTCGTCCGGATGCTCCGCGACGGCCTTTTTGACGTGCGTACGAGCCACATCGACGCCCCGGCTCATGGGGATGACCCGGACGCCTCGTCCGAGGGCACAAACGAAGCTCGACTCCTGCGGGAGCTTCGGCGACTACGAACCGGCTTTGGGGTGAACCGGCTCACTCAGGCCCTCCGCACGACGATCACCTCCGTCGAAGCTCTGCCGCTGGAAGCATTCATCACCGGCAGTCGTGATCCCGATGCCGACCCCGAATTCGACCCGCCGCTCGCCACCACCAAGAAGGCGCGGCGTCTGGCCGCGCTCGGACAACTCGCCGTGCTTGCCGACAAGCTCGAGGACTGTGATCCTGGACCGAGCGCGACGCCGTCTTCCATCGTGTCGAAGGCTCGTCAGTTCATCGAGACGCTCGCGGCCACCACCAGCCAGTTCGACACCTACGCCCGAAACATCCTCGTCGCCGAACTGGCCGACATGGAGCGCTGGCTCGCCAAACACCCGGAGGCCGACCCCCAGGAAACGCTCGATTGGCTCGCGAGCCTTGCCGACTCGCTTGTGGTCTTGGGAAGTGCGCCTCGCCCTGGCTGCCTCCATGTCGCCTCGATCTCGGGCGGTGGCCACTCCGGTAGGCCTGTCACCTTCATCGTGGGCCTCGACGAGACACGGTTCCCTGGGCCCGCCGCAACCGATCCGGTGCTGCCCGACGCTGATCGCGTCGCCCTCTCGGACGATCTCGAGCTTGCCGCGGCAAGGGCTTCGCAATCGCGACGTGACTTTTGGCGTCTGCTCGGTCGACTTCGCGGTGACCTGTTTTGTTCCTACTCCTGCCGCGATCTCGTCCAGCAATCGGAAGTGTTTCCAAGCCCGGTGCTGCTCGACGTCTACCGACGGCACACCGGAAACGCCACCGCAACGCTTGCCACATTCGATGAGGAAGTCGCGAGGACGACCGAGTCTTTCGTGTCGCTTCATGCGGACCAAGCGCTCACCGACTCCGAGTGGTGGCTCGCCGCCCTCGGTGAAGCCCCGGCGATGCCCGCCGTGCGTCAAGCGATCGAAGCCCATGGCCCGCGGCTCACCCGTGGACTCGAAGCCGAGGAGGCCAGGCGGTCGTCCTCCTTCACGCCGTGGGACAGTTTTGTGCCCGAGGCAGGGCCCTCCCTCGACCCGACCAACCCCCGCGGCCGCGTCGCATCCGCCCATGCCCTTGAATCGCTCGGCGCATGCCCGCGTCGTTTTTTCTTCTCTTACGGCCTTGGTGTCGAGCCGCCGGAAATCCTCGAACCGGAAGCTGACGAGTGGCTCGACCCGATGGAGCAAGGCAGCGTGCTCCATACGGTCCTCGAACGGTTCATGCGGCGGTTCGTCGTGCCGACCGGCACCACGCCGCATGGCGAGCCGGCGCCGTCGTTCGCCCACCACGAGACCGACATTCTCACGATCTTGGAGAACGTGCTCGCCGAGGCGCGCTCCCAAAAACCGTCACACGATGAAACGGCGATCGAGGCCTGTCGACGTGAGCTCACCGACATGCTCCGGACGTTCCTGAAATCGGAGGAGGCCTACTGCGCCGAAACCGGGTCCCGCCCCGTCGCCCTCGAAGCGTCAATCGGGTTTCAGCTCGCTGAGGCAGTCGGCCCTTTCGACAGTGCCTCACCGGCGACGCTTCCACTTGCCGATGGGGCGACGCTTCGCCTGCGTGGACGGGTCGACCGCATCGACATGGATGGCCGTTCCGGTATCGACCAGGGCTACGTTGTCATTGACTACAAGAAAGGCCGCTCGTCGCGGTTCAAGCAGTCGGGTAATGATCCGCTGGCCGTGTTTCACGGAGGGCGACGGCTCCAGCACGGCCTTTACGTCATGATGGTACGGCATGTCGCTCGGAATACCGTGGCTGAGTCCAGCAGCGTCACGCAGTTTGCCTACGTGTTTCCCGGCAGCCACACGCATGGCGAGCGGGTGACCTGGGCCGCACATGAATTGGCCGCGGTCGACACGCTCGTCACCAAACTCTGCCGGATCGCGGGGGCCGGGGCATTCCTTCCCACCAATGAGCCATCCGACTGCTCGTATTGTGATTTTCTCGAAGTCTGCGGCGACCCCGCCAAGACATCCAAGCTCGCCAGCCGAAAACTCGAGGGGGACGAAGGCACATACGGGCCCGACGCCTGCTCACTTCACGATCTGTTTGCCGGTATCCGCGAGCCCAAGAAGACGAGACCTGAGGGCACGGTGTCGCGCCGGGAGCCTGCGGCGTTCGATCGTGGCCCCGAGCGACCTCCCGACGGCATCGGCGATGCCGAAGCCAGGCGAACGATTCGTGAAGCGCTCGACACCACTCTGCTCGTCGAAGCCTCGGCCGGTACCGGCAAGACCACCTGCATGGTGGACCGGATGACGGCGCTTGTCCGCACCGGCACCGCGAGCGTCAACCAGATCGCCGCGATCACCTTCACCAAAAAGGCCGCCGCCGAACTCGCCCGCCGGTTCCGCGAACGGCTCGAACGCGACTCGGCAGACACGGGTGTTGCGGACATGGAACGCCGGCGACTGACCAGGGCCCTCGATGAGATCGACTCGGCCGTCATCGGCACTGTCCACTCCTTTTGCGGCCGACTCCTCCGCGAGCGCCCCATCGAAGCGGGCATCGACCCAGGCTTCGAGACGATGGACGGGACGGCCGAATCACTGCTTCGCGGCCGCGCCTGGCACGAGTTTCTTGACACGTCGCTTCGCGAGCCAAAGCTCGTCGCGATCCGAACCTCACTCGAAGCCACCGGGATCGAGATCCGCGACTTGCGGCCCGCCTTCGACACGTTCGTGAACCACGGTGACGTGCATGCATGGCCCCATGATCCTGTCGCCCCTCCTGACATCCGTGGCCTCATGGCGACGATTTCCGACGAGATCAACGACCAGCTTCGCGGCGCACTCGTGCCGTGGAGCGAACGTGGATCTGACGAACTGATGAACACGCTCGAGGCGGCGGCGCGGGCCTACCAGACGCGGCACGACGACTCACCCCCGGCCCTTTTCCGCGTGGCATCATTCTTTGATCGGCGATGCCCGAACATCATCCAGAAGCTCTGGATGCCGGGCGGATCCGCCTCGGAGAAGAAGGCGCGAGCCCAGGCCCTCGAAGCCTGGTGGGATTCCGCCGTCGCGAGGCTGCGTGAACCGCTGCGACAATGGCGGGCCTGTCGCTATCAGTTCGTGATCCCGCTGTTGACGGCCGCCCGCGCTCACTACGAGCGGCTGCGGATCGCCTCGGGCATGCTCTCCTTCCATGACCTCCTCGATCGCACGGCCCGGTTGCTGCGAGAGCGACCCGATGTGCGCGTCGGCTTCGCCAAGCGGTATCCGTTCCTGCTGGTCGACGAGTTTCAAGACACCGATCCGCTGCAGGCCGAGATTCTGTTGCTCTTGGCGGCGGATGATCCCGAGGCGACTGACTGGCGGGCCACCACCATCAAACCTGCCAGCCTGTTCGTGGTGGGCGACCCCAAGCAGTCGATCTACCGATTTCGCCGTGCCGACATCGACACCTTTGAGTTTGTGAAGGACCGCATCACGGCATCGGGGGGCGCGGTGCTGCACCTCAACACCAACTTTCGTACCACCCCCGACCTGGTCGCGTGGGTCAATGACCAGTTCGCGACCCGCTTTGACGAGCACCGTCCCGCGGGCGCCGAACGCTACGGACCTGGCTTTACACCGAGCCAGGCGGGCCGTGGCACCGATCGCGCCGGCACGCTCCAAGGGCTTCGCCAACTCCGCGTGAGCGGAAAGAGCGTGCGGGCCGAGGCCGAGGCCGTCGCCACGTTCATCCGACGGGCGATCGATGCCAAGCTACCGATTCCCCGCACGGGCTCCGGGATCGACCCGGCGTGCCGCCCGGAAGACTTCATGATCGTGACCTGGGACACCGGAAAACTCTCGACGTACGCCGAGGCCCTCGAGGCCGTGGGGTTGCCGTGTGACGTGACGGGGCGCAAAGGCCCCGACAGTCGCGAAGATCTTCAACACTTGAAGCTGTGTCTCGAGGTGGTTGCTGACCCGGACGACACCGTGGCGGCGCTAGCCCTCTTGCGTGGGCCGGTGTTTGGGTTCAGCGATGCCGATCTCTACGCCTTTCATGCCGCCGGCGGCACGATCGACGGCAGGCTTCGCGTGCCCGCGGGCCTTGCCAGTGCGGACCCAACGCTCGCTCATCGCATGAGCGATGCCGCCGAGACGTTTCGGCTTTGGCGTCGGCTGGCGGGTTCGCTGCCACTGGTGGCCGCCATCGAGCAGATCGTTCGCGACGCCGGTCTTTTGCTCGTCGCGTCGGCGGCCGATGGCCGCGCCGGACGGCGCGGCCGCGCGCGGGCTGGCACGATCACGACGTTCATCGAGCGAGTGCGAGCCGAGCGGGCGATGCTCACGTCGGTGCAGGATGTGGTCGATCGGATCGACGACCTCGTGGCTGACGGGTTTCCGAAGCAGGATTTCGACACGGTCTCAATCGACGCGAAGGCGGCCGGCGCGGTGCGGGTGATGAACTTGCACAAGGTCAAAGGCTTGGAGGCACCGGTCGTCTTTCTCTGCGACACCGACGGCCCGAAACGCGATCGCACACCGTCGTGGCATGTGTCGCGAGCCGGCGGGGAGGCGAGGGGTTTCCTGAAGGTGGCGAGTGAAGGAGTCTTTGGCCGCGACGGCGGCACGCTCGCAGCACCCGCGAATTGGCACGAGGCAGAGGCGACCGAAAAGCGGTATCTCGAGGCCGAGTATCTGCGGCTCAACTATGTGGCCGGGACGCGGCCTGGCACGTGTCTTGTCGTGTCGGTATTCGAAGACTCGAAGGGGGAGGCCTCGGGCGGGTGGCGTGAGCTTTCGCCTGACATCGTCGGTGTCGCCACACTCCCGGAGCTGCCGCCGAATGAGGCGGCCGAGCGGGCCCGTGCAGAAGCCGCCGCCAAGGCGATAGGGAACGCCGCAGCTGTTGCAACCGCCCACGAGGCCCGAGTGACCGCCCTTGCCGCGATCAGGCGACCGACCTACGGCACGGTCACGCCTCGCGATTTCCTGACGGAACCTGCCGAGGCGCTCAAGTATTCCGGCCGCGGCCTCGGCCAGGAGTGGGGCACCGTGATCCACCGGCTGCTCGAACTTGCCGGACGCGGCATCGCATCACGAGAAGCCCTCGAAGCAGCCGCGACGAGCGGTCTGGCGACTACCTCTCTTACCGAATGTGGCCTCGACCGGGCGGAGCTCGTCCAGCGTGCCCTGGATCTCGTTCAAGACATCCAACGCAGCGACGTTTGGCAACGAATCGAGACGAGCCGTGTGCACGACGTCGAAGTTCCCTTCGTCATCGCGGTCGATTCCGCAGCGGTCCCATCGGAGGTGACCGTCGATCTCGGCCCGAGCGACGCGGTCGTGACCGACAGCCCACCCCACATCCCCGTCCTCATCCGCGGCCAGATCGATGCGGTCTACAAAGAGAACCCCGATGTCGCCGCGCCGCCGCCAGGCATGACCGACTGGATGATCGTCGACTGGAAAACGACAAGCGTCACTGAAGCCGGTGCCGCTGCCCTCGAGGCTCACTACCGCCCACAAGTCGACCTCTACGCCCGCGCCTGGTCCGCGGGGCTCGAGAGTGCCTCGGCGTGATGGTCACCATGAATTACGCAGGCGGTTTATAGGGAACCACCGCTATGCACCAACTGCAGCGAGAACGATTGACATCTTCATTATCATCCGATACGCTACGCTAGCGTAGCGTATCGGATGATAATGAAGGAAGCATGAAGAATTTTGGTCTCGTCGAGAATTTCGCTATTTTTTGACTTTGGCTTGTGCTCAGGCTATGCTTGCTAGCAAGCATAGCCTGAGCACAAGCCAACATGGCCATGCCAAAAAGACCGGACAGAGTAAAGCGAGAGCAGGCGTATCGCGAAGCGTTTCTCGCCCGCTTGAACCAGCAAATCGCTGTCCGATCCCAGCAATACCCGACAACTCGCTGCTGGTCAGGGCAGGCCCTCCTGGTCACACTCGGCCTCGTCCAACAGGCCATGGCGGCCGAGGGCTTCGGCCCGGCTCAATCAAATCGCTCGCTGCTGAAATGGCTCTGCGACATCGGCCTGGCTTCGCCGATCGCGACTGACCGCGGGGCGTTCTATCTCCTCGAAAGCCGCCTTGGCGATGACGCCGAAATAGATCCGTTCGAACTGCTCATGGCAGCCAAGCCAGCCGGAGTCATCTGCTACTTCAGCGCCGTGGCTTTCCATGAACTGACGACACAGGTTGTCGCCCATCACCATGTCGCTGAGTTGAGCCCAAAGGTCACCGTACAGGCCGCTCCACGGCACGAGTCTCCGCCGTCCACGAAGAAAAGAAAAACGCTCAGCTTCGGGACGCTCCAGTTCCATTATCACGGGGTGCCGTACTACGCCACTCGCCGATCCATGCGACTGGTGCCGGGAGTCGCAACGGTAGCACGCGGACCTCATGAACGGATTCGCATCACGACGCTCGAGCAGACGCTTTTGGACAGCCTCTTCAAACCGTTTCACTGCGGCGGCCCTGAAGTTGTCTTCGAGGCCTGGCGTGAAGGGCTCGATTCGCATCGCATCGACGAGGACCGCCTGGTGAGTTACCTCCAAGCGATGGACTATCCGGCCACCGCGCGACGCCTCGGAGCACTCATGGAAGCTTTTGGCGTGGCCCCTGGCGCTGAACTACGCCGACACCTCGAAACCTGCCGGGAAAACATTGACCGCCAGAACCCGCATGCCTGCATCTCGCTGCTGCCGGGGGTCCAATACACAGCCCTCAACGAAGCCTGGCTTGTGAAAGTTCCATGAACAAAGATGACGCGGATCGCTGGAAGTCCGAGGTTCTGGACGAAATCTTCGTTGCGATTGCCGCCTCGGCCGAGCTCAATAAGGCGATGGTCTTCAAGGGGGCTCGTGTGCTGAGTCTGCGGCTGGGTGGTGGCCGACAGTCTCTCGACCTAGACTCGAATCTCGCCGTCAGTTTCGTGGACGAGTACCCGGGGCGAGCCTCGCAGCAAGACTTTCTGGAAAGGATGTTGACGCTCGCCATTCGCCGAGCCTTCGCCCGACATGACCCTGTGCGATATGCACTCGAAAAACTCACGGTCCTGAGCGCAAAGGCTCATCCCCTGGGATGGGATGCGTTCAACGTAAAGATGAGTGTCGCAGACCTCTCGCGATCAGTTCGAAGCCTGCCTTCTCTTAAAATCGATATCGCGTCCCCCGAAAGCCTGTTACCTCACTCCGTTTCCCCACTCGACGTGGGTGGGTATCACGTCCAGGCCTACACCCTCCAACGCATCGCCGGCGAAAAGCTAAGAGCCTTCCTGAGCTCACTGCCAACGTACCGATCCAAGGTCAAGAAACCTGGCGATGCAATACGATCACGAGATCTCTACGACATCGGTCGTATCCACAGCGTTCACGGAATTGATGAAGTCGATTTCTGGCGTGGAGTGGGAAAGGAATTCAGGATCGCTTGCCAGTCGCGATACGTTGACTGCGATGGCTTGGATACGTTTCAGGAACAGTGGGAAGTCACGCGCGCCACGTATGACGGACCGACGATTCCGAAGGACATTCCCTTCGACCAGGCCGAGGCCATACTCGAAGCTGTCGTCGCATTCTTCGAAGCTGAAGGCGTGGTGCCCTTCGCCTTTCCACTTCCAAAACTCTGAGATGGCTCAAGCCTGGTTCGCGGGGCTCGAGAGTGCCTCGGCGTGATGGTCGTGGCACGTGAAGTAGATCACCTGCGAGTGGCTTGCAAACTGGCGGATGATCTCGGCGGCGACCGCCATGCGTTCCGCGTCGAAGTGAACGAGCGGATCGTCGAGGATGATGAATCCGCCACCTTCCGCAAGATAGGCTTCGGCCATCGCCAGTCGCACCGCAAGGGCGAGGGCCCCAGCACCTCCGTGCGAGAGCTGTTCGGGCGCGAGAGCCACCTCGCCGCGAACCACGCTCGTCGGTATTTGGCCGCCTTCGAACCCGAGGGACGCGGGGTTGCCCGTGATCCTCGAAAACAGTCCGGCAACCTTCGCCACGAAGGCGCTGAGTGGATTCTCCCCAGACTCCGTCGTGATCCGGTCAAGTTCCTCGCGAATGCGAAGGTACGTGCGACCTGTCGCGAGGGCTCGCTCGTAGACACGCTTGGCACACTCCGCGGCTTCGGCCACGTCTTCGCTTCTGCCATCGCCCAGCTTGGCCGTGAGCCCTGCAAGTTCCTCGCGGGCAACCGAAAGCCGCCTCTCGGCCCCCCTTCGCTTCGATTCGGCCTCATCGAGCGCCTCCAGAAACGCCTTCACCGTCTCAAACCCTGGCGGGAGCGCCAGCATGGCTGCAAGGCGGTCTTTCGCCTTCTTGAGTTCGCTCTGGGCTTCGACGAGGCAGACGCCAAGCGACTCCATGTCGGTGTACTTGGTCGACCAGGCGGCCATCGCTTCGGCATGCTTGGCGGCCACCGCGTCACCGGTCGCTCGCTGCGATTGGCAGGCTGTGATCTCGGCATCGATCGCTGCCAGATCGCGAGTCGCCGGAAGTGCCGCAAGCGTTGCCACGGCCGCTTCCCAATCGGCCATCGACTTGCCCTGAAGAAGGCCTTCAAGGACTTGCTTCGTGTTCGCTGCCGCGGCATCGGCATCGCGAGCCCGCGCGTCAGCGAGTCTGACTGCCTCGGGCGAACTGGCACCGCATGATGCGAGCAGATCGACGAGGTTCTGGCGATCGGCGGCCAGCGAGGCAAGCAGCGACGCGACATCGTCGGTGCCGCTGGCGACCGACACCGTGAGCCCTTCGGCACGGACCGCGACGAGTGCCGCAGCGTCGCCGCTCGCGCCGTCGGGTCCCAGGGGAATCGTCTCTGGCGGGTCGCTTCCCCGGGTGATCGACACGGTCGCCGGTGATTCCGATTCGACACGCCAGGAGAGCGTGCGCGCCGCCAATACACTTTCGGCACGGGTGATCGCTCTTTCGAGCCTGGCGAGCTCGGCAAGCTTCGCAGCCCCAGGGCTCGCGAACGACTTCGCCAGCTTGGCGGCTGCCTCCCACGCTTCCTGCGCCTTCGCGATGCGCTCGAAAGCTGCAGCCGTCGCAGCGCCCGTGCGACGCGCCTCAGCATGTTCGCGTTCCTGCCGAAGTCGCGTGAGGGAGGCTTCGAGATCGGGCCGCTGTCTCCCCCAGGCTTCCACCGACGCTTGGGCCAGCGGCCACGCACCAAACGCTTCGCGCATCGCGGCGACCTGCTGTTCGAGCCGCGGGACGCGTTCCTCCAGTTGGGCGCGATCGGCAAGTGCACTCCGGAGGTTTCCGTGCCGCTGCACGAACGCATCGTGTTCGCGTATCTCGCGATCAGCCGCAGCCACCTCGAGGTTGGAGCGATCGATATCCTGTTCGATGCTGAGAATGGCTTGCCGTTCCTCGACGAGCCGCTGCCAGGCATACCAAGCCGCAAGGATCGTGCCGACCTCTTTCTTCCATGGGTTCCGGCAGTCTCGCTCCTGACCGTTCTGCCGCTCGGGGCGGTCCCGTGTCTGGTCCCAACGGCTGAACGCCCCAGCGATCTTGGCGTCGAGCACCTGCCGTAGTTTCTGCTCGTCGACGTCACCGGTTGCATCGGCCGCGAGCTTCATGACGTCGCGTATGTCTCGAAGCGTCTTGCTGTTGGCCTTGATGGCGGCGAGCGTCTGCTCGAGCTCGGCCTGGCCCGTGAAGAGCACATGGCGAAATGTCGCCTCGTCATGGGCGAGCATGGCGGCAAGCTGCGACTGAACGGCTCCGGGATCGGCGATCGTGCTCGTTCCATCAGAGAGCCTGCACGCGTTTCCGGCACCCCAGTGCTTATCGAGCGTCCAGGTTCTTCCGGCGTGCTGGAAGGTGAGCGTGACGGCCGCGTGATCGCCCGTCGGCAGCGGAAACCACGGCATGATGGTTTGCTTCTGTCGGGCCGCCGTGAGGTTCGTCGGCGTAAAGAGCGCGTGAACGATGGCGTGGCGCAGCGTCGACTTGCCGAATTCGTTGGGCCCATGGACGACGACCAGCGGCCGCGTGAGATCCCACGACGCGTCGGCGAATTTTCCGAAGGGATGGAGCCTGGCACCGAGGAGCTTCATCGACGCGCGGCCTCCGACACAAGCTCGTGGGCGAGCGTGGCGGCATCGGGATGGTCGGTGTCGGCGAGGAGTGCCGTGAGCAGGCGCTCGGCCAGGCCTCCCCGACGGTACGTCGCTTCGATCATCGCCGCATCGAGTGGCTCATGAAATTCTTGGTCGACCGACATGTGCAAAAACTCGCGCCCGATCTCATTGAGCTTCTCCTCGAGCAACGACCGTTCACTCGCGGCGAGTCGACCCGAGAGTTGCAGATCGAGCACCGTGGAAGTCGCGGCAAGCCGCTGGCACTCGGCCAGGAGCGCCCCGATGGCATCGGCTGATGAGAGTTCGCGCTCGAGCCGCACGAAGCGGACCTTGCCAGGCGTGAGGCGTTCGTAGCGGCTGACTTCTCCGCCAGCGCACTCGATGTACCAGGCGGAGCCCGGGTGGCGACAGCGAACCGAGTCGGGTGTGTGCGTGCCGGCCATGAAGAATGGTGATTGCGTCCCCGACAGCTCCGGCGGAAAGGGCACATGGATATGGCCCAGGAGCCAGGTCACGACGCCGGATGCCTGGAGTTCATCTGGCGTCATCGTGAAGTAGTGGCCTTCGGCGTCGAGGCCCAGGCCGGTCACGTTGCCATGCGCGATGCCGATTCGCGAGGCGTTTGGATACTCGCGGGCCGCATCGGCCACCCAGCCGATCGTGGATTCGCGACCGGTCTTCGAAGGGCAGGGGCACGGAAAGAAACAGACCGTCTCGTCACCGACTTCGTACCCCTTCACCACAGGAGACGTCAGGAGATCAATCGACGATGCTCCAGCCTCCGTGACCGCTTCTCGAAACCGCTTCCAGACCTCGGTCTCTGGCCCGGTGAAATAGTCGTGGTTGCCGGGCACGACGATCACCGCCACGCCCGCGAAGCCGTTCAGGATCCCCACGGTTTGGGCAATGTCGGCTTTCGTCACCCTGGTGGTGTCGAAGAGGTCGCCGGCGACGACGAAAAAATCGACCCGGCGCGAGTTGGCCTCGTCGACGAGCCGCCCGAGTGCCGTGAATCGCTCCTCGATGAGCTTCGATCGAAGGGCAGGCACGCCCTCGAACGCCTTGAAGGGCAGTCCGATGTGGCAGTCGGCGGTGTGAACGATCCGAATTGGCATCAGTGAAACGAACCACGAAGTCAAAGGCTTACGCTCGCGGAACAGCGGTCATGCCGCCCGCCCACGCAGTCTATCGTCGAGTCGGGCAGACCTCATTACGTACACTCGGGCGAGTCCAGCCTACGAGGTGAGCCCCGACAATGGATGACGAAACGGAGACTCTACGACGCCGCGAGCGGTCCGCCGCCCTGAAGGTTCAGATGACCGACTTTTCAGCGAAGTCGACCCCGGCACAGATTGCGGCCCGATTCGATGCCGACGTCGAACGCTTCAGCAATCTGGAGACGGGCCAGTCAGCGACGATGGACGCGCCGCTTTCGATGCAATTGATCACCGAAGCTGCCGTGCGGCTGACTCCTGCCATTGAGCGGGTGCTGGACATCGGCTGCGGAGCCGGCAACAACACGCTCGCGCTGCGAGAGGCCTACGGCAAACCGTTTGCAAGCGACCTGCTCGACCTCAGCGGCCCGATGGTCGAGCGTGCCAGGGAGCGAGTGGTCGCTGCCGGCATCGCGACGGTCACGACATGGCACACCGATTTCCGAGAGGCCGATCTGCCGAAAGAAAGCTTCGACGTCGTGCTCGCCGCCGCGGTCCTCCATCACCTGCGCGACGACGAAGACTGGCAGGCCGCGTTTGAAAAGGTAATCTCATTGCTCCGTCCCGGTGGCTCATTCTGGATCACCGATCTGGTCGCGCAGGAAACAGCGCCGATCAGCCACATGATGTGGTCCCGTTATGGCGAGTATCTCGAAGGCCTCGGCGGCGCCGACTACCGCCACAAGGTTCTTGCCTACATCGATCGCGAGGACTCACCGCGACCGGTCACGTACCAACTCGACCTCCTCCGTCGAGTCGGTTTCGCCCACGTGGAACTGCTCCACAAAAACGCCTGCTTCGCCTCTTTCGGTGCGTGGAAGGAATAGACTGGCGGCTCAGATCGCGATCTCACGCACACGCATCGCTCCTCCACAGAAAGCACCACAATGCGGCTCCTTGTCGTTGGCCTCTTGATTGCGGCGATTTACCCAGTGGCAGCAGTGGGCCAAGGTTCAGACTTCACGTTTCCTGCAATCCGCGGCGTGACCCGGGAAACACGAACGTACAAGAAGGTCGGTGGCGTCGACCTCGCCATGACGATCTACCTCCCACCTGGTCATGCTCGAACCGACAAGCGAGCCGCGATCGTGTTTTTCTTTGGCGGCGGCTGGACCAGTGGCACGCCGACCCAATTCGAACGGCAGTGCGAGTATCTGGCTTCGCGGGGCATGGTCGCCATGACGGCCGAATATCGCGTGAAGAGCCGGCATGGCGTCACGCCAGACGCGTGTGTCACGGATGCCAAGAGCGCCATCCGCTGGACCAGGGCCAACGCCGCCACCTTGGGCATCGACCCGAATCGCATCGTCGCGGCGGGTGGATCGGCCGGTGGGCATATTGCCGCCGCGACAGGGACGGTCGAAGGCTACGACGAAAAGGGGGAAGACACGAAGGTCAGCAGCGTTCCCGACGCGCTGGTGCTGTTCAATCCTGTGCTGAACACCACAGCCGCCGGCTGGGGCGACGACAAACGCGGCGCCGGCTTGGTGGCACGGTTTGCGGGCCATGCCAAACAACTGTCTCCCGTGCATCACGTGAGGAAGGGTGTGCCGCCAACGCTCATCCTCCACGGGACCGCTGATACGACAGTGCCATTCGCCCAAGCTGAAGCATTCGCCGATGCGATGGAGGCGGCAGGCAACCGGTGCGAGGTGGTTCCCTACGAGGGCCAAGGGCACGGCTTTTTCAACGCGTCCAAGGGCGGAGCAAAGTTTTTCCTCGCCACGCTGGTCGAGGCCGACACATTTCTTGCGTCCTTGGGATACCTCGAGGGAAAACCGACGATTGTCACCGAATGATCGACGGCGGAGCACGGCGCCTTCTATCGCCGTAGGTCGATGACGCCGACAGCCAGACGGCGGTCCGTGAAATAA
>CAZCHF010000024.1:28370-54613 GCA_964498325.1 uncultured Candidatus Kuenenia sp.
CGCCGTTGGTGCCCCGGTCTGCTGCGTGAAACTGGTCGACCCAGTAGTAGCCGTCGAGGGCGCTGGCTGAGATCGAATCGACGAGCAGCTTGTCGCGTTCTTTGTCGATGGCCGGGGCGATTTTGTGCGTAAAGCCTCCGGTCGTTCGGCTGATCTCCACACGCTCGTCAAACGTCGCAGCGCCGAGCCAGAGAGGCCTTCCATGGGCATCGACCTCGCGTGACTTCCAGAAACGCACATGGTGCCGCTGGTTCGGACTTCGGCCGACCGGCTGCTCGAATGCGGCATCTTGCTTGCGGCCCCAGACATAGAGATCACTGACCGGCGCGTGGGCGTAGGGCTTGTCGAGCACACAGTCGGCGGCAATGCGAAGCGACGTCTCGAGCGTGATCGGATCGGCGGCGTACCAGCCCGCCAGGGCCAGCGTCCGGTGCAACTCTTCTTCGGTGCCGATGAAGGCCACGTTCACGGCATCGCCTTGATGCCCCTGGGCCGTGGTCGCATGCCGTGGCGATTTGGCCAGCGCCGGATGGCCTGTGACCTTGCCGGTCGGTGCTTCGTTGAGCAAGTCTTGGGCACGCGCGCTCGCCGGGTTGCCGCCAGTCACAAGCGCGACAACAACGCTTGCCGTACATGCCATGCCGCGGAATGCCTTCGCGGGTTGGCGGAGCATCGACAGAGTAATCGTCATGGGTCGTCGTCTCCGGGAGAAAGGCCTGGAGACGGTAGAGGACTATCGCGGCTGCACTCAAGGCCGGCTCGACCCGAAACTACCCCCAGCAGGATTCGAACCTGCGACCTTGGCTTTAGGAAAGCCACGCTCTATCCAGCTGAGCTATGGGGGCACGACGGTGAAACCAGAAACCTCGGTTTCGCCGGGATGATTCTACCCGCCCGCGACGCGGCTGCGACCATCGGTATCATGGCCGTACGTCGGCCTCGGCGATCCTGGCCGCACGCGACTCGCACCACCCATTTCTGGAGGCCTTTGTAGTGGCACGCGCGGCACTCGCTCTCGAGGACGGCACCGTCTATTTCGGCGAATCCTTCGGAGCCAAGGGCACGGTCTCCGGCGAGGTCTGCTTCAACACGTCGATGACCGGCTACCAGGAGATCCTCACCGACCCCTCCTACCGCGGCCAGATCCTCACGATGACCGCGCCGCAGATCGGCAACTACGGGGTGAACCCAGACGACGTCGAAAGTGGTCGCCTCCAGATGGCAGGCTTCGTCGTCCGCGAGGCCAGCCGGATCACGAGCAACTTTACGGCGACCGACTCGCTCGGTGACTACCTCGCCAAGGCAGGTGTCGTCGGGCTCGCAGGCATCGACACGCGCGCCCTCGTGCGACGGCTGCGGATTCGCGGTGCGATGACCGGTGTGCTGTCGAGCGAGGTGCTCGACGCCGACTCGCTCGTGAAAATGGCCCGCGAGGCTCCGCCGCTCGTCGGCCGCGACTTGGTCGGCGAAGTCATGTCCGAGCATGCGAGCCACTGGACCGAAGCCCTCGACGCGTGGGCCACACCGATGCAACAGCCGACCGAAGGGGGCATCTTTCCGGCTGTGCCTGGTGCGCTTGCGCGCAGGAAGGTCGTGGCCCTCGACTATGGCATGAAGTGGAACATCGCCCGCCACCTCGCAAGCCTTGGCTGCGACGTCACCGTGCTTCCGGGCCGGTCGACGGCCGAAGAGGTGCTGGCGCACAAGCCCGACGGCGTGTTCCTTTCCAATGGCCCAGGCGATCCTGAGGTGCTCGGCTACTGCGTCGAGACCGTGCGCGGTCTGCTCGGCAAGGTGCCGATGTTCGGCATCTGCCTGGGCCACCAACTCCTCGCCCTGGCCTGCGGCGCCAAAACCTTCAAGCTCAAGTTTGGCCACCGCGGCGCGAACCAGCCGGTCATGGATCTCGAGACCGGCAAGGTCGAGATCACGTCGCAGAACCACGGCTTTGCCGTCGATGAAGAAACGCTCCCTCCCGAGCTCGAGGTCACCCACCGCAACCTGAACGACGGCACGATCGAAGGCCTGCGCCATCGCTCGATGCCCGCCGCGAGCGTGCAGTACCACCCAGAAGCTGCCGCCGGCCCCCACGACTCTGCCTACCTCTTCGGCCGCTTCCGCCAGATGCTGGCGTAGGCCAGTCCTGGCTACGGTCGGGAATGACACACCGCTCCCGTCTTCGCCGTCATCGGCCTCGCTCACGAGCGCTGCGGAAGCAACCGCTGGGCTCTGTACTGGCTCGGTGTGAGGCCGACCTCCCTGCGGAAGATCACCGAGAGACTTACGTTTGATTTGAACCCGGCGAGCCTCGCGACCTCGTGAATCGATCGCTTGCCTTCAGCGAGCTCCTGCTTGGCTCGTTCGATCCGCGCCCGGCGGATCTCCTGGGCGACGCTCCGGTCAAGCGCCGAAGCAAAGTGTTTTTGGAGTGTCTTCGGGCTGACGGAGAGCTCTGCCGCGACGGTGTTCACGCCCATGCGGCGGTCACAATTGGCCGCAATGAATTTCTGAGCCTCGGCGACGAGCAGGTCTTCGGCCAGGAACGAGCTCGTGCTGTCCCGCACGACGATCCGAACCGGCGGCAGGACGGCATGCATGGGCGCGGCCGCAGGGATCGCTGTGCGCCGTCGCGCACCGTTATGCGGCCTGGACTTCGCGTCTCGCTCGGCTTGGGCCATCAGGCGATCAAGGAGCCTCGCGGCCTCGTAGCCCACCCGCTCGAACCCGATCTCGACGCTCGAGAGCGATGGCTTGGGCTGCTCGCAAAGCAGAATCTCGTTGCCGGTGCCGATGACGGCCACTTCGTCGGGGATATGCCATCCACGGTCCAGGCACATCTGCATGGCGACCCGCAAAATATCGTCGCCTGAGCCGGCGAGTCCTATCGGTCGCTTCCAAGCATCGAGCCATTTCGTGAGCATGACCTGGCTCTGCTTGTGACCTGCGAGGGAGTCATCCCAAGTGTCTGGGAGTTCGAGCGAGGTGACAGAAAAACCTCTGGCCTTGATGGTCGCGAGGAAGCCTGCCTGTTGCCGGAAATTCGGCCGATTGTCCGCCGTCGTCAGGAACGTGAACGAGCGCAGGCCGTGCGCAAGAAGGTGCTCCGCTTGGAGGCGACCGACCTGTTCGTAGTCTGGAAACACTCCCGGCACCTGATCGACAATCGATGACCCGCCCATCACATTCACCACCGGCAACCCTCGCTTTCTGGCCTGGGCGACGAGGCCCAGCCGTGCGTCGGTGATGCGGGCGATCACGCCGTCGTATGCCGGCTGGGCCTTGGGCGAGGCCGCAATGCTGCCTTCGGCCCAGTTGTCGATGAGCACCCGCCAACCGGCCTCGTCGGCATACCGCTGAATGCCGGCAAAGACGCCCGTGTGATTCTTGTAGAGCAGCGCGACGTCCAGCGCGAGGGCAATGCGGCGAGGTGGTCTCATGGGGCGCCCCGAGAACAAAAAAACGACGGGCGGAATTCGAAACACTGCGTGGCAATGCACTGTATTCGGCCGAGATTATAGACCGAACGGCTTGCCTGCGTCCCTTCCGAAGGGTTCCAAATTCAAAAAAGTTTTATCCAGAAACGAAATTCGTCGCGTTGTGTTCAGGGTCGCGAGTCTTAGGATCAGTTTTGTTTGAATATCAGATACAGGTTTTGGCGCAATTCGAATCGTCGAAGAAAACCAATCTCGAAGTGAGAGGTCTTCCTCTCCTACCGCAGCCGTGTCTTCTCGATCGCGGGCTGAAGTTCGCCCAGGATACTCGCCATGAACATGAAGCAATCTCTACTCGCTCACCTCGTCGCATTCATTGCCGCACTCGTCGCCGCCGGCCAGGTTCATGCGACGGACTATACATGGACCGGGAGCACGAGCGGCAATTGGTCCGTTTCCGCGAATTGGTCTTCCGCCCCGGTCTTCAACGCCGCCAACGGCATTATCTTCAGCGGCACGCCTGGAAACTTGACCAATTTCATCGACGTTGACCGCACCATTGGCGCGATCACGTTGGATCAACTCACCAGCAACGCGTCGATCCGTTTAGATAACGGCGTTTCTACCGGGCGCACCCTCACACTCGGCAATGCAACGGTCGCGCCCACGATCACGGTTGTGGGCACCAGCTTCGTGACTCACACCATCGGAAGCACGGGTGTTGGCTCAGTCGCACTCGGTGGCAACCTGACCGTGGATGTGGATAGCGGCGTCTTTGAGACGCTTTTGACCATCGCCCGGCCGATCAGTGGGGGCTTTGGGATCACCAAAGAGGGTACGGGTTTCCTCTACCTCAACGCTACAAACACCTACACCGGCAAGACCGTGGTGAACGGCGGTCGGGTCCGTATCGCTGGCGCGGGAAGCCTGGGCAGCAATCCGGGCTCGTTCGTTGCTGATCAGGTCACCCTGAACGATGGATCGCTTTACTTTGGTAGCGGCACGGTTGCCTTCGGGAATCGGGGCATCACGCTCGGTGCCGGCGGCGGCAGTTTCATCGCGAACAATGACCAAACCTTCACGCTCGACGGCACCATCGCCGGCGCAGGCAACCTTACCATGACTTCTTTTTCCACAGGGAACGCGACACTCGTGCTGCAGCAGGCAAATACGTTCACCGGCAACACGATCATTCAAAAAGGCATTCTGAGCCTGACCAATGCCAATGCCTTGCAGTTCAGCCCGTTCGACACCACGACGAGCATCGTGGGCCAGGGGGGCAGCGGTTTGCGAACCACCGGAGCGGCCCTCAACCTCGGCGGCCTGATCGGCAACAAGAACCTCGCCGACATCTACACCACCACTACCGGCGGCTACGGCTCGGTCACCACCATCACGCTCAACACCGTCGATGGCAAAGACCTCAGCTACTCAGGCGCGATCACCGGCGCCCGTAGCCTCATCAAGACGGGCAACGGCACGCAAACGTTCACTGGTGCCCTCTCCTACACTGGCAACACGACAGTGAGCGCCGGCACGCTCGTCATGAACGGCTCTTACACGGGCAATGGCTCGATCTCCGTCGCCTCGGGTGCGACGCTCAGCGGCAACGGCACGATCGTGGGTGCGACCACGATCGCCGGATCGCTCAGCCCCGGTAACAGCCCTGGGCTCCTCACGTTCAATGGTTCCCTGGCGCTCCAAGACACCACGATCACCACGATGGAGATCAACGGCACGTCGCGTGGCTCGACGTTCGACGCCGTCGATGTCGTGGGCGCTCCCGGGGCCCTGACCTACAACGGCACCATGAATCTGGCGATCGGGACGACGTTTTCAGCGGGCAACTACACGTTCGACCTCTTTGACTTTGCGACCCAGTCGAATTCCTTCGACTTCGTGTCCCTGACCGGCAACTACACGGGTACGCTCACCAACAATGCCGGCGTCTGGACGACCACCACGAACAGCGGCGCCGAATCTTGGACCTTCACGCAAAGCACCGGCGTGTTGAATCTCGTCGTGGTGCCCGAGCCATCCACGCTCGCACTCGCGATGTTCGGCGTTGCCGGAATCGGATACGTGGTGCGGCGGCGGCTGACGCCTGGCGCGTAAGGCACCGTGGGGGGCTCCAATGACTACGCACCGAAACCGGCGTGGTTTTACGCTGGTCGAACTTCTTGTGGTGATCGCGATCATCGCTCTCTTGGTAGCCCTGTTGCTCCCGGCCGTGCAGGGGGCCCGTGAGGCGGCCAGACGAATCCACTGCTCGAATAATCTCAAGCAGATCGGCGTCGCCATGTCGGGATACATGAGTCAACATCAGCGACTGCCGGCGGCAACCTCGCGACTACAGAGTCCGATAGCCAGTGGCGTTTACTCGAACCTGACCACATGGGTCGTTGACATGCTTCCCTACCTCGAGCAGAAAAGCCTGCATGACAAAGTCGACTTCAACGTCGCGTCCGACCCATACCCATACCCGGTGGGCAACATCAATCTCGCCCTCATGAACACGCGCCTCGATGCCGTGCGTTGCGCGAGCGACCCGGCTTCGAAGCCGGTTGCCTCCAGCGAGCCCACGAATTACGTGGTGAACAGCGGCCGCCAGCAGAATGCGTTGCCGCTCATGGGCCAGAACTACCCCGCACTCGTCGGCAACAACAATCTGGAGGCGCCGTTCAATATCGTCGTGATCCAGTCGAATGGGGGCATGATTGGAGTGAAACCCGTCGCCAGAATCCGAGATGGGCTTTCCAATACGATCTTGGTTTCGGAGTGCGTGATTGGCTCGCCCACCTACTACGCCGCCGGCAACACGTCGTCCTACACACAGTGCACCCAAGGGCTGCTCTCCTCGGCTGCGTCCGGCGTGGCTTCCAACCGAGGGGCGTCATGGTTTCATGGGGTCTACAATTCGTCGTGGAGCTTCAATACCACCACCGGCCCCAACGATGCGATCCTCTCGCGGCAAGGCACGGATTGCATGGGGTGGAGCTATGTTGGCGTTCTTCCGGCCCGCAGCCGTCACACCGGCGGCGTGAACGCCACCACGGGCGACGGCGCCGTCCACTTCGTGTCTGACTCGGTCGACATTAATGTCTGGCAGGCCTATGGCACGATCGACCGCGGCGAGAGCGGGGCGAGCATCACCCAATGAGCACCGCCCGGCACGATTCCCCATGAAGGCCGTTCTCCTACCACCGACTACGACAGCCATCCTCGTCGCCCTGCTTGTGCTTCTCTCCGGCTGCGGTTCATACACGCCGGCCTCGCTTTCAGGCGACGTGCGGTTTGACAACGTGCCCGTTGCGGAGGGGGGCATCCGTCTTTTTCCGCTCCAAGGCACCAAGGGCCACGGAGCGGCGGTGACCATCGCAGACGGCCGGTATGCCTTCCCACTCGAAAGCCGACTCGCCCCGGGGAGCTACCGTGTCGAGATTCATGCCTTGCAAAAGACCGGCAAGAAAATCGAGGACCTGGATGAGTTCACCGGCAAGGTCAAGGGAATGATCGAAGAATCGACGCCTCTCATCCCGCGGCGCTACAACATCGAGAGCATGCTTGAAGTCACGCTCGAACCCGGCGCCAACGCCCACGACTTCCTCCTCACGCCACAGTGACCCGAGGAAAGCCCCGGGTTGACCGCCTCCCCGCCTCCACAAGCCGTCACAACCGGCATAACCCTTTCATTCTGCTTGCTTTACGAAACACTAGACCCCAGCAGCCAAATTGCCGGAATCGGAATTTTTTGACAAGAGCGGGCCAAGAGCCAAGGTTGTAGTGGAGTTGCGGCTGCCGCAGCCCCCGCCGACCCACCCGGCGGCACGTCTTGTTCTCGCCTTCCGAGGAGTTTGCCCATGTCCCGCCTTTCTTTCCTCTCGTTCTGTGGCGCTGCCGCCATGCTGCTTGCCAGCAGCTCGGCCGACGCCGGTCTCCGTCATCGGCATGCCGAACCAAGCTGCGGCTGCGAGCCGAGCTGTGGTTGTGTCGAGCCCGGCTGCTCGGCTTTCGAGCCGGTCTGCTGTGCCGAACCGACCTGTGGCGCCGCTCCATGCTGCCCGCAGCCTTGCATCACGTATTCCCACAAGCACGCCCACCGGCACAAGAAGTGCCACTCGAGCTGCTGCCCCGAGCCGACGTACGAGACGGTTCTCATGGCGACGAGCCCTGAGACCTGCTGCACGGTTGCCGTGCCGGTCTGCCTGCCGATCTGCTGCCAGGGCTGCCCGTGTGAGTCGTCGCGGTGCACGCTCCTCGGCTGTGGCCAGGTACGGTTTGATTACTGCTGTGGCATCTCGGTGATCGTCCGCTTCAAGAAGTGCGGCGACGTTCACGTGATCTACGACGGCTTCTGATTTTCGCGCTCGGCGGGCCATCCATGGCCCCGCCGAGCTTGGCGATGTCGGGGCACGCCAAGGGTGCCCTGACATCGCTCGGCCGGCTTCCTGCCGGCCGGTCGCACCTCCGGGCTCCCGTTTGGCTGCGGCTACCTGCCTTGAAGTGATGTGAGTGCGCATCGCATCGCATGGCCGCCTTCCGGGCGGCCGTGCGTCATTTCGCGGTGAAGCGAAAGATGTGGCGCTCGCCGCGTACGAAGAGTGATTCGTCCACGGGAGCAGGCGTCGCATCCACGCCTTCGCCCACGTCATTCTCGGCGACGACCTTCAGCGTCGGGCCGTCTTCGATGACGGTGATGCGACCACTGCGGTCGGTCAGGAAGACATGCCCACCAGCCGCGACCGGCGAGGCGTAGGTGCGGGCAACGCCAGGAACGCGAACCGTTTCGTAGAAGGGCTCGCCCGTCTTCGCGTCCACACACGTCAAAAGGCCTGTCTTTTCCTTGTAGTAGAAAAGCCGACCTCCTGAGAGCAGTGGCGACGCGACGTCGGGCGTTCCTGCATGCTTGGTCCAGAGCACACGCGGGCCACCGGCAAGGTCGCCCCGGCCCAACAGGTCGAACGCCCCCAGGAACGATCCGCGAAACCCGCTTCCGATGAAGGCCTTACCGTCGGCTGCAAGAGCCGATGCACAGGGCCTCTCAGTCTGGCCGCCGCATCGCCACAGCTCACGACCTGTCGCAAGATCGTAGCCGCGGGCGGCGTTCTGGCCGTTCATCACCACCTGCTTCGTGCCACCGCGATCCGTCACCACCAGCGGCGTGGCCCAGCATGTCGGCTCGTCGCGAGGCACCTCCCACACCGTCTTGCCGGTTCGCTTTTCCAGGGCGAAGAGCTTCGACGGCCCTTCGTGGTCCCAGGGCACGATGATCAGATCGTCGGCCACCGTCGGCGATGAGCCCTCGCCAAATCCGTGGCGAACGGTCATGGCTCCGAAGTCGCGGCTCCAGAGATGCTCGCCGTCAACTGTGAAACAATGCAGGCCACGCGAACCGAAGTGGGCGTAGACCCGCTCGCCATCCGTGCACGGCGATGCCGAGGCAAAGCCGTTGGTCTCATGCGTGCCCTCGTGCGGAACGGCCTTCACGCACGACTGGGACCATGCCTCACGGCCCGTCTCGCGATCAAAGCAGATCAGACGAAAGTCGAGCAGCCCATCCTGGCCCTCGACTGGCACGGCCGTCGTCACGAAAACCCGCTCGCCCACGACCACCGGTGACGACGAGCCTCGCCCCGGAATCTCGGCCTTCCAGCGGAGGTTCTGTTCGAGGCCAAACTCGACCGGCGGCCTCGCGGTTCGCGACACGCCATTGCCGCCGTCACCCCGCCAGTGCGGCCAATCGGCCCGAACGGTTGCGAAGGCCACTCCCGCGATGCCCAGCATGAGAACTATCCGAAACACATGAACGTTCCGCATGAGAGCTGCCTTTCGCTCAATCGACGGTGGTGAACGGCGACGCGGGGAGACCTTCCTCGTTGGAGAGGTTCGTCTTCGCCAGATTGCTCTGGTAGGTATACCGAACGGCAGTCGGCTCGGCGAGCGAGTCGCCCGCGCTCATTGCTTTTTTGGGCCGCGAAAGTGCGATTCAATCGGCTGCGTGAAGTCGCTACTATTCTCCGTCACTTGTCGAGTCTTCGCCGCTTGCCCGGTCGTGAATAGGAGGCCTGAACCCATGCCTGCACGAGGCTTCTCTCACTCCAAGCGTCTGCCCACTGTTGCCATCGCGACGGTCATGGCCCTCGTGAGCTGTGCCGGGAGTGCTCCCGCCGCGGATGTGAAGGCCGTATTCGACGTCCCCGACAAGATCGAATGCCGAGACGTCACGCCGACGAAATGCGCTGCGGCGTACCCCGACGTGAAAGTCATCGAAGGGACGATTCGCATTTCCGCAAGTTTGGAGGAAGGGACCGAAGACTCGATTATCGATTTCACGTACATGATTAGCAGCCCGGAAATGCGGCTGAAGATCCTCGACTACCTCCCGAATACGATGCTCGAGAGCCGCTTCGCGGATGATCGCATCGAAGTGATCGACCGCGTGGAAGACACCGACACCACGAATTTGGAGGCTCTTGCCGGCTATTCGATCTTCTCGCTCGCGGCGTCGCGAAGCCAGGTGAATCGACGGACCGAAAGCAATCAATACGAACGGATCGCACCCAAGGCGCTCGTGCTCGCGAGCGGCACCATGAATCGCGGCCATGGGGTCTTCTACAAGCTGCGCCGGTCGAACACGGTGTCGCTCGAGGGAGCGAAGGAGTTCACCTTCCTGGCACGGGTTCCCAAGACGTGGCGCGGTGATTGGTGCACCGTGGTTTGCACGAGCCGCGCGAACAAAAGAACGCTTCTTGGAAACTCGATCGTTTCGGCCGGTGCGATACGCGTCGATGTCGGCCTGCATCTCACCGGCGACAAAGAAGCAGCCGAGTTGTGCCTGCAGCTCTGCCGCGCCCAGCAGGAGGACGGTGGCCGGCTCATGAAAAAATGGTGCGAAGAGGCGGCCACGTGCGAGGAACCAGAAACGCCCGTCACGCACGCCTCCTTCTGGAGCGAACGGGTCGATGCGCTCGTGCAACAGGTGGCTCGGAAAACGAACCTCACACGTTCGGATGACAAGAGCACCGAGGCCACTCGTCAGGCGATCTCGTGCATCGAAGGCCAACTCCGGGCGCTCTCGGGGGCACACTGACCGCGCGGTCCGCAGGGGAGCTACCAGTCGACCGCTACTTTCGCGATCGCCTTGAGCACGGACCCCGCCCCAGCGAGCGGGGCGTGGGCGTCCTCGGGGAAAAAGATCGTGAACGCTCCAGGGTGCACGTGGAACCAGGTCCGCGGCGGATCGGCCAAAAACCCGATGTCGCGATCGCGATTGAAGTCGACGCCACGGGTCAACTCGTCAGTGAGAGGAAGCCAGCCCATTTCCTCGTCACCGGCCAAGACACACTGGATGTCGATGAAGCGCCTGTGAAACTCCAGCGGCGCGTTGGCATGAGAACGTCCCTGCGCCTGTTCCACGATGACCCACAGCCGATCGGGCTCCACAACATATTTCCCAGGAGCGGGGGGAGCCGCCCAAGCCTGGTGTAAAAACCCGAACGCCGCCGCGAACCCCGGGTGAACCGAGTGCCAGCGGCAAGAAAACTCGAGCGAATCCAGAATCATGAGCGACGTTCTTCGAGGTCGTGGACCAGCGCCGGCTCAATCAACCGTCGTGAACGGTGACGCCGGAAGGCCTTCCTTGTTGTAGAGATTGGCCTTGGCCGGATTGGACTGGTAGGCATAGCGCACCGCAGTCGGCTCACTGACGGCGTCGCTCCACACGATCACGTCATTCTTGTCGATCGTCGCCTTGGCCCAATGCCACTTCCCGTCCTTGTCGCGAACTGAAAACTCCGCGAGCTCGCCCCCCTTCACCTCCTCGGTCGGAGCCGTGCCAGGCTTGCGTCCGACCATCAATCCGCTGCCGACATGATCGAAGCTCACCCGCACCTTGTTGCCTTCGACTGCATGCGACTTGTAGAGCGGGCCTGAGTAGACAAGAGCCTTGCCGTAGTCGTTGGCGAGGGCCCAGAGGGCGAGCCGCTTGCCGACATCTTGCTTGTTCGGCGGATGAATGTTGCCGGCCGTGCCGATGTCGATGATCACCGCCATGCCAGTCTTGGGAAGACGCAGCGCTCGACGTTGCCCCTCACGCACCGGCCCCCAGCCGCCGCCTGCCGGGTCATCACTCGGCTGCTGATAGTTGGCAAGTTGCACCCAATAGAATGACAGCGCGTCATTCTTGAAAACACTCCGCCAACCCTTGACGAGCGCCTCTTTCAAGAGGTCGTACTTGAGGCCGTCGCCGGCGTTCGATTCACCCTGATACCAAATGGCGCCGCGCATGCTGAGGGGTGCGAGCCCGGCGACCATGCCGTTGTAGATCCGCGTCGCACCGGCTGGGGCAGCCAGGCTCAACTGTGGGGCGGAGCTGATCACGCCCCCCTTCGCGAACGTTTGCTTCGCCGTGGCAACCCATCCCTCAACCTGCTTCACATACGCCTCGCGGGCCGCCTTGCCTTCGGGCGTCGTCGGGTCCATCTTTTTGATGGCGGCATTCATGTCGGCAAGCTGAGGCACCGCTGCAAAGCCCTCAGGGGGCGTAAACGGTTCGATCTTCCGGCCACCCCAATTCGAACCGACAAGTCCTATGGGAACGTTCAGGTCCTTGAACAGTTCCCGGCCGAAGTAATAGCCGACCGCACTGAAACTCGCGACGGTCTTCGGCGAGCAGACGAGCCACTGGCTTTTCTGGGCATCTGCTTGCGGCGCGTCGAGTTCGAGGTGCTGCGGCACATCGAACATGCGGATCATCGGAAAGTTCGCCGCCGCGATCTCCTTCTGGGCGTCGCCCGAAGCCTTCACCGACCACTCCATGTTCGACTGGCCCGAGCAGATCCAGACTTCGCCCATCAGGACGTCTTTGAGCATCACGGACCCGCCGTCGCCCTTCACTGACAGGGTCATCGGCTTGCCGTCGGCCTCGAGCGGTTGCATCTCGACGAACCACTTGCCGTCAGCAGCCGCGGTTGCCTGACCTGTCACGCTCTTTGAGTCGCCGGCAAGCGACACCTCGATCGCCTTGCCCGGTGTCGCCCACCCCCACACACGGATAGGCATCTGCTGCTGCAGCACCATGTGGTCGGTGAAGACGTTGGCGATTTTCAGCTCGGCACGGGCGGCCGAGCAGGCGAGCAGGAGAACCACGAAGAGAGTCGTACGCCAGCGTGTCATGCATCGCTCCTAAGGAAAGCCGCGAGGATCGAAAACCCCGCCAAGGATACCGCAAGCGTAACGGACGCTCGCCCACACCACCTTCGCGACAGCGCCCCACCCAACTGGGGGTGTGGCAAATCGCCCCACCCACTGGTCCCCAGCAACCAGGGGGGTGGGGCGATTCGCCCCACCCACTGGTCCCCAGCAACCAGGGGGGTGGGGCGATTCGCCCCAGTCGGTGCGCATCAGAATTGCTTATGCAATTTATTGGTCGCGGCATCACGTCAACTAAATGAGGGAGAAAATCGGCCAATAATCAAGTGCGACGATCCAACCCCGGGCGGCTTGGCACGGAAACTGCTCCTCGTGTGCGGGGCCTCGTTAGGGCCCGTTCCGTTTCAGTCCGTTGCCGAGGATTTCGATGGTGAAGCGACTCATTGTGCGTTGCCTTCCGCGCCGCCGGATCGCGTGTGCTCCCGCTCTGGCCCTGGCCCTGGCCGTGATGGGTAGCAGTGCCCTCGCCCAGACAACCAGTTGGAATGCCACGGGCAATGGGACGTGGAACCAAAACGCCAACTGGACGAACAACGCGCCCACCGGCAACGTGACGGTGACCCTCGGGAATGGAAACCTCACGCAGAACCCAGTGATCTCCTTGAACGGCGCCAGCGGCAACAGCGGAAACATCACGGTCAGTGCAAGCACCTTCGACTACACGATCAAGCAAGACAACAACGAATCCCTGGGGCTTTCGGTCACGACAGGCACGCCCACGATCGACGTCGTCGCCGCCAACCGCACTTTCACGATCGATGCCACGCTCACAGGCACCCAGGGCTTTGTGAAGTCCGGTGCCGGCGCGCTCGTGATCACGGCCAACAGCACGATCACCGGCAATGTCACCCTTTCTTCAGGCACGCTGCAGATCGGCAACAACACTGCCCGTGGGTCGCTCACGAACGTCAGCAACCTCCTCAACAATGGTTCGCTCGTCTACGCCCGGACCGACGCTTGGTCGGCCACCTACAACATCAGTGGCAACGGAACGCTTACGAAGAACAGTACCGGCACACTGCTGCTCACGGGCAACAACTCCTACTCGGGCGTGACGACAGTCAACGCCGGCACGCTCCAGTTCGGCACGACGGGCTCGCTCTACGGTGGAAACTCGACGCTCTGGACCGCAGCCAATCTCAACGTCAAGAGCGGAGGCACGCTCGGAGTGAATGTCGGTGGCGTGAACGAATTCACCGCGGGCAACGTGACCACGCTCCTCACGAACCTGGGTAACAGCACCAGTTCGACCAACGGCATGAATGCCGGGTCGAATTTCGCCTTTTCGACAACGAACGCGGCCAACGGCACGTTCACCATCGCTGATGTGATTGCCAACTCCGGCGGAGCGTCGGGCGGCGCCCGAGGCCTCATCAAGCGAGGCACCGGCACGCTCATCCTGACGAGCAACAACACGTACACCGCCGGAACGCTCATCAATAACGGAACCCTCCAGATCGGCAACGGTGGCACATCTGGCTCCATCGCCACCACCTCGGGCGTCACGAACAATGGCAGCCTCACCTATAACCGCAGCAACGACATCACCGCGGGCTACGTCGTAAGCGGCACGGGCACGGTGACGAAGAACGGATCCGGCACGCTTATCTTCTCTTCCAACAACACCTACACCGGCAATACGACGGTGAATGCCGGCACGCTTCAGATTGGCAACGGCGGCACATCCGGCTCGATCGCCAGCACCAATGGCCTCACGAACAACTCCGTGCTGGCGTACAATCGTAGCGACAACCTCACGGTTCCCTACGTCATCAGTGGATCGGGTCGGCTCGAGAAACTCGGCCCAAACACGCTCATCGTCACGGGTGCCAATTCCTACACCGGCAATACTACGATCTCCGCCGGCACGCTCCAGATCGGCAACGGCACGTCCGGTTCGATCGCCAGCACCGCAGGTGTGATCAACAACTCGGCACTTGCTTACAACCGCAACGATGCCTTGACTGTCCCCTATGTCATCAGCGGAAACGGCACCGTCACCAAACTCGGCACCGGCACGACGACCATCACCGGCAACAACACCTACACCGGCATCACAACGATCTCCGCCGGCACGCTCCAACTCGGCAACGGTGGAACGACGGGCACGATCGCGAGTACGGCGGCCGTGGTCAACAACGGCAACCTCATCTTTAATCGCAGCGGCACCCAGACCGCGGGCTATGCCATCAGCGGAAACGGTACGGTGTCCAAGATCGGGACGAGTACCCTCACGCTCACTGGCAACAGCACCTACACCGGCGCCACGACCATCTCTGCCGGCACGCTGCAGATCGGCAACGGCGGCACCTCGGGCTCCATCGCCGGCACGGTGAGCGTCACGAACAACGCCGCCCTGATCTACAACCGAAGTGATGCGCTGTCGGTTCCGTACTCGGTCAGTGGCTCGGGTTCGCTCTCGCAAAGTGGCACCGGAACCACGACGCTCACTGCCAACAACTCCTACTCTGGCCAGACGATCGTCAACGCCGGCACGCTCCAGTTCACCACGACGGGCTCGCTCTACAACGCCAATGCTGCGAACTGGACGGCTGCCAACATCAATGTGAAGAGCGGCGCTACCCTCGGGCTCAACGTCGGCGGCACGAACGAGTTTTCCACGGCCAACGTGACCACGCTTCTCACGAACCTCGCCTCGAGTTCGAGTTCCACCAACGGGATGCTCGCCGGTTCGAATTTTGCCTTCTCGACCACGAATGCCTCCGGTGGCACGTTCACGATCAATGACGTGATCGCCAACTCCGGCGGGGCGACTGGCGGCTCACGCGGCGTTGTCAAGCGGGGCACGGGCACGCTCGTCCTCACCGCCAACAATACGTACAACGGCACTACGGCGATCAATAACGGCACGCTCCAGATTGGCAACGGCGGCACCACGGGGTCGATTGCCAATACGGCAAGCGTCACCAATAACGGTTCGCTCGTCTACAACCGAAGCGACGTGATCACCGCGGGTTATGCCATCAATGGCAACGGCACGCTCACCAAACATGGTGGCGGCAGCCTCATCCTCACGGGAAACAATGGCTACACGGGCGCCACCGTTATTTCCACTGGCACGCTTCAAATCGGAAATGGATCCACCACAGGCTCGATCGCGAGCACGGCAAGCGTCACGAACAACGCGGCTCTCGTCTACAACCGCAGCGACGCCATCACGGCCGGCTACACGATCAGCGGCACAGGCACGCTCCGGAAGGAAGGCGCCGGAACCCTCATCCTCACGGGAAACAACACCTACAACGGCACCACGACCATCAACGCCGGCTCGCTCCAGATCGGCAACGGCGGCACCTCAGGCTCGATCGGCGGCACCGCAAGCGTGACCAACAATGCATCGCTCCTTTACAACCGCAGTGATTCGATCACAGCCAATTACGTGATCAACGGCACGGGCAGCCTCACGCAGATTGGCCCGGGCACACTGGTGCTCGGCGGCAACAACACCTATTCCGGGGCCTCTCGCATTCGAAACGGTACGGTTGAAGTGGGGCAGGATTCCCTGTCGGGCACGGCGGGGGCTTTTGGCAACGCCACGAGCGCCATCGTGCTGGGCACATCCAATACGGGCGCCGGCAACGCGAGGCTGCTCATCAACGGGGCCCACGCCGTCGGCCGTGCCATCAGCGTCGGCTCCGAGAGCAACGGCGGTATCGGATACTCCGCTGTCATTGGCGGCAGCAACACGACTGGCACCTCGACATTCTCGGGCAATATCACGCTCGGAACCACGGCCACGAACTATACGGCCACGCTCCAGGCGGCCACCGGTGGCACCGTCGAGTTCACAGGCGGCACCTGGACCACCAACAACAAGCAGATCCAGGTGGGTTCGGCTGACAACGAGGGTGTCGTGAAGATCAGCAACGTCGTCTCGACGACCGGCGGCTTTGCCGTCTCGGCGGGTACGCTCGAGTTCAGTAGCGGCACGCTCGGCGCCGTGGGCAACATCGCCTTCACCGGCAATAGCACGCTGCGATGGGCCTCGGGGAATACCCAGGACGTGTCGACACGGATCGTGATGACCAACGGCATCACTTCGAACTTCAATACCAACGGCAACAATGTCACCCTTGCGTCTGCCTTCGGGAACGCAACAACGGGAATTCTCACCAAACGGGGTAACGGTGTCCTGACGCTCTCCGCCAACAACACGTTCTCCGGCGGCGCGGTCGTGAACGGTGGAACTCTCCGGGCGAATAACACCCCGGGCGGCGGTTCTTCCGCAACCGGCAGCGGGGCCGTGACGGTCGACGCCGGCGGTACATTCGATGGCAACGGCGCCGTATCCGGCCCCGTCACGGTGAACAACCTGGGCACGCTCTCGCCTGGAGTAGGGATCGAGTCGCTCTCGGCGGGGGCCGTCACGTTCAACACGGGCTCGACGTTCAAGGTCGCTGTCGATCGTGATGCTTCGCTGAGCTCGGGTGCCGACCTTCAGGTGGTCAATGGCAACCTCAGTCTTTTCGGAATCGTGAATCTCGACTTCGAGCGGCTCGGAACTGCCACGCCGTTTGCGATCAACACGACGTTCTCGGTGGCCAACTATTCGGGCTCGTGGAACGGCGGCCTGTTCCGCGTGGGCGGCGTCGACATTGCCAACGGTGGAACCTTTTCAGATGGTGTCAACACGTGGCAACTCACGTACAACGGAACAAGTGGCGGCTCGAACTTCTCGAGCGAGTACCTGCCGATGAGCAGCTTCGTCAATATCGTGGCGGTGCCTGAACCTCCGGTCGTGGCCCTTCTCGCCGCGGCAGGCCTGGGCTTCACGGTCATTCGCCGCAGACGGCGTCGCGTGAATTAACCTTGTGGGATGGACCGCACCCGCTACGACGCCTTTGTCTCCACGTTCTTCGACTGTGACCCCAAGGCGGTCACTGGCATTTTCCAGGAGTTTCTCGATGCCCTGAAGGCCGAGGCGTCGCTCCCACCCGGGCACTACCTGAGCCAGAACTACGAGACGGCCCAGGCGAACCCCGAGATCCATGTCTTGCCGGGCAATTTGAAAGACGCTCGTGACGCGGTGTTCCCCTACTTTTGGGGCACCGACGGGTGGCGCAGCCCGCTGCATCTCGAGAACGTGCGCGGCCCGGCCAACACGGCGAGCCTCATCGGGGCCATCGCCTGCCTGCTCAAAAACCCGAACCTCTGCACCGACTCCTACAGCCAACGGTCGAACGAGCTCGAGGTCAAGGCGATCACGGCGCTGGCAAACCTCGTCTTTTATCACACCGTCGATCCGTGGGGCGTGTTCACGATGGGCGGGTCTGTCTCCAACATGTATGGGGCGAAAATCGGCGTCGAGAAGGTCGTGCCGGGAGCGATGCGACACGGCCTTGGGAATACCCGCGTGGCCGGGCTCTGCAGCGAAGCCGCCCACTACTGCGCCGCGACCGTGGCGGGGTGGCTCGGCATTGGCACCGACAACCTGCATGCCATCCCGACCGACCGCGCCATGGCCATGCGGCTCGACCTGCTCGCCGAAAAACTCGACGAGCTCTATCGGCGTGGCGATGCCGTCGCGTTCGTGATCGGCACCTTCGGCAGCACTGACGCGAGCGGGGTCGATGACATCGCCGGCATCCGGCGGGTGATCGACACCAAGGCCCAGGAACATGGCCGACCCGTCCCGCAACTGCACGCCGACGCCGCCGTCGGCTGGGGCCTGTGCTTCTTGAACGAATACGACACCTCGGCGAACCCGTTTCAGGTCAACGCCGACACGCTGCCGGTGATCGAGAAAGCCAAGGAGTTCTGTCGTGGCTTGCGGGTTGCCGACAGCGTGACCATCGATTTCCACAAGACCGGCCGCGGTCATTACCCGAGTTCGGCATTTCTCGTGAACCGGCAAAGCGATCTCACGTGCCTCGCCCGCACCACGGCCACCATGCCGTATTTTTCAGATGCCATCGATCGCCGCGACCCGGCGATGTTTACGCTCGAAACATCGCGTCCAGCGCTCGGCCCCTACACGGTGATGGCCTCGCTCGACGGCATCGGTTTGCACGGCTGGCAGATGCTCATTGCCCGCAGTCTGGAGCTCGCTGAGTACCTGAAGGCCAAGCTCGCACGTCTCGACTACTGCATGGTGCTCAACGCCGAAACGGCGGGGCCCACCGTCGTCTGGTGGGTCTTGCCCAAGGGACGAAACGCCAAACAGATCTATGCCGACCTCGAGGCGGGCCGCGTGACTGCCGACGACATCGAGCGATACACCGCTGAGGTGCGACGGCTCTTCAACAAGCGCGTGTATGCCATGGATCCCGCCATCGACGCTCGGCTGAGCATGACGACCGACATCGGCTACCGGCCCCACGGCCACAAGATCCCTGGCTGGAAGTGTGCCCTCTTCAACCCGAGGACCGACGAAGCGGTCCTCGATCGCCTCATCTGCAGCATCGAAGACCTGTGATGGCTCAGACCGTTGCTTGAACGGCTCTGCTGAAGCGGTGGTCAGTCCGACGAACGGGCGTGGATCGGCTTGGCACCGTTCGATCCCGTGCCCGAGCCGGCGGTCTCCGTGGCGGTCAGATACACCCGCGCCGCATTCAGGAAATCGTCACGACGGATGGGCTTGGTCAGAAACCCGTCGCACCCCGCGGCGATGCAACGGCCACGATCCCGCTCCATGGCATTGGCGGTGAGCGCGACAATGCGACCGGTGTATCCCTGAGATCGCAGGGCTGTCGTTGCCGCCACCCCGTCCATCCGTGGCATTTGCACGTCCATCAGAATCAGGTCGTAGGGTTTCCCGGAGCGCCAGGCCGCCATCACCTCGGCCACGGCGGCCTCTCCATTCTCCACGGTATGCACGTCGACGCTCGTGCGCCGCAGATACGCCTCGAGCAGCCGGCGCGTGTCGGCAGCATCCTCGGCAATGAGCACCCGACCCTTGAGCGCGGTGAGGTCGAGTCTCACGTCGTCCGGAACGGGCGCATCGAATCGATCCCGCGGGGCGAGCCCCCTGCCGATGCCTGTCAAAGCATCCGTCGGAAGCCGAAGCGTAAACGTCGAACCGACCCCGAGTTGGCTCCGGCAGCTCACCGCCCCCCCCATCAACTGAGCCAGCCGATAGCAGATCGAAAGGCCGAGGCCGCTCCCCCCGAATCGCCGGGCGTGTGACGGGTCTGCTTGCGTGAAGGGCTGGCCGAGCGATGCCACCTGCTCGGTCGACATGCCGATTCCGGTGTCGATCACGTCGACTGACACAACATCACCGGCGGAACCGTGCTCGATGCCCACGACGATCCGCACCTCCCCGTGATTGGTGAACTTCACCGCGTTGCCCACGAGGTTCATCATGATCTGCCTGAGCCTCGTGGGGTCGGACAGAATCCTCACGGGAATCGGCGTACGGCATTCCACGACAAGTGAGAGCCCCTTCTCGGCCGCCCGATGGTGCATGAGCGACATGACCTCGTCCATGATGTCCGAGATCCCGGTGCTGACGTGCTCGATCGTCATCCGACCGGCTTCGATCTTGGACATGTCCAAGACATCGTTGAGGATGGCCAGGAGATGCTCGCCGTTTCGCCGGATGGTCTGCGCGTTGTGGATCCGCTCCCCTTCTGGCAGGCCCGGAGCCATCATCAATTCGGCGTAGCCGAGGATGGAGGTCAGCGGGGTTCGGATCTCGTGGCTGATGTTCGCCAGAAACTCGGTCTTCGCCCGATTGGCCTCGTCGGCCTTCTCGGCAAGCTCCTGGGCCCGTCGGGCATTCGCTTCCGCGGCATTCTTGGCCGCCTCCAAGTCACGCTCGATCCGTTTGCGAGCCGTGATGTCGGTCGATATTCCGCAGGCGGCCGCGACCTCACCACGCGCGTCGCGAATCGGAAACTTCACGCTCCAGAAGACTCCGCGGGCCCCTGCAAGCGTGCTCTCGACCTCGTAGGCCAGCGCCCGCTCCTCGCGCATCACGATCTCATCCGTCTGGCGAAACTGCTTCGCCATCTCCTCAGGAAACAAGTCGGCATCGCGTCGTCCGAGCACATCGGCCGAATTCAGGCTGAGCGCCCGCTCAAAAGCCCGATTGACGGCCAGGTAGCGCCCTTCGCGATCCTTTATGTAGATCATGGCCTCGGCATGATCGAAAAAAGCCTGCATGAGTGCCTTGCTTTCGATCGCCTCGCGTTCCACCCCCCGGGCCCGGGCTTCACTGGCACGCAGGGCGAAGGTGGCCGCTCGACGCTCCGTCGTCACCGCCGAAAGGGAAAGCGCCGACATTCCCCAGAGGATCGCCGACATCTGAAACGCGACGATTTCGTTGCCTTCGTCATAGCCTGGCACGACAAAAGGCCCGTGTCCGTGGAGCGTACTCCACGCACCGACCGTCACCAGGACCACCGTCAAGAGGGACGAAACCCGAACGTCGAGCCTGAGCCCCGCCCACAAGAAGAATGGAAGAAGGGTCACGTAGGGCATGTTCAAGAGCAGGACCTGCTGCGGGGGCGCCGCTCGGAACATCACCAATACCGCCACCGTAAACAGCGACACGCAGACGAACTTTTCGAGGAGTCCGAAGGGGCTGCGAAACCACGGTCGATGACAGGCGGTGGCGACGATCAGGGGGGTGACCGTGAGCATGCCAAGCGCGTCGACCACGCCCCAGAAAAGCCAGACTCCCAGGAACGGCTCGGAGACCTTGTTCAGCACGTGCACGCTCAGGGCACCAAGCAGGCCACCGAACAACCCACAACCAGCGCAGGCGAAAACGGCAAACAGGATGACCTCGCGCGTCGTTTCGAATCGCATCCGGCGGCGAAAGTAGTGCCACATGGCACTGCCGGCGGCGAGCGACTCTGCCGCATTCACGCCGCTGAACACGAAGGCTGCCGACACTTCGCGGTGGGTGAGGAGATTCGCCAGCACGTTTCCCGCATAGGCGCTTGCCAGGACGGCAGGCCACACCCGTCGCGGGAGGAGCAGCAGCGCGGCAAGCGTGACTCCGTTGGCAGGCCACACCGCCGCGACGCCGACGCGGTTGGACAAGAAGCTGAGGCCCACCCCAGCGAGCACGAAGTAGGCCGTCGCGATGAGCAGGCAGAGCGCGGGCAACCGAAGCGCCTGCGGCAGGGCCGGAAGATACGAAGACGTGGGCTCGCCGTCGGCGGAAGTCATGCGCTCGCTCATGTCCCTGCGAAGACGCGTCCCGACCCTTCCTGCCCGCGCCCCGCAGTTCACTGCCGAACATTCTACATCGCCTTCTCCACCGACCGTCGACTTCTTGCGATTACTCGATCGAGCGTAGCTCCATGTCTCCGACACGGGGTCAGTCCCACCCGGTCACGGAGTGACCAGGCTACGATCGGCCAACTCGGGGTGTCCCGCGGCCTGGCACGGGCCGCTCCGAGCCACGCAGGAAGTCACCCCGGTGCCTACCGGCCGCCGCGGCGGAGGCGTGTAAAGAGGCTGCGGTAGTCACGCGGTCGAACGCTGACGACCGGCGACGAGGCTTGGTCGACGACATCGTCAACGTCCTCCTCGATGACCACCATGTCGGCATCATCCTCGGCGCCGCCACTGATCGTCTCGCTCGCAAGCGCGACGGCTCCGGAGGAGCCGGCGTCCTCCCGGCAGGTTGCGGGTGTCGCGGACGGGTCGGCCGCCCGAACCTCTCCAGCACGCGCGTTCTGCCGCGGTCCGTCTTCGCGGCTGACCGTTGCCAGGATTCGGGCAAGCGACTGCCCCTCTCGGCTCGACACGTTGCGGCGACCGCGGAAGGTATCGGGGCCGCTCATCACGAACCGTTCCACGACCCGTTCCTCGTCGGCAAAAAGTTCCTCGAACGGATCGGCGGACGGGTCGAACACCAGTTCGACGTCCGGGCCACTCCACAGTTCGGCCGCCGACACTTCGGGCGTCGCTGCACCCGGATGGCGCTGGGGCGCCGGAGGAGCGTCCGCCCCAAACTCGATGACGCCGAGTTCCTCCCCGTCGAACGCATCGGCGATTCCCCCGGCGGCCTCGTCGGAGGCTGAGGGCGTAGATCCTCTCGGCTCGAGCCCCACGGGAGTTGGCAGCCTCTGAATCTCGCGCCATGACGCGGCGATGTCGCCCGGGGTCACGCGGCGGTTCGACTCGGCCACCAAAACCAGCGCCTGATCACACACCTGATTGACAAGGCGAGGCACGCCTTCGGTGACCTTGTAGACGGCGTCGTCACAGCCCGATTCAAAGAGCTTGTCCCAAGCAAGGCCGGCGGCGGCGACCTGGGCGCGGAGATAGGCGAGTGTCTCGGCATGGTCGAGCGCGTCGAGGTAGCCGCGGACGGCGATGCGCTGGGCCAGGCTCGCCATCCGGGCCGCGCCGAGCATCTCGTCAAGGCGGGGCGTGCCGGCGAGGACGATATGGACCGCCGGCATTGGCGTCGGGATGTTGGTGAGCAGCCGCAGTTCTTCGATGAGCCGCGTGGGAAGGGTGTGGGCCTCGTCCACCAAGATCACCAACCCGCTGCCGGTGGCGGCGAGGCCGCGGATGCGCTCCACCACCGCGATGCGGAGGTCGGCCTCGTCAATGCCGCGGTACGGCTCGCCGATGGCAGCCAGGATCGACTGCCACAGCGCCCGCCTCGTGCAGATGCTCGCCCCCGTCAACAGGGCCACGTCAAAGTCGTCGCGGATCTGCTCGGCAAGTTTCAGGAGCAGCAGTGACTTGCCCGTGCCCGGCCCACCCACGATGAGCGCGACCCCCTCGGCTCGGCGAATGCACCGCTCGGTGCCGCGAAGCGCGGCGTCGATCTCCGCGGCCGCGAAGTAGAACTGCGTCCGAGGGGATGCCATGAAGGGACGGCTCGAAGGATGCCTGCTGGGAACGTGCATGGCGAGGATCACCGAGGAAGGGGCGGCCGCACGCGGGGGCCGAACAAGATGTGGTTTCGACCATTGACGACCGGTTCCTCCACCGCCGCATCGCCCCGTAGACTCTTCGGATCCGGAAAGACGCTCCAAACTGCGCGGTCGCGCGGAATGTTCCGTCGCTGCATGGAACGAACCCGGAGCCAGGTTTCCCATACCGCCTAAGCGACCTCCATGCCGTCCATGAACGCTCCGCTGTTCCACGTGAAGATCTGTGGGGTGACTTCGCCCGCCGACGCGAAACTCGCCGCCGAGGCTGGAGCCGATGCAGTCGGATTCAATTTTGTTTCGGGCTCCCCTCGAAAGGTCGACCCAAGCCTTGCCACTGAGGCCATCGCATCCCTGCCCCGCGGCGTCTTGGCCGTCGGTGTGTTTGCGGGGATGCCTGCCGACGAGATCCTCGCCATCGCAAGGACGATCAAGCTCGGTGCGATCCAGCTCCACGGTCACCTCGCGGGAAGCGGTCCCGCCGTCGATCCTCCCTCCCGGTGTGCAGAGCTCGCCGGGCTGCCGGTCATCAGGGCAGTGCGCATGGGAGTTGATGGGTTGGCTGAGGCTCGGCAATGGCTCGCCGCGGCAGCCCTCGCCGGACGCTTGCCCGACATGCTGATCATTGACGCTGCGGTTGCCAGCACGGCAAGTGCTGGCGCTCTCGGGGGCACGGGAGCCCGCGTCGACTGGAACGCCCTACGCCGAGAGCCGCCCCTCGACATCCCGTTCGCCCTGGCCGGGGGTTTGACGCCCGAGAATGTGGCCGAAGCCGTTGCGACCACAGGAGCCATCGCCGTGGATACCGCCAGCGGCGTCGAATCCGCGCCAGGCACGAAGGATCCTGGCCGAGTGCGGGCCTTTGTTTCCAACGCCCGGGTCGCGATGGGGGGTTAGCCGTGCGATCTGTGCGGAATCGGACGGGCCGCTAAGATATGGCAGTTTCCAGGCGGCGGAGTTTCGCCTGGCCCGGGCTGACCGTGCCCGCCCTACTTGTCCCTCTATCAGGAGCGCTCCATTGTCTCACGTCGAAACCCGCCTTCCTTACAAGGTTGCTGACCTCTCGCTCGCGGAATGGGGCCGCAAAGAAATTCAGCTTGCCGAGAACGAGATGCCCGGCCTCATGGCTCTCCGGCAGAAGTACGGTCGCACGAAGCCGCTCGCCGGCGCCCGCATCGCGGGCTGCCTCCACATGACGATCCAGACGGCCGTGCTGATCGAGACGCTCAAGGAGCTCGGGGCCGAGGTCACCTGGAGTAGCTGCAACATCTTCTCGACCCAGGACCACGCCGCCGCCGCCATCGCGAAGGCCGGCATCCCGGTCTACGCCTGGAAGGGCATGACCAACGAGGAGTTCGACTGGTGCATCGAGCAGACGCTGTTCTTCCCCGACGGCGAGCCGCTCAACATGATCCTCGACGACGGCGGCGACCTCACCGCGATGGTGCATAACAAGTATCCGGAGCTCATCGGCGGCATTCGCGGCCTGTCGGAAGAGACGACCACCGGCGTCAAGGCACTCCTCAAGATGCACGCCAACGGCGAGCTCAAGCTGCCGGCGATCAACATCAACGACTCGTGCACCAAGAGCAAGTTCGACAACCTCTACGGCTGCCGGGAAAGCCTGGCCGACGGGATCAAGCGAGCCACCGACGTGATGGTGGCCGGCAAGGTGGTCGTGGTCGCCGGTTACGGCGACGTCGGGAAAGGCTGTGCCCACTCGATGAAAGCCCTCGGTGCCCGGGTCATCGTCACCGAAATCGACCCGATCAATGCCCTCCAGGCAGCGATGGAAGGCTACGAGGTCACGACGATGGAGGAGGCCGCGCCGCGTGGCCAAATCTTCGTGACGGCCACCGGCTGCCGTGACATCATCCGGGGCGAGCACCTCTCGGTGATGCCGAACGACGCGATCGTCTGCAACATCGGCCACTTCGACCTCGAGATCGACGTGGCCTGGCTCGAGAACCTGAAGGGCGTCAAGAAGGTCGAGATCAAGCCGCAGGTCGACCGCTACACGCTCCCCTCTGGCAACTCGGTGATCGTGTTGGCTGAAGGCCGCCTCGTGAACCTCGGCTGTGCCACCGGCCATCCGTCGTTCGTGATGAGCACGAGCTTCACCAACCAGGTGCTGGCCCAGATCGCCCAGTGGACGGAATCCGAGAAGTACGAGATCGGCGTCCACATGCTTCCCAAGAAACTCGACGAGGAAGTGGCCCGGCTCCACCTCGACAAGCTTGGCGTGAAGCTCACCAAGCTCACCAAGGTCCAAGCCGACTACATCAACGTGCCCGTCGATGGGCCTTTCAAGCCTGACTATTACCGCTATTGAGAAGGTGCCTTTGGCACCTTCTCAATGCTGATCCGGCAGGGGCATCCATGCCCCCTGCCGGATCGAGCTCGGCGGGGGCAAGCCAAGGTCGCCCGCGCCGAGCCGGCCGCCTTCCGGGCGGCCGTGCGTCGCTCGCGGTGACCGCTCGCGACATCCGGGCACGCGGCGCGGGGCTTCGCCCCGCTGCGTGCCACAGGGGCCCGTTGGGGTGGATGTTTCCCGTGAAACGCCACTGGAATTCAACACCCGGCAATCCAAGCCCCTCGCCCAGCGCTTCTCGAGCAGCGGGCATATCCCTCGCCGTGTGCGCGGTACGGGTAGCCTGGCTCGGGGTCGCCCGTGTCATCGACCCGGCGTAGAAAGCCAGCGCAGCCCGGAGGGCGAAGCGCAGATTTCTCCGAGTGA
>CAZCHF010000025.1:0-49982 GCA_964498325.1 uncultured Candidatus Kuenenia sp.
TCACTCGGAGAAATCTGCGCTTCGCCCTCCGGGCTGCGCTGGCTTTCTACGCCCGTTCCAGGACACGGGATGCCCCTCGCGATTCCGAGGCACGGGGTGGCCCGTACCCTGTCGCCGGCGTAGGAGACAAGCGGAGCCCGGAGGGCGAGAGCGCTGGCTCCTCCGAGAGAGCGAAGGGCCGGGCACCGATCCGTCGAAGGCGGATCGGTCGGCCCGTCGCAAGCGTCCGGCCGGCAGGGTACGGGCCACCCCGTGCCGGCACATCGGTATGGGCCGTCCGCCTCCTGACGGCAAGCTGTCTACCATTCGCGCATGCCATTATTCGATTACTCATTCATCGTGAACGCTCCCGTCGAGGCGGTGCGGGATTTTCACCGCGATACCTCCGCACTCAAAAAGCTCACGCCTCCGCCGACGTTCGTACAGATCCACTCGATCGAGCCGATGGCTGAAGGCTCCGTCTCCGAGTTCACGCTCTGGGTCGGCCCCCTGCCCCTCCGCTGGAAGGCCGTGCATAGGAACGTGACCGACCGCGGGTTCACCGACATTCAGGAGTCGGGCCCTGCTGCGAAGTGGGAACACACCCACTCGTTCGTTCCGCTGGCCGACTGCCGCACGGAGATCCGGGAACATATCGAGTACGAACACCGCCGTGGATTCTGGGGAGTTGTGACGCGTTTGCTGTTTTCGTGGCCGAACCTCTGGTTCATGTTCGGCTACCGCTGCCTGGTGACTCGCTGGGCACTTCGCCGCTCGCCCGCACGCTGACGGCGTCGCGGTCAGCTACCCAGCAGCACGCGCACGAGGTCGTCGTGGATGAGACCGTTCGTCGCCACGCCATGGCCCGAGTCGATGCTGTCGTGGCCGTACCAGTCGCTGAAGCGACCGCCCGCTTCGCGCACCACGACTTCCACGGCGGCAGCGTCCCAGGCGTTGAGACGCGGGTCGATCATGGCCTCAGCTCGGCCGGTCGCGACCAGGAGATAGCCGTAGCCGTCGCCCCAGGTGCGCGTGAGGCAACCGGAGGCTTCGAGGCGCGCTCGCGCGGCGGTGCCTTCCGTGGCGCCTCCGGGCCACTTCGGGAAATCGACGAAATCACTCGAGCAGGTGAGACACTCCGCAAGCTTGCGACGTTTTGAAGCAACCGCGCGGACCGGAGGCTCGTTGCCACGGACATGCCAGGCACCACTGCCGAGTGATGCATAGGCCCATTCATCGAGAGCGGGAATCGCGATCACGCCGAGGATGCAACGGCCGTCGCGGCGGCAACCCACGAGCGTCGCGTACAGCGGCACGCCCCGAATGAACGACTTCGTTCCGTCGATCGGGTCGACGATCCATTCGTACCCAGACGTGCCGGGTGTGGAACCGGTCTCTTCGCCCAAGAAGGCGTCATCCGGAAACGCGCCAAGGAGCGACTCCCGCAGAATCCCTTCGGCGGCCCGGTCGGCAAGTGTGACAGGTGATCGGTCGGCCTTCTGTTCGACTTCGAGCGCCGGGTTACAGAACCAGCGCAGCGTCTCGGCGGCAGCCAGTTTCGTGGCGACGAGGGCCGCCTCGAGACGCCTCGAGACGACGGCCTCGAAAGGAGCGGTCATGAAGCTTCTCGTGGGGCTTCGGGTGACAGCTGCGCGGGCTCCGGCGCGACGGGTTCAGGTCGCATCGCAGTGACCAGGAGCATGCAGGCGCCGATGAAGAGCCATGAGTCGGCGATATTGAAGATCGGCCAGTCGATCACGCCCGGCACCGTCACATGAATCCAGTCGCGAACCGCATACACCGGCTGGCCGACCCGCGCGAGCGGGGCATGCCAGTCCAGGCCGTGGAGCCCAAGTCGGTCGTATAGGTTGCCGAGAATGCCGCCCGAAATCAGGGCGAGTGCCGAGAGAAGCCAGGTGCTTGCCCGAGTGGCCGAACTGGAAACCATCCACAGAATGCCCACCAGGGCACCCGTCGCCACTGTGGCAAACACCATGCCCATGCCCTGTCCCATGCCGAAGAGCGCGCCTTCGTTGAGGTTCGTTTCGAAAACGAAGATGCCGGGGATAAGAACGTACCGATTGCCCATCCCAGGCATGCCCAGTTGGCGAAAGGCCGACTCTTTCGTGGCAAGGTCGGCCGTGAGCGCGACGGTCACGATCGTGCCGAACAAGAGCCATTCACGGATTGCTGCGTGCATGAAACAAGCCCCCTCCTGGGGCAATGGACGGTTTCAGCCGGCGCTACCGAGGCTGCCGCGGTCGGCCGCCGTTCTCGAGTCTTTCGGCGCACTTGATGCACAAGGGGGCGAAGGGGATGGCTTCGAGCCGCTTCTTGGTGATGATGCCGCCGCATTCATCGCAGAGCCCGTAGGTGCGATCCCGGATGCGCTCCAAGGCCTGCTCGACGAGTTCGAGCGTTTCCTCTTCCGTCGCCATGAGGCTGAGCGTGAATTCCTGCTCGTAGGCGTCGGTGCCGATGTCAGCCATGTGGATCGGCATGCTGGAGAGGTCGCCGCTGGCCTCGCTGCGAGTTTTGCGAAGGGCCGCGTCGGCCATCATGGAGACATCGCCGCGCAGCCGCGCACGAATGTCTTGGAGGGCCGCCTTGAAAACCTTGAGGTCCGCTGCCTTCAACATCGGAGTCTCCCGCCACGTGCCAGATCGGACCAGACGGGCCGCCCCCGCCAGAGTCTTTCGAGGCTAACCATGATGAGCGAGACTGTCAAACTGGCAGTCGGTCTGGAGTCGCGGGGCTCATCTTGATGATCAGGCCGCGGCGATCTACTTTATTGAGCGTTGGCGGTGCCCCGTACCGGGACCTCTTTCCCGCTCCGCCAGCTCGGTCGCATCTTCCGGGGCGCACGGAGTAGATCCCGTGGCCCTGGCATCTCGTTCTGATCTCGCGTTCCAGCAGTGCATCAATCCCACGTGCGGGGCTACGCACGGCGTCGATGAGGTTCTGACGGCCTGTCCGACGTGCGGCAACCTCCTCGATATCGAGTACGACTGGGACCGGCTCGAACCGCCGACTTCGCTCAGGTTTTTCGAGACCAAGTGGACCCAGCGACGTGACCCTGCCGCTTTCAGCGGCGTGTGGCGGTTCCACGAGCTCCTGCCCTACGCCGCACGCGAAAGCATCGTGACCATCGGCGAAGGGCAGACGATGTGTTCGCCGTCGGATGGCGTGGCCGCCTTCGCGGGCGTGAACGCAGGAGGGCTCTTCCTTCAATATGAAGGCCTCAATCCCTCGGGCTCGTTCAAAGACAATGGGATGTCGGCGGCCTTCACCCACGCCCGCATGATCGGGGCCAAGCGGGCGGCCTGTGCCTCGACGGGCAACACCAGCGCCTCGCTCGCCGTCTACTGCGCGGTGACCCGGCTGATGCGGGGCATCATCTTCATCGGATCCGGGAAGATTTCTTACGGCAAGCTCTCGCAGGCGCTCGACTACGGGGCGCTCACGATCCAAATCGCCGGTGACTTTGACGACGCGATGGCCCGGGTCAAGGAAGTCTCGGGCAAGCTCGGCATTTATCTGGTCAACAGCGTCAATCCCTTCCGGCTCGAAGGCCAGAAGACGATCATGTTTCGGGTGCTCGAATCGCTCGGTTGGGAAGTGCCGGACTGGATCGTCGTGCCGGGGGGCAACCTCGGCAACTCGAGCGCCTTCGGCAAGGCGTTTGCCGAACTCAAGAAACTCGGGCTCATCGATCGGATTCCACGGCTCGCGGTCATCAATGCCGCCGGAGCCAACACGCTTCACGAGCTCTACACCGAGCGTGGCCTTCGCTGGCAGAACGGTCACGGAGACCTGGCTCCAGCGTGTCTCTACTACGACGAGATGGATCGTGAGAACCGTCGGGCCCACACGATCGCCAGCGCCATCGAGATCAATCGTCCGGTGAATCTCACGAAGTGCTTGCGGGCGCTCGAGGTCTGCGATGGCGTGGTGCGCGAGGTCTCCGAGCAGGAAATTCTCGACGCGAAGGCCCAGGTCGGAGCCGGTGGCCTCGGCTGCGAACCGGCGAGCGCTGCGAGTGTCGCCGGCGCCAAGAAACTGGTGGCGGAGGGGGTGATTGGCCGCGACGAGCGCGTCGTCTGCATCCTGACCGGGCATCAGCTCAAGGATCCCACCGCCACCGTCGCCTACCACACCACCGACCAGAAGCTTTTTAATGATGTGCTCGGCAGCCGCGGCGTGAGCCGCGCCAGTTTTGCAAACCGGTCGGTCAGCGTCGGCAATCGTCTCGACGAGATCGTCCAGGCCATCGATCTCTACGGCTGATCCCCGCCATCCCAGGAGTCATCCATGCCATCCTCACCGCTTCGCCTCGTCGTTCACGGAGCCGCTGGCCGCATGGGCCAGCGCGTCGTTGCCGGAGCGCTCGCCGCGCCAGACGCGTGGAACGTCGTGGCGGCGATCGAGCGGGCAGGCCACCCGCGGGCAGGCGACGATGCGGGTGTCGTCGCGGGGTGTCGTGCGGCGGGGGTGTGCGTTGCCGACGCGTGGTCGTGCCCAGCCGACGTCATCATCGACTTTTCGTTACCGGAGGCGGTGGCCGGAATCGTGGCGACTGCGGTCGCCAAGCAGGTGCCACTCGTCGTCGCGACCACTGGCCTGACCGCTGCCGATCATGACCGGATTGCCGAGGCCTCCAAAAAAATTCCCGTCCTTCAGTCGCCGAGCATGAGCCTCGCCGTGAACATCTCGATGGATCTCGTGGGCCGTGCCGCGTCGCTGTTGGCCCGCCTCGGCACCCGTGCCGACGTCGAGATCATCGAGTGCCATCACCGGTACAAGGAAGACTCGCCGAGCGGGACGGCGCTCAAGTTTGGGAGCATCGTCCGCGACGCGATGGGGCAGCCCCGCGAAGTGCATGGCCCGGAAGGTCGCCCGGGCGCTCGGCCCGCCGACGAGATCGGCTACCACGCCGTGCGAGCCGGCGACAATCCGGGCGAGCACACCATTCTCTTCGGCATGGATGGCGAGTCGTTCTCGGTGAACGTGCGGGCGACGAGTCGCGACTGCTACGCCGCGGGTGCCCTGGCGGCAGCCGCGTTTCTCGCCGGCAGGCCCGCGGGGCTCTATTCAATGCGCGACGTGCTCGGAATCGCGTGAAATTGCCAGGCCGTTCATCCGCCTCAGCATCCACCACCCGAGGAGTATCTGGAGGAACAGCCAGGCGAGCCCTGTGCGTGGATGACCGCTCACGAGCTCGAGCCCGCCAAAAGCCAGGCCTGCGGCGGCGCCTGCAAGTTTCGCCCCGACTTGAAGGAGGCCGAAGGTAACCCCTGCCCTGCCCTCGGGGGCGGCATCGGCCACAGCCGCTCGGATCGCGCTTTGCACGCCGCCGAGGACGAGGGCAAGGACCACCGCAAGGCCATAGAGATGTTCCTCGGTGCGCACGAACCAGGCGCCGCCCAGGACGATCGACCAGCCCGCAAGGCACGTGCCGAGTGCGGCGCGACGTCCGAACCGTTCCGAGAGCCAGCCCACCGCGAGCGCCCCCGGGAGCGCCACGGCCTGCACGAGCAGGATGAGTCGCACCAGGGCCTGCGGGCTGAGCGAGAACTCCCCTTCGGCCACGCTCGAAAACTGCGCGATCGCAGTTTGAACGCTTCCCAGCACGAGCATGCTTCCGAAGACGACGGCCGCCAGATGCCGATCCGCGATGGCCGGTCGCGCGAGTGTCTTAGCAAACGCCAGCAGTTCACCGGCGGCCGTATTCGCGTGCGCCTCGCCCGTCGTGTCACCTGCCTCCTGAAACCGTGCAAAGGCAGCCGGTAATGAAAACAGAATCCACCACGACGCCGTCAGGGCGAAGGCCGCGCGAAGCCCGCCGCTGAGCGTGAGCCCGAGGTTTTCATGCGCCCCGACGACGAGCGTCCCGAGAACCAACGCGATCGCGCCTCCCGCGTAGCCCGCCGCAAATCCGAAAGCAGAAAGCCGATCGGCCATGCGGCCGGTCGCGATCATGGCCAGGAGGCTCCCGGTAAAGATGGCAGCCATGTCAAAACCGATGTTGGCAAATACCACGGCCCCCAGCACGGCAAGCACGGCCGAAGGCGTGACGCTGGCGAGCAGAAACAGGGAACCGGCCCCGACAGCCACGCTCCCGAGGAGCGCCGTCTTGTGGCGTCGACGACGGTCGGCCCAGGCCGAGATCCCGGGGGCGATGACCGCCGAGGCCAGCATCGCCGCGGCGAGTGTCCAAGCCCAGATGACACCGGGAGCGAGACCCCACGGACGATCTGCACAGGCGACCTTCTTGACGTACGCCACGACGAGCGTGATGAGCACCGTGGAGAACGCGCTCGCCGCCCAGTCGAGCAGGACCCATGACGTCGCCGTCAAACGAGACGGCCCGGCGAGCGGTTGAGAAGGCATCAGATCTCCCGACCGCTGTTACGGTGCCGACCGGTTGCACAGATTGATGACGACATCGCGGAGGCCGACGACCACCCGCGCGAGACGATCGTAGTCGATGCGATCCGGTGTGTCGGTCGGACGGTGATAGTGAGGATATCGGAAGTGCGCGGTGTCGGTCACCATCACACCCGGGTATCCACATTGCCAAAATGACCAGTGGTCCGACCAGCCCACACCTTCGATGCGCCCTGGCACGGCGCCCCCCTCGGAAGGGAACTCGGCGTGCTTGCGAAACGATCCCGTGACGTCCTTCACGAGGGCCTCCGACTCCCGGTTGCCGATGAAGGCGATGAAGTCTCCGGTGTCCGGATAGAACCAACTGAAGGGCGCTGGATATTTTTGACTGCCAGCCTTGTCGCGGAAATACCCCATCGTCTCCAGGGAGAGCATGGCGACGATCCTGTCGCCGCGTGCCTTGCAGGCCTTCGCGTACACGAGCGACCCCATGGCGTCGGTTTGAAAATACGGTGGCTCCTCGTTCGCGAATGCGACGAGCCGCAGGGTCCGGTCAGGCTTGAAGTCCTTCAGGAGGTCAGCGAGTGACAGGAGCGCGACCGTGCCAGACCCGTTGTCATTCGCCCCGGGGGTGAAGGGGGCGGAATCGTAGTGGGCTCCGATGATCACGATGTCATCGGCCGCATCGCTCCCCTTTCGTTCGACGACGAGATTGACACAGGGGCGCCCTTTCACCTCGTACGTCTGTCGCTGCACTTCGTTTCCGGCGGCTGCGAGACGGCCCTCCACGAAACGCATGGCCTCGGCGTAGGCGACCGGCTTGGTGAGGTTTCGCTCTCCAATCTCGCCGGCGAGTCGCCCGAGATCCTTTCGAAGGTTTTCGCGCACTCGGGTCTGCAAGTCCGTCAACGGGGGTAGCGGTCCGGCGTGCGTCGCGCCCGGCATCACCACGGTTGCCCCCATGAGCGATGCCAACGGATGCTCTGTTTGGCCAAGCACGAGGTAGGACGAGGCGACTGCCACGAGGCCGACGAGGATCGGGAGGCCAACCCACCACATGCGTCGTGAATGGACGGAAGGCGGCATGGAATAGTTGCTTCGTGCACGCGATGGTGATGCAACTCAGGCATCATAAACGATGCACCACGATCACCCGCAGAGTCGTCGCATAAGGGCCTCGGCCATTGGGATGCGGCGGTGGTCGGCCTCGCGGCATGCCACCGCTGCCGCGACGAGAAAGACGCCGGCCAGGCTCATCGATGCAGCCGCGGGCATCGCTTTCTGCCAGAGCGACGTGGGAGCCCCGGTCGCTGCCGCCCCGTAGACCCAAAGGGGCCAAATATGGACTGCATGGTGCACAAGGTAGAGCGAAAGCGAATGGCGACTCAGCGGTGTCACCCATGTGGCAAGCCAGCGCGGCGCGGCGCTTTCGCCATCCAGCAGGCGGTGAAGCACCGTCACGGCGAGGCAGACTCCTCCGAGTGTGCCGAGCACATACGCTGTCGACGCTGGAAACATGCTCCAGGCCCCGACGCGTCCGCCGGTGAGCGCAACCGGGAGCGAAGGCCACGACGCGATGACCGCCACGGATGCTAGGACAAAAGCTGTGCCGATCGGCACGAGGCTTCGCCCCGCTCCGAGCGGTCGCGGTGTGGCGACGTAGCCGAGAAGGGGAAACGCCAGCCACGGGAAGATCGGAAAGTAACCGGTCACGAGCCAACCCAAGGTCACATCACTCCAGGTGAAGTCGTAGTCGTAGTGCCCTGCGTTCCAATACGAGGCGTAGTCCGCGGCGACGCGGAGGGCTGGTGCCACGGCGATGAGCAGGCCTGCCGTGAAAGCGACCACGGCATCGGGCATCTGCCTCGCCACGTTGAGCATGAGCAGGCCACACCCGATGAGCGTGAGGACATCCCAGTTGAACAGATCTTCGGGGAGCCAAATCAGGACGTTGAACGCGAACCCGAGGGCGATCAGGAAGAGGCCGCGACGGATCGAGACGAGCGACACGGTCCGGTCGGACTGGCCGCGGCGGATGCATCCGGAAGCCCACAGTCGGTAGCTCATGCCCGACAGAAAGATGAACGTGGGGGCGGCAAAGCCTGTGGGGAGCCACCAGTGGCGCGTCGCGCTTCCGAACGGCCCGCCGTGCGCGCCGACTTGGCCGGACAGGTTCTCGACGAAATGAATCACGACCATCGCCGCGATGGCAGCCGCGCGCAGGACGTCGATCGAGACCTCCCTGCCGGCTGCCGGGCGACTCACGGCGTTCCCTGCCTGGCGAGGAGGTCTACGACGAGAAGCGTCGTCTGCACGACGAGCAGGACGACGATCGCCCATTCGAGCCCGGTCTGCTGCTGTGCGACGCCCAACTCGTCGGCTCGTTGTCGCGAGGCTTCTGCGATCCGTTCGGCGATCTCGGCCCGCTCGACGGCGAGATCATGCCGTTCGAGAAGCCTCGTGCGCTCGCGAAGACGTTCGCTGAGTTGGCTCGCAAGGGTCGGTGGATGCACGGGCGGTGCGTGGATGGCCGGCGCGATTGTCGAAAGCCGCCGAGACACGGTCACCGCTTCGACGTAGCGTTGCGCCAGGAGGCTGCGATGCTCAGGCGTATGATGATCGCTCGCGCCGGCATCGGCCACGACCGTGTCGACCAGGCGGAAAGCCTCTTCCTCCGCGGCACGAAGTTCGACCTCGCGTGACGCGAAGTCGATCACCGTGGCTTCGAGCGCGGCAAGCCGATCCGCTGGGCCGGCCACGGCTGCCCGACGGGCTGCCCATGCGACGATACAGCCGTAGAGCGGCACCACGACGGAAGGCGGTACGAGTGGGCTCGAGCGATCGTTCGCTGCCGCAATCCATCGGCTGATGATTTCTGTGACGTCGACATCGTCCGGGGCCAGGGCCACTCTCGGCTGGTCGAGCCGATGCGACACGGGCACCACCAAGACGTCGAGCAACTCGTCATTGCAGAGACGCACCTGACGAATCGCGGAATCCTTCGGTAAGCCGGCAGGAACGATTCGTGAATCGGTCGCGGGGAGGGCGGCCGTTAGGTCGTCGGAAGTCATGGTCGCTTATACGGTCGAGTCTCTCGCGGCATGCGCTTCCGCGAATTCTGTTGCCACCCAGCCAGCCACATACTCGGCCGAATCGAGGACACCATTGAGCGTCGAGTCAAAAAGATAATCGCCCACGACAAAAAGCGCTGGTTCACCTGTAGCCGGCCTGTGCCGTGCCGCCACCGGCAACGGTTTCCAGCCCCCCGGCACGGCACTCACCGCATCGATCCAGCGGTGAACGCGGCCTTCAAGCAGGCGATTCCGGCAGGCGTCAAGCGGTGGCGGCAAGGCGTCGACAGCGGCGGCGACAAGGTCGTCGTCCGTCCATGTTGCCATCGTTCTGGCGGCCTCGCCCCCCACCAGCCAACCCAGCACGCCGTGAGAGGTGACGGGGTCGCGGGCCGTTTCGACATAGAGACAGGCCCCGCCGAAGGCGTCGACCATGAGGTAGTCGTCACCGCCGGGGACGGTCGGCACCGTACCATCGAGAAGGAGCGTGATCCGAAGGTAGTGGGCCGGATGATCGTGGTGGACGACATGCCGCTCCATGGCCGGCGCGAGGGAGTCGCCGGTGAACGTGATGGCGGAGAGTGCGTTGACCGGGAGGGCGACGATGACGACATCGAACGTGTTTCGCTCCATGAGGTCGCCACACCGCCAGACGAGATCCAGCCGGCCATCCGAGCGGCAGACGACTTCGGTCACCCGCGTGCCGAGTCGCACGCTCGCTGCCAGTCGGCTCCCGAGTGCGGTGGCGATCTGCTCATTGCCTCCAACTATGCGGTAAAGACGCATGTATTCCGGGTCGTTCATGAGGTAGTTCTGGAGGCCATACGCGACCGTGGTCGTCGCGGGTTCCGTGGCCAGGTCGCTGTGGATTGAAGTCTCCACATAGCGACGGACCGAAGGCGACGTCATGGCGTCGAGAATCGCATGGAAGTGGGTGGGCGGGCAGGCGTCCGAAGCGTGATCCGACCCTGATGCATAGAACTCGTGAGGCGTCATCGCCGATCGGGCCCACGAGTCAAATTTCAGGAACTGCTCGCGATCCTTCGCACCGAAGTCGCTGGCCATGTCGTCAAGGTTGGCAATCCAGCGGCCATCGATTCGCACCGCCGCCCCGGTCAATTGGATTGTCGCGAGTTCGAGAGATCGAACGAGGTCGCGGAGTGCATCGTCGCCGATCGATTCGTAATCGTAGAGTTCGGCGGCGCCCGCTTCATAGCGAACCGGAGCCGATGCAAAGACAGGGGTGACGAGCTTGCCTCCAAGACGATCGGTCGCCTCGAAGATCGTCAAATCGATCGGTGCCGACGCATTGTGTTCAAGGTGCCAAGCGGTGAAGAGGCCGCCCGGACCGCCACCGACGATCGCGATCCGAGGAGGGCGGTTATGATCTGGCCGTATGCGGTACATCGTCGCCTTGTTCATCCCCGGTCTGGCCGTGCTGCTCTGCGGCCGCGTGATTCTGGCGGTCGTCCTGTTCCTCCTGCAAATCACGCTCATCGGTTGGCTTCCCGCCGTCGTCGTGGCCTTTTTCATCATCAATAACCACGAGGCTGACGCCCGCCAGAATCGGCTCATTCGCGAGCTGCGAAGGACCTCGTAGTAGGGAGGCTGCCCTTAGCCAGGAGCCTGTTTGACGGCGGTGTAGAATGAAAACAAGGAGGTCTCGGCTGACTGGGGCTGGCGACGAGACCAGGTGTGAACGCCATGAAGCTGCGGACAAACGACGACAGGGGAACCATTCTCGAGTCGACGGAAGGTGTTCGGCCGAGGCCGGCGGCTGGAACGCTGGTGGAGCCAGGCTCGCAATCGCCACGGCCGAATGCAGCGGCCGTCTTCGACGTTCTCCCCGAGGAACCCTTCCGGCCCACGGTTCGGCCGTTGACGCCGCGGCTCATCCTGCTTGACGACGGTGAGCAAGGGCCCGGTGAAATTTTCAGGCTCCGGGAAGCGGTCATACCGATCGGTCGCACGGAAGGGGCGATTCGCCTACCGCATGACCCTCTCGTGTCGGCACGTCACGCAGAGATTGTGCGCGAGGGAACGGCGCGGGGGGCACGTTGGATTTTGCGAGATGTGGGGAGCGCCAACGGCACGTTCGTTCGATGCGGGCGAGCCCTCCTGCGGCCAGACCGCCTGCTCATGATCGGCAGCCGTCGGTTTCGATTTCGTCTGGCCGACGAGGTCGTGGGCCATCCGCCTGGGCAAGCGGGCACAGTGCTCGTCGACATGGGGACTCAGGAGTCGCTGGCGTGGCCCTCGCTCACCGAGACCGATCGGGCCGCCAACGGTCGTGAGATCGTTCTCAAGGGCACCGATGTCATGATCGGACGGCCGGGCTGCGGGAATACGATCGAGATTGACGATCCCCAACTTGCTGCACGGCATGCCCGCGTGTTCCGCAGCGCGACGGGCGCCTGGACAATCGAGGCGTTGCCATCGCTCAACGGTGTTTGGGTTCAGGTCGTCGAAGTCGAGCTCGCTAGCCCGTGTCGCTTTCAGGTCGGCGAGCATCGATTCGTCTTCACGGTGTAGGACCATCTTCAGCACATGGCCGACCCCGAACGCGACACGCTGTCGCCCGCTGACCGGCGGTGGCTCGACAGGATTTCCACGAACTGGCTGGTGGTCCAGGATGCCGAGCAGTTCGTCCTCCGCTACGGACCGGCCGTGAGGGCGTATTGCAGGGCCCTGCTGCCGAACCCCGACGACGCAGACGACGTCCTCCAGGAACTGCTCGTGCGTGTCGTCGAGAAGGGTTTTCCGCACGCCGACGCGAAGAAAGGCCGCTTTCGCGACTACTTGAAGGCGACGGTCCGCAATGCGGCCATCACCAAGCTGCGGAGGCAGGCCAAGGCTCCTCGACCGTTGGCCGAAGTCGATACTGCCGAGATCCCGAAGGATTCCGAAGCCGACGTCGTGTGGCATGGCCGCTGGCGGCAATGCATCCTCGATCGCGCCTGGCAACTTCTCGATGCCCACGAACGGGAGCATCCAGATGGTTGGGCCTGCACGGTGCTCCGTGCCGCAGCCGATGCTCCCGATGCCACGAGCGAACACCTCGCGGAACGGCTCCGGCACGACCGCGGATACACGTTGAATGCCGCGTCGTTTCGCAAGCAGTTGAGCAGGGCCAGGCGGCTGTTTGCCCGACTCGTCGTTCAAGAGGTGGCGGGGACGCTCCAGGCCCCTGATCCCGACACCGTGCAGCAGGAACTCATCGATTGCGGAGTTTGGACATCTTTGCGGGAATTGCTCCCGGACGATTGGCAGACTACCCTCCTCGACTCCGGCCCCGCATAGCCCGAACCCATGGCGGAATCCCAGCCCTCGACTGTCCCCGCCAAGCCTGAGGCGTCCGCATCCGAGACGTTGATCGGGGGCGTCCTGGGGCACTATCGGCTGACGTCCCTGCTCGGGCGGGGTGGCATGGGCACGGTGTACGCCGCCCATGACACGGTCCTCGATCGGCGCGTCGCCATCAAGGTGATTTCGCCTGAGCATCTCGAGAGCACGATCAGCAGGAAGCGGTTCCTCCAAGAGGCTCGCGCGGCGGCGAGCGTGAACCATCCGCGCCTCGTCACGGTTCACGAGGTGGATGAGCACGACGCGCGGGTGTTCCTCGTGCTCGAATACCTCGCCGGCGGCAGTGTCAATGACTTGCTTCGGGCCCGCGGGCGGCTGGACTGGCGAACCGCGACACGGGTCGCGATCGAGGTCTGCCAGGCGCTCGAGGCATGCCATGCCCGTGGGATCGTGCATCGCGACGTGAAGCCCGCCAATTTCCTCGTCAGCGATGACGCGGCAGGCTTTGTCAAGCTCTCGGACTTCGGGCTCGCCAAGCTTCGGGATTCCCAGACGACGATGACCGGGTCGCGGGAGGTTCTCGGCACGCCGGCCTTCATGAGCCCGGAGCAATGCCGCGCCGAACCGGTCGATGCCCGGAGTGACATCTACGCACTCGGCGCAGCCTACTTCGCCATGCTGACGGGGAAACCGCCGTTCGACGGCGACGTCGACGTGCAGATCATGTTCGGCCATTGCTCGAAGCCTGTGCCGAATCCATCCGAGCTGGTGCCAGATATCCCGGTCGGTTGCACGCGCGTCATCGAGCGTGCGATGGCCAAGCAGCCGTTTGACCGGTATCGCACGGCGACCGAGATGAGGCAGGCCCTGGAGGGTCTCATCATCGGCCCGTCTGCGGTGACATCTGGGGCAAGTCGGCTGCCTGAGCCGCGGCTGCCGATGTTCCGAGGCCTCAGATGGATTGGCCTGGGCATGATGACATTCGTATGCCTGGCGGCCGTGGGGGCATGGGCCTGGTGGCCGCGAGGCTCGAGATCCGTCGCGTCGCCCACGCCGGCACCGTCGCCGACGGTCGACTCGGACGGTGTTTGGGCCCTCACCGAGAAAGCCTGGCCAGTCGCGGGGAGTGGCCATCTGCTGGCGGACGGAGAAGTTCACGCGCTGGCGATGGCCCCAGACGCGCGGTGGCTTGCGTGGGGGATGAACGGCAAGGGGGCCGTGCTGATCACTGTGGACTGGCCGACCTGTTCGCGGGCGGTGGTCGGCGAGCGGCGGCCCACGTTCGACACCGTGCAGGCGGTCACGTTTACGCGGACTGGCCTCCTGATCGCCGCGGCCGGGGAAGCTGTTTTCGCGTTTGACCTCGATACGCAACGCTCGTGGAAGCTTATGCGCATCGCGGACGGCCGCGCCCGCTCACTCGCCCTGCTCGACGAAGGCGACAAGGCTTGGCTCGTCGTCGGTGTCGAGCAGTGGAACGGTCGCGGCGGTGTCGACCGGTATGAACTCGCTACCAAGCCTCGCCTCCGGTGCGTCGGCACTGCCGAACGCATGGTCCAGAACGAACTGCCGATCAAGTGCGTGACGTTTTCACCGGATGGACGATGGCTTGCCGCTTCTGGGGAAGATGCTCGTCTGCGTGTGTGGGCCGTCGGCGCCTGGGAGGAAGTGGCCCCGCGCCCGCTTGTCGCGGACGGTAAAGCGGCGATCAGTTTAGGGTATGGGCTTTCCTTCTCGGCAGACTCTTCGCTGCTGGCAGCGGGGGTTGGTCACCAAGTGGTGCTCTGGCGAGTCGGAGAATGGCACCAACCGACGCTTCTTCGCGAGCACCGTGAGGCCGTCACCGCTGTGGCGTTCTCGCCCAATGGCACATCTTTGGCCTCGGGCGCGGGTGACGAGGTTTTGGTGGGTGGTTCTCAGGGCCCTGACGATCCCCTCACACGGATCAAGGGACACCACGGCTTTCTGTCGGGCATGGTTTTTTCGCCCGACGGGCGTACGCTCGTCACGGCCGGATTCGACAAGCGGATTCAGATCCACCCGATCTCGAACCCCTAGCCCCCTGCGTTGTCTTTGGCCGCGAACGTGCCGGACGTAGGATGACGCAATTTCGAGGAGCGCTCGCATGCCCACGTCTTCGACGGCCGCAAAGGATTTTGGCCCGATCCGCGACGACTATGCGTTTTTCGAGTCGCATGCCACGGAGGCCGAGGAAGATCTCGCCGCGTACCTGCCGCGGTTTCGTGAGGCGATGACTCGGCGCGCGTCCGCTTTTGATTCCCGTTCGGCAACACTCGCTGCCGACCAGCGGTGTCGGGTTCTCGACTTCGGCTGTGGCCCCGGGACGTTCTCAGGAAAATTTCTCGAACGCCTTGGATGCCCTGCTGACCGCCTCGCGATCACACTCGTCGAACCCCAGCCTCTGTACCGCCAACAGGCTGCAGCGTCGCTCGCACGGTTCTCGAACGGGGCGATCGCCACCGCGGCTTCTCTTCCAGACGGTTCCGCCAACTCGTTCGACCTCATTCTCGCGAACCACGTTCTCTATTACGTCACCGACCTGGACACGGTCGTCCCTGCGATCGTGCGGGCGCTGGCCCCCGGCGGTGTTTTTCAGACGGCGATCGCGGGCCACGACAACCCGCTGATCCGATTTTGGGTTTCGGCGTTCGCGCTGCTCGGCCGCCCGGTGCCGTACCAGACGGCCGAGTCGGTTGCCGCCACGTTCGCCCGCCAGGCCATCGTGGTCACAACCTCCACCGTGCCGTATCGCCTCGAGTTTCCGGATACACCGGCCAACCGTGCGAGCATCCTCCGGTTTCTCCTCGGCGAATACTTTGCGATGCTCCCGCAAGACGCCCTTCTCAGCTTCTTTGATCCATACGCCCGCGCAGGCGCGATCGTGATTGAGACGTGTAGCCACCACTTCGTGGTCACGGCCGCTGGCTGATACCGTCGTTCCCTTTCGTCTGTCGCGATCTTTGGTTGTGGGATGACCGCCTCCTGGCGTTGACGCTATACTTCGCAACGTCGGCCACTTCGGAGGGTAAGCGAATGGCTAGCGGCCACACTGGAAACTTCCCAGCACCTCCCCTGCCCTGACGCGTTTTCACTCTGGAAAACGTGATACTTTCGCGATTCTCGATCACGCGAAAAGCCCATGATTCCCCGATCGGATTGATTGTCACGTTTTCCCGTCAATTCTCATCTTTTCTTGCCAAGACTCGCCCTGGCGGTGTACACAAACGGGGGTACACATCGGGTATCGATCGGGCATGAACCCGACTCCCGGTTTGCTACGACACCGGGAGTGTGGCCGCTATGGAAAGCGATGGTCGGTTCGGTGGGGACTACGAAAAGGCGACCGCGTTTCCGTTCACTGAAGCGAGGATCGAAGCGGCCATCGAAGCCGTTCGTCGGGGCAAGGTTTCAACAGGGACCGATGGCCGACGCCGCTGGCGTGATGACGGCTCGAGGCATGGGCTTGTCGTGCTCGTCTCGGCTCACGGCGCGACCTACTACCGCGTGAGCAAGTCGAACGGCAAGCAGACCCGAGTACGCATCGGCGATGCCACAGCGACGAGGGTGAGCAAGGCCCGCGAGGTCGCCATGAAACTGGCGGCCGGCAACCGAGAAGCAGCTCCGCCACCGATCCGAGTTCGCACGGATGGCCCGACGGTCGCGCAGGCATGGGCCGACTACATGGTCGACGCGAAGAGTGGCGAGTTCATCGCCGGCAGACGGCCTGCCACCTCGAGCACGCTGGACAGCTACCAGGGGCTTTTCGACACCCACATCAAAAAACCCTACGGTTCCAAGAGCCTTCACGCTCTGGCCAAGGATGTTCAGGCCATCCACAAGAAGCTTCGGGAGAAGCCCGTCACCGCGAATCGTCTGCTGCAAGTACTCTCGAATCTATTCGTGCACGCGGCCCGGACTGGCAAGTGGGACAAGCCGAACCCGACTCTCGACCCGATCACTGGCCGCACGATCCGAAAGTATTCGGTGGCCTCTCGCTCACGATGGCTCACGACCGAGGAAGCATCGCGGGTGCTCGCCTACGCGGCCACGGAGCCTGACCCGTGGCACGACTTTTGGCCGCTGCTGCTACTCACTGGAGTGAGGCTCTCTAATCTGCGTGAAATGCGGTGGGCTCACCTCGACCTGCGTGACGACGGGGCGACGTGGTCGATCCCGATCACGAAGAACCGGGAGCCCCACGTCGTGCCGCTGACCGATGACGCCGTGTCCATCCTGCGGAAGCGGCTCGAGGCGGCACCTAAGAGCGGCAAGGGCCGGCACCTGGCCCCGTCTTCGCCGTGGGTGTTTCCGATGAAGGAAGATCCGAAGCGGTGCATATCAGACTGCGATCACGCATGGGACCGAGTGCGAGAACATGCCCCCCTTGCGGGCGTTCGCATTCACGACCTGAGACGAACGGCAGCGTCATGGGCGACGGCCGCGGGTGCTCCTATCTCCGCCGTCGGGAAGTTCATCGGCGACAAGTCGATCAATGCCACCGCCGTCTATGCGAGGGCCGACACGACCGCAGCTCGAGCCGTGGGCGAGCTCGTGGCCGCGCGACTCAGGGAAGCGAATGCACGGAGGCCGAAATGAAACGCGAAGTCGCAACGGCCCTTCATGACCTGGCCGAAGTAAACAAGATCGCGTTCGCTCCGGCGTGGCTTGCCAAAGTATTTGCGTCGCGCTGCGCCGAGCGGGGGGTCGTGCTCACTGCCGATCTTGAGGTTGCCCTGCGCGAAATGTTTCAGGCCGTTGCCGACACGAGAGAGATGGTAGGGCTGTCTGTAGCGGCCAACGAGGCGCAGGATAAACAACGCTCCGTTTCTGCCAGTGGCGTGAACAAGCGACGGCAAGCAATGCTTGATCGTGTTCGCAAGGTGAAAGCCGCTATCGCTGAATGCTCGGATATCCAGAAACTCGCGGAGCAGTTTGGCGTCGATGAGTCAACGATCTATGACGACCTGAGCCGTGACGCCGACGGCAATCTGCCTCGAAAGGCAAGGAAGACAGTGTCGCCCCGTTCGGGCAAGAGCTAGGGCTAGCTGGTTCGGCTTCTTTGTATTTCTTTCCCCTTCTTTGTCCTTGTTTCGGACAACCACGGTCCGCCGAAAACCTCAAAGTTCAGGCGTTGACGCCGTTTTTATCGGCGATACCTTTCGACACGCGATTGACATCAGCGACGTTCGCTGACGCCATTCAATCGATGTCAAAGGGAGTCGCACGATGACGACAAAAGCCAAGGCGAAGCGGCAGCAGGCGCAGCCCCGCGGGCCATCAGTGGCCAAGCGTTTCTTGACCCGCGCGGATGCCGCAGAGTTCCTATCGGTCAGCATGGCCACGCTGTCACGCTGGGCAGCAGAACGCATCGGTCCGCCGTTTGTGAAGTTTGGCGACAGCGAGAAGGCCGGGGTGCGTTACCCCCTCGACGGCCTGGAGGAGTTCGTTGAGTCGCGCATGAAGCGGCCCAAGTAATCGCACCATCACGGAGGGCTTCGCCATGACGCTACGAGACTTTTTCGACAACCTCTACCGGCCACTTCGCCTGCGTGGCAAGTCGCCGAATACCGTTTTGCTCTACGGCTGTCTGATCCGCACGTTCTCACGTTGGCTCGGTCGTGATGCAACGGTCGCAGACTTGGACGAGTTGGTGCTCGCCAGATTCCTCGAGCATCGAATCACGGTGGTGGCGGCAATCACGGCCGACAAAGATCGGCAGCAGCTCATGGCCCTGGCAGGGCTCGCGTGGAAGAAGCGGCTTATCGAAGAGATGCCGTCGTGCCCCCCCGGATTGATCCCGGAGCGGGCTCCGGAGGCCTGGACGATAGACGAGATGACCCACCTCCAGAAAGTGGCCAGCGACCCAAAGACCTACCACCGACGAAAGGTTTTCTACTCGCAATTTTTTTCGGCGCTCATCCCAGTTCTTTGGGAGACCGGCGAGCGCGTCGGCGCCATCCGGGACGTTGCCCGTGCCGACTTCACCCGTCCGCACCTGTTGGTGCGGAGCGAGTTTCGCAAGGGTCGCAAGCGAGACCGCATCTTTACCCTGACCCCGGCCACGTGCGATCGCCTCGAGGCCTTGCCGCGGTCGGAGAACGGCAAGCTCTTTCCGTGGCCGTTCACGGAGACGTTTCTCCAGACGCAGTTCAAGCGAGTGGTCAAAAAAGCCGGCCTCAACCCTGAAGGCAAGAAGCGACTTCTCTTCCACCAAATTCGCAGAACGGCGCTCACGCACTACCAGGCGGCAGGTGGAAACGCTTGCGAGATGGCAGGCCATTCGAGCGACAAGATAACTCGCAAATGGTACCTCGATGTTCGGTTCACCGAGACCGGGGCCAAGCCGTGCGACGTGCTGCCATCGCTTGAACGGAAGCCAACGGAAGCGGCTTGAACACAGGAGCGGCAAGGATGCCCACGACCATCATCGACGATCAATGCGATCTCCCGATCTTTGCATCGGCACGGGCTCGCACCGATGGCCCGGCAACGAGCCAGCGATCTGCGGCCAACGTGCCGCGGTTCGCTCGAGGTCACTTCCTCGCGATCCTCGCAGCCCTGGACGCTGGCCCCGCCGGTCAGACGGAGATCGCGGATCGTGCGGAGATGACCGTCGCGGCAGTGTCAAAGCGACTGAGCGAACTACGTCGCGGCGGGCTCATCGAGATCATCGGCGAGTGCCGCAACAGGAACGGCGGTAGGGAGTCGCGTTACCGGCGAGCCGCAATCGATACACCTGTCACCACTTCGGTGGCGGGAACTTTTGGAGGGTAACGAGATGAGCCTGGAAGAGATGCGTGAATCGATGCGTAGGGCTGCCGCGGACGGCATGGTCAAGATCGGCATACCACACATCGACAGCAACGTGCGGGAGTGGTGCTGGGCTAGGCCGGTGTCACCAACGCACGCGAAGCTTGAAAACGTATGCATAGCGGGCGGGGTGAGCTACGGCGACATCGTGGAGTTCGAGGAACAAACGGCCGCGGACGGTGGCCCGCATGATGTCCTGAAGTCTTTTGTGCGTGTCGTCACACGAGGCAGCACTCAATGCGGATTCGTCTACGCCAACGCGAGGGAGTCGCGGGCTAAGTCGTCCGAGATCGCTTGCAGGCTACAAGGACGATGGAAGCGGATTCACGACGTGCTCATGGGCCTGCCTGAGAGCGAACGCCCGCTGAGCATTGAAGGCTTGATGCCGGGGTTTGGCGTCGCAGCGTTCCCGGCATCGGTCGAACCATCGCGAGCCGAGCAACTACTTGCGGGGTGCCCCTCGGTTCTGGAGCAGTTTTGTTGAAACCACCACCGCCCACAAGCGGCAGCCGGGCGCGAGCCCCGGCGGGCGGGAGGACCGAGACGACACACCTGGAGAACCGATCGTGGCAAAGCGAAGGAAGCGGAGTCGCAAGACGTGGAAGGACATCCCCAAGTTCAAGCTCATCACGTTATTGGGCGAGGACGCCAGGAACTTAATGATGAGCGATGGCTACCTCCCGTCGGCGCTGATTGAAATAGCAGAGTTGCCGGCAGAGCTGCTGCCGGTCACTGAAGCGCTAGACACCGATCCTGACGTCGTGGCCTTGTGGGGCAAAGACGGTGAGCGAGTCAAAACAAAGCAGATCGTGTGGGTGTGGCGACTCGTTGAAGAGATCGCGATCGGTCTGGGATTGAAGGCGCCAGTGAATGCCGCGCCACCCGGTGATGGTTACGAATTCCATTACGCGGTGGCGCAGGCGATCGTCTGTCACCTACGTGGAAGCGTGCGAATCAATGGCGTAGAGCATCGCATGATCGACGTACCGCCGCAGCAGGGCTAGGAGCAAAGACGAACACAGCGGCGGCCTGTAGCCACCACTGGATTGAGAACGAGTTTCGACCCACGGCTAGCGGACTGATCCTCCGCGAAGGCGGGCGCGGTGGTCACCTTCCCTCCAAGGTGGCCACCCGCTCGCCGGCCGATCTATGGAGGGGAACATGGACGAGCAACGGACGGACCCGATCGCGGAGTTGTGCGATCACGCTGGCAAGCTGCGGGCATTCTTCGATGAGGTTCTCTCGCGGTACGTGCACTGCGAAGATCACGACGCGGCCGACCTGGCCAAGCTCGAGGTGCGGCTTGCGTGCCGCGATTGGCGTAGCGACACCGGCATTACGTCGGTTGTCCGCGAGGCCGTGGACACGTCGAGAGATCCTGTGGAGAAGGCCATCGTGGGGTGGCGTGCCATCGAGGCAGAACGTCGCCGGCTCCTGGATCGGATCGACACGTTGCAAGCGGCAGCCGTGCGAGCGTGCCACCAGCATGGCGAACTGACCAGGGCGGCATACGCGGCCGTCATGGATCTGATCGACGCCTTGCGGGCCTTGTGGGCGGTCACGGAATACGGCGACTGGTGTGGCCACCGTGCTGCCCTCCTGGCGGCCATCCGTGAAGCCCGGGTATTCGCGGTCGGTGCTGCCGGTGCGAGGGCTCACGAGGCCATCGCGAAGCGGCTGAAGGGCAACCCGCTCGAGGTGCTCGTCTACCTCGTCGAAAGAGGTGCCAAGTCGGCAACGGAGCAACCGAGCACACGGGCGCTCACGGCACGCTCGCTCACCATGACTGAGGATCAAGTATCCAACGCGTTACGGTCGCTCAGGAAGACCGGAAGCGATCACGGCATGATGCTCGTCGATTCAACGGAAGTGGGCACGTGGGCCACGCCGGATGGGTACGAAGTCGCGCGACATCTCGCAGCAGACGTGGCCAAAAGAGAGCGAAAACCCCGGCTAAAAGTGAGGGGGTGTGAAGGTGTGTAGGCAATTCACACGTCTTTACACCTATTGGCGTGACCTGAACGGGTGGACACTGAACGTGTACAGCATGCATCCCGCATGCGTTCACGTTTCTTCGGAGTGTTCGACTCATGATCGTTACGCGTGGCAACAAAAAAGCCGACGCTGCGGAGGTGCCGGAATTGCTCGATGTGCGAGCGGTTGCGGAGATCTTCTCATGCAGCCAACGGTTCGTAATCAAGATGGCCGACCAGGGCGTGATCCCTCGGCCGCTCAAGATCGGAAGGCTGCGTCGGTGGTCCCGTCGGGCCATCGCACAGTGGGCCGAAACGCAGGCGACTGCGGGAGGTGCCCGGTCATGAGCCCTGAGACGACCATCTGCACCTTCACGGTGCCGAACCCTCGCCAGACTCAGCAACCGGGGTTTGTCTACCAGGCCGCATACGACGCCAGGGTCGTGCTGTTCGGCCGGCAGGATCTCCCTCAATACGCGTTCCCGCTTGCGATCGTAGCGGCATCGGTCGCTCGCAAGTGGCATGAATCCGGGTGCACGGATGTCCCGGAGGGGAAGGTCGCGTGGCTCGCAGCGTCTATCGTCGAGATTTTGACGCTCGATGTCCCCACGCAAGAGCTGTTGTGGCAGGCGAGGCTCAAGTCTCGCACCGTTCGGAAAGCGAGGAAATAAGGGATGGATCCCGTTCAACTGGTTCTCTCTCGTCTCAGCGAACGTGGTCACGAGCCGCGGCAGTCTGGCGATCGGTGGTCGTGTCGATGCCCCGCCCATGAGGGTAAGCATCGCGACAGCCTGTCGATCACGGCGGGCGACAATGGCGGCGCGGTCGTGCATTGTTTCAGTGGATGCACAACCGAGGCCGTTGTCGGCGCCCTCGGGCTCCAGACTCGCGATCTATTCGCAGACAGCGGCAATGGTCATTCGCCGAAGCCTAAGGCGAAGAAACCTTCTGAGACGTTCGCGACTGCCGAAGCGGCGGTTGCGTCCAAGACCGCTCGCCGAGGCCCGCCAGTAGGGACATGGCAGTATCGCGACGCCGATGGTGATCTCGTGGGAGTCGTCTGCCGATGGAACCGAGCCGACGGCAGGAAGGATTACCTTCCGTTCTCGCGACAGGCTGACGGCAAGTGGACGTGCCAAGGAATGCCGTCGCCCAGGCCGTTGTACCGCCTGCCAGAGGTGCTCCAGGCAGAGACGGTCTACGTCTGCGAGGGCGAGAAGGCAGCCGACGCTCTCGGTTCCCTCGGATTGATCCCGACAACCTCGGCTCACGGTGCGAAGTCTGCGGACAAAACCGACTGGTCACCAATGGCAGGCAAGAGCGTCGTGATCGTGCCCGACCATGACGAGGAAGGCGAGAAGTACGCCAGTGATGTCGTGGCCCTCGCGACCGAGGCCGGCGCGTCGAGTGTGGTGATCGCGCGACTCGCAGACGTCTGGCCAGGCATGCCAGCCGGCGGCGATGCTCACGACTGGATTGAGCATCACGACGCGACCGACCCCGAGACGTTTCGCGGCATACTGGATTCACTCGTGAGCAAAGCTGATCTCGTCACCGCGATTGCGGAACCAGCCGATGCGACGCCAAGCGAAAAGCCTGAGTGGCAACCGTTCCCGGTCGACTCACTGCCGGAGCCTGTGCGGTCATTCGTGCTCGAGTCTGCCGAGTCTATGCGGATCGACCCCGCGTTCGTCGTGCTGCCCCTGCTGCCTGCACTCGCAGCCGCAATCGGCACAAGCCGCAAGGTGTCGCCGCGACCGGAGTGGGTCGAGGCCTGCGTTCTCTGGTCGGCCATCGTTGCCGAGAGCGGAAGCGGCAAGACTCACGGCTGGTCTTCCGCAATGCAGTTCACGAAGGAGCAGGAGACGATCTGTGAGCAGGCCAACCGGGAGCGCAAGCGGCAGTACGACCAGGCGCTGAAACTCTACAAAGCGCAGTACGAAGCCTGGAAAAAAGAGTTCTCGAAAAATGGCGGCGGGTTCGCCGATCTTCCGCCTATTGAACCAGAGCCATTCGTGCCGGATAAGCGAGTGGTCATGAACCCGACAGCCGAGCGAGTTGGTTCACTCCTGTCGGGCAACCGTCGCGGACTGATTCTGAGCCGTGACGAGCTGTCCGGGTGGATCGCATCAATGGACCGCTACATCTCGAAACGAGGTGCCGGCGGGGACGCGGCGACGTGGCTGGAGTTCTACCAGGCCAACGCCGGCACGATCGAGAGGCAGACTGGCGACCTTTATGTTCCGTACCAATCGTGCAGTGCATGCGGAGGCATTCAACCGAAGGTCGCGGCGAGATCACTGCTTGGGGAGCATGCCGACAACGGATTGCTGCCTCGGTTTTCGCTCGCGTGCCCGCCAGAGTCTGAGCGAGTGTGGAAGACTGAGCCAGTGTCGTTCTCAACACGAGAGGCTATGCGAGGGCTCGTGGCGACGCTGTACGGGATCCCGTTGCGTGATGATGGGCCGAATGTTTTGTGCTTCGACTACGACGCGGAAAAGGTCTTCGAGCCGTTCTACGTCAACTACGACTTCGAAGGCACTCGCGGTGTCGTTCGGTCGATGCTGAACAAGAATTGCGGCCTGGCGGCCAGGCTCGCCCTCGTGGTTCACACCATCCGCGAGACGACCGACAGCAAGCTGCCGAGCTCGATCGACGCGGAGAGCATCACGGCCGGCATCACGATGGCAAAGTGGTTTGCCTACGAGTGGCGACGGGTATTCCGGATATTGCAGTCAGCATGCCTGGAGGAAGGCGACAACGCGCACGACGTAGACCACCGGCTCCTGGCACACGTCCAGAAACACGGTGGGCGGGTGACGGCCCGTGACGCCGAAAAGGGGTGCTCATGGATCCCGACATCAGACGACGCAGAGGCGGCCCTCAACAGGCTCGTCAAGGCAGGCCTCGGCCACTGGCAAAACAAGCCGCCCACCGACAAGGGAGGACGGCCAACGCGGCAATTCGTCGCGGGGCCATCGGCGTAACCTTCAAGAATGTCGACGAAATAGGGTTTCGGGGTTTCGGGGATAGTTTGTGAATCCAGAACCCAGCAGTGAGGACCGAGACGAAATGAGGTTGTGGTGATAGTGCCACAACCTGGAAACGTAACTCTGAACCAGCAAACAAATAGCCAGAGTTCAGGTCAATTAGAAACGTAACGGCTAGGGGGTCGGGATGGAAAACAATTCCCAGATTTCAGGGCAACCAGGAAACGTAACACCTGAGGCAGAGCGGTGGATTCTCTACGACCGGAAGCATTCAAGGGTTGAGAACACGCACCGGGTGTTCCAGGGACACGCCACGATCCCAGGAGTATGCAGAGTCTGTGGAGATACCTTCCTGAGTGCTAGTCGCCAGACCCGGTATTGCTCTGGTCGGTGTGCGAATGATGCAGCTATTGAGGCGCGAAGGATTGCCAAGGGAAACCAGAGGCAAGGGATCTTGTGTTGTGTGTGTGGATCCAAGATAGAGACGGGATCATCCGGAAGACTTCCGAAGTACTGCTCAAACGCATGCAGGCAGCGGCAATACCGGAACCTCTCTCGTCTCAAAAAAAGACCCCTCAACGCCCAGGCAGAGGGATGAATTTCAAGAATCACAGTTCATCGGCGAAACCCCGAAACCCCAAAACGCCGAGCGTAGTTGAGGTTTCGCCGATACCATGCGGCGATTGAGCCACCTATTCACCGCATGGCCTGCCTGGATCGGGAGAGAGTCGACCGACGCGTGGCGTTCGTAGCCGGAGAGGGAGCGTGGGAGACCCCCGGAAGGAACCGTAGCAAAATGCAACACTGTTGCAAAATGCAACAGGGTCCTTCGGTCCCCCCTCACGCTTGGATGCTCCGGCAACGAACGCATCAGTAGGTAACTTCCTCCCCCCTCAACAGGCATCTCCGAGCAAGCATCACGCCACCAACCAGCATCATCGTCGCATCATCCGCATGACGCGAGACTGACCTTCGAGCGGGAGCATTGGGTACTGTACAGGCGTTCACAACCGTGATAAGATAACGGTGTTGCCTGTTGGAGACTCGATAGTGCGTGAACCTGTTGTGCTCGACCGAAAAGCCGCAGCCGAGTATCTCGGCAAAAGCGTCGGTTGTTTGGCCCGCTGGGCGCGTGATGACGTTGGCCCCGCGTTCATGAAAACAGGCCCGTATCGTCAGAGCGCCGTGCTCTACCGGGTTCGCGACCTGGACGCCTTCGTCGCGGCCGGGTGCCCACTACACCGCCGAGGCAGCAGACCCGCCGGCATCCCTGAGTTCACGCCGCCGCCCAAGCGACAAAAGGCGGTCGCCTCGTGAGCCACCTCGAGCATCTCACCGAAGCCATCCGGCAGGGTGCCGCCGACATCGTTCGTGCGGTCGCCCCGCTGGATGTGCGACGCCTCGTGATCCTCGATGAGCACCGCGACGGATTCGACGGCACATCGACCGGAAGCGGCCACATGCTGGCCCAGGCTCATGCCCACGCTGGCGCCACTGCCGTGCGGGTGAAGGTGCCGCGGCTTGTCGCCTCGATCGTGGACGAGTTCGGCATCGTGGCAGCGTCCACGCGTGCCGCCCGGCAGCTCGTTGAGGCCGTGACCCTCCACGAACTGGCCCACGCCCTCGTGAGCCCGCTGGACGCCCTTGTGAGCGATTACGAGGCCCGTGCCGCCATCGCGGCCTCAGACGCTCTCCCGATCACCTCAGACGAGACGAACCACCACCCGCGGTGGGCCGCGGTGCTCGTGACGCTGACCAACCGGGTGATCGACCTCCGGCCCGAATGCGAGCGAGAACACCGCCGGGCGTTCGCTGTCGCGGAGCTCCGATGTCGCGGCCTGGACTTTGACACCATCGAGCGGGTGATCGGCCAGGTGCCCGATCACCTCCGGCTGCGTGACGTCTTCGCTCCCGGCTCACCGGCATCGCTCGAGGTGGAAGACGTCTGCCCTTCGGTCGACGCCCGCCGTCGGCTCATCAATTCAACCACCGGGCGTTCCGGCGGTCTCGACCCTGCGGCAGTGGCCGCGTGAACTCTGGGAGGGAATCCATCGTGTCGATCATGCAGCTTTTGAAAACCCGTCGTGCCGAAAAAGCCGGTGACGTTACCGACCTGGCAAAACGGGTCGCCGCTGGCGAGACCGTCGATCCGGATCGCATCCTTGACGCCTGCGGCGCCGCCGGCATCGATGACGAGACGTTTCTCGAATTGGTGGATCTCGTGGAACGCCGGCAGGCTCTCCGCATCAGAGCCGCTGGCCTCAAGGATGCTGAGCGTGATCGCGATCAACTCACGAAACGGATCGCGGCCGAAGATGCCAAGCTCGCCGAAGCCCGCAAGGCTCACGATGCCGCGTGCGAACCGATCCGGGAGCAACTCGCGATCGCCGAAGGCCGGTGGGCTGACGCGGCCCTGGCTCGTGAGCAGCTTCTCAGCCCGAGCAACTTGCCGAAGAGTCTCGCAGATCGCCGGCACAAGGCAGGGTACGCCGTTGAAAAGGCCCAAGCTGAGCACGGCCGCATCGCCGCGATGGTGGCTCGTGCCGAGAGTGAACTCCGCGGTGCGACGGCCGCGATCGGCGACGGCCTCGATCGGGTGCTCGACGGCTACCGCAAGGGGTGCGTGGGTGGCGTCATGGCCCGGCAGTGTGAAATTGTGATCCGGACCCGCAGCGAGTTGGACGCCTACCGGCAACCGTTCGAAACCGCCGCCCGTGAACTTGCGAACGCTCGCGAAACCCTCGCCGCGATCGATGCCGAGTGTCGGAACTTTTGAATCTCGTGAGAGGTGCCAAACCGCGGGGGAAGCCGTTCCGCAGCGGCCCCCTCGCGGTGCGGTGCCGTGACCATCCACCATAAGGAATCAATCATGTCCGATCGTAACCTGGCCAACGACATCATCGACGCTGCGGCACGACTCGACCGAGTAGGCGCCCCGCTGAGGCTCACGACATCCATCGAGGTGGCATCCGTAGAGGACGCTGCCCACGCGCTGCGGTTCGCACGGCAGCACCGCACAGCCACCGATGGTGACGTCCTGCTCCGATTGGTAACGGCGTTGGAGGCGAGAATTGCAACGTGACCCCGCCGCCGATGGATCATCGTTTTCTTGTCCCTCGCAAGAAAAGCCCAGTGACAGGCCCAGCGGAACCACCGCCACCGGAAAGCCCGCCTCCCCCTACGACTGGCCCGGCGTAACGCATGACCCAACGACCGGCGATCACATCGACGCCGGCAACGAGTCGTGCGAGCTCGCCCCAGGGGTGGCAGCAAGACTTGCGGAGATCCGGGCGACAGATCCTACGTGGCCAGACGGACTGAAAAAACGTCGGCCACGGTAACCGTCATGAGTACGTCACTACGCCAGGCTTGAGGATGGATCGCGACTCTCGCATCATTGCGACGAGTTTCTCTACACCGAGGGCAGTACGCTCGGATGCGGAGAGCATCTCTTTTTCGACGCTCGCCACATTGCCCCCCGTCTTTGCGGGGCTCCCGCCGCGAACGGTCTCGCCGACACCTGCGGTGTTCGCCGCGTTCGCCGTCGCTATCTTGACCTTGTCCATCGCGTCGGCGATGCGTGCGGTGTTGTCCGCTGTCGCCTGAGCAGCGGCAAGAGCCGGACCGACCCCAAGCTGCCCCAGCACGCTGCCGTTGAACGTGCCTATGACATCGCGCGAGGCCTCGGCCGACTTGCCTGGCGCCGTCAACGCAGGAGCGGAGCCAGCCTCGGCCATAGCCTTGCCCTCGGCGTCGCGCTTGATCTTGTTCTCTTCGGCCCGCTCATCACCCCACAGGAATCCGGTGATCGGGGCCGTGATACTGGCGACGCCGTTATAGAGCGACTTCACCGCATCAGGCAGACTGTCATAAAGCTTCTTTCCGAGATTGGCAACGAGCCGGTAGGCCTTCGGAATAAGACCGATGATCCCGGACAGAATGTTGAACACCGGAACGATGTTGTCGTGCAGCAGTTTGAACGCAGGCGCGAGCGCCTCGCCAACGACCACGACGAACCGCTCCACGGCGTGATAGATGCCAGAGATCGAGCCCATGAGGCCACTAAGCCTGTCGGCATACTTCTCCGATACGCTCTTTGCCCCTTCCATCGCGGTGGCGATCTTGTCGAATCCTTCGACGCCCGCATCCGCGAAGGCTTGGATGATCTTGATACCTCGCACGTCAAAGACTTTGACGAGTGCCTCGTTCGATAGCATGGCCTCGCGTGCGCTGCCGCTCATGCCTTTCATCTGTTTGGCGAAGATGGCAGCGATCTGAGACATCGGGAGCAGCTTGCCGGAAGCATCGACAAACGACTCCATCGACAAGCCCATCGTGGCGAGAGCCTGTTTCGCCTCATCCGTGGGCGCGATGAGTTTCGTGAGCATCGTCTTCAGGCCTGTACCGGCCTCCTCGCCACGGATGCCGTAGCGAGCCAGCACGGCCATCGCCTGAGACAGGCCAAATAGACTCTGGTTCGTGCCCTTGGCAACGCCACCGATCTGCGAGAAGCCTTCGACCATGCTGGCGATGCTTGTCTCACTGGAATCCGCGGCGGCAGAAAGCGTATCCACGGCGTCCTTGGCACTGAGGCCGAAGACGTTCATGGCCACTTTCATGAATTCAGCCGCCTGCGCGGCATCGACGCCCGATACCTTGGCGAACTGAACCGCAGCCTCGGCCGCGCCGTTCAACGCATCCTCGACCGACATACCGGCCTTGATGAGCAACGTAAGGGCGGCAGCAGCTTCGGCGGGGCCGACGCGAAGCGACTTCGATAGCCGCATGGCCTCATCCCGAACGGCCTCCATCTGCCCCGGGGTAAGGTCGGCGACCGAGCCCTTCAATTCATTGAGCTGATCTTCGAACGTCTGCGCGGCACGACCCGCTCCCAAGGCCGCTGCCCCGACGGCAGCGACGGCACCGACTACCGGCATCGCCGCCGCGCCCACTGCCCCGATGGCACTACTGAGGGCACTGAGGCCGGTAGTGTTTGCGATGCCCTTGAACCGACCGGCGAGCGTGCTGCCGAGCGTCTTTATCTTCCGCTGGAACGGCGTATCGTCGGCCGTGATCTCAACGTAGGCCTTGCCGGCCCGAACTCCACCGGCACTGCTCATGCTGCGACCTCATCGGTGGGCTGAGCGTTCTTTTCAGCGACGCGCTTTCGCACTTTTTTAAGCTCGGCCGCAAGGGCTTTCTTTTCGCTCTCCTGCTGCTCCCGAACGGTAGCAGTGAGAACATCCCTCCAGTGTCGAGGCGAAAACTCGATCTGCTCCTGAATCAATTCGTTCCGAGCGTTGTCGAGTTGCTCGCCACCCATCGCATCGGCAAACTGCTCTCGCAACACACCACGCTTGACTGCCTCGGGTTCAACGAGGTGCCAGAGCACGTTGCCAAGCGTGACAGCGGAAGCGATGGCCAGAAGGCTCGCAGGATTGTTTGTCGCGATGTCGTCAAGGGCGACGCCCGTCGCCTTCTCGACCCGTTCAAGGGAGTCGAGAGTGAGTTTGATTTGCCACTGGCGCCCGTCGGCATCCTGGAAGGTTTTCACGAGTGCTCCTGATTCTTTTTGCGTGACGGCCTGCGACCACTTTGGCCAGCAAAACCGGCAGAATGATACTATACGTTAGTATACCTGTTTTGCCCCGAAGGCATACAGATCAATCGCCATCCTTTCGAGGTCGCCTTGGATGAAAAAACGCGTTGTCGCTAAAGTGCTGCGGATGAACGTGAACGACTATTGCAGCGTGACCCAAGCGGCCGAACTGGGCGACCTATCGGTGCCCTACGTGCGGTATCTCCTGGCCAACGAGAAGATCCGCGGCTTGAAGATCGGCGCCCAGTGGCTCGTCCTGAAAAAGGATGTGACCGCGTTCAAGCGGAAGCCCGGTGTGGGCCGGCCCAAGAAATCCCGTCCGCGGCGCAAGAAATAGCCCCTGGCCGTTTCTTTCCCGGTTCGACTTGCCACGGATTTAGCGGTTCCACTAAATTCGCGACCGTGCGGGGACAAAGGCACCCCGCGATTCACTACGGGAAAGGACAGACGATCATGGTCACAGCCACATTGAAGATGCCGACGGAAGCAAAACGGGGGGCGAAGGAGTGGGTGGTCGTAATAGGTGAACCGATACCCTGCCGCCGGGGGTTTGAGCCGATTCGATACTTGCCGAAAGAGGTCGCTATCCTGCGAGGGCTCATTCACGAGGCTTGGATTCTCGTTCACCGGATGACGGCTTCCGGGATGAAATTCGCTGGCACGCTGGAGCAAGCTACGCTCACGATCGCGGGGTGTGCCTACGCCGCATGGCGGAATTCATACGAACTACAGAGCGATCCGGCAGAAGAGTGGGTACACACTGAGATGGCATCCGGCTTCGCCGAAGGGATCATGTTTGCGATCACACACCCCGAAGGCATGCCGCGAAGATACGCGGAGGACTATCCCGACAGCATGCGAGAGGGAGGACCGTACATCATATTTGACGGCAAGGTGCCGCTGGACGTGCTGTCGAAATACTGGCCCGACGACTACACGCCTACCGGGCTCAAACTCGCACCGCCCAAGCTTATGGAGCTACGGCACGGAGACCTTGGCCTGGAGGCACAGCTCCACAACCCGCAGCCGAACATTCTGACGACGAAACCCGAAGAAGTGGAGCGTGCCCGGTTCGCAAGCGAGAAGAGATTCGATCGACTGATTCACAAAGCGATGTAGGCCCGAGCCCACCGACGCGATAGGCGTGGCGCCCGTTCGATCCGGGCCGGTGGCATCAAGGAACCGAATCGATGACGACACTCGACCTCGCCCGGCACCTGGCCTCGGAAGGCTTTTGTGTGCTGCCGCTCCTGCCCGGCGGCAAGCGGCCCGCGATCCGTTGGAAGCGGCTCCAGACTGAGCGGCCAACGGACGCGGAGCTGGTCGAGTGGTTCGATCACCACGACTACGAACCCGGGATCGTCACCGGCGAGCTGTCGGGCATCACGGTCATCGACTGCGACTCGCCCGAGGCGGTGGCCACCTGCGAGGCCACGGGCATCACCTCGAGCATGACCCAGCGGACGCGACGCGGGCTCCACCTCGTCTACCGATGGAACGGCGAACGGAATACCGTGCGGCTCAATGGGATGCCAGGAGTCGATCGGCGAGGTGAGGGAGGCTACGTGCGCGCATATGCAGACTCAGCAGCCTGGACGCGTGCGGCAGTGGAGGCCGCTGGCATCACCCCAGCGGGCGTGGAGTCTGCCGGCCTAATCGTGGCCCCCAGGGCAACGACTGGCCAGCAGATGAGCTGTCATGGGACGCGGCGAGCCAGGCGTGGGTCGATCCGGAGGCGGTGGGCTGAGGGGTGGGCCGGAACTGCACGGGTGGGGCTCGTTCTGTTTAGAACGAAAACCTACGCCCCGTGGCCATTTCACTGGTAGTCTCCAGGTGAGTCATGACCGAAACCTAGGAGGAACCATGCGAAAACTGTGCTGTAAATCCGGGCCGGCTGCGTTTCCAGAACAGGCCGTCGAGGACTTCAACGAACTCGCGGAGGAGTGGGGCATCACGGCGGAGGACCAACTGGTCGGCGTGTCCGTGACCCCATACACGGGCGGCATGACAATAACCTCCGCCTCTGGCACGGTACCGTGCACTGTGGTGGTTACGTTCGTCTATTGGTCGGACAATTAACCGCACCGTCTGCGGATTACTTCTTGCCAGTGAAGACGTCGTAATCCGCGTGCGTGCCGATCCAATACCAGACGTTCATTCCGTCTGCGGCCTTCACGTAGATCGCACGGTACTTCATTGTCACCGAGACAGAAATAGATCCGTCTTGGTGTTGCCCTCTTTTGTTCGCAGTTAGATTGTGGATGCGTAGAGAGTTCGCATTCGGGTCCGCGTCGAAGATAACGCAAGTATCACGGACGCCCTGTTGAATGTGAGCCGGAAGGGCGGCGTAGAGTTTTCTGTACTGCTCGGTCGTGCGGTTCTTCGCTCTAAACGAACTCGGCAGTTTCGCCATTGCGATGCTCGGTCAAGGCTTCTGTTTCCATCCCAACAAGAGCATCGCTCATCGTCTCGGTGTCCGTACCCTGGCCACCCACAATCGAATTCATTTGCCGGCAGCATTCCATGAATTGCTCGAGATTGTCGACATGGTAGCCATTGTTCATGACTCGGGAGACCCACGCCTTGGCGAACGTGCAAGGCTTGAGCCAGCCCTTGCACATCGAATCGATAACATCCGAAACGCGATCGCCCTCCTCTTTCGATATGGTCCCGCGTGCCAGCGATCCTCGCAGCCACAGGTCGGCTCGCTCAACCCAGTCGAAAGCCTCGATTCCGAGCTTCAGGAAGTCCTCTAGATTGCGGCAGTCCTCCGCCTCGGCGCAGTGCTGCATCAAGTCCTTGTGCCGAAACTCCTCCTCGTAACCGTCGTATTCGTCGACGCGGTTCTGAGCGGCTCGGATCTGGAATACTTCTGCTTGCACGCCATCACCTCTTGTGGGCAGCCCATCGGGGCTGCGGACTGGTCACTGCCCGATACACCAATTATCGGCCAGACGGGGCAGTTCTGGTCAACTCTATACCAGGGGTAGGTCGCGTCAAACAATTTGGTGCGGAACTCTAGCAGCGGCAAAGAGATGCGGAAAACACCAATTTTGCCGTTTCGCAGGGCCATCCCCGTTCCCGGCGGCCACGCTCGCGGCTACACTCGGGGCTTCCGGCCGCGGTTCTCGACCCCGTGCCCCGGTGAGTGCGATTCGGTTTCGAGGGTACTCACGGGGATACACAAGGTTTCGGGAGGGTTGAAAAACCTCAAAAACCACGGCAAAGGAGGGTAAGCGAATGGCTAGCGGCCACACTGGAAATGTGGTGCCGGGAAACCGGTTGCGGGTTCGACTCCCGTGCCCTCCGCTGTTTCACGTCCGCCGCGGCTTCGTGCCGGCGGCGGACTGAGGCTGAGATACCTGCCCCATCCGGGCAGGCAGTCGAATGAGCGGGCTCACGCTCCCTCCAACTTGCTGGGCTCATGGCGGTTCTTCTCGACATTCAAAACGCCTGCAAACGGTATGGCGACCAAGTGCTCCTCGATGATGCGAGCGCCACGATCACCGACGACGGTCGGATCGGGTTCATCGGCCGCAACGGCGCCGGGAAAAGCACGCTCCTGAGGATCATCCTCGGTGAAGAGGAACTCGACTCCGGAAAAATTGTGCGCCACCCCAGGCTCCGCCTCGGGTATCTCCGCCAGCACGACCCCTTCGAGCCCGGTGAATCGGCGCTCGAGTTTCTCATGCGCGACAGCGGCCAGCCCGAATGGAAGTGCGGCGAGATGGCGGGCGACTTCGAGATCAAAGGTTCTCGACTGACCGGTCCAGTCAAGGAACTTTCAGGGGGCTGGCAAACTCGCGTCAAGCTCGCGGCGCTTTTGCTGCACGAGCCGAATCTCCTCCTGCTCGACGAGCCGACGAATTTTCTCGACCTGCGCACGCAGATTCTGCTCGAGCATTTTTTGCGCGGCTACCGGGAGGCATGCCTCGTCGTGTCGCACGATCGGACCTTTCTCAAGGCAACCTGCGACCAAACACTCGACCTGGCCCACGGCAAGCTCACCGTCCATCCGGGGCCGGTCGACGAATACCTCGTGCATCAGCAGGAGCGTCGGTTGACTGCGGAGCGTACGAACGCCGCCGTCTTGGCCCGCAAGCGCGAACTGGAAGATTTCATCGCCCGCAACAAGGCTCGGGCTTCCACGGCCTCGCGAGCCAAATCGAAAGCCAAGGAACTGGAGAAACTCGAACTCGAAGAGATTCCGGTCGATGCCCCGACGGCTGCAATTCGCTGCCCGGAGATCGCCCCGCGCCGCGGGGCCGCCCTGCGGTGCCGGGATCTCGCAATCGGGTATCCCGACCACAAGGTGGCGGACGGAATCGACCTCGAGATCGTGCACGGCTCGCGGGCCGCGATCGTGGGCGACAACGGGCAGGGCAAGACGACGTTTTTGAGAACGCTCGTCGGATCGCTGCCGCCTCTGGCGGGCGATGTGCGCTGGGGCCACGGCTGCGAGATCGGCACCTACGCCCAGCACGTCTACACGAGCCTCGACGAGCGGATGACGGTCATCGACCACCTCGAGCGCGCAGCCGCTCCCGGCACGAAGCAGCAGCGGATTCTCGACCTGGCCGCCGCGATGCTGTTCCGAAAGACGGCTCTCGACAAGCCGGTCAAGGTGCTTTCGGGTGGTGAGCGGGCGAGACTCTGCATGGCCGCGCTCCTGCTCGGCACGTCGAACGTGCTCGTGCTCGACGAACCCGGCAACCATCTCGATGTCGAGACGGTCGACGCGCTGGCCAATGCCCTCGTCGACTACGCCGGCACGGTCGTCTTCACGAGCCACGATCGCTCGTTCATGCGGGCGGTGGCCACGACCGTCATCGAGGTCAAGGACGGCCGCGTGATCGACCATCTGGGCGACTACGACACCTATGTGGCCAAGGTGACGAAAGAAATTGACGAGGCCGAGGCTGCCGCGGGGCGTCACCGGCCACCTCCGCCTCCCCGGGGCGGCAAGCCCGACCGCGGAGGAAACGCCGCGCCGAAGCGCGACGATGACCGCGCGCTCCGCAAAGAAATCGCGAATCTGGAGAAGTCCATCGCTCGGCTCGACACCGAGAAGAAGGAAAAGCATGCGGCCCTCCTGGCGGTTACCGATCCCGCCGAGGCCTTGCGGCTGCATTCTGCCGTCGAAGAGGTTTCCCAGAAGCTGGCGGCCGCCGAGGAAAGGTGGCTCGAGTTGCAGAGCGGCCTCTCGTCCTGACGGCTACCGGTATGCTGTGACGACTGAGGCCACGCTTCCAGGAGAGCTATCCATGCGCCGTCGTCGTGATGCGACTCTTGTTCCCGATGGACCGCTGCCGCACGGGGCCACGCGCCGCGTGTTCATGACGACGGCAGCCGCAGCCTTGGCGACTGGCACACTTTCGGGCACACGCGCCGAGGAGAAGGGCGCGCTGGCTGGAAACGTCGCGGATGCCTCGGGCCCTCTCGCAGACTACGTCCGCCGTGCTGACCCTGCGACGCGTTTCAAACCGGTCGGCTGGGGCGAGACCTGTCGCGGACAGTGGGTGACCGGCCTGCTCACGAGCCAGGTGTGGCAGGGCACGGAATGGACCCACGAACTCTCGATCTTCTTGCCGACGGACTCGCTCGATCGTGGCCCGATGCTGCTTTGGATCGATGGCGGCGGCAGCGGTCGCTTGCCGGAAGACGGGCAGTGGGAGCCGACCGACAGTCTGCAAACGCTTGCGCGCGTGGCCATCGCTGCCGGCCTGCCGGCGGCTGTCGTCCGGCAGGTGCCCTTCCAGCCGATGTTCGATGGACTCGTCGAGGATGGCCTCATCGCCCATAGTTTCGTTCAGTTCGTACGCACCGGCGACCTGACCTGGCCACTCCTCCTTCCGATGGTGAAGTCGGCCGTCGAGGCGATGAATGTCGCGGAGAGGGTGGCCGGCAGCCGTTGGGGTGTTTCAGTCGAAGGATTCGTCGCCACCGGTGCGAGCAAACGCGGCTGGACGACCTGGCTTGCTGCAGCCGTCGATGACCGGATTTCGGGGCTCGTGCCGGCTGTGATCGACATGCTCTCGATGGAACAACACGTGGGGCTTCAGCGAGCCTCTTTCGGCGGCTTCTCCGACAAGCTCGTCGACTACACTTCTCGCGGCATCGATCGCCTCTTCGGAACCCCCCGCGGGCGCGAGCTCATCGGCATCGTTGATCCACTGGCGTATCGTGATCGCCTCGTCCAGCCCAAGGTGATCGCCCTTGGCACGAACGACCCCTACTGGCCGCTCGAAGCCTGCGGGCTCTACTACGACAAGCTCGAAGGGCCACGCTGGGTTTCCTATTGCCCGAATGCAGGGCATGGCCTGCCCCCCGAGCGACTCGGAGGGCTCGTCGCAGCGACCGGGCGCCATGCGGCCGGGCTCGAAGACCTGCCCGAAGTGCCGTGGTCGGTCGAGCATGAAGGTGATGCGCGGGTGTGCCGTGTGGCTCCCGTGAACGACGCCGTCGAGAAGGCTCTGGCCTGGATCGCACATTCCCCGTCGCGAGATTTTCGCGAGGCGGAATGGAAGGCCGTGGCCGCCGAGCCCGAGGGGGACGGTTGGCGGCTCACGCTTGCGAAGCCGGCGAGCGGATTCACGGCGGGATTCATCGAGTTGAGTTTCGAACGAAAGCCGCTGCCGCTCGTTCTGACGACCGGCGTCGCGGTGGCGGGAACCACGTGAGGGCATCGATGGCCAACGAGGAACACGATTTTTCGCGGATCACGCCTGGACGACTCGCTGAGTTGGTCGCCCTCGCCCCGAAAGCCGAGCTCCATCTCCATATCGAAGGCACGCTCGAGCCCGAAATGGCTTTTGCGATCGGCCGCCGCAACGGTGTGCCACTGCCGTACGCCGATCCTGAGGCGATGCGGAGGGCATACGCCTTCAGCGACCTGCAGAGTTTCCTCGACATCTACTACGCAGCCGCGGCCGTCCTGCTTCACGAGCAGGATTTCTTCGACATGACCTGGGCGTATCTCGTGAAGGCGAAGGCCGACAACGTCGTGCGGGCGGAGATCTTTTTCGATCCGCAAACGCATACCTCCCGCGGGGTGCCCTTCGAGACGGTGGTCCGGGGCCTTTCCCGGGCGGTGACGAAGGCGAAGGCCGAACTTGGCATGTCGGCTGCGCTCATCATGTGCTTCCTGCGGCATCTCACGGAGCGGGAAGCCTTTGAGACGCTCGAGCAGGCGGCGCCGTATCGAGAGCAGTTCATCGGCGTGGGACTCGACTCCGGCGAGCGCGGCAATCCTCCTGAGAAATTTGCGGGCGTGTTCGCGAAGTGCCGCCAGATGGGGCTCCATGCGGTGGCGCATGCCGGCGAAGAGGGGCCGCCGGCGTCGATTACCGGTGCGCTCGATGCCCTCGGGGCCGAGCGGATCGATCACGGGGTTCGCTGCCTGGAAGACAAGAGCGTCGTCGCGCGGCTCGTGCGCGAGCAGATTCCGTTGACGGTCTGCCCGTTCTCGAACGTGAAGCTCAGGGTCTTTGACGACCTCACGCACCACACGCTGCCGACGCTTGTGCGCGAGGGGCTGCGGGCGAGCGTTCACTCCGACGATCCGGCCTACTTCGGCGGCTACGTGAACGACAACCTTCGGGGCGTCGTGCGAAACCTGCCGATCACGGCGGCCGACGGTTATCGACTCCTTCGCAACAGCCTCGAATCGAGCTTCATGGAGCCGAGCGAGATTGCCCGCCACGTCGAGCGACTCGATCAGGTATTTGCCGGGGGCTAGCCTGCCGTCAGGTCCTCGAGCGCCGACAGCGGAACGTCGATCCAGTCAGGGCGGTTGTCGATCTCATAGAGCAACTCGTACACCGCTTTGTCGATCTTCCAAGCGGCGAGCAGTCGATCGGCGGCGGCCGTGTCGGCGGGCCACCACCTCTGGCCGGTGACCACGCTTCGATACGCGGCCAGAAAGGCTCCTTCGAGAGTTGCCAGGTCGCCAGGTCGCACCGGACTGCCGCTCGTGATCGCGGCATGCCTGAGGAGGTAGTCGAACGAACGGCACATGCCGGCGATGTCCTTGAACGGGCTCGTTTTTGCGGTTCGATCGATCAAACTTCGTGACGGCTCCCCTTCAAAATCGATCACGACCAGTTCACCGTCCGGGCGCACGAGCACCTGCCCGAGGTGATAGTCGCCATGCACGCGAACGCGACCGCTTCCGCCGCCCGTTGCCGCCTGGAGGCACGCAGCGGCCATTCGATCAGCCTTTGCCACCACCGCGGCGATCCGTGACGCCGTGGCGGCAGGAAGACGCCCGCCGCTTTTCGCCGCGCGAGCAAGCGCACGGCGAACTCGATCAGCCATGGCGTCTGCTGCGGCCAGGCGATCGGCATCGCTTTCTGGCTCCGGCGCGAATGCTGTGTTGTCAGGCCGCGACGCGAGAGCCGTGTGCATCTCGCCCGTGAGTCTGCCGAGCGATGCGGCGAGCGCCACGCACGGCTCGGACAGGTTTTCGGCGGCGTCACATGAGAGCAGGTGGCCTGCAAAGTCCCAGGCGGATTGGCAGCCTGGAAGAAAATCGTGGAGTGTGGCGATGACGGTCGGCGGGCCACCTTCCGCTGGCTTGTATTCAAGCCAGCCGAGCAACGCCGGCGTTCGGTGCCAACCCACGACACCGGTCAGGAATCGCCCGACTTCGACCTCGGGCTGCGGCCCGGCCACACACCGCCGAAACAGTTTGACGGCGAATTCGGATGAGCCCCGTCGGACAACCAGTGATGTATTCGAGGCGTCACCACCGAGGGACTTCACCTCGATCGTATCGCCATGGGCGACCCGTTGGGCGGCCCCTCCGAAGATGCGTTCGACGGTGCGGCCGGCGAAGCGGCCATGCATCGCGAGGGTGTCGTCCTCACGAGTCAATGAATCGAGTAGCCAGGAGGCGAACTCGGGTGCCACGGCAGCATCGGTCTTGCTGCAGCCGTAGAGCGGTGCGACGTATCGTTCTGTCGCGGCCTCAGTCGCGATATCGACGATGGCGAGATGAATGTCCGTGCCGGGCAAGGTCGCGACGTCGGTGACGGTCACAGCGCTGATCGAACTTCCCTTGCCGGCGAACCAGCGGGCCTCGGGGAGCCACGGAGTGATCGCCGCCGCGATCGCATCGACATTCGTCTCGCAGGGTTCGATTCGAAAGACCCGTACCGGCCTTTCGGACGTGCATTCGACGGTGATGCCATCGAGTGACCATGCATTGACATCGGCGTCAAGAAGGTCGTGGGCCATGACCGACATACAGTCGGTGAGGCCAAAGGCCGCGCGATCGAGTTCGAGTCGACCGGACCGAGTCGTGTGTGGCTCCATGTTCACGACGACGAGGACACGGCTTCCCGAGTCGGCGTCGTAGCGACTCCAAGCCAGCAGGTGGGGATCGTCGATCGGGTGAATCACGGCTGGTGTCGGGCGGGCCAGAGCTGGCTCGGCTCGGCGGATCGCATTGAGACGACGCACGAACGGGGCGAGGCTTGCCGGGTCGTCCAGGTTCCAGGTCTTGATCTCGTACTTCTCACTGTCGAGGTACTCCTCGCTGCCTTCCTTGACCGGCGTCGCCTCCAAAAGCTCCATCGCCGGGCCGTACATGCCCCAGTTGCCCACCGAAAGCGCGGCGAGGGCGAGCCGCGTCATGAACATGGGCCGCCCCCCCTTCTGGAGCGACTCGTGGAGAATGTCGGGCGTGTTGGGCCAGAAGTTGGGTCGAAAGAATTCGCTGACAGGCGGCGAGGTCACCTCTTCGAGATACGCCGCTGTTTCGTCGCGCTCGGTCCGCCACGTGAAGTAGGTGTACGACTGCGTGAAGCCGAGCTTGGCGAGCCGGTATTTGATCTTGGGGCGGGTGAAGGCCTCGGAGAGAAACAGGACGTCGGGGTGCGTGCGGTGGATATCCGTGATGAGCCATTCCCAGAATGCGAACGGTTTCGTGTGAGGGTTGTCGACGCGGAAGATCCGGACGCCCTGATCGACCCAAAATTTCACGACCCCGCCGAGCGCCTCCCAGAGCGTCCGCCAGTGTTCACACTGAAAATCAAAATTGACGATGTCTTGGTATTTCTTGGGCGGGTTTTCGGCGTAGCGGATCGAGCCGTCGGCCCGCTTGCGAAACCACTCGGGATGTTCCTTCACCCAAGGATGGTCGGGGGCGCACTGGATCGCGAGATCGAGCGCGAGTTCCATGCCGAGTGATTCGGCCTTCGCGCGGAGTTTCTGAAAATCCTCGAACGTGCCAAGCTTCGGGTGGATCGCCGTATGGCCCCCCTCGGCCGAGCCGATGGCCCACGGGCTGCCGACATCATCGGCGGTCGGTGTGAGCGAGTTGTTCTTCCCTTTGCGGAACGACATGCCGATCGGATGGATGGGCGTCATGTAGAGGACGTCGAAGCCCAGGCCGGCGACGTAGTCGAGCCTTTCGGCGAGCGAGGTAAACGTGCCATGCTCGCCGGGCGCGTGCCCCCAGGAGCGTGGAAACACCTCGTACCAGGCGCTGACCGCGGCCTTCGGGCGATCGGCCCAGATCGTGCGGACGGGTTCGAGCCGGGTTTCGTCACGGCGGTCGGCATGGCGGTTCATGAGCAAGCCGAGCCGTGCATCCTTGGCCGTCTGCAAGCCGGTTGGTCCGCGGAGCGCAGCGGCAAACTGTTCGAGCTCCTGGGCCTCGGAGGCCGAAGCCCTGTGGGCCGCACTGGCCACCAGATCGGCGCCCGTCAGAAGTTCGAGCCGCAGGTTCTCGCCGGCCGCCTCGCGGCGTCCGAGGTCACGAAGCCACGTGGCAAAGGGATCGAAGCGGCCTGTGATCGTGAACTGCCAGGTGCCGATTCGGTCGACGGTGAACGAGGTTTCCCAACGGTCGTTGCCGACACAGGTCATGGGGACGACGGTCCACTGACCGGTGTCGCCGTGGCGAACATGGAGCGAACAGTCGAGTTCGTCGTGGCCGTCGCAAACGATGTCGGCCGCGATGCGAACCACATCGCCGACGACGCGCTTCACTGAAAAGCGGCCGGCATCGACATCGGGCTCGACCCGTTCAATCGCGACGCGGCGGCGGAAGGAGACAGGCAATTCGGCTGGTTTGTCGGCTGGCACCTGGAGAGTCTCGCGGGAGGCGGGCGCCGCGCGGAAAACGAGACGTCCTCGCACCGGCGGCCGGGCGGCATCCTACGGCACGCCATTCGAAATCTGCGACGCCGATACCTTACGGTCCCGGTGGGCAAGGAGGCGTTTGCATTGCGCCTTCGTAGGCGACGGGCATGGCTCCTGATCCCTCACAGGGCGGGCACGATCCATCTGCCATCGCGGGCACGACGGCCCCCGCCGAAGCCATTGCCGGTGGGGCCACTGGCGCCACGACCGCTCCGGCCGGCGGTGCGTACGCGGGCGCTGCCATGACCGGTGTACCGGGCGCGACGACAGGCGCCGCCGGATAGACGACGGGCTGCGTTGCCATTTGCGGCTGTGGGTAGACAGGCGGGGCAAGTGGTGGCGCGTATGCCGACTGGCTGTTCTTGTGGTGCGCGCAGCCGCAGCAAGCGAAGACCGCGGCGAGACAAAGAGCTCGAATCACATGAGCATCCTGGGGAAAGCGCCACCCTGGCTGGGTGGAGACATTACGGACCGCGCTGCCCTGGCTCAACCCGAATATTGCCGTCGGCGAGGGCACATGATCCGCCTCACCGGCGCCGTACGTCGTTCACCCCGCCGATGCCAATGGGATGCGGAGGGCGAAGCAGGTGCCGCTGGGGCCGGGCTTGTGCCGAAGATCGCCCCCCATGTCGCGGGCGAGGCGTCGGGAGAGGGCGAGGCCGAGGCCGACACCGGGGGCCGTGACGGCTGCTTCGCTCGCGCTTTTGCGGAACGGCTGAAACAGGGTGCGTTGGCCGTGAGTCGAAATGCCGGGGCCACGGTCGCAGACCCGTACGATCACGGCGGCGCCGTCCGACGCGGCTGAAAGCGTGACCGTCTTGTCGTTCGCCGTGGCGGCATACTTGCAGGCATTGTCGACGAGGTTGAACAGGATCTGCTCGACGATCGAGGCGTCGGCCCGGACGTCGAGATCGCCGACGTCGGGTGGCACGTCGATTTCGAGGACAAACCCGGCCTCTGCGGCGCGGTCGGCGAGTCGCTCGGTTGCGACGTCGAGCATGCGGTCGACCGACAGGGTTTCGATGCGTCCTCCAGGTCTTCCCCGTTCGAGTCGCGCGTACGCCAGCACGTTGGCAACGAGATGCGTCAGCCGATCGGCTTCAACGCGAAGCGTTTCGAGATAGCGCGTCCGGTCGGCTTCCTCGCGAACCATTCCTTGGGCGAGCATCTCCGAATACATCCGAAACGTGGTGAGCGGCGTTCGCAGTTCATGGGTCACCGCCGACACAAACGCCGCCCGCCGTTCGCTTAACGACAGGACGCCCTGCAGCAGCATCGCCACGGCCCCGGCCGCGACGGCGATCGCCACCCAGCCCACGAGCAGCGCGAGTTGAACGGGTGTCAGACCGCTCGCCTCGGCGAGCGGCATTGTGCCGGGGATGAGTCGCACCGGCAGGGATGCGAGGAGTCGCGTGTCGCGGGCAACTTCTGGGGCCCCTGTCGCGACGGACGTGTCCGGAGCCAGACGGGCATGCGGCAAGAGATCGGCAATGCTGGCAACGAGGTTCGATTGGATGGCCGGCCAATCGAGGGCGCATCCCTGGACATACTCTCTCCCGCCGACGTTGACCCGCCGTGCAAGGAGGAGATGCTGTCCGTCCCAGAACGGCTTCATCATGGCCACTTGGACGTCCGCCACGAGCGTGGCTTGATGGTCGTTCTGGAGCAGTTCTGACGGCGCGGTTGGCAATACCAACTGTTGGTTAGGCGTGTTGCTGGTGTCGTTGCCGTAAACGTTTTGGCGCTGGATGTACAGCGAACGTTGTTCGAATTCACTTCGGTTTCGCTCGAACTGCTGGGCCTCCGTAAGGAGTTTGCCCTGCTGAACGAGTTGCGACGCTCCCTTTGGATTCGTCACCAGTTCTTGCAGTGGTGCCAGCGTCACCGTGAGGCCGCTGCTGGCTTGCGGCTGGGGCAGGTCGGCAGCCCCCAGGGCTGCCTTCAGTGTCGGTTTCAATGACTCGAGCACTCCTTCGGCCTTGCGCACCTGCGCGGCATCGACGAGCGCGGTGAGAGCCTTCGGGGAGGCATGGCCTGTCGGCACCTGCGGCGATGACACGCCGTCGGCTGGATCGAGTTGGAAGTGAACGAGCACGTAGGGAGTCGCCTGAGTCAAGAGTGGCGACGGCACCAGGGCATGGACTTCACCGTTCGCCAGTGTGTTGAACATCCGGCCGTAGGCCCGATCGGCCGGGTAGAACGCGTCGTAGGCGAAATAGGGGCGGGCGTTTTCTTGGGCCACGAGCGGGGCCATGAGCGAGTCCATCCGCCACAAGGCCAGCCGAGTGTTTTCCTCGAGGATCGATTTCTCGCGCGCCGCCGCCTCGTTGGCATCGGCCTGGAGCGCCTCGAGACTGACCCAACCCGCTGCCGCGAGGACGATGCCCGCGCAGGCTGCAAATGCGGTCCAGATATGCCAGGGACGGGTCATGGCTCAGGCGCTGTCGTTGACGGACACGGGGCGGCGCTGCCGGGAGCAGCAAACATGTAACCCTTCCCACGAACCGTGAGGACCAGTCGCGGCTCCTCGGCATTGTCACGGAGTTTTCCGCGCAGCCGCGTGATATGCATGTCGATCGTCCGCGTGTTCACGCCGCGGGGCTCGAGTTGCCAGACGCGGCGCAACAACTCGTCGCGGCTGATTGCCCTGCCTGCATGGGTCGCAAGGTAGCGGAGGAGCTCCGCTTCTTTGTCGGAGAGCTCGATCCGCTCCCCGTCGGCGAAACGCACCTCGAACCTGGCCAGATCGGCGATGGCCCCGGGAAGGCCGATCGTGGGCATCTCACGCGGCCGTTCAGGCGATCGGCGGAGGACTGCCTCGACGCGTGCCAGCAGTTCCTTCACGCTGAATGGCTTGACGACGTAGTCATCCGCGCCGAGACGCAAGCCCTCCACACGGTCGTTTTCTTCGCCACGGGCCGTGAGGAGAATCACCGGCTGGGCTGGCCTTGCCTGTCGCACGGCGCGAAGGATGTCGAGACCGTCGCAGCCGGGAAGCACGACATCGAGTAGCAAAAGGTCGTACGCCCGAGCGACGGCGAGGTCCCGTCCCTCGTCGCCGAGAGCGGCCTCAAAAACCTGATAGCCGCTGAATCGCAGCGCATCGACGATGCCGCGACGGATCGCGGCATCGTCTTCGACGGTCAAAATGCTCGGCTTGTCCATGGTTGCATCGGCTCAAAGTCTACCGTGCGCCGAAAGAGGGAGTCGGGCCCACCTTTACTGCATCACGACACCACCGCGGTCGAGAGCTGTGTAGGTGTCGGTCGGGGCGAGGCCCAGCCACGGGTCGCTGTCGGGCGTCAGGAACAAGTCGGCGTAGACCCGCGCATTCAGTTCGTCGACCGGCGGCGCGGCTCCAGAGGCAAGCCAGTCATGGATCGTGCGATGGAGGAGGAACTCGTTTCGCACGGTGTCGAGTGCGATCGATGATTGAAAGGACCGCACCAGGCGAAGGATCGGGTCTTCGACGATGCCCTTGCCGATCGCCATCTGGCCAGCGAACTCTGCCGGTCGGGCCAGGGCGACGGGACGAGGAAGCCCGTTGTTGATCACGAGCCCCATGGCGACGGGGCGCACGGCGAAGGGCCTCAGGAGTTCCTCCTGCTGGAGGCGAATCATCTCGATGCTGGCCTTGTCGAGTGAGGCGTCCGCGGCATGTACCTCGGCCAGCCGCTTCCAGGTCTCGTCGTCAATGGCGGCGGTTCCTCCCGGCGGAAGCTCGGTGTCGAGCTGCCGAAGGTCAGCCATGAGTCGCTGGTCGATCGCCCGGCGGTGTTGCTCGTGATACTGCCGGAGGGCCGAATCCCAGTCGGACCCGGTCATGTTCCTCACGGTGTCGGCGAGCGATGCCGCCTCAACAAGCCCTCGCAAAAACGCCGCGGGACCGTACAGCCCCGGCAGGGCATCGAGTACGTGGCCTTCGGCGTCGAGAACATAGTGAATGCTGTTGCCGGTGACGGTGCGGCGAAGGACGCGGCCGTCGCCAAAATCGATCGTCACGACCGGCACGGGGCGGACCGACTGCCAGTGGAGCACGAATTTCTCGCGCAGCACCGCGCCGACCTCCGCGTTGGCATACAGCGTGCTGCGAAAGAAGCGACTGTTGGCACAGCTCAGTTCGTCCGTGAGCTTGCCGAGCAGCCGCAGTGAGAGGATCGGTTTTCCCGTGCGGGCCGCTTCGGTTTTCGCCGTTTCCAGATCGGTATGCCAGAAGAGTTTTGAGGTGAGGCAGTTTTTCTGGCCGCCAACCGCATCGATGGCAGTCTCGAGTCGCTGCCACTTCGGGTAGGTCGGTGCGACGTCACCGCGAGCCCTCGCTTCGATCAACTCTCGATGGGCTTCGATCAGGGCCGCGAGGCCGCTCGCCCCTTCGCTCCGCAGGTCTTCAATAGCCGCCTTGGCCACGGCAGCATCCTCGCTCACGGCGGCGAGGGGGGCGAAGAGATCGCCGTATGTGCCACAAGCAAAGCCCCCGTTGGCTCCGGCAGCCCACACGATCGCGGCTGCCGCCATCACGATCCATCGCTTTTTCACGGTCATGGCTCGTTTCTCCTCAGAGGGTTCTCGGCATGGCATCAGGCCGTGCCGACTTGTTGTCGACATCGCCACCGTGGATGCTAGCGAGAACTGCGTCGTCTATGGGTAACGAGCGTGTAACGGGCCGGCGTTATCCTTCCAGGCTGGTCAGCGGCGGGGTGTCCTTCGACGCCTTGATCTGTTCGATCGCCTCACGCACGAGTTTGGCCTTCTCCTGGCTCGACTTCCGCGGGTGGCCCGGCTCGCCTTTGTCCAGCGAGTCAGCCAACGCTTGGAGTTCGGGGATCACGGCCGCGGCATGCGTGCCGTAGGCCACGATGGCCGACAGGATCACCGGGAGGCGTTTCTCGCTGCCCCACGGGTTTTGCTTCTTGGCGTATTCCACACCCGCATCGAGACCCTCCTTGACGTGATGCTTGGCCAGAAGGTTCAGGCCGGCCAGGCGGATGCCGTCCGCAAACATTTCGCCACTGGGAGACTTTTCGATGACGGCCTGGTGGATCGCCGGCAAAAGTGGCTTGAGTTCGGCGAAGGAGAGGTTGTCGAAGACGGTCACGTACGCTGACCGGGCGCGGCCATCCTCGTTCCGCAGGCCTGTCCGCACCGCGTCGTAGAGAAGGTTGCGGTCCACGCCATCGAGCGATTTGCCGATGAGTCCCCGTCCCCTGGCGAAAAGCGTGTCACTCAAATACCGCTGCTCCATGCCGCGTGGGTCACGCTTGAGATCGCTCTTGGTCAGACGCTCGAGCATCAATGGGACAACCATTTTCGCCTGGTCGCCCATGGCGGCGAGAGCCTCTGCGGCCAACACCCGCAACCACAGGTCGTCGCTCGACTGAAACGTATCGACCAACGCGGGGATGGCGTGGCCGGCACGCTTGCCCTGCAGCTTGATCGCCTGGCAGGCTCCGTAGCGGCTCGAGAGATCGGGGGCATCAAGCAACTTGACAAGGCGTTCGGTCACGTCGTCCTTCCGGCGGGCCAACGCCCCTGCCGCGCGCTCGCGCACCACCGGCGACCAACTGCTCAGTCGCCCGATCAACTCGTCCGTCGCGAGGCTGGCGTAAAAGACGTCCTTGTCCTTTCGAGTCCAGCCCTTTCCGTCCTCGATCAGCGCCGCGGCCGCCGCACGATCGATCGGAGGAACACAGTTCGGAACCTCGCCCGTCAGGGCGATCTTCTTGAGCGGCATCGCGTAGGCGAGGAGGTACGCACCGGTGACGTCCCAGCTCGCGTAGGCGTCGGGCCGCGTCATCGGCTCGCCTCCCTGGTGCACGAACGTGCCATCGCGCCGCCGGGCCATGTCGAAATACCACGCGCCGTACTGGTTCATCCACGCGCCCGTGGCGTTCGGGCCGGCCTGGGCCACCCCGGGAAGAGCCCACGCGATGCAACAAAAATTGCCGGTGTGGCCGTAGTCCCGCTCGTTGCCGTGCGAGGCCACGCTCATCCGCGAAAAGAACTCGACGGCATCGGTATCGCCGAGGAGGTTGAACATGACCGCCGCCATGCCGTTCTTGCCGTTGTCTTCATGGGTTTGGATCCAGGGTGCGTGGTCGCCGTAAGGCACACTGCCCTTCCCCACGTAAAACCGCAACAGGCGCGCGCTTCGCTCGATGGCGAGATCCACACGTGGATCGTCGATACCTGCGTGCTTTGACAAGATGAGCGAGATCGTGAGCGGCACACCCGGCGCGTTCATCATCCCGTAGCCCACGAGGCGTCCGTCCTCGCGGGCGAACTTGTGGCCCCAGGAGCCGACCATGCTCTGGCCATTGGCGGACTCAAGCGCCAGGCGCCGCAGGCCCGGCACCACGGAGTCGTCACCCGTTTCCATCACGTACTCGCTCAGCAGCATGATGACATAGGCGTAGTACCAGGTCTGGAAGCCGTCGGCCGAATAGCCTGCCGCCCACTCGGCTTCTTTCTTGATCAGCGGCAGGTACTTTTCGTTGCCGCTGGCAAGGAGGGCCAGCGCGTTGAGGCTACGCGTGATGGGATTGGGTTTGTACGAAGGTGACGCGATGCGCTCGGCGAGTGCCTCGCATCCCTGCTCGAGAATCCGCTTTGATTTCGGGCAGTCGTACGGAGCGGTCGCGCTGTAGGTGCCAAGGACAGGCAGTTTCACGGTGACCGTTTCGGTGGTGCCATCGCGCCACCGCAAGAGCGACAAGGTGCCGCCTCCGGCCTCCGATTCGGCGGTGGTCAGCGCTTTGCCGAACTCAACCCGTGGGTCGAACCCGAAAGGTTTTCCAGCGACACCGAGAAGGACGTCTCCGACGGCAACGATGCCATCTGCTGGCGAGTCCTTGTCGACCTTGGTCACGAGGATCTGGCGGGAATCTTCGGTTGACATCTGGTTGGAGTACATCCAACCACGCATGCCCGTGGCGCCGAGATTCCAGTCGTGCGTTGCCCCCTCGGGAATGGAATCACCCTTGGTGAAATCGGGCTTCGCGATCGCCTTTGCCGGGGCGGCGATCGCGGAACCGACGCCAGTCATCCCGAGAACCAGCGTGACCGCGACGGTGAGAGTCGACCGAAGATCACAAACTCGCACGAGAAAGTCCCCAGAGGATGCCCGAGCCGCCACGCAACAAGGCGACCCACAACTGATCGTTATCATACCGGCATGCCAATCACGTCGCCGATGTGGTCCCGCGGGGATTCGCTTTCCAAACTCGCCGACCACGGCCCGGGTCGATCCCCCCTCGACGTCGTCGTCATCGGGGGAGGCGCGACAGGACTCGGGGTGGCGGTCGATGCCGCGGCCCGAGGGTTTTCGGTGGCACTCTTCGAAGCGGAGGATTTCGCGAAGGGCACGTCGAGTCGGGCGACAAAGCTTGTCCATGGGGGAGTCCGGTACCTCGCCCAGGGGAATGTTCGGCTCGTCCGCGAGGCGCTGCGTGAGCGCCGGCTCATCCTCGAGAATGCCCCGCACCTGGCCTCTCCTCTGTCCTTCGTGCTTCCGGTGTACGGCTGGCGGGGACGCGTGTGGGACAAATGGTTTTACAGGGCAGGCCTTGGCGCGTATTAGGTTCTCGCGGGACGCGATTCCCTCGGCACCGCGCGGCTGATGGGGCCGAAGGAACTCTTGGCGTCGGCTCAGGGGCTCGAACCTTCGGGCCTTGCCGGAGGCGTCTGCTACGTCGACGGTCAGTTTGACGACGCTCGACTCGCGGTGGCGCTCGCCCGCACGGCGGTCTACGCCGGGGCGATCGTCCTCAACGGTTGTCGTGTCGTCGGGATGCTCGACTCGGCAGACCGCGTGGCAGGAGTCGCGATCCACGATCGGGAAACCGGTCGGCAGCATGAAGTTTTGGCGCGCTGTGTCGTCAATGCCACCGGGGTGTGGGTCGATGCCATTCGCCACATGGACGATGCTCGTGCGTCGCGGCTCGTGGCCCCGAGTCGAGGAACCCATGTCGTCGTCGACCATGACTTTTATTCATCGGATGCCGCCCTCATCATCCCCAAGACGAGTGACGGGCGCGTGCTCTTCGCGGTTCCGTGGATGGGACGAGTCATCCTTGGAACGACCGACACACTCGAAGACGATCTGCCACTCGAACCTCGGCCAACGCGGCAGGATGTCGACTTCATCCTTTCTACGGCGGCGAACTACCTCGCCAAGCCACCGGGGCACAACGACGTCCGAAGTGCCTGGGCCGGACTCCGTCCGCTCGTAAAGCATGCGGAGCACCGAGGTGCCGATACTAAGCGCCTTTCCCGCGAACACACGATACTCGTGTCGCCCCGAGGCCTTGTCACCGTGACCGGTGGGAAATGGACGACCTACCGACAGATGGCCGAGGATGTTCTCGATGCCTGCTTTCGAGGCGACCTGTTGCCATTCAGGCCAGGAGGTGTCACGCGTCACCTCCGCCTTGCCGGGGCTCCTCCGCCGGGAACTTTCAATCCGCCGCTCTCTTCGCCGCCCGGTCTTCATCTTTACGGCGCTGATGCACCGACCGTCGAGGCCCTCCCCGGGGGCGATCGCGAAATCCTGCCAGGCTTGACCGAGGCGATGATCCGTTTTGCGGCCCGTCACGAGATGGCCCGGTCCGTGGAGGATGTCCTCGCGCGGCGGTCCCGTTGGCTTTTCTTGGATGCGAAAGCTGCCGCAGGTGCCGCGCAAGCGGTGGCGGCGATCCTCCAAGAT
>CAZCHF010000025.1:49992-52494 GCA_964498325.1 uncultured Candidatus Kuenenia sp.
GCTGGGCGAGTCGTTTGCGGCGGCCGAGTCCGCGAACGCGTTCATCCACCTCGCCGAGGACTATCTTCCGCCGTGAGTGACTTCAGCGAGGTCGCTCGAAAAGTGCGATGCTCGCCGTGAACCCGTGGAGGAACGTGCGATCACCGATCGGGCCGATCTCCCCCTGGGCAAAGAAGCCTGCCGCGGGAATCGGCCCCAGGCAATCCTGGAGGCACTTGGCATCGTGACTCGGCTCGGCAAAGAGCCTGCTGCCTCGGCCGTTGCAGGTGAAGACGAGCGCCCCGGCGGGTTTCGGCCCGTCGGCGTGATTTCCCAGAAGCTCGCGCAGATCCTCGTCGGCACTCGCGGCATCACGCACGTGAAACTGCACCGTCTGGCCCGTCCGCACGAGATCCCCCACGGCGATGACCTCGGAGTCGGGGTCGGCGCCCACGACGTTCCGCACCAGGAAATCACCGCGGCGAAACGTGTCGCGGTACTCACTCGCGGCCCTGCCGATGTGGAGCGATGACCGTACGAGGTCGCGGTCACCTTCGTCGAGCTCGCCATAGATTTCTCGGAGCCGTTCGAGGGCCGGCCGGCCACCGAGCTCGATGATCAAGTTCTCGCGTGACTTCGTGATGACGAAGGGCCGGCCGATTGGTCGGCAGCCTTGCGACACGACCGGTCGCACGTGGATGCCGTCGCCGATCACCACCCCCACGGCGCCGGCGTCAAAGGTTTGGCGGCTGGCGATGAGCGTGTTGCTACCCGGCTGGTTTCCACCGCTTGCCATGCCACCGACGATCGGCACGCCAGGATGCTCTTCCTCCATGCGTTTGACGAAGGCATCGACCGGAAACGAGAAGGGGTCGGCGAGCAACACGACCGCGGCGTCGGTCGGCCACGCTCCGGAGAGCGCCTCGGGCCACCCAGCGAACAACCCCCCATCGGCATTCTGGCGATACTCGAGTGCCAACGGAACGATCGACGCCCCGGGCAACCGGGCAAGCCAAACGGCCACGGCCGGACGGTTTTCGAATTCGTCGCCTCCGGCGAGAACACCCTCGGCCGTCGTGCCGATCACATGCGTGGCCGGCACGAAGTCGGTGACGAGCTCGAGGGCCGGTCGGATCGTCTCACCGTACGACGCCGACACGAACACCACACCGAGATCGGCCGAGGCATGCCCGAGATCGGCCACGGCCTGGGCAACCGCCTCGCGGAGGGCCACGTCAATCCGTGGGTCGGTCGAACTGCCGCTGCCACAGCGTGGCTCCGCTGATGTGGCTTTGATGCCATCGGTCGTCACGTCACGATCTCCGCAAAGGAGGTGACGGACGGATGCTCGAAGACGCCTCCCGGCTCGCGATTGCCTGGCCGCACTGCGATCACGGTTTGCATGCCGGCACCGCGAGCGGCGTCGAGTTCTGGCCCGACGTCGCTGACGAACAGAATCTGCCTTGGCTCAAGCCCCATGTCGGCCGCGATCGCCGCGTAGCTCGCCGCCTCCCGCTTCGGGCCGGTCGTCGTGTCGTAGTGGCCGCGGAGGGATGGAGTGAGGTCACCAAAGGCAGTATGCCGAAAGAAAAGTTGCTGGGCCTCGATCGAGCCTGACGAATAAATCCGCACGTCGAGGCCGGAGTCAGCCCATGCGGCAAGTGCCGGCGGCACATCGTCGAACACGTGCGCGACAAGCTGGCCAGACTCAAAACCGCTCCGCCAGATCATGCCTTGGAGCGTCTTGAGGGGCGTGACCTTCATGTCTTTGTTCATGAGGTCGATCGCGGCCAGGGCGGCTCGTGTCGGATCGGCTGCGATCGCCGCTGCATCGAGCGGTGCGCCTGCCGCGGCCGTGATGCCAACCGCCAACTCCAGGACGACCGGGTCGCTTCGGTGGGCGTCAAGGAACGTGCCTACCTGCGTCTTGGCGTACTCAAAGAGCACGTCATACACGAACGCGATGCTGGAGGTGGTGCCCTCGACATCGAGCAGAATCGCTCGGCCGTCAAACACGATCACGAGGCGGCCTTTCCGATCGTCGCTGATTGGCCTTCCCCAGCGACGTAGGTCGGCCCCATGCAGAGAGGCTCGTAGCCGGCGTGGACACCGCCTTCCACGTAAAACGGCGTCCAGCCGGAGGTGTCTTGGAAGAGGCGGATGGCGCGGATGCGACGATCGCCGCAGAGGTCGAACCAGTGGCGGGTTCCCATCGGCACGCTGATGAGATCACCGGCATGAACCTCGATGCCGAAGACGGGGCGGTCACCGGGATTGATGTGAAAGACACCGCTGCCCTGCAGGATGAATCGCACTTCGTCCTCGGTGTGGGTGTGCTCCTTGTTGAACTTCTGGAGCATCGCGTCGAGGTTCGGCGTGTCGGGCCGAACATCGATGACGTCGGCCGTGACGAACCCGCCACGGGCCTTCAGTTCGTCGATCTCGGGGGCATAGGCGGCGAGGATGGCGTCGGCCGGGGCACCGGGGTCGACGCGGTCTTCGAGCGGCCAGACTTCGTAATGC
>CAZCHF010000026.1:0-52323 GCA_964498325.1 uncultured Candidatus Kuenenia sp.
GACACGCCTTCGGCGGCGAGTCGCTGAAACGTGTTCCCGAAGTCGCGGTGGCTGGCGATGCGTCGGAGCGACACGTTTCGCTGGTAGGGTCGCACGCCCACGAGTCGCACGGCAAACCCTTCGTCTTCTCGGATGCCGAGGGGGGCGGTGCGGTAGGCCTTGCGGCGGTGGCTCCAGGTGGCGGACCACCAGGTTACGTCGTGGCCGCGGTCGGCGAGGACGCGTGCGAGCGACCAATACCGCAGTGGGGGCGTGCCCTCACCGGGGATGTCGTCGAACGGGTTGACCAGCCAAATGACGAGGGGCCGGGATGTGAGTGGTTCTGGGGCCGGGCTGGGCATGGCGGGAGCGTAGCAAACGCCATGAGATCAGCGGAGCCCAGTGCGCCGCGTGCGGGGCGGGCGCGGGTTTCACCTATCCCTAACCCTAGAATCCTAGATACGCGGCTGCTTCTTATTGCTGCGGCATCACCTAACGCTACTTACGCCTAGAGCTAACCTAGGCCCAGCATTCCTCGCCTGCCCAAACCTCTTCCGTCCCGTTTCGCGACGAAAGTTATCGCTGCGCCCTGCCTCCGCCGTTCGAAATCCCTAAGATGCCCGATCCTCGGGATTCCCAACAATTAAGCGGCGATTCACCTCGACTGCTGGATTTCCAGCGACGACGGTACCTGATGGGACATTGCGTGTCACAACAGCCCTCGCTCCCACCACCGCGCCGGATCGCACGGTCACCCCGGGCCCAATAAAGGCATCAGCACACACCCATGCGTCGTCCTCGATAGTGATCGGCATTCTCTGTAGTCGCATTTCAGGATGACGAAAGTCATGAGTTCCACCGCAGAGGTGAGCTCCTTGCGATATCGTGACTCGACTGCCGATTCGCATGGGACCAAGATTGTAAAGTATGACATCCCAGCCAATTGAGGTGTCGTCTCCGATCGAGAGTTGCCACGGTGCAAAGATCCTGACGCTAGGGTCAATTCTCACACCCCGCCCCAGCGTGGCGCCGAATGCCCGAAGGACTAGGTTTCTGCATCCCCACAGAATGCGTGGAGTCCAACGAAACGCGGGCTGTGACATCGCCCACATTAAGCGCAGTACAATCTCCACGGACGTGTAATTTCGATGCCGCCGGCATTCTGAAATCAGGAGCTTCATGATTCAATACGGCAATAGCTACAGTACATCACGCAGTGACATCAGAGACCAGTTCTCTGAGCTTTTCCGGCGTTGAAGCGGCCACAAGGATGAGCGACTCACTTTGCCCTTCCATTGCTTCACGAAGCAGAGTCGGCGGTGGCTTCAGAAATCGGCCTCCGGAGTCGCGGGCAGCGCCTCGCAGGACACCATGATAAACGCGTAGGGATGCATCGCGTTGCTGGTCACTTTCGGGCGGCGGCCACGCCGATTGCCAGACAGAGCCAAATAAGTGCGAAGGAGCGTCACAGGCTGAGATTCCTGCACCGAAGCACCCTATAAGGCCTTCAGCAACGAGATCCTCCATTGATTTAACCAACTCGGTTGATGCAAGATCATCCGGAGTTGGCTCATGCACGAGATAGACATCGACGCTACTTCGCTCCAGTAATGCGCAGCTCTCACAAAGTGACTGCCTCACGTGAGATGCGGTCAAGTGGCGGATGCCGCTTGCCTCTATCTCGCGCTCGCTGCGCCGTCGCAGGGAGTGGTAGGCGCGTCGGGCGGCAGTACGCAATTGCCGGGAACGATCCAGAATCACTTTGGAAGCGCGGCGCATGATGGCCTTGAGAGGCGAGTAAGGTGGGCGAGCGATTCCCACTTTTGTGGCAATCACCACATCCGGAATACCTTTGAGGACTGCGCCGAGTACCTCTTCGGAAGTTCCCATTCCGTACATGGGGGCCGTGTCGAAATACCTAATTCCAAGGTCGAGCGCGGCTTCGATGAGCCGCGCCGATTTTCGAAGGGATCCACGCCCTACAAGCGTGCCGCATCCTAAACCGACGCGCGACGTTTCACGCCCTAGCGGATGAAAGACCATCTTTGGAACCTGCGCACTCACGTGAGATGATCCGCGAGCCGCGTGGCTAGCACGAGCGCCATGAAGGTGACGTTCGCACTGCTTGAACTTGGGAAAGTCGCTGCACTAGCGACGTAGAGGTTCTCCGTTCCGAAGACACAGAGGTCGCCATCGACAACGCCGGTCGCATCGGTTCGCCCCATGACGGCCCCTCCGGCGGCGTGATAGGTATCGTGCAGGGTGTCGAGAAATCGCGGTTTCATTGCCTGAAGGTCAGGTTCAATCTCGAGGCGTCCGAGTCCGGCCTCCTCTAGCGCCTTAGCGCAGCGATCCGCAAGGTTTCGGATTGAAGGGAGCTCGTCGCCTGACACCTGCCAATCCACTACTGCCGCCGGAAGCCCGAGGCGATCGTGACGAGAGTGGTCGAGCGTGATTCGACTTCGGTCAAGAGGCAACTGCTCCGCCTGGACGTTCAGCACAATCTTCGAGTCAAACGGGACGAACATCCGATGCTCTTTTACGTAAGTCCACATGAGAGGGGGTAAGTACCTCAGGCACGCAACGGCGTGACGAAAGAAGTCCCACACGCCAGCGATTCTGCGGCTGTAAATCGCGGCCTTCAAGAACTGCTTCAGGAATACAAGGTGCTCGGCTGCCGAGCTTTCAAACACCACTATCCCCTGGGCTCCCAAGAGGCAGGATTTGTGGAGCACTTCCTCCGTGACACGAAGCTTCGGCTGAAACTTGTGGCCGTTCCAATAGATTGTCGCAAAGGACTCAAACAGTCGTCGCTTGTCCAAAGGTATGATGGTTCCAAGGCGCCCCCCTAAATGATCCTGGAACCGCAAACCCAGCATCGGATTCGCCGCCCACGGGCAGTCCCATGACTGATCGGCTGCCGCTGCGAGAAGCAGTCGAACGGTTTCAACGGTTCCCGCTGCGACAACGAACTGATCTCCGGCGATTCTAACGGGCCGCCCGTCTTTATCTTTCGCGATGACGGCCGTGATTCGACCTCCGTCAGCCTGAAATCCTACGACTGTGTGGTCTGGCACGACCTCGAGCCGCGCATCATCCTGAATGGCCTGCCCATACAGCACCGCCATACTCGGCGTCTTCATCCATCGGGTGAGAAATACCTCAATACCTTCAGAGAATTCTGGGACTTGGCCTACCCTCGCCCGCCAAACTGCTGAATCATCCTGAGCAGGTTGGTCTATTCCAAGCCTTTCGTACGTGGCTCTGACGTACGGGGCGCAGTCGCTGTAACTTATTGGCCACCCCGACATCGCTGGCGATGCCCGCGAGCCAAAGTCAATGGGCTGAAACTCGACGAGCTGGCCGCCCCATAAGTTGGATGTACCACCAAGAGCCCGGGCTCGCCCGGATGAAACTCCCTGATGAGGTCGACCGATCGACCGGAAGGAATCATTCGTGAAGGAACTCAGGATCGAGTTGCCTGACTCCACAACCTTCACACGAACGCCTTTTTCGGTCAGCAAGGCCGCGAGATAGAGCCCGACTGTCCCGCCTCCGATGATGACAATGGCTTCGTCACCGTCTGTGGCTTCCGCCTGGGGAGCGTCTATTAGCACGTGTGCCTTTGCCAATGAACGATGCGGAAGTCGCGGGACTACAGGCAGTCCATGCTCTCGAGTGCGGTCCTATGGCACGCGAGACTGTCGATCTGCCGCCCGCCATACAGCATGGCGTACCCAGCGTGTGACAGCCTGTTGAAGACGGCCCTAAGAGCTGATGGCTTCATGTGCCCATGCTCGAACTGAATGAGCAATGGACAACATGACGTAAGGGTGAGAGTCTCCAGAACCTCCCGCTCATAGCCCTCTGTATCCACTTGCAGCACGTCCAGTTCGCGCACTCCATGCTTCCGAACAAGATCGTCAAGGGATGCCGTAGGCACCTCAAAACGCTCAATCTCACTTCGCGAAACGCCTAACTGCCTTGCCACAACAGCCGGATCGGTTGAGACGACTGATGATGCATAGGTTGCTTGATCCCCCTGCACACTACCAGTTCCTCGCTGGCGGTACATTGCGAGTACCCCGCCGCCTCGGGCGATTGCCACATTCTCAAAGGCCAAACGGTCAGCTGCCGAGGCATAATTCTTCTTGAGAAGATCACACACATCTGGCTGGGGTTCAACCAATACACCGCGCCATCCGAAATCTGAAAAATATCGGGTCAGCGGATCTCCGAACCCGCGGCCGTCGTTCGCGCCAACTTGTATAGCCGTCAGGCTCCGACCGCGCACCCGCATAAGCTCCTGAACAAGGACGTGAAACACCGGGATCGGCTGCACGGCGACTCCGGGATACTTCCCGATCGAGTAGCCAAAGCGCCCCAGGACTGTGTTGATTAACGACCGAAGTGCCACGCCATACCCCTACGTAATGTTATTGAAACTCAGGCCGAATGTCGGCTGGACGACCATGCTCTAAACCACTCTACAAACCGCTGAAGACCGATGTGGAGCGGCGTGTTTGGGTGAAACGAAAACTCACGGGTCAACAACCCGATATCTGCGTATGTCGTCTCGACATCTCCCGGCTGCATCGGCTTCTCGACACGAAGAGCCTTACGCTCGCATAGTTGTTCCAGGATGTCGATCATGTCGTTGACCGAAACAGGCGAATGGTTTCCAACGTTGTAGATTCGCCACGGTGCGACACTCGTCGAGGGGGCCGTGCAGGTTGCGGCGGACAAGTTGTTGGCAGTGGGCGGGTGCTCGAGCAACCGGCCCATGGCTTCCACCACGTCGTCGATAAACGTGAAATCCCTTTTCAAAAGGCCGCCGGCGAAAACATCAATCGGCTGCCCCGCAAGAATTGCCTCTGTAAATCTCCAGTATGCCATGTCAGGACGGCCCCACGGCCCGTAGACCGTAAAGAATCGCAGCCCCGTCGTTGGTACTCCAAAGAGATGGCTATACGAATGGGCCATCAGTTCGTTCGCCTTTTTCGTGGCGGCATACAGGCTGACCGGGTGGTCAACGTTGTCCGACTCCGCAAACGGCAGTTTGGCGTTTGCCCCGTACACGCTGCTTGAACTAGCGTAAACGAGATGTTTGACTCTGATGTTTCGACAGCACTCTAAGACGTTCGCAAAACCTACAAGATTAGACTGCACGTAAGCGTCCGGGTGACTGATTGACCACCGCACCCCTGCCTGCGCGGCGAGATGGACGACGACGCAATGCGGTACTTCAGCAATCGATTTAGCCAGAAGTTTTGCGTCACACAGGTCCCCTTCTGTAAATCGCCATCCTTCTCGCCCTTCGTGCAAGGCTAGCCGGGCCCTCTTTAGAGCCGGGTCATAGTAGGCGTTCACGTTGTCGTATCCGACAACGTGCCAACCATGGTCGAGTAGCCACTTGGCGACATGGCAACCGATGAATCCGGCAGCCCCGGTCAGGAATACGGTTTTCAAGTCTGCGCTCGGTCAGGCATATGGAAGAGCAATCTCGATGGGTCCAGCTTCACGCCGGATAATACCGTTCTGGACGCTTGGTGGCGGCGTTTCGGCAATCTACGAGCGGAACACCTAGCGTTCGAAAATCAAACTCGCTGTACGCCTTGTGGTTTGTGCAGAGGACCATCACGTCATACTCGGCAGTGATTGCACACGATTCCCTACCGGCAACAGCGTGGTGGCTCCGGCCCGGCCGGATTACCGGAATGTGGGGATCGTTGTAGGAGACCACTCCTCCTCGCTGCTCCAAGAGGCTCATGATTTCGTAGGTCGGCGACTCTCGATCATCGTCGACATTTGGCTTGTACGCCAGCCCAAGCAAGAGTATTCGAGCCCCTTTCACCGCAGCGCCGGAATCGTTGAGAGCAAGAACAACCTGATCAACAACGTACTGTGGCATCGCAGTGTTGATTTCTCCAGCTAGTTCAATGAGCCGCGTTCTCATTCCATACTCAAGCGCCTTCCATGACAGATAGAACGGGTCGATAGGAATGCAGTGGCCGCCGAGGCCCGGGCCTGGATAGAAGGGCATGAACCCAAAGGGTTTCGTTGAGGCGGCGTGAATCACCTCCCAGATGTCAATGCCCATTGCGGCATAGATCACTTTTAGTTCATTCACGAGAGCGATGTTTACCGATCGAAAAATATTCTCGAGTAGTTTTGTCGCTTCTGCTGCGCGGCAACTCGACACCGGGATGATTTGTTCGACAATGGCCTCGTAGAGTTCCTTCGCTTGGGCGAGACAGTTCTGCGAAAGGCCTCCGACTACTTTTGGAATCTTACGAATACCGAGGGGGTTTCCCGGATCCTCTCGCTCTGGAGAGAATGCAAGGTAGAAGTCGGTTCCAGCGGTGAGGCCGCTTTCTTCCTCGAGAATGCGTCGCACAATGTGATCGGTTGTGCCGGGGTAAGTGGTCGACTCCAGCACCACCAACTGCCTCGGCCTCAAATGTGCCCCGATCGCTCGGGCTGTGGCTTCGACAAATGATAGATCAGGAGTGCGATTGACCGTCAGTGGCGTGGGCACACAGATCACGACAGCATGACATGTTGCAATATCGCCGAAGTCGCAAGTAGCACGAAAGCGCCTCGCCGCGACCACTTCGTGAATCGCTTCGCTCTGAATGTGTTCGATATACGATCTACCGGAATTCAGGAGGGGCGGCTTTGACGAGTCGGTGTCTATCCCTATGACCTCCGCTCCCGCCTTCGCGAAGGCGAGGGACAATGGTAGGCCCACGTATCCCAGCCCAACAACGGCGATCTTTTTGGACGCTGTCATGGATCTTTCTTGCGTTCGTTTTGAGGCGTGAGGTTTACTGGCTGCATGAATTGATGCCCGTGCGGCGTCCCGGAAACTGAGCGGCGCTATCGAGGATATCGCAAAAGGCCTGAATGAGTCCTTCTCGACGGAACGGCCCCTTGATCAATTCTTGGCTACGCCGCTGGATAGCCCGGCGTTCGTGCTCGGACAGCGATCGCAGCTTGGCAAGCGCCAAGACTGCCCCAGCAGTATCATCATGCTGAACATGCTCCCCGAGCTGATTTCCGACCACAATCGAGGCGAGGTGGGAGTTTGATGGCCCGAAAACGAGAAGTGGCTTTCCGACAGCGAGTGCTGAATAGATCTTGCACGGATGGACGATGCCCACCATTTCATTGCCCATGCTCACGACATGGACATTTGCAGCCCCAAGGCTCGCGCCGACTTGCTCGAGCGGTTGGTAGGGCAGCGACACGACGTTGCTGGCCCCACCCTCGACCGCCTTGTCGACATCGACCTTTCCCGCCCCGCCACCGATGAACACGAAACACAATTCGGAATCGTGCCGACTCTCGGTGGCAACGTCTAGAAGCGTCTTGAGCGGATGCTGGAGCGCATGGTTCCCGGAATACATGACGAGAAACCTTCCGTCGAGGGAACTTCGTCGGCGGAAGTCATCGCTCACCTCCTCCGCTGCCTTGCTGATCTCTGCGATCGGCCAAGGCGGTAGAACGTCAATCGCTGGCCGTGTTGCGATCTTCATCAAAAGCCGCTCTCGCATCGCCTCATCGAGCGTCACGACACGCGAAGCCTGCTGAAGGGTCAACCGGTTGCCCCAGTCGAATATCCTTGCTAGCCAAGAACGCGGTGAAAGCTTCCCGGTCGCGATGAGTTGGTCTGGGTTGATATCCATCACCCACCAGACAAAGGGAACTCGCCGTATGACTGAAATCAGCCATGCGCCCCAACCTGCGAAGGGAGGGCTCGTGCTTGCCAGAATCAAAGCCGGGCGGTGGATAAACAACGATCGTACTACAGCCTGGAGCATAAACAGCGATTGCGCGAAAAGCCTGATGACGAGCGACCGCTTTCCTAAGCTTGACAGCGGTAGGCGGTAGACTTCAACACCTCGTCGGAGCTCTTTGGCGGGATATCGTTGTTTCGGGTCGTCATAGCCGCGCGAAGCCGTCAGCACAATAACACGCCAGCCGCGGTGCACCATGGCCTCCGCAACGTCAGCCAGATGCTGCCCAACAGCAGCCGCGTCGGGAACGTAGACCTGCGAGATAATCAAGAGCGTTGGCGAAAGGCTTAGCGAACTCCCTGCTCCCATCCGCATTTCTATCCTACGAGGCTCTCGTAAGCCGCAATCACAGCGGCAAGCTGCCGCTCGGCCGTGTAGGCGCCTAACCGCTCGCCTGCGTAGCGTTCATTGGTCCCCTCTGGATAGTCGTCAAGCATCGTCGTCAGGGCGGCAGCCAGTGCCGACGAGTCGTCTTGCGGAACGATACGAGCCCATTCGCACTCCCGCGCAACGAGTTCTGGTAGCCCGCCAGATTGCGTCACGATCACTGGTAGTCCTACCGCTATCGCTTCGAGTACCGTCATTCCGAACGACTCGCACTGGCGCGTCTCTGAATGGATGATTGATGGCTGAACGAGTACGTCGTGCTCCGACATGATAGCCGGCAACTCATTGTGCGCGATGGCTCCTTTGAAAACCACGCACGCTGAGAGGCTACGTTCCTCAACCTGCCGCACCAGTCGCCGCTGCTCCTCGCCGTCGCCAACAATCGTAAGCGAGACGCATCCCGGCCTTCGCATCTCTACTTCGTGAACAGCGTCAAGGAGCACATGGTGCCCCTTCCAGCGTGTCAATCGTCCGATGGCAATCACTCGTAGCAGGCGCTGGGGTCGGCTCTGCCGTCGCTTTCGCGGCAGTTCGTGAAACTGTTCATTCAGACCATAAGGAATGACGTGGACTTTACTCTCTGGCACCCCCAGGTCAACGATTTGTTCCCGTAAGAACTGTGTATTTGCAGCAAAAGCAGTGTGCGGCCTATCGGCTGCTTGAACAAAAGTCGCTCGATACTCAGCGTCCGTGTATGGCAGGGAAATAACGTCCGTCCCATGACAGTGGATCAGCACGGGCACTCGCAGTTTGTGTTCCTCGAGAAACCGCACGAGCCTCACCCCGGATGAACCAAAATGAGCATGCACGACTTGCGGCCGGTGGGTGTCTAGGAATCGGCCGACGTCACGGGCCCGCGGCATTCCCCAGCGACTGCCGAATGCTCGCCGAAGAGCACGCGAGAGCACGTTCCTACTGGCCGCCAATGTCGTGACGCCGCGACACGGCCGGGACGGCTCGTTGATGCGACAATGACATAACACCTCATGCGACTCTACAAATGTGGCTTGCAGCCTCCGGATAAGATCATACACAAACGTTTCCGACAGTTGCGAAAACGTGTGAAGGTAATGAACGACCGAAATCATGCCTGCGGTTCTCGATCAGTAGAGAAGAGATCAACGTTCCGGTCGACGGCAAGCACGTACAGCTGCCGCCGCCCTGTGTGCGCGCTGTCGATGACGATCGACTTGCCATCTGCGGTGACTCTCGGGTGAAGGTCGCATCGATACCCGCATCGGTTAAACGGAGAGTAGAATCGGGCAACTGTCACTTTGCGATGCGAAATCGCATCGTACATGAACACTTCCCGACAAGACGCTTCGTCCTCATAGGTATCTGCACACAGGACATGCCCTTCCAAACACCATGACGGATGTCCGTCTTGCTGCAGCAGGTCCCTCGCAAAAGCCGTTTTTTCTCGACTGTAACACCGCATCGTGTAGTAACCCGCACGCGTGTGGTGACTTATCGCCGGGGCTCTATTTCTCGGAAGAAGAATCGTTCGCAGTGCCCGAGCAACAGAACGCACGAGCTTGCTGTTCCCTGTTCGGATGCGTTGATATGCCACCAAGGCCGCGGTGGGCTGAGAACTCCAAATGGAGAATTCATCATCGGAACGCCAGGCCAAGTGTGAATACATCGCAGACTCGGGAAACAGGAACAGTTCTCCACCGTCCTCGTCGGCACAGAGTAAGTGCGTTGTGAACTCCCCACTGCCTTCAAGAACCCGAAGATAGAATATGAAACGCGTTCCCGATGGGTTCCACCAGCAATGCTGGATGTAGTAGCGTTGTGACGCGATCCCTCTGAGCGTGGTGAACTTCTCGGCAATCGCCTCTATCGACACCAAGACATTGGCCTTCCCTGTGGTCAGGTCAACACGAAATACGCCATCTTCATTTGGCTTAAGGGCCAGCGCTTCTTGCCTCGCCTCGTCGCTCTCCCCATATCCGTAACTTGGTCGAAACGCCGACAATCGGCCCACATTCAGGCCTAGTGCAAACGGTTTACGCGGGTGAAGAGTATAGATCGGCCGCTGCAAGTACGCCGGCTTGCCATCGCCGATCCGAAAGATGCAACCAACTGCCTTTCCGTCAGCGATGACGTTAAATACAGCCGCCCGCCCTGGGTCGGATGGAAGCCACTGGAGCATGGCTCCCTCTTGCCACGAGAAGGCAGTGGTTTGTCCGAATGTGGTCCATGCGCCATCCGTCAGTGAGTACGCCCCTACCTCCGCAACGTCCCCCGCCTGAAGGTCTCGGCCGTCGATCTCGACACGATGACATAAGACGGAGCTATGGTCAGGGGTCAGCGGGTTGTGGTTGTAGTACCCGAAGAAGTGCGAATAGGTCGGCGGCGTCTCAAACTGGACCTTCACTGAGGGATGGTAGTAGGCAGCAGAAACAGGCTGCATCATTGCCGCATGCCGCCAAGGCGTTCGAGAAAAGCTTCGAAGGACTGATTCATCGATGTCGTGCTGAAGTGCTGAATCGCTCTGTTTCTCAGACGCTCCCCAACCATTTTCCTCCGATCGGGACTATCAAGCATCGCCTGAAGTTTCCTAGCGAGCGTTTGCGCGTCCCCCTGGGGGAACACCAAGTCCGGATCGTCGACTTGGTACGGTATGGCCCCGCCGTCCGAGCCAATCACCGGAAGCCCCGTCATCATTGCCTGGGCAACGACAAGGGGGAACGTGTCAATATACGTTGGCGTATCGCGTGACCCGAGTACGAACACGTCCATCGCGGCGAAGTGATTCTGGACCTCATCGTGGGGAACATATCCGACTATTCGTATCCGATCGCGAAGATCGTTCTCGACACACCACTGCTCAATCGGCTCGCGTAGCGGGCCATCTCCAACGAGAAGAAGACTCCACTCCCCGGTTAAGCTCTTTGCAGCGGCAAGAATGTCCCACACGCCCTTTTCTTCGACGAGGCGACCGCAGAATCCAATGACTGTCCCGCTCAGGCCGAGTTCCTTGCGAATCCGGTTCCCGACCTCGGGATTGGGCCGAAACGTGTCGGAATCCACACCATACTGCGTCTGCACAAGAACTGGCTTTCGGTAGCCGGCCTTTCGCAGCTCTTGCTCAATGGCTGGATAATGGCACACTGCGGCGTCGGTGCCAGCTCGCACTACCCACCAGGTCACCGAGAAATACAACCACTTGAGTGCCTCCCGAAGGGTAAGTCGCTTGACTCGATATCCCCTAGGGAACGCACTCATCGTGAAATAGACCAACTTCGCACTTCTGCAAAACAGAAAGCGCCACAGCACCACTTGCGTAAGGGCGGGGATGCCTTCTTCATGAACGCAGAAAATGAAATCGGGACGCTGGACCCTCAGCAGTCGCCTTAAATGCTTGATAAGATACGTGCCGTTATGCGGCGTTGTTGTCTCAACCGGAACCAGGGAAAAGTTGCTGTCGCACTCTGGTGCACAGGTCATCAAGACCGCGTCGCCGAGTCCTGCGGCATATCTCGCCTTCGGAACAATAGCGGTCACGCTCCACAACGAGCCCGCAGAGTTACCAAACTGCCGCCACCTCGTCCGGTAACTAGGGATAATCAAAGGAGGAGCGAATACAAGCAACCGCTTCCTTTGGCCAATTGGAGTTACGGCGATCCCTATCACAGAGCCCCTGACCCTTGTCCTCTCGCGAGTGCCTCGCAGTATACAGCTCGAAAAACTCGTCTACGCATCCTACTCGGACTTCACCGCCCCCAAGGGTTCGCTCGTAGCTCCCAGCTTTCGTATGACGCACACGCCACCAATGCACGCGATACGCTCGGGGCGGTTGTTGATGACCAAGTACTCGTGCACCGCTTTGGCGCACCCTTCCCAAGTATAGTAGTCATCGACAATTACGACACCTCTGTCCCGCACATGTGGAAATAGCGCGTCAAGAACGCACTTTGTCGATTTGTACCAGTCAGCATCAATGCGCAATAGAGCGATTCCGTCAGGAAACTGTGCCGTCGTAAGCGTGTTCTCGAACCATCCCTTAACGACATGCGGCGCGTTTATGCCGGCGAAGCCCATAGCAGAACGGGCATCCGCCTCCGCTGCAGTGCAATTATTATGGTAATGAGCACCGCTCGTCTCGGCTTGCCATTGCTTTGCCGCATCACCATCGATTGTTTCAACTGAAGGCAGGCCTTCGAAGCTGTCGAATAGCCAATATTCTCGATGGCGACCGAGGTGGTGCGCGATGCCAGCAATCATGCCGCCCTTCCAGGTCCCGCACTCGACCACGGCCCCTGGTACGTCCCTGATGGTCATCGCTATTTTTAGGTTTGCCACGTAGGGCGTAGCGGCAATCATCGTAAACGGCTTAAACCGGCGGTACGTTCTGAAATACCTGCAGTCTAAAAGACGCTTTGCTAACCATCGTGCGTATGCGAGAACGGTCATGCCGTATCTCCGGTGTGAAGTGAGCGAGCGGCGGCCGCCGTAGTGGTCACGGAACCGCTACTGGGATACACTGCGCAAGGCGCAGTTTGGTCCGACGCGCGGTACCCGCTCCCATGTATGCTGGCATTGTCCGTTTCGCAGCGGTCCGTGTGATTGGGGATCAAGTCTAGTGCCGTCATTTGGTGCCTAGAATGATCAGTGAGTCCCGGCAGAAGTGGATTCCCGATGTCGGAGTCCTCTCAATAGCGAGGCGAAGAGCCGAAGCGCGCTTTTTATGAAAAGTCTTCCATAAAGTCGTAGCCCCCCACTTCCGCTAAGGATCGCAGTCATCTCATGAACTCTTTTCTTATAGAGCTCAGGATGCACAAGCGAGTGGATCACACATCGCGGCCGTTGCGGGCAGGGCGTAATGCCTCCTTTTGCAAACACTACAATATTTTGCCGATACCACCACCGGATACTCGAGTTGTCCCAGAAAAGCGGTCGAAGAAAATCATGCAAGTGATAGTCATGCTCGTGAAAAAGGGCCTCCCAATAGGAAAGCGGTTGTTCATTGATATGATTCTGTCCCCCTTGACCTGGAATAGCTGCAGAGAAGACTACGATGTCGGCTAAGGAGACCAGAGTGTGCACAATTGTTTTGGCACTCTGGGGAGACAAGTGCTCGACGACCTCCAGGCACAGCGCAAGGGAAAACGTCCGTGAAAGCTTAATCGGCGATTCGAGGTCGTGAGGAAGAAATTCATTCGGTTCGAGATTTGATAGAACCTGTCGTTGTTGGACCCACTCGCCATCGATCCCAAGGACATCGAGTATTCCCTGTCGCTTGAACGCTGCCAGAAACGTACCGATGCCACAGCCGACGTCAACGACACTCTGTGGACGAAGGAGATCTACGAGCACAGGTACAATAATCTCAGGGTCCGTGCAGCTATGAATGGTTTCGTCATGAACATAACGCGGGTGTGTCATCTAAGGTGTCACTGAGTAGCGTGAGCGAGGCGAATGAGTATAAATCAGTTCAGGAGAAGGCATGGCAGATCCGCGCACGGGGCGGGCGATCACCCTGGCAAGGAGTCCTTCAAAAGCATGGCTGAGCCTCGCCGGTGTCCTCTCGCCATGGCGAAACGAATTCGGCGATCCATTCTTGGAAGTAAGAGCGTGCGAACGTACTGTGCGATCCGCAGCAAGGGCCGGCGGGAGAAGGGCGGTGGTACTTCAATTCCACGCAGTGCTCGTGTGATCACGAAGGAAGCTTGAAGGCCGGCAGCGAGGCGTAGAAAGTATTCCTCGGTGAATCGCCCGGGTGGAATTACGTGAGTCACAACAAGGTCAGCGAAAACACCTACGCCTAAACCATTATCGATCGCCGTGTTCGCGAGATCGATATCCCCTCCGCTAATCAGGTCATCGCCGCTTCGGTCTAGGAGGGCGCGAAGCGGGTTCTGCGCTACCCGAGCAAGATAGTCTTCGGCTATCCACTTACGGACGCACATTCCGGCACCGTTCGGCGTGGCAACGGAACGATAGTACTCGGATGTCCAGACTGAACGATGGCATGGGCGAACGGCGAGAAAGTCGAGCCGTGTTCTTGTCCAGGGCGGGGGTTCGCACCCAAACTCCCCTTCGATGCTGCCGCCCCACGCGCCGAGGAAGGGATGAGACTGAGAGATCGCAAGCGCCCGCTCCAGGTAGTCGTTTCGTAGAATGTTGTCGTCGTCTACAAAGACAAGCAGGTCTGCCCGTGAGGCTTTTATTCCGCATGCCCGCGCATGCGTTAGCCCTTGCTGCGGCTCGTTGATCAGTCTTAGGTGTGGGTGCCAGTCGCTATCCTCGCTGGCTAGGATCACCGGCGGGGCACTGTTGTTGTCAACAATTATGAGTTCCCACTGCGTGGGCGAAAGGGTTTGGGCACGCAACGCACGGAGTACTCGCTGGAGTAACGGCAGGCGAGGGTTGTGCGTGCAAAGAATCACGCTCAGATCAGGTATCATGGATGTCTTCAGGCTGTGCAAAAAGGATTGGCGGGGCAAGTGCAGTCAGATCGCCCCGCAAACAGCAGATAAAGAGTAGGGACGCTGTCAAAGAGCTTTGCGAGCCTGGAACACCCAGGCAAGTAGCAGTACCTGAATCACAAGCATGGCGAAGGCGGATAACAAATGAGCGAGAGCAACTCCAGTAGCACCGAATCCGGCGTGAAGAAGCGCGATGGCGGCGGCGACTAGCACGAGCGATCGGAGTATTCCGCCAGCGAGACCACTCCAGTTTCGCCCAGCAGTGGTTAAAGCGTCCCCAAGGGGTACCATGAAGGCCTGAATGAGCCCAGCACACACGATGATTCGCATCGTGGCAACGCCGTCCTCCCGGTACTCGGACCCATACATCCCGATCAACGGATCGCTTGCGAGGAGCAGAAAGCCGACAATAGGGGCGATCGCAAGCGCATTGATGCCAATCGCCAGGGCCAGAATCTTGGCCGCACGACCATAGTCCGCGGCACCAAAACTTTCTGCGAGCAATGGGATGCTGGGCTTTGACACCATCCCAGGAAGAAACAAGACAAGTTGTCGCCATTTCTGGGCTGCTGAAAATACGGCCACTTGCTCCAGGCCATTGGGGCTCTGGGACAAAAGCATGATTGGCCACCACTGGGCTGGGGCGCTCACCAAAGCCGACAACAAGTGGGGCAACGCAAACGTCCACAAAACGGCTCTCTCCTTCCAGAATTCGACGAGCCGAAGCGATGGCGTTGCCGCTCGGTCCACCAGCATGAGAGCAAGGGAATGGAGCCCACAGCTCAGAACCGCATGGCCCAAAAGACCATAGGAAAGCCCCTGGAGCCCCCCCAGCAGGGCCGCGATCGGCAGAATCGCCAGTTGAGTGGCGCTCGAAGCGATGCTTACGAGTGCCAGAGCGCGGATGTTCTTCAATGCGAGAAGGCGACCCGTCTGGACACCGTTGATGGCGGCAAAGGGAATCGTCAACCCCGTGATCCGAAATAGAGGAGCGAGTGACGGATGCCCCACATACGCCGCCAGTCTGTCCGACGCCAGAACTATCGCGACGGCCGCTATCGCTCCTGCGATTACACTCGAGAGAAAGCACAGCCCGTAGATCCTGGCAGCCCTCTCCGGCGCACCAGCCTGGTGCTGGGCGACGAATTTCAAGGCTGTCACGTGGAGCGAGGTGGACGCCAGCGCGCCGACCATCAGCGTCGTGCTGGCAAGAACGCCGTAGGCACCAAAATCTTCTCTGCCCAGGAGCCGTGCAAGGAGAATTGATCCCGCAAGCCCCAAAACCTGCGCCAGTGCCGTGCTGACGGCCAGATACAAGCCTCCGCCGATGATCGTCCGAAAAGAGCTCGAACGACTTGCACGATTGGAGATTCGCTGCAAGGCCTGCATTGTACGACCAACAGCGGCACGCGTTGCGCGGGCGGAAGTGTTTATCGGAATCAAGATACAAGGCCGCTATTTACAAACGGCTTTCGGCGAAGGGCCAAGGGAAGAGGGCTCGACTTCCTTCAACAGACCTGGTTCCGACGCGGCTCCGTTTAACCACTCAACCAACCGCGTTAAGCCCTCCGCGGTTGACTCGGGATGGACAAACCCTGATTGCAACAGCTTTCTGGGTGAAAAGCCGGACGGTTCGGTGAGCACCCTGAGCCTTCGACTGTCCAGCGGCATGGATTTCCCGGTCATCCGCTCCACGAAGTCTCCGGCCGCGCTCACGCACGCCGCCAGCCAATAGGGAATTCGACGGACGCGCTGCCCGTTGCCTGCTGCGCTGATAAGATTCGCCAACTGCATGAGCGTGAGCGTGTCACGGTCGGTGACGTTGAAGACGTCGAAGCCAGGGGGCGCCTTGGCCAGCAGATGGGCGATCGCCGCTGTGGCGTTGTTGATCGATACGACAGACTTGGGCACGTCGCCGCTACCGACGACAGACGGTCGTCCAGCGAGAACGCTCCTGGCGAAGGCAGCAATATTTGCCGCACTGCCCGGCCCGTAAATCGGTGCGAAACGGAGAACCAATCCACAACGGGTGGAACTTCCTTCCGCCCACGAGAGAACGGCCTCCTCAGCCTCTGCCTTGGAGCGGCCATACGGATCTTCTTGCTGAGGCAAGGCGTCCTCGCCAATTTCGTAGCCGCTGGGGCCTACCGCCTTGATGGAGCTTGCTAGAACGAATCGCGACACCCCGTTCTGCGAGGCCCATTTGAGCCATGCTTCCGTGTTGCCGACGTTGACGTTTCGGAACTCGGCACACTCAGCAGCCGTAGGCCTTGAAACGTGATGCATCACTTCCAGGTGAACGATCGCATCGAATTGACCTTGGTTTACCGTTCCGTGCAGTGTGGGTTCTCGGATCGCGGCCGACCAGCCCGAAGGAAGCGCTGGCACGGAGCTGCGCGACGTGACAAGCCCCGTGTGCCCGTGTTGGTGAAGCATCCTGACCAGCGAACAGCCAAGAAATCCCGTTCCGCCAGTTACCAGAATATTCATCACGCCGTCACTTCTGTGTTGGCCTCGCTCGCTTTCCGCTCCCGCCTTGAAAGACTGGTGAGCCAGGAAGCAAAGGCATTGCCCGCTGCCTCGGGCGAGAGACGTTCCGCGAGCGCTACGGCGCGGCCGATAGCCCTTGCCGTGTCGGCATCATCGAGGCCCAGGACGTGGTCAATGGCGGCCGCTATGTGACGAGGTTCGTCGCTCTCCGAGAAAACAAGACCCTCGTCGTAGCAAGGTCCTAATCCAACGGCGCGAGTGCTCACGATAGGCCTGCCATACGACAGGTAATCCAAAAGTTTCGACGGAAAGTTCATGCAGCTATGATGGCTTGAAATCGGCCTCGGATTGACGAGAACATCCGCCCGTCTCGCGAGCGCCTCCAGTTCAGACTCGCTCACTACGCCAAGGTCGCTCACGCCGGAAAGCTTCTGAGTCTGTTCCCAGAGATCCTTGTGATAGCCCCTCCCGGGTCCGGTCATAATCAGCCGCACATTTGGCGTCTGGAGCAGCGAGAATGCTTCAAGCAGTCGATCGACGCCGCCTGCCGCGGCCCGCGAACCCGCGTAGAGGATGATCCGTTCCTTGCCACGCTGCTGCGGCTCACGGCTGGTTGCTCTCTGAACCACAGCCCCAGGCAAGAGAAACTTGTGTCGGAGCGGGGCGTGTTCAAACGCCCACGCAGACACAAACGCCACTCCGCGCGCCCCCGAGACAGTGGCCTTAAGCGCGCCCCAGTCGTCGGGGCCAGGATCCAAGAAGTCGAGAATGATAGGAAACCAAGGAACCCCCTCCTCGGCCGCCGCCTGAGCCGCACTTCGAGACCACGGATCCGCGTTGTAGGTGACCAGCGCGTCCGCTTCTATTTCTCTTGCGGCCTTCCTCACTCGCTGTCGATAGCCCTTGTTCAACGACTGTGTTCGAAAGGGGGAGACGTTCAGATAGGGAACGCTGCGGTGACGCTTCAGTGTCGCATCGTCGGTTGCGTCAACCCACATCGGTCCCCACGGCCATGTCCTGTGCGGCTGATGACCAATCCAGGTAACGATGGCGCCCGCTTTCAGAAGCGCATCCACGTAGGTCGTTTGCCATCGAATGGTAGCCGGGTGGGGTGCCGTGCCGCCGAGCATGTCGGCCTGGCTCTGCAACGGTCCTGCCCAGATAATTCGAAGCGGTTCGACCACGTTGTCAAAAGCTGACGCGAGTATCAGTCAAACGGGCGTAAGCGATCACAAGGTCAGGGCGAAACGCGTTGCGGCGTGGCACGCGGGCCAATCTCGCGGTCGCACGAAGTGTCGACGGATGTCAAGCCATCAAAACGGCTTGGGCTGGTCAAATAGAACGGTGCCGAAATCGCGTTCAGGTCCGACGGCAACGCGGAGCCTTCGTGTTTTCCGGACACGTTCAATGCCACTCGTAAGGAGGGCTTGCGGCGTAGAATCGGTGCCTCCACATCCAGAAGCAGATTTCGTGTAATCCAATTCACGCCGACGTCGTCCTCCAGTCGCGCGAGCGTTGGATATCGCCGTATGAGCTCCTCGGGAATAGCGAAGAAATGCTGTTTCATGCTCTCGGCCCATCGCTCGGGCGAGTACATCGTAAAACTAACGCACGAAGGACATTCCACGAAGATGTTGCGATCGATGACGTTCTCTTTTCCCCCGTGAATCTGAATGGCCCCGAACAAGCCGTACCCGCATCTCTGGAATACATTGCCGATGATCAATGCACCGCAAATAAAGTCATCCAATCGAATCGCCGCAGAAGCGGTGATGTCTGCATCAGATGGGTCGGGGCCTTGGATGTCAATAAAGTGGTTACAGCGAATCAGAAGGTTTCGAAAAAGCACGTCGCCGTAGACGTCGATAGCGCCTTGGTCTTCGGATTCCCACCCGACTTTCCGGATCAGGTTGTACTCGATCACATGGTCGGCTCCGTCAGCCCTTATCGCCGACGACGGCATGTCTTCGAGAAGGCAGTTGGCGACCCTCGCAGAACGGCCCGCCAAGTGAACGCCAGGATTGTAGGTCCGGTGTAGCCGTGCCACCCGCCGTATCGTGCAGTCTTCAATTCTGTGTCCACCATCATCGAGAGTGCGGTGCGATCCGCCGGCAGCATAAATCCCCGCAGCTCCCACGTCCTGGATGACCGTTCGCAAAACAGAGTTTCGCTTGCCTCCTTCGATTCGGATGCCCGTTCCACCGAGATTCGCGAGGTGGCAATCAGCGACCACGCAATCCTCGCACTCGACGAGACGCACTCCCTCTCCACGGCCACACTCGAGCGTCACGTTGCTGAGTTCGAATCTCTTGAGACTGTGACACGCAAGGAGGGGGCCAGACGTGCAGCTCATCTCCGCCTGGAATTCACCGACGTTTCCAACAACGTCTGGATACCAATACAGCCGGCCGGCCGAGCGGTCGAGGTACCACTCACCCGGCGAGTCAATCTCACTGGCAGCATTCGTAACGTAGAACCGAGCGCCGACTCGTGACGGATATTTGGTGCGACCCAGCCCCAGCGCCCCGCGATTATCGTCGATAGAAAGAACTCGCCGGTACTCGTCTCGCGTGCCCCGGTAGAGGTAGCCATGACAGAACAGGTCTTCGACGTTCGCCCACGGCCGAAGATCCTTCTCAACGACCTGTAGCCAGTCCTCATGCATGCCCGCCTGTACAGTCTCCGTTACGGTCGCCGGCTTGACGGATCGCGCAAAGCCGTCATTGGGCCATCGCGCTAGCGTCTGTGGCACGCTTCGAGAAAACAGATCTGGTGCGACGCCTAGCCCGCAAGCGGTGCCGTAGTCCGTTATACCTGCCTTGCGAAGGTCACTAACGACGATGCGGGCTCTCGCAGCGGGTTTGAACTTATGACGTCGGATGTCATCGTCGGCGAGGGGAATGAAGTTCGTCAGTTGCCGCCCGCCCGTAACGATTACGGATTCCCCATCGAATCCTTGAATAGACAGCGATACACCCGAAGGCAACGAAGTGGCGTTCAGCATTATCGAATGCGGTACCCAGTATCTCCCCTGACGTAGGACTACTCTCAGCGAAAGAGGCTCCCCCTGCTTGCGTCGGGGACTGCTGGCCAAACGACCGATCCGAGCCAGAGCCTCCTCCAATGACTGAACAGGCTCTTCGAGCGTTCCTCGAGAGTCGTCACGACCACTGGGGGCCACCACGACAGTTCTATTGGCGGCAGCCGCCAGCTGAATATCTCGCAATTGCCTTAAGGCGCCGCTACGAAACTGTCCGGCACACGGAGTTACCCCCAATCGGACTGCAGCATCCAGTCGGTAGGCGGTCAGCACTTTGGGGTCAGACGTCAACGATACCAACTGGGAACGCGCACTAGCCGGATCCACGTTCAAATCCGCAGCAGCCAGTATGGCCAAGGCCCGCGTCTGCGGATGAAGGGCACCTTGCCGGGCCCCCAAAGCCGCCAAACTGGTGACGGCCTGTTCTCGGGGCTGAGCCAGTGCTTGCTCAACTTCACCGATTGTCGTCGCAAACGATCCGTGATCAGAGACACTGGCTTCCGATGCCTCTACCCCATGGCTTTCGGAACAGCTAACCGCCGGGCCCGCCACGATGACGATTATGCGTACGACGAAGGCAAGACCCCTGGTCCATTGCAGAAGGAACGTTCCGCTGACTCTACCAACAACCATTGATTCCACTGCCACAATCATCCAGGATTCTTGCCCGGCCAGCCCCACCCCGCCCCACACCATCTCCGAGGGCGGCGGTGCATACCAACTCACCATCACGAATCACGCGCATTGAACGCGACCCATGTCACCTACCCACCTTTTCCAACTCCTTCAGCGCCCTCTCGCTGCCGCGAACTACATCCCGCAACTGGATGGCGTACGGTTCTACGCCCTCATCGGAGTTTTGGCCTTCCACTGCTCCGGCTATTTGTTGGCCAATTCGCCACTTGAAGTCGCGAACAACCTGGATGGTAGCCCCCTCGTCACTGCCATACACTACGGCCACTACGGCGTACAACTGTTCTTTGTCATCAGCGGGTTCATACTGGCGCTCCCTTTCCTTCGATGGCACTGCCTCGGTGAAAAGGAGGTTCGACTTTCAGCGTACTTTGCCCGCCGACTGACCCGCCTCGAACCACCGTACCTCATAAACCTGGCATTGCTGGCCGCCGCCCATGCCATCCTCCTGCATCAACCTGTGTCAGAACTCGTGCCTCACCTAGCTGCGAGCGCTTTTTACTGCCACAACCTTTTGTTTGGCCAAGCCAGCACAATCAACTTTGTTGCGTGGTCACTTGAGATTGAAGTACAGTTTTACTTGCTTACACCTGTGTTGATGCAAGTGGCCAGATGGAGGAGTCTCTCCGGCCGATTCCTGCTTTATTCGGCAGGGTTCCTAGTTCCTCTCCTTGTGAGGCATTCGCTCACGCACGACGCAGCCATTACCCGCTTGCTCGACCTCTCGATCGCGGGACACTTGCAATACTTCGTGGCTGGAATCGCCGCATGCGATCTCTATGTCAATAAACAGCGGTGGAGAAGGAGAGAAAGCCTAGGCGACGCACTGGGGATAGCTGCCGCGATAGCGACTGCGCTGTCTCTCAATGCTCCAACGGCCGGCATCTATCTCTTGCCTCTCGCGTTCGCGGCGCTGCTGTGGTCGGCCCTGACCGGAAAAATACACAGTCGAATCTCCTCGGGCCCAATGCTCACTGCAATAGGGGGCATGTGTTATTCGATATATCTGTATCATCCATCGCTCAAATCACTCGCAGGCCGCGCGGTGACAAATTGCCCATCCTTAGGCATCGCGCCACTCATGGTGCACCTGCTACAGCTGTTCGCACTGATGGCAGCGATTATCGTGTGCTGCGTACCATTCTATCTTGCTTTTGAGAGGCCGTTCATGGTGCGTCGAACACTCGCTGGCCAAAGAACTTAGACTCTACGATGCACCGCGTTTCTTCGTCGAAGGCTTGTTCGTGGCGGCGATCATTGACATCCAGAGATAGGGCATCCGGCCCACTCCATAAAAACGGACTGGGCCAAAGCCTTGCTCCACCAAGAGCGTTCGCAAAGTGCGTTTGCTCCACAGCTTGATATGACCTCCATCCCAGAGTGGATTTGCATGATCATCCCAGCGACCCGCAATAGAGATCGCGAGGTTCTTCAAGTACCCATGGTAGGGCGTGCTCAGAATGAGCAGGCCGCACTCCTTCAATGCCCGAAGGCATGACCGCACCATCGATCGCGGTTGATAAACGTGCTCGATTACTTCGGTGCTAACAACGACATCAAAGGGGGGCACGCCAAGGGCCTCACAGTAGTCGTCTGCCGCGTTGACTACTGAAAACCGAGCCGACGGATACGCAGCAGTTGCGATCGCAATGCCCGATTCGCTTAGGTCGATGCCCGTGACATCGTAACCGCGGGAAACGAGGCGACCGCACAACGCCCCGTTACCACAGCCAACATCCAAAACGCGAATGGTGCGTGATGCGGGCGGAATTAGCCGGTCGATCACTGGCCATAGGAGCGAACAAATGGGGGCGGACGAGGTGTCGTGAAAGCCATAGTCATTGTAGCCGTCGCCGTCACTCATGATGTTATGACGCCATCACCTTTGGCGATTGCATCCCCCAGGCCTGATTGTGAGTAAGACTGTACCCTAACGCGGCTATGCCTAAGCTCCTTCGCCTTGAGGTCGATGAGATATTGATACACACCCATCAAAACGCAGTAGTGAAATCCAGCAATACCGTCCAGAAAACCGAGTCGCCATATGTATAAGTAGGCGAATCGAAAGAAGGGGCGGAACGGTAGCCGTTTTCCAATCTCCTTCAGCCTCCGTTGGCGAGCCGCAAGCTTCGCTGCTTCCGAAGCAGGTTCCCCTCCCGACTGCAAATCTGATGGACTCAGACTTGCCCTGGCTTCATCGGTCGAGTAGCGATTATGCTTTTCAACCCAGTCCGAGATGCCTTTGGAAAAGTTGTAATGCTCGTACGATTCCTGAAGTATACCGAGTCGGTAGCGCAACGGATCCACGTGTTGACCATGCCCTTGCTGGCTGAAGACGACAGTCCCCCTCTTTAGTAGGCGAGCCTGATAGCGAGGGAACATACTGGACCGTTTGATCCAACGATCCATAAACATAAGCTTGCTGGAAATTAAGTACGCATCGAAGGACGGCTCCTGGAGCACGGTAGCGATCTCCGCCATGAGCGAAACCGTGACCCGCTCATCGGCATCTAAGTGAAGCACCCAGTCGGACTGCCATGGAATTGACGCCATACCCCAATTGCGTTGGCTAGCAAAAGTGTCAAAAGCGCGAGTGTAGACCGGTACCCCTAGCCGCTCGGCAATTCGCGTCGTTTCGTCAGTGCTCCCCGAATCCAGTATCACCAGATCTAAATGACATTCCGCTTGCTCCGCCGAGCGGAGCGCCTCCACACACCTTTCGATGTTTGCAGCTTCGTTATACGTGAGAATGAGGACGCTAAGATGCATGAGTGCGAGCGTCGTTTACTCTATTGGTGGGGCAAGTCACAGAATGATTCGTTGGCCGGCGTACCACTCTCTTAATCGTGCATTTACTCGCTCGATTTCTGGCCACTCCAGGGAAGTAGCTAGAATGTCGCCGGGGGAACTGCGTTCAGTCTGGCCGTCCTCGAGCGGAAGAATCGCATCACCAGCCGAGGCAAGCTGGTAGAAGTGGTACGGAAACAAGTCGGAAAGAAGCGACAGAACCTCGCCGCGGCCGTACCCAAAACGCACGCAGTTCTCATCGGACTCGAATAACAAATGCGGCCCATGCGAGGATATGAAGCTCCGTCCGCCACGTAACACCGCCATTTCGGCTCCTTCGACGTCAATTTTTATCAGGTCTGGCGGCTTCCTATCGCCCCGTTCAAGCAGACTGTCTATCGTCGTGACCTCGCGCTCAAGCGACCGGGACCGCGCTTCTCGAGGCGATGTTGAGGCATGGATACTGTGAGACCCAAGGAATAGGTTGGCACTACCACATCTGTCCGCGACTAGCCGCTCCTCAACGCTCACAGTGAGAAAACCGTTCAACTCGGCAGATTGGCGTACTGCTCTCGCCAAAGCCGGTAACGGTTCAAATGCCACGACTTCAATTGGACTTGTGTCTAAGGTATGCGAAAAGAGATGCGCCAACTCCGTCGTCAAGAAGCCGACATTCGCGCCGATGTCCCAAAATATTTGTCCGCCACGGAGGAGGGCCGCGCACGCGGCAAGCACGTTCCAGTTCCAAGTACGTCCGCCAGCCACGATCGATGCATACGTATCAAGAGACGACGGCTCGATGACGAGTTTGGCCCCGTGTCGCGTCCAGATGAAGGAGTCGCCCTGAAAATGCATCGTTCTGCCTATCAATCGAGGGATTGCGCCCTTGCCTCGGGGCAGAATCCGATTAAGGAAGAATGCCAGTCGCGTTCGCGCGCAGATCGCGTCGGGCGAACGCCCTTTCGTGGCGACGGGCTGATTCGATATCGTCACGTGGCAAACTCCACAAAGACAGGCGGCTCTCGTCGTCGGCCGCACAACCAGTCGTAGAACTGGCACATTCTCGATCCTGTGGCACTCCAACTGAAGCACTTTTCCATCAGTTGGCGGCCGCGTAACCCCATGGCGACCAACTCATCGTAACCGAGCGAGCACGCCTCGCGGATGGCTGGAGCCAATGCGTCGGGCCCACACGACACGTACCAACCGCACTGCGCAGATGCTATCACGTCCCAAGGAGTACCTCGGGTGGTAATCACTGGAAGCCCACTTGCCAGAGCCTCAGCGATAACGATACCAAAGTTCTCTGAGCGGGAGGGAAGAATGAAAAGGTCTGAGCCTGCGAAAAGCGCTTGCTTGTCTTCGCCCCATGCCGCCCCGCGAACATGGATGGTATCCCCCAAGCCATGTCGCTCGATCGTCCGGATCACTTCGCGGAGATGGCCACACTCGTCGGGTCCAGCGATAACAAGTCGCCAGTTCGTTGGCCTTACAGCTCCCCAGGCCGCAACCAAATCGACGATGCCCTTGATCGGGTGTATTCTCGAAAGAAATAGAGCAGTCCGAGGGCTATGAGCGCCTCGCCTTGGAACCTCTGTTGGAACCTCCACGCCGAACGGAATGATGGCCACGGGTTGGTGACATCCCGCCGCCCTTACATCGTCACACTCAGCACGCGACGTAACATGAAACGCGTCGATGCAGCCCAGGGATTGCCGTTGGTATAAAAGCGTCGCCAACCACTTACGAAAGCGCTTGTGTGCGATCGCGGGCGCGGCAAACATTCCATGCGGGCTAAGCACAATGGCCGGGCTATCGGCAGCCGACGCTAAAACCCGTGATCCTATCGTCGATGCGTACTGCCACAGTCCATGAAAATGAACAATGCTTGGACCCGTCTGAAGGGCGGCACTCTCAACGCCTGGTGCGTATGAGAACGATCTTGGGCCGGTTGATTCGACAATGACTCGTCGCACATTGCTTACGTGAGGATACACCCATTTCTCGGAACGGCGTAAAATCCCTATGACGGATAGGTCAATGGTTCCCTGGCCTGCTAGGCTGGCGACAAGCCCTTCGATCGCCGCCCGAACCCCTGCGGCTTCGGCGTTTGTAGCATTCGTGATCTGCGACACCCGACAGTGACTACGCGTCAGATCCCGAAGCGGTCCGTTTTCTACTGAATCAACAGGACTCATTTGGCATTTCAGGCACTCTATGGCTGACCCTGCGTCTCGCTAGTACTGTGTTATAAATGCCGAGCATGCGTTCAACGTAACTGCCTGCATCACACTCTCGGAGGATCTTCTCTCTCGCGGCATGCCCCATTCTCATAGCTCGCTCAGGATCGCCGAGCATTGCAGCCATCGAGGCGGCCAGCGTGTTAGCGTCATCGGGCACAACCAGCATGCCCGTAAGACCATCGTCGATCAGCTCGCGGACTCCCGACAAGTCGGAGCCAACGGTTGGTTTTCCCATTACTGCCGCCTCTACTACCGGCCTTGCGAAGTGCGGCCGGACAGAGGGAAAGACCAGAAACTCGCTCGAAGCAATGAGCGGGAGTATGCGGCTAGTGAACGGCCGTCGCACAATGGTGCTCTCAAGGCCGTAATCGGCAATGTGACGAGCGGCTCGCTGGTAGTCTTGTTCCAACCCAATTGACGCGAGGATGCGTCGCGCAAGCGTTCTTCCCCGACTGCGAGCCGCTGGGACAACGCCATTTGGCATCAACACCCTGAGAGTCGGGTATGTCTTCTGTAGCATCCGGATCGCTTTGATCAACGGAAATATGCCTTTAATCTCTGCGAGCCCGCCCAAGTAGCACACAATGCGGTGCTCGGGCCGAAGGTCATACTCCATGCGAACCGCCACGAGCTCCTCATTGGATAATTCTTTATGGTGGGGAACGACATTCGGCATGACGACCCCACGCGCCCCCGCAACCCAAGCATCCCGCGCCGGAGACGAGAGGAAGATAGCCTCATCACAAGCAGTCATGAGCGTCCGGCGAAGAAAGCGAGTTCTTAAGCCAGTATACCCGCTTACCGGCTCCTCTCTGACGTGCCATACAACCGGATAGCCCAATTGCTGCACCACCGGTGCGCAATAAGCCAACGTTACGCTATTTAGGTGCACAATGTCCGGCCGCACCCTATCCAGGAGCTGACGAATAGTGCCGAGAAGCCCAAAGTGGATAGCCCACGCACGCAGTGCGTACGAACACGCCCGTACGTCTCCGAGGTGAGCCCACCCGGCTGTTGTGTGGCGAAACAAGGGAATGTCCGGCGTGTCGTACACCGTAGCGGACAATTCTTCGTACATCGTGCGAACTTCCGTACTTGGCTCCACGAGCGCTACAGACGCACGCACCCCTGATGGCACAAGGCCGGCCAACAAGTGCCGAAGGCTTATGACAGAGCCTCCCAGAGCACCTGCGTGCTGAATAAATAGCACATGAGGCTTCGTAGTGACACTCACCTTGTGTCGGCCACTCGCTTCCGCAAGAACAGAACAGCAGGTGTCGATCGCCGATAATCGACAATGAAGTTGTGCGAGTGCAGGCTGGCAACCATATCACTAATTGCCATATCCCCGGTTACATGCGGATGAACTTCAACGCAGATTTTTTTTACGCCGGGCAGCGGATGGCGAAGGAGAGCGCACTCCGCGCCTTCGATGTCTACGATCAGGAACGTGGGCCGAAAGTCATCTAAAAGCGATTGCAAGGAGACGGTGGGGACATCTACTCCTGTCGCTCCTGTCATGTCGCACACGGTCGAGGCACTCCAGAAATTATCTGGCACATGAAGCGTTTGTTTACCATTCTCAAGCGCGACGGCTGCATTCACGAACACTGGCTGAACGTTATTGAGAGCGAACGTTTCTTGGGCTAGTGGTTTAAGCGCTGGGTTCGCCTCGACACAGCATACGCGTGCGCCGCTACCAAGCCGCCGACAGCAAAAGGCGCCTATGAAACCGAGGCCAGCCCCAAGTTCGAGAACACGATCGTCGCTCTCGAGTGTCTCTGAAAGCAGTTGGCATTCTTTGGACTCATATCCTCCTTCATAGATGGAGCGGCGTATGGTTTTCGAGATAAGCGGGCTTGTAGCATTGAGAAACACACCGTGGTTTCTCACGGTCCTCGGCCGCAGAAGCCTTCGCCAAAGCCCACGCAGTCTCGTCTGTAGAGCCTGCATCCGCTTTTCCAACATCACGGATTTCTTGCCCACGCCATAGAGAAAGACTTCGGACCCCTTCGTGTGCTCGCAGAAACCATCGAGCATGTCTCGGGTTGCCTCAACCCGTTACGCGCCACGGAGGTTGCGGAAACGGTTGGCCGGCATGGTCGGCAAGAATGACGTCGAGGAAATACCTTGCGACGCTCTCCGGCTGGACTTTTTTCTCGAGTGCGCGGACAGAGTCGCGTTGTCCTTGGGATTGCCGCCCTGACTCCACTCGTGTTCTGATCGCACGCGCCAGCAGCTCACATTCTTCCGCCGGGACCACACAGCCGGCCTCTGGGCTGGACAAAAGGTCCGCGGCACCGCAGCGAGATGAGCAGATGACCGGTGTTCCAGCTGCTAATGCCTCGTTCACGACGGCCCCCCAGCCATCAAACCGACTTGGAAGCACCACCAGATCGACGCTCGGCAGGACACGCCGTACCTCCGCATTTGACTGGTTGCCAAGAAAATGACATCGGTCCGCGATGCCCATGCTCAGCGAAAGCGCTTCGAGAGCACCACGTTCGAGCCCATCACCAATCACAAGAAGAGTCCAGGGCAGCGTCTTGATCTGGCCTAACGCACGCAACAAGACGTCAACCGCTTTCCGGTGAATCAACTGACCTACGAAGACTATTGTGAAATGAGGTCTTGGCTTTTGCACCACCAGTTCCGCCGCAGGCGCAACGCTGTAGGCAAACGGGGCAAGGCGATCTGGCCGATACCCGAGCCTACGAAAGCACTCCACTCCAAGTTTACCCATGACGAACATGAGTGGTGCGGCACTTCGGACCGCACGATCAGCAAGAAACGATCGTGCCCGTCGTGCTGCACCCTTCCAGCCACGAAGGTCAAACGCCTCACTGATCACTGCGAAGTCACGCTTTGCTCGAAGGACTTGAATCATCACTTGAGAGATTCGCGGACAGCAGTGAATTCCTGAGAATACGTGAAGCGTGCCTTTTTTCTCGGGGAAAATCTCCCTCACCTCCCGCGCTTCGGTGAACGAATGAGAGATCACAGCCCCGAGATTAATCGAGCCGGGCCAGCCGAGCGATTGCCGGTCTTGGGACACCGCAGCGCTATATACGCAGTGAACCTGCCCGCCGAAGAGATCCGCGACGGCTGCAATAAAGCTCGCTTGGTGAATAGATGGCATCGGCTGCCAAAACACAATTGCGGTGACCGGCTCAGGCAAGGGGCGAGTGTCGAGGGCGCGCATATGCGAGAGCAAGACGTCCAGGGGGCTCAATTGATGGATGACGCCAGCCTGCCCCAGCCAGCATAGCTTGATGCCGGTCGTGAATGACGCGTTCCAGGTCTGCTAAGCAAAACCCGAGCGCCAAAAACTCGAACAATGAAAGGCTCAGCATGTTGAGCAGATATGGATTAATGACGTTGCCAATCCAGATCAGGGAAATCACGATCAAGGAACTGGCTGCTCGCCAGTCATAATTTCGCCACCATCGGGATCTAAACAAGCCGAAGAGAAGAACGCCCAATGCATAAACGATCGGTAAAAAGCCGATTAGCCCAAAGATTGCAGCCGTATCGGCGAGGAAACTGTGCCCTCCGATTGCGATATCGGATTTTGTATCGAGACCGTGGCCGAATAATGGATTCCTAATAAAGGTGCCAAGGGACCGAAACAATAGGCTCCATCGCCCACTAGACGCCTCGTCAATGCCACTCTCTAACCCACCACTGAAAAGACTCTCGACAGCGACGCTTAGCTTTTGAAATGCTCTCGCAACGGCACCTCGCTGCGCGTCACCAGCAAAGCCTCCTCTCAATACATCTAGGACGACTATGCCAACCAGCCCAAGGCCGATCCACAGCGCCCTGGTGAACGATGTTCGGACTGGCGCACAAAGCGCGGCGAGGGCAAAGAATGCGAGCACAAGAAGAAGCGGGGCTGTGAATCCGCTGAAAACAGCGACAAAGCAAAAAGTTGCCTGTGCAGCGAGTATTGCCAATCGCATTCTTTTTCCTGCAACGCCATATAGGCGAATGAGGGTGGCTGAAAAATAGATCAGCAAAGGGCTGAAGTAGATGAACGTGTGGACATACGAATTGGCGGCATCGGCACTGTCCAGCCCGAAGTGCTCTGCCGCCATTTTCGTACGGCCCAAAGCGGTGCCGGAGATACTGCGAAAACCGATGGCGTCAGGGACCGCAAACAAAAAGTAGACTAGGCCGACGGTTAGCAGGAATACGCGTTCATATTTCGGGAACTTTGCCAATGTGTATCCACACATCATCATGGGCAAGCAACGGAGCAGAATTGCTGCAGTGTTCGATGGTTGTAGCAGGTCAGATGCCGACAAATACCGTCCGGTGACGCCATTCAGAACGACAACCGACTCAAATAGGAGCAATGCCACGACGACTCGATGAGAAATGAAGCGCCCGAACCCCGCCGCACATGGCATCAAAACGACTATCGCGACTCCTAGGAACTTGTATAAAATGTTTATGCGCCCCCACAGTTGGTAGTGCGCTACGATGAGTGTTAGGGCGCAAGCCACCCAAAATGGCAGAAGTGAAGAGGGGGGCGGTGATTCTGGCCGTGGATGAGCTGCCCGAGGGTTCGGATGAAGTATATCCATGGAGAGGGTGCTAATTATCTAGGCAGGTGCTCACGGCTGTTCTAGCAGAGAGGTCTTTTGGGTCTTCACCAAGGGTGACCCTGGCCCAGCATTCGGTTGCAATAGAGCGTGCGCATTAACGAACTTGCAGCTTGCTGCACGCACGTGAAACCCCAGCGACGCGTGCAGTTTCCGGAGGAGACGCTGTGCACGATACTCGGATCGTATTTTATTAAGGCGGATCGTCCAGCCAATGGGGCACTGCACATGAGCTTATGCTGAAGAATGAAAGGGCAACAATTGGGCCGCGACATAGGCCGCACGATGCTTCGATGGGTTCCTGCCCGTCCGACCCACAGCACCCCAGTCTTTGCTAAACCGGCGCAATCCGCGAGTTGCTCCTGTTTTGCGACCCTCGGGAATTCACTGAAGAACGCAACGTTCTTCCTCGGGAGTCAATGCCCGACCTATGACGGCAATCTCAATAGGTTCCTTAGGTATCCATTGACCATTCCAGCACAGTTCCGCCGGGCCCCCGTGGTTAATGCGATGCCCAAAGCCCCAGCCGCTAAAAAGTCCATCTTTTCGCGAGATGGCAACAACTCCCGTCTTCTTGTCCACGTTTGTCCGATGGTCAATGATCCCGAGCATACGAGCTCCGTGCAAAGGGAGATTGGTGCCGTTCCATCCGAAAGGTTTCGTTGCAGTTTCCAATCCGAGCGACGCGCGATCGATGGGTATAATCACGGCCGCCCCATTGGCACGACGTAGCCGCACAAAGCGGACAATGGGCGGCAGTTGGTCCAGAGGGATCGCAAAACTCGTGGCATCCCCGCTTGTATCCGTGTTCCATACGCCGGGATCGGCAGAGCGAAAAACAACGATCCACTGGTTTTGGGAAGGCCCCTTCCCTGAGGAATTCAATGACTTGAGGACCTGCTGGAGAGCATTCTCCGCACGGACCTTGCCTAGCCCCTCCAATGACGGCAAAAGCTCCGCATAGATGACTGCTGCACGCTCGCGCATCGGTCGTCGATCGGCGGGATCCGCTTTGTCTGCCGCGCTGGCCCACGCATCGGCTGCCGCCAGCTTTTCCTCGGCGGTTTGGGCGCTCAATTCCATCGAGGCGGGACCTGAAAGTACGGGATCTCGGGCCTTCACCAAATATTGAGCGCCTTCCCGCCAATTGTTTCTCGAAAAGCATAGTAACCGCCCAAACTCGCGCAACGCTTCAGGACTGGCGTCGGCCTTGCTTGCCTCGCCACGAAGCTTCTCAAACTGCCCGTGGACCTTCTGCGCTTCCGCTATGGTTCTCTTGAGCGATGCAAACAATGCGGTCGCCTTTGGATCCCGTGCTCGTTTGCCGAGTGCGGATACCGCGTTTGCAAGTTTTGTAGCTTCATCAAAGCGACCAGTTGCCGTGCATTCCGAAACCATGGCTGTCATTTCGTGGAGGCACGAAGGCCACTTGGCCGTATCAATCGGTCCGGTTGTCTGGTCGATCCGCTCTGTGAAAAGTGAAATCCGATCAATCTCGAACTCCGTGGCTAGGTCATCGACGATCGAAAATAGCAGCGACGGATCGTTGCCTTTCGTAGCGACGTTTAATGCGGCAACCAGAATCCCATAACGCTCTGCAGGCGTTGAAGCCACCGAACGGTTCGCAAAAATCTCTTGAGCAAGCGACACCCGCGCTGCAGGCGTCCTCGCGGCCTCGATTTTCTGTTGGTAAATATGCTCAACCGCCGCGACCGAGGACTTTAGCGACGGAGCATTTGGCAATCCGTCGACAGCTTGGATCCTCGGTTCGGCGGCTGCTACGACGGCACCTGCTACCGCGAACCAGAGCGTAATGCTCAGCCTTGTAGCAAGATAGCGAGGAACAGACATCGTTGCGCGTGTCATGTTGAGGAAATCGAAAGCCTGGGAAGCACCCGTCCAGGCGAACCAAATACGATTGAATCGCTCGGGGCTTGAACCAGCAGGGATGAAGTCGCACTGACCTTACTGCGGGCCCCAATCCTACTTCTTGGGCCAACCGCGGAATGGATGCCTAAAAAGACGTCTTCTGCAGCCTCGGCGTATCCCCCAAGCGTAGCGTAGGGGGATAGAACGGTGAAGTCTCCTACTGCGGCATCATGGCCGAGGCTTGCGTGATAGTTTAGAAGGGCGAAGCGACTCACCCTCACCGCATCGCTCGCGATGGCATACGGGCAGATGACCGCGCCTTCCTCGATGACGGCCGTCGGAGCAATGACCGCAGTCGGGTGAATCAACGTCAGAAACCGACACCCTCGGGCGAGCAGTCCCTCCGTCACAGTACGGCGAGCGCCGGGAATCCCGATGGCAAGGACCAAATAGTCGCCCGGCAAAGGCTCGAAATCCTCCGGGCTGCCGATGATCGAAAGAGGGCAGTTCTTGTTTTCCAGAACGCCCGGATCATTGGACAAGAAACCGGCGATTTTTCCGCGATGCTCGGGCCACGCATCGGTCGCCCAGTGCAACACTTCCCGGCCAAAACCGCCCGCGCCAACGATGATGATCCGCTGGCAATCGGCTGGAAGATCGCGAATCACACCCATCAGAAGAGGGGGTGCGGCTGCGCGCACTCCGTTCCCGTGGGTGGCAGCCCGTTGCGTGCGATCCGAGACATACCTTTAGAGTACATCACGCGCGTGTTTTTGCGATGAACCACGAGGATTTCGATTGAGCCAGGGGCTTGGATTCGGGGAGGGTTATCAGCCACCGCCGTCCACTTTGAGGACGTGGCCGGTGTTGAAACTGGCCGACGGACTCGTGAGGAAGTCCACCGCGCCCACGATGTCGGCTGGGGTGCCGAGACGCCCCAGAGCCGTGCGCCTCGCAATACGGGATCGATGCTCGGGCGGAAGCGTGGATGAAAGATCGGTCTCCAGGAACCCCGGGGCGATCGCGTTCACTCGGATGCCACGCGGGCCCAACTCGCGGGCGAGGCTGCGGGCAAAGCCTTCCAATGCGGCCTTTGTGGCGGCGTAGACGGAGAGGCCAGGCGAGCCGGTTTCGGCGACGATCGACGAGACGACGGTGATAGAGCGATCGGGGGCCGGAGGCGCGGCCAGCATCTGGCGGACGCACTCGCGGATCAGGATGATCGCGCCGCGCACGTTCACCGCGAGCATGGCGTCGATTTCGTCGTCGCGCGTCGTGGCCAAGACGCCCTCATGAGCGATCGCGGCGTTTGCAATGCAATGATCGATGCGGCCGAAGGTTTTGGTCGTGCGGGAGACGAAGGCGTGAATCGCCGCGGAATCGGCAGCGTCGAAGCGATCAATGAGCAGGCGGTGAGAATTGGCGGCAACGAGGGCGTCGAGAGCTGGGGAGCCAGAGCGGGAGAACGTGGCGACGGAATCTCCACGGGCAAGCAGATGCTCGACAAGCGCGAGGCCGAGGCCACGCGAGCCACCGGAGATCAGCGTGACGGGAGCGGAAGTCAACGGGCGAGGCGGGGGGTTTTGCCGGCGGCGGTCATCGCGATGCGGCTGACGATGTCGAGAATGCGCGGGACGGAATGGGGCTCGAGCGATGCTCGGCAGGCAGCGAGGACGGCGGCGCGGATACTTTCGGGAGTTGCATCGACGGGCAGCGGATCAGCCAGGACGATTTCGCCGGCGACAAGCTCGCCGGTGATCGCGCTCGGCAGACCGTAGATTCGCGCGTCGACGACGCCTGGAACGGCGCGAATCACTTCTTCAACACGCTTTGGATAAACCTTCGCGCCCCCCACGACGATCACGTCACTGCGGCGGCCGGTGAACTCATACCGATCGCCGCGACGCTCCACCAAGTCGCCCGTGCCCACCTCGGCCGTGTCGCGCGAGAGCCGCACGAGCAGCTCGCCGTCGCTGCGGAGCGAAAGCCGGGCGCCGCCGGGAAGAGCCTTCCCGAGCCAGTTCGCCGGAAATCCTGCCCGACCGTCGGCTACGCGATAGACCTCCCCCAACTCGGTCGTGGCATAGACCTGCGTGATTTTTGCTGCCGGAAAGGCCGCGCGTGTTTGATCCAGAAGCGCGGCATCAGCGGCTTCGCCCCCGAGCGTGATCCGGTCGAGCGACGCCTGTGCGAGCACCGTTGGGTCGGCCGATGTGACCAGCCGCCGCAGGAGCGTGGGTGTGGCCGGAAGCATCGAGACGTGCTCATCCGCAAGGGCCTTCGCGACCACGTCGGGATCGCGCGATGCCGGCACGACGAGCCAACCACCCGTGAGCATGGCCTGCTGCCAAACCTGAATCCCGGCCCAGCGAGTGGCGTCATACACGAGCATCCACCCGAGGCCGTGCCAATGCTCCGCAAGCCGGGCGGCGGCGAGGAGCGAGTCCCAGGAGTGGTCGACAAGTTTTGGCGGCCCGCTCGTGCCCGAGGTGGCCACGATGATCTGCGGCGGGACCGTTTCAAACTCGGAATGTTTGGCGTCGATCGCCTGACTCGTGGGGAGCGCCAGCGCGTCGCCCACTTCGATCCAGTCACGAAGCTCACCGACCAAGTCGCGAGAGTCTTCCGCCAGAAAGGCCACCGGCACATGCTGACGGCCACAGGCGGCCGCGATCACGATGAGGCTTTCGACCCGCGATGCTCGGGCGACGATGCCCACCGGCCGCGTGGCATCGAGTTCGGCCTCGAGGGCGGTGATGGCGGCGGCGAGCGTGCCGTAGTCGATCGTACGGCGAGCCTCACTGCCGGCCTGGGCCACGATTGCCAGGCGATCCGGAGCCTGGCGGGCCAAGTCACAGATCGCAACGGCGAGGCGATCTTCGGCGGGGGAGTCGAGCAGGTCTGGGATCGGCAACGCAGTTGTTGGCATGGTTTGCTACGGAGAATGAGACGCCAAGGCGTGATCGTAAATGGAAACGAGATCGCTCACGGTGCGGACGGTGCGGGAAGTCGATGCCGAACGAAACGGGTCGATGCCAAGCGAACGCTCCAAAAGCACGATCGTCTGTGCGAGATCGAGCGAGTCGAGGCCGATGTCGGCGGCGAGGAGCATCGTAGGCTCGAGGGGCTTCGTGTCGCGGCCCGTGTCGCGGAGGACCGACCGAATGGCCGTGTTGACTGCCTCAGTGACGTCGGGCTTCAAGGTCTGAATTCCTGCATCGTGGCTGATCCCGGGGCGGCGACGCCGCGCCCCGTGACCGCCTGCCAGACTATTTGAACCATCGTCACGACGACTATCCAAAAATCGGTGAATGGAGCCGTCCAGTGGCCCATCCTGTCGACATATTCAGCATCGTATTCCAGTCGTTCCGGCCAGTCTATGGCGTTGCGGCCGTGAATCTGGGCCCAGCCAGTGATCCCTGGCCGAACCGTCAACCGCGTCGCTTGGCGGGCGCTGTAGCGCGAGACGTATCGGAGCGGGAGCGGCCGGGGGCCGACGAGGCTCATGTCGCCTGCTAGCACGTTGAAAAGCTGGGGAAGTTCGTCGAGGCTCGTGCGGCGCAGGAATTTTCCAAACGTGCCCAGCCGCTCGGCATCGGGCAGAAGCGCGCCGTCGGGGCCGCGGGCGTTCGTCATCGACCGGAATTTTGCCAGTCGAAACGGCCTGCCACCCAGCCCGGCCCGATCGTCGCGAAAGAGGGCAGGGGGGCCAAGAGCGAGCCGAACCGCAAGCCAGGTGAGAATCATCAGCGGCGAGAGGATCGCGATGAGGATGAGAGCACCAGCTAGGTCAAGCACACGTTTGAGGACGCGCGCATAGAACGAGTGCAGCATCACGAAACCGCACAGGCCGGCTTCGCCTCTACGCAGCGGACCAGCATCACGAGACCGACGGCAGCAATTGCAATCGCACAAGCCAAGTACGCCCCTGATACCGTCTTCTCGCCTGGACCGCAATAAACCGCGAGAGCTGCGCCGCCGGCGGCAGCACTGAGCGCTCCGTACAGAAGCGTCACGACACAATGAGGCCAGCCAGCGATCACGAGCCGCTGATACAGATGACTTCGATGAGCCTCGAAGATGTTCTCACGCTTCGCGATGCGACGGATCATGGTGAACGAGGTGTCGAACAAGAACGGCCACATCACACAGGCCGTGACCGAGAAACTCCACGCACGAGCTTCACCAGCAGCCGTGAGCGGCAGGACGGCAATCACGTAGCCAAGGAAAGCGCTACCGACATCGCCCATGAAGATTCGTGCGGGCTGCCAGTTCCACACCAGAAAACCGGCTGATGCAGCGGCAAGCGCCGCCGCGACGAGGGCGCAAAACTGCTCCCCGCTGATCAGGAGAGCCGCTGCAATGACCCCGAGGGCCGCGACTCCGGTGATCCCCGCGATCCCGTCGATTCCGTCCATGAAGTTGAACGCATTGGTCATGCCGACGATCCAAACCACCGTGAATGGCCAGGCCACCACACCCAGAGGCACGATGCCGAGTGGTCCGGCGTCGATACTCTCAATCGGTCCAAGCCCGGCGACGGCGAGCATCGCCACTGAAACGTGCGCGGCAAGGCGAACCTTCGCTGACAATGTGACGACGTCATCGAGACTGCTGACAGCGGCCACAATGACCGCTCCGATCGCGGCCCAGGACGCATGAGTACGCGGCACATACCCAAAGGCGATGGCCGCGAAAACCGCCGCGATTCCTACCAGAACAATCGATATCCCGCCGCCCCGCGGCGTGGGGCGCACATGGCTACTGCGGTCGTTCGGCACATCGAGGACGCCAAAAGTGCGAGCAAAAAGGATGGCCCCATAGGTGGCGGCGACTGACGCGAGAAACGCCATCCCTGCCCATGCGCCCCATAGAGCTACGCTCGTTGGCGTTTCAACAATGGTCATTTATTGGGCCAATTGCTTGGCGTTTGCGATGACGTCGCAGACATCGCGGACCACGCCAGCGTCAACGTGGGCTCCTATGGGAAGCGCAAGGCTTCGTGCAGCCAACATCTCTGTGACAGGCAACGGCCTCGAGCGGTCGTAAAAATGCTCGAACGCGGTTTGGCGATGGCACGGCGGATTGTAGTAGGCGCGGGTTTCCACGCCGCGAGCTGCCAACACCCGCCGGAGCCCATCCCTGGTCATGCCAAACCGGGTCGGATCGACCGTGATCGAAAAATCTTTGTAGCTGCAGACCGCGCCGGGCAAAGGCTTCACAAAACCGATTCCGGGAAGGTCTTGAAGTTCTGCCTGATAGGCCCGGGCGATCGCATTTCGCGACGCCGACACGTCGTCCAACTTTTTCAGCCCTTCCAATGCGATCGCCGCGCTCATCTCGGGCATGCGGCCATTGATCCCGGCAAAGAGCGCGTCATACGAACCATCGTTGCCATATTCACGCCCCATGCGGACGAAGTGCGCCACGCAGTCGCAATTGGTGGCCACGATCCCCCCCTCGCCGGCAACCAGGAGCTTCGTGGGGGAGAGACTGAAGACCTCCACGGTGCTGCCAGCTCCGACCGGCCGGCCATTCATGCTCGCCCCGAAACCATGTGCGGCATCGACAACCAATGGGAGCCCGTGCTCGGTTGCCAACGCTTGAAGGGCAGCGATATCGCAGGGGTTTCCGAAATTGTGGCAGGCAGCAATCGCCACCGTTCGAGGCGTGATCGCGGCACGAACCGAAGCGATACTCACGTTCGTCGTGTCTGCGTCGACCTCGACAAAGACCGGCCGAAGGTTGTTCCACACGATCGCCGCAGGGGCCGCGAGGAACGTGAAGCTCGGGATGATCACCTCGCCGAGCGGCTCGGTTCGGTTCGCCGTACGCACGACACCAAAACGTGAGAGCGGCTCGATCGCAGCGACGCTGCACGGCTCGGTCGACGCTCGTCGGCTGCGGCAGCTGCCTGCCGCCAGATCCAACGCTCGGTAGACGAGCATGAGACCAACCGTGCAACTGCTCACCGCGACTGCATGGCGAACGCCGAGCCTCGCCGCAATCGCGGCCTCGAGACGTTCTCCGTATGGGCCTTTCGTCAAACGGCCGCTTTTGATGATCTCGTGTGCGAGCTCCGCGACTGCGTCCGGAGCGGGGAGAGCGGGCCTGACAAATGGAACGCGAATTCCCGCCCGTGCTGGGTCACCTGCCTCGTGCAACTCCGGGATGATCGATGAGCCTCGGTGCGCCATGGTATGAGATCGCTCGCGGGCGAACTGGTTACTTCGCGTGGACCCTGGTTATGGAAGATGGCGAAATCGCATCATCGTCCGCTTCCGTCGCGAACTCCGGCACGCACTCGCGCAGTTTTGCGCGAATTCGGCTTGGTGACTCTTCGAGCACTTCTCTGAGCTCATCAAAGATTGCCTCGATGCCTGGCAACTCTGCCGGGCGGTGAAGGGCGGAAAAAACCTTCTCATGTCCGGTTGAAATTCGCTTCTCATCCGCGAAGTACAGCTCTTCGAAGAGCTTCTCACCGGGACGTAGGCCAGTGTAGACGATGTCGATGTCTTCGGGCTGGAGGCCTGAGAGCGCTATGAGGTCGCGGGCCATGTCGGCGATCTTGATACTCTCTCCCATATCGAGCACGAAAATCTCGCCCCCCGTGCCCATCGTCGCTGCCTGGAGCACGAGTTGCGACGCCTCAGGGATCGTCATGAAGAACCGCTCGATATCCGGGTGTGTGATCGTGATCGGCCCCCCCCGACGGATCTGCTCCTGAAAGATCGGTACGACACTTCCGTTGCTTGCCAGGACGTTGCCAAATCGGACCACGACGAATTTCGTGTCGGAATGGGCAGAGAGCGCCTGCACGTATCGTTCGGCCAGGAGCTTCGAGCACCCCATGACGCTCGTCGGGTTCACCGCTTTGTCGGTCGAGATCGCGACGAATTCCTTCACACCATGCTGGTCTGCCAATCGGGCAAGCGTGCGCGTGCCAAAGACGTTGTTCTTGATCGCTTCCGCTGGATTCCATTCCATCATCGGCACGTGCTTGTGCGCGGCCGCGTGAATGATCAATGCCGGTTGATAGGCACGCAGGATTTGGTCCATGCGTGTCTCGTCGCCAATGTCTGCCACAAGCGGCTCGATATCGGGTTTTGTCCGCAAGGCTTGAAGTTCCTGGTGAATCAGGAAGAGGGCGTTTTCCGCACGCTCGACGAGAAGCAGTTTCAGAGGGGCGAACCGAATCAGCTGCCGACAAATCTCGGACCCGATGGACCCTCCCGCGCCGGTCACCATGACGACGCGACCGGCGATCATTTCTCGAATGGCGGGATTGTTGAGTTGCACAGGTTCCCGGCGGAGCAGGTCCTTGATTTCGACCGACCGAAGTTGAATGTGCGAAAGCGGCTTGTCACCCGAAAGCAATTCGTCGATTCCCGGCAGGACCTTCACCTCCGCGCCCGACTCCATGCATGCGGCAAGAAAGTCTCGGAACATTTTCCCTGGCACATACCCCGACTGGACGATGACCTCGTCGACGCCACGTTTCGCAATAACCGTACGGATGTCTTCGATACTTCCGAGAACTTCGAAACCAGCAATTCGCGAATGGCGCAGGCCAGGGTCGTCATCCAGGAAGCCGGCAATGACATAGGGCTTTGCCGAAGCGCCCTGGAGACTGCGAGCGATCATCTCGCCTGCGTGATTCGCTCCCACTATGAGAGCCGTGCGGACAGGGACGCTGGAAAAGAGCGGTCGAAACTCTTCACGAACGCTACGCCAAAGAGTTCGAAGTCCGCCGAGCAGAAGAATGCTCGAGGCCCAGTCGAGCAAAATGATGCTTCTTTGAATACGCGGCGCCCACGGAAACAAACCGGTCGACAGAAACAGGCTGTCGATACCGGTGAAGATGAGCAATGAAACCGTGGCGGCCCAAAGCAGGTTCGTGAGGTCGCCAAACGCGACGCGACCCCACGATACGTGGCAGAGGCCAAACGCATAGAACACGCCCAGCTTGATGAGGACGACAGGTATGACCGTCAGGGCATAGCGATGAAACCAGGCGGCATCGAATATGAAGTCGTTCCGCGTGAAGAACGCCGCGAAGTAAGCGGCCGAAAAGACGGCCGCATGAATCACGAGCAAGATGGCAGCTCTTTTGTTCAAGCGTCGAAACCGAGACTTTTGGTCAGCAGCGGACAACGTCATGGAATACTCCAAGGTAACTGCTCAAAGCCGTTCGAGATCGATATCTTCCAGTTCCATCGAGACTCCTTGATTCAGGAGTCTCACCGCAACGACCAGCCGCTGGCTGCCGCGTCGCTTGATCACTTGTCCTTCCAGGCCCCGCAGCGGGCCGCTCTTCACCCGAACCTCTTGCCCTGGCACAAGCCTCGCTTCGGGGGTCAGCGGCCTTTGCGAATCGATGAGCCGCTTGATCGCCCGAAGGTCGTGCACAAGCATTCGCTCGTCGGACACGGAAATCCAGCGGGCGACCGTGTTGGTCGCCAAGGCCTCGCGCCGCTGCTCGTCGGTGACCGGCGCGAACACGTAGCCTGGGAAAAGTGGAACGTAGGAATAGCGGACCCGCCCACCAGCCGTGTGGAGCCGACGCCGGACAAGCGGTGAATAGAACGGCACACCCGCCGCCTCGAGTTTCCGCATGAGGTCCTTCTCCCGCCGAGCCAGCGTGTAGAAGGCCAGCCAGGTTGCTCCCTCCGCGGCAAAAGCTTTCGCCACGGGATCGGCGTCGCCGCCGTCGAGCAGACCATCCGGAAAGAGATCCCGTTGTTTGGGAAGGATGGGCATGACGGGCGTTTCGAGAGAAATGCATGGTTTCGGTCTGCGCAAACTCCGTTCCCGTGGGTGGCACGAAGGTTCATGCCCCCTGGAGATCGAAAGCCTGCTCAGACCCCAAGTTTACGGTCTGCTTTCGGCGCCGTCCCGGAAGCCGTCGAAGCTTCGCCAGATTCTCACGGCTACCCCTCTCCCCGGCCGGAAAGTAGGGCAAAGTCTGCCGGTTGAACCTGACGATACCGACGATTGCAGCGACTCTACCGGTTGCAAGGAGTAGACCATGACCAGCGGGCCTCGACGTCACACACGCGGAACCACGGCGGCTGCCCTCCGCGCGGATGGCCACAGCCTGGCCGTGCTCCTGGCCTTGGCGAGTTGCTTGGCAGTCGCCACCGGCTGCCAGACCTTCGGGCGCCCTCAGCGGGCCATCACTCAGCAGGCCACGCTCGATGCCGAGCACCCAGTCGATCCCACGCGCATGCCGGCCAAGGAACTGGCGAAGGTAACGCTGCCGGCTTACGTGATCGAACCGCCGGACATTCTGCTGGTCGACGCCCTCCGCGTGGTTCCGAAACCGCCATTTCGCATCCAGTCTTTTGACGCCCTCCAGGTGATCGTGGAAGGCACGCTTCTCGAACAGCCGATCAACGGGCTCTACGTCGTGGAGCCAGGCGGCATGCTCGACCTCGGGCCCTCCTACGGCAAGGTGATGGTGGGCGGGCAGTCGCTCGAAGAGGCCCAAGACTCGGTGTTTAGGCACCTCAAGCGGGTGCTTCGCGATCCGCAGGTTTCGCTCACCCTTGCCCAGGCCGCCGGCCAGCAGCAGATCGCCGGCGAGCATCTCGTCGGCCCCGACGGCACGATCAACCTCGGCACCTACGGCAGCGTGTATGTGACCGGCATGACCCTCGACCAGGCGAAGGCCGCGATCGAGAAGCACCTCGATCAGTTCCTCGACGCCCCGCTCGTGAGCGTCGACGTGTTTTCCTACAACTCGAAGGTCTATTACGTCATCACCGAAGGGGCGGGCTACGGCGACAACGTGGTGCGCCTGCCTGTGACTGGCAACGAGACCGTGCTCGACGCCGTGTCGCAGATCAACGGCCTCTCGCGGCTTTCGAGCAAGGACATATGGATCGCGCGGCCGGCCCCGTCGGGCGTGGGCTGCGATCAGATCCTCCCTGTCGACATCACGGCTGTCATGAAGGGGGGGTCCACGGCGACGAACTACCAGATCCTGCCGGGCGACCGCGTGTTTATCGCTCAGGATCAGTGGGTTGCCTTCGACAGCACGATCGGCAAGCTCACTGCTCCGTTCGAGCGGATGTTTGGCTTCGCACTCCTCGGCTCCAGCACGGTGCAGCAGATCAACCGGTTCCCGTTCGGCTTCAACCCGAACTTCGGGTTCTGCTGGGTGGCTCGCGAGGTGTATGGACCTGAAGACCCACGCTGGATGCTCTTCCGGGCTTGGTTGCTCACCGAAGCTCCGGATGTGGTGCGGGAGGCCTATGCAGCCCACGGCGAGGAGTTTGCCGCCTGGATTGCTGACAAGCCTGTCGTGAAGGCCGCCCTCAAGGTTGCCATGGATGCGGTGATCGCCAAGTATGAAGCGGAGATGCCGCGGGTGGCGGATTGATCGAGAACCCGTCGCGAGACGGGCGTGGACGGTCGGGGTAGAATCCAACGAAATTGGAGGAGGTAAGCGATGAAATGCAACCGATGCGGGATCATGCAGCGATGGCTTCTCGCTGGGGGGGTTGTGGTGTGCGGGCTGGCTGCTGGTAACGCAACTGCTCAGGCTCCGGGCAGCAAGCCGTTTGAGGATACGTACCGTCGGCCTGTAGTAAGCCCGTACAACCAAATCACGAACTTTTCAAACAATCCTCAGGCGTCCGCGAACATTTACCAACAGTTCATTGTTCCGCAGATGGAACAGCAACGGCAAGTCGTTGACCAAATCAACCAGCGTCGCGAAATGGGCCGCCTCCAAAACCAAGTTCAGCAGATCCAGCGAGACACGCGTACCCGCCAGATCGACCCCACGATCCGCCCCACCGGTCACGCCTCGACCTACCAAAACTACTCGCACTACTATCCGCAGCGCCGGTAGAAGCTACTTGGCAGGCACGGCCGCGATCTCCGCATGCCGCTGCATCGCCTGTCGGCATGCGTCTGTGGCCCCTGCTCGCTGCCACGCCTTGATCGCACGATCCTGCGACTCGAGCGCCAACTCGAGCCTGCCATCCAACTCGGCGATCGTGGCAAGCGCCTCCGCCGCCTTGGCCACGCCTGCCGCACGCTCGAGCGAAATCCCTCGTAGCGGAATCTCATCAAGCGACCGATGCTCGAGCGCGAGCGCGTCAAAGTCGAAGCTGGCGGTGGAAAGCGTGACCGACCGTGAGATCACTGCCGCGTTGCCCGACGCCACGCCAAGCCGGCGGGCCTCGTCCAGGAGCAGCCACCTCAGCGATCGATCAGGCTCGCGGGATGCTTCCTCGATCAGCAACTCCGCCGCTCGATCGGCCCCTGTCGAGCTTTTGGCTCGAAAGAGCAGCTCACCGTACCGGCGCTTGAACTCCACCCGCGCATCGACGAGCTGCCGCCCGGTAGGAGGCAAACGCCCCACGCCCGGCGGCAGCGATGTCATCACCGGACGAGCCGGCGGGTCGTCTGCCACCGCGGCGACGGCGGAAACTAAAGCGATCGTCACGAGCACGACACAACGCATGCCCGCAGTGTAACCGGCTACTACTTCGCCGCGGCCAACTCCTGCTTCTTCCGCTCTTCCACGATTTCCTTCTGGATGTTGCCCGGCGTCGGCCGGTACTTCGAGAATTCCATCGTGAACACGCCCTGGCCCTGCGTCATGCTGCGCAGGTCGGTCGAGTAGCCGAACGTTTCCGCCAGCGGCACCTCGGCGATGATCGTGGAGGTGTTCCCCACGGTCTCCGTCGAGACGATCAGCCCGCGCCGCTTGTTGAGCTCGCCCGTGACCGGACCCTGGAAGTCAGCCGGCACCTCGACCTCCATCTTCATGATGGGCTCGAGCAGCACCGGCTTCGTGTTCAAGAACGCCTCACGGAAACCCGCCCGGGCGCAGATCTGAAACGCCATGTCGGAGGAGTCGACATCGTGGTAGGAGCCGTCTTCGAGCGTCGCCTTCACGCCTACGATCGGGAAGCCGGCGATCGGCCCCTTGTCGAGCACGGCTCGGAACCCCTTCTCGACCGACGGGATGTATTCCCGCGGCACGCGACCGCCCACGACTTTGTCTTCAAAGACGAAGGTCTCGGGCGCATCCTCCGGCAACGGCTCGAGGTGGCCGACGATGTGGGCGTATTGACCCGAACCACCCGACTGCTTCTTGTGCTTGTAGTCGTAGGCCGTGCTCTTCGTCGGCGCTTCGCGGTAGCTCACCTTCGGCGCACCCACCTCGACCTCCACCTTGAACTCACGGCGAATTCGCTCGACGTAAATGTCGAGATGGAGCTCGCCCATGCCGGCGATCACGGTCTCGCCGGTCTCTTCGTCGGTGGCCACTCGGAACGTGGGATCCTCGCGCGTGAACCGTTGGAGGCCCTTGCTCAGCTTGTCGAGCCCTTCACGCTTGGTGGGCGTGATCGCCATCTTGATGACCGGGTCGGGCACGAACATGTTTTCGAGCGAGCAATACTTGGCCTCGGAGGCATAGGTATCGCCGCTCGCCGCATCGACGCCCATGACGGCCACGATGTCGCCGGCCTCGGCCGAGTCGATTTCCTCGCGCTTGTCGGCGTGCATCCGCACGATCCGGCTGAACCGCTGCTTCTGGCTGGTTCGCTGGTTGATGTAGGTTTCGCCCTTCCTGATCGTGCCCTGGTAGATCCGGATGAACGTGAGCTGGCCGTACGGATCGTCGACGATCTTGAACGCCATGCCCACGAACGGCTTGGCCGGATCGGCCGAAAGCGCGAAGGCCTCGTCGGGATTGTCCCACTGCTTGGCAGTGACCTTCCGCTCGAGCGGATTCGGCAGGTAACGAACCACCGCATCGAGCAGGAGTTGCACGCCCTTGTTCTTGTAGGCACTGCCACAGAACACCGGAGTGATGCTCTGCGAATGCACGGCTGCCTTCACCACCGCATGGATCTCGTCTTCCGTCGGCACTTCTTCCGACAGGAGCTTTTCCATGAGCGAGTCGGAGTACATCGCCAGATCTTCGAGCATCGTGTGGCGAGCTTCGGCGGCCGCGGCCTTCAGGTCTGCGGGGATCTCTTCCTCGCGGACATGCTCGCCGTTGTCGCCGTCAAAATAGAAGGCCTTCATCTTCACCAGGTCGATGACGCCCTGGAGCTTGTCTTCCTTGCCGATCGGGATCTGCATCCGGATCGCATGGCAGCCGAGCTTGTCTTTGAGCTGCCCCACGACTCGATCGAAGTTGGCACCGGTGCGGTCCATCTTGTTGACGAACGCCAGCCGCGGCACCTTGTAGCGCTGCATCTGGCGGTCGACCGTCATCGACTGGCTCTGCACGCCGCCGACGCTGCACAAAACGAGGATCGCGCCGTCGAGCACGCGCAGGCTGCGCTCCACCTCGACGGTGAAGTCGACGTGGCCCGGGGTGTCGATGAGGTTGATGTCGCAGTCGCCCCACTTCACGCTCGTGGCCGCGGAGGTGATCGTGATGCCACGCTCGCGCTCGAGGTCCATGTAGTCCATGGTTGCCCCATCCCCATCGCCCTTCACTTCCTGGATGCGGTGGATTCGACCGGCGTAATAGAGGATGCGCTCGGAAAGGGTCGTTTTGCCGGAGTCGATATGGGCCGAGATGCCCATGTTGCGAAGCTTGCTGAGATCCATGAGGAAGACGCTGACCTGGGAGGAAAGGACTAGGGACACCCGCCAGAAGGGTGGGACACAAAGGCTGGCGGGAGCCCAGGAATATACTCGCGACCTGGAAAATGCGACAGGAGGATCGATTCACCCGGGCGACCACGCCATGACTCCCCACTCCGACCACGGCCCAGCCCGCCCTTGGCTCACCTGCGTGGCCCCGCTTGTCGTGCTTCTCGCCACCGGGCTCTTCGAACCCACCCCGTCGGCGACCGGCCTCGCAGCCTCGCTCGGCATCCCCTACTCCGCGTACCCGTTGGTCTACGCGATCCGCATTGCTTTGGGCGTCGTCGTCTTGTCCGTGGCGTGGTCTTCGCTCCGCCCTTGGCTCGGTACGCCCACGTGGTGGCCACCGCTCCTAGGCCTTGCGCTTGTCGTTCCATGGGTCATCCTCGCCCAGTTGCAGCGTGACGCTGGCTGGACCTTCGGCATGGGGGAGCGAGCCGGCTACAACCCGTTCGACACAGGCAATCTCGGCGACACCCCCGCCCTCGCATGGACGTTCCTCGCCATGCGGGCTTTCGGCCTCGTCGCAATCGTGCCCCTCGCCGAAGAACTGTTCCTGCGCGGGTTCCTGATGCGCTACGCCATGGAAGAACGATTCTGGACCGTTCCCTTCGGCACGCTGACGTTCACCTCCGCCGCGGCATGTATCCTCTACGCCGTGGGGAGCCATCCCGCCGAAGCCGTCGCTGCCGTCGGTTGGTTCGCGATCGTCAGTGGCGTCGCCGCGGCCACCCGAAAGCCGATCGACTGCATCCTCTGCCACGCCGCGACCAACCTCGCCCTCGGCGCCTACGTGCTGGCCACCGACTCCTGGTGGCTCTTGTGAGTGCAGTCCAAGACACTTCGACGAAGCACGCCCTGCGAGGACGTCTCGCTCCCACGCCCACGGGACTTCTCCACGCGGGGCATGCTCGGACGTTTGCCCTCGCGGCCGAGCGGGCCGGTATGGCCGGCCTCGTAATGCGGATCGAAGACATTGACGGGCCGCGGTGCAAACCCGAATTCGCGACCGCCGCGCTTGAAGACCTTCGCTGGCTCGGCCTCGAGTGGACCGAGGGCCCTGACGTGGGCGGGCCGTATGGACCGTATGTGCAAAGCGAGCGCACGGCCTGGTATCTCGAGGTCTGGCGGCGGCTCGAAGCAGCCGGTGTGATCTATCCAAGCCCGCACTCGAGACGCGATGTCGAGGCGGCGGCGACGGCGCCGCATGAAGCGGCGGCGATCCCTCCAGCGGAGGCGATTCACGCAGCGGAGGCGATCCAGCCAGTCGAACCGCTCTTCCCGACAGCGCTCAGGCCTCGTCAATGGGATCGTGCCTCGGCCCCCGGCGGCGTGCCGTGGCGGTTTCGCGTGCCCGACGGGCGCGTCATCGAATTCACCGACGCAATGCAGGGCGTGGTTCGCCGCACGGCGGGAGTCGACTTCGGCGATTTCGTCGTGTGGCGGCGCGACGACTTTGCTGCCTACGAGCTCGCCGTGGTGGCCGACGACCACGCGATGGCCATCGAAGAGGTCGTGCGCGGGGCCGACCTTCTTACGAGCACGGCGAGGCAACTTTTGATTTACGAGGCCCTCGGCTGGAAGCCGCCAGCCTTTGCCCACGCCCCGCTGGTGTGCGACGCGAGCGGTCGCCGGCTCGCCAAGCGGTTCGGCGCCGCCGGTATCCGCGAACTGCGCGCCGCGGGTTGGTCAACACACGACGTGCTCACTCGCCCGCTGACCGCCCCCTGAGAAAAGGGCTTTTCGGGCTCAGGGCAATGGGACCGCTGGGACTCGAACCCAGGACCAACGGATTAAAAGTCCGATGCTCTAACCAACTGAGCTACGGTCCCGAGACTATCGTACCGCAGCTTCAACGGCCATCAACCACGAGTCGGCCATGCAAGGGCAATGCCCGAGAGAGGACTTGAACCTCCACCCAGTTACCTGGACAAGAACCTGAATCTTGCGCGTCTGCCAATTCCGCCACTCGGGCGAGTGGAAAATCGAGGGGCCGAAGCCTCCCAAAGCACTTTTGATGCTACCAGGGGCAGGCGGATATACAACTGGCCGCCGCCTGGACGCGGCAGCGCACAGGTTCTCAGCAGGAGCAGATTTCACGCCCATGGCCAGCGTTCCACTCGTCGTCATTCCGGCTCGCCTTTCGAGCACCCGGCTCCCGAGGAAAATGCTGCTCGCCGAAACCGGCCGCACGCTCGTCGAACACACGTGGCGAAATGCACGAGCGGCGCGCGGGGTTGCACGCGTGGTGGTCGCGACCGACTCCGACGAGATCGCCACCGTCGTGCGCGCCTTCGATGGAGAGGTGGTCATGACATCACCGGAAGCACCGAGCGGCACGGCCCGCATCGTCGAGGCACTGCCCAACCTGCCGGCCGCCGACATCATCGTGAACGTCCAAGGCGACGAGCCCGAACTGCCCGTCACCGCCATCGAAGCAGCGATCGATCTCTTGAACCGCTGCCCGGAGGCCGGGGTGTCGACCCTCGTGACACCGCTGCGACGCCGTGCCGACCTGGACGACCCCGCCGCGGTGAAGGCCGTGCTCACGCCGTGGCGGCACCCGGCTGCTCCATCAGGCCCGGTGCCGGGAGCCATGGAGCCGGGCTGCTGGCGGGCGATCTATTTCAGCCGTTGCCCCGTGCCTTGTGCCCGCGACTGGAGCGATGCATTGCTGTCTGCCGAGCCACCCATGTATTGGCAACATGTCGGACTCTACGCCTACCGGCGCGAGGTGCTCGAATCCTGGGACGCGCTGCCGGAATCACGGCTCGCTCCACACGAGAGCCTCGAACAACTTCGGCTCATCGAGGCCGGCGTGCCGATCGCAGCCTGTGTGGTCGACCACGCGGCCCGTGGCATCGACACGCCCGGCGACTACGCCGCGTTTGTCGCAAGACAACGATAAAAAAGGGAGATGTCCCCACGCACGGTCGCGGTGCCGCCGGGGGCATGGATGCCCCGCCGACCGTAACGTCAGTCCCAATACCAGGCGTTCTCAGGCAGCTTCGCTGCCGTGGCCCGGGCCTTCGCGACTTCTTCCTTCTCGTCCACCATGAGGTTCTGCGGGTCGATCGCCATCCGAGGATACGCCGTCACACCACCGCCGATTGGCGTCATCAAGCGATTGCCACGCCACACCGCCTTGATCGCCGTTTCGGCTTCCTTCGGCACCGGGTGGGTTTCGATCGGATAGGTTTTCTCATCGAGGAGCACCTTGGCGCCCCAACCGGCTTTTCCGTAGGCGTCATGCTCCTGCATGTAGGCGGCGATCACCGCCAGATCGATCATGCAGCGGAGCTGGGCATACACCGGATGGCGAGCGGCGATCTTCGGATAGAGCTTCGTGAACCCTTCGGTGAACACGGTGCTGGCCCGGTCGGCACGCGTCGAACCGAGCCGACTTCCGTCGGGCATCACGACCTCGTCGGCGCTGCACAGCTTCACGCCTTCACCCACAAGCTCGATGGCGAGGTCGTCTTCGGCGATGCGCACACACTGATACTCAGGCACGAAGTACCACCGCTGGAGGGCATTGGCCGACACGGCTCCGCCACCGGCCAGGTCGATCCAGGTTTTCATGGCCACTGGCGGCGGCTCGAGGCCGATGCCGATGAGCTTCATCCGGTAGTCGGCCTCCACCAGCACCTGGGCAAAGTGGCTGGCCGGTGACACCCCCTGCACGCTCACGGTCTGGGTGCCGAGGGCATTCTTCATGCCGGCGACGAGCTCGTCGACGTTTGCCCGGGGATTGATGCTCCCGGTGCGCCGCAAAAACTCCTGAAGCGCGGCAAGCCCCTCCGGCTTCGGGTCGATCGAGCATCCCACCAGCCGATCATGTGGCTGGCCTGGGCCGAAGCATCGGATCGCCGTGGCCAGGTCTTGCAGCAGGAGCGTGGGCGCGCGGGTCTCCATGCCGAGGACACGGCCGGCAGCATCGGCGGCCCACGGTTCGGCAGGGCCGGCAATCACGATCTCGCCCGGGGTGTCACCCTCGGCTGGATAGACGAAGACATATTGGATGCGGGTCAACCCCGCGAGCTTTTCGATTTCATCGGGGATCCCGCGGCCGTCCGCGGCAGCCTTCGCGACCGCGGCTTCCAGTCGCGACAGGGCCACCTTGCGCAGCGGCGACTTTTCCCGAAGGTCGCCCGGCAGTCCTTGGAGAGCCTCGGCTCGTCGCTCCTTGTTGAGACCAGGCTCGGGAACCGCTTGGGCTCGCAGCACGCCTTGGGCGTCAACCATGACACCGGCGGCATTGCCGCCGCCCCCGCCCCTGCCGCCAAACTGCGCTTCGCAGACGTCCGACGGAAGCATTGTCAGAGCAGCAACCAGCACTGCTGGCAGAAACAGGCAGCGCGAGGGGAGCGGGCCGGAGAGCGTGGGCATCAGGTTCACCAGGCGGGACAAGGAGGCGAAAACGATCAAACGAGGGTAATTCCGGCCAGGCCCCCGAGGCAATGCGAAAAAAGCTGGTCAAGGTGCACGCATCCAAGCCTCCCGGCGCAAGCCGGGGGGGTAGCGTACCGGTGTGGCCCGAACAGGCGTGACCCCACGCTCGCGCGAGGGGCTTGGATGACGGTGGCCCACGCCAAAATCTGGCCCCTAGCCCACCCGGGCGTGGGCTCGTCCGGCCCCAGGCCTGCCGTTCGACTCCCGCCGTCTCCCGCCGCCAAGCGTGACGGCCGCCCGCACCGAGCCCGGACCGAGCAGTTCCACAAGCCCCGCCAACAAGGCCGGCGACCAAGCCACGGCGTGCCGATCGGCCTCCATCATCACCCGCATGCCTTCGAGCCCCTCGTTGCCCGTTGGCATGTCGAGGTCGAGCACCATCCGCAGCGGTACCTTCCCGGGATTGGCCGTTGCGATGGCCGCAAGTCGATCAAGCGTTGCCTCATCGTGCTGCCCCTGGACGAGCTTCACCGTGACCGCCCGCGCCGGGAGCCGCCACGCCTCGGAAAGCGGGACGGCCTCGTTCACGATGAGGTTCGTTTCCTCGCTCCCGGCCCGTCGGTCGATCGAGCCGGCGACCAGCAGCACTGCATCAGCCTCGATGAACTGGCCGACGCGCGCAAAATCTTCCGGCCAGCAGATGCTGCGGACGAGGCCTTCCATGTCTTCCAGGTCGAACATGCCGTAGCGCGTGTGGGTCGAGCCGGGCCGGGGCTGTTTCGTATTCGAAAGCTTGAGCGCCGCGACGAGACCACCGATGAGCACGTCGCCTTTCGCAGGCACGTTGCCGAGTTGAGCCGTGCCGTGTGTGCAGATCGCTTCGAGCAACGCCTGATGCTCGGCGAGCGGATGGCTGTGGACGTAGTAGCCGAGCACTTCCTTCTCACCCGAACGCATTTCGAGGTCGGTGAGCGCGGGTACGTCGGGAAGTCCGACCGGTACCGGCTCCGCAGCCGCCGCCGGCTCGTCGAAGGCATCAAAAAGATTCTTCTGACCACTCTTCTTGTCGGCGAGTTGCGAAGCCCCCGAGGCCATCGCCTTTTCGATGCCGGCGAGGAGCTGCCCGCGATGACCACCCAGGCCATCGAGCGCCCCCGCCTTGCACAGGTTTTCGATCGCCGTCTTGTTGACCACCGACGGGTCGAGCCGGCCGCAGAAGTCGTGCAGATCCTTGAAGGGGCCCGCTTTCTCCCGCTCCGCCGCGATTGCTTCCGACGCCTGCACGCCACAGCCCTTGATGGCCGAGAGGCCGAAAAGAATGCGACCGTTGGCCACGGAAAAGTCGGCCATCGACGCATTGACGTCGGGCGGACAGACCACGATTCCCATCCGTCGACAATCTTCGATGTGCTCGACGAGCGAGTCTTTCTTCTTGAAGTTTCGCCCGGTGATGTCGCCGGAGAGCAGCGCCGCCATGAACTCGACGGGATAGTGCGTCTTGAGATACGCCGTCTGCCACGCCAGGAGGGCATAGGCCGTCGAATGGCTCTTGTTGAAGCCGTAGCCGGCAAACTTCTCGATGAGGGCGAAAACGTCGGCCGCCTGCGACTTCGAAAGCCCCTTGGCCTGGGCCCCCGCCACGAACTGCTCGCGAAACGCCGCGATCGTCTCGAGCTTCTTCTTGCTGATCGCCTTGATGCAGGTATACGCCTTGGAGAGCTCGATGCCGCCAAGCCGCTCCAGGATTCGCATCACCTGCTCTTGGTAGACCATCACGCCGTGCGTTTCGCCGAGCACGTCTTCCATCACCGGATGGAGAAACTCGGCCCGCTTCCGCCCGTGCTTCACGTTGACATACTCGTCGACCATGCCCCCTTCGAGCGGACCGGGGCGATAGAGCGCGTTGACGGCGACGATGTCGAGGAAGTGGTCGGGCTTCATCCGCTGGAGCAAGTCGCGGATGCCGCCGCTCTCGAG
>CAZCHF010000027.1:0-3371 GCA_964498325.1 uncultured Candidatus Kuenenia sp.
GTGAGAAAGTGAGAAAGTGAGAAAGTGAGAAAGTGAGAAAGTGAGAAAGTGAGAAAGTGAGAATTTGCGAAAAAACGGGTCCACGACACCCCGATCACCCCGCCGTTCTCAGGTCGCTCGCCAATACCCGCACGACAGGGGTTCGGGACGTGTGCCAGCATTCGGAGCGGTACGAACCAAGCTCGGCAATCACGGCGGCAAGGCTCTCTCGTGAAATGCACAGGGCTTCAACACACTGGCCGACCTCGAACCCAGAAGGATCCCCCGCGTTGCCAAGAAGTTTCCGGGCCCTTTGCGTGTGCCTAGAAACGCCCGCTGGTTTTCCTTCGCGAATTTTTACGGCGGCGGCAGCAAGGTGAATGAGGCCTTGGACGCATCGGGCTTCTGGTGTCGTGCGGCCGAGAGCATTCCAGAAATGTTCCCAGGCTTCATGTGCTTCCCAGTAGTAGCCGCCGTTGAAGAGGTCGAAGGCGTAGAGCCAGGGCGAGTTGGTAGCGAGGAAGGCGGCAAGCGTGTGGCGCCGGGAGATTGGGGCCTCGAGCAGCTCGGGGATGGTGAGCGGTTCGTGCTGGGTGTTGAAGCTGTGGCCGTTGGGATCGTTCACAGGGTGCGGGAGGTCATGGCCCGGAACGTAGCTGTAAGGTGGAAGCGGGAGCGCGGGGGCGAGGTGAGAAAGCGGAGCGGCGGGAATCATGTGACGAGCCTCTTGGCGAATTCTCGAGCACGCTCAAGGTCACGTTCGTCGGGGTGCTTGCGATTGAGGCCACCAGCAAGCCAGAGCGGGCCCCATGTATCGAAACCGCGGCATGAAAACTCGCCGACCACATCGAAGCCCTTGCGGCCGAGGAGTTTCTTGAGCCGTGCGTGCCAGATCTTGGAAAGAAACGGCAGCCCAGACGTTGAGAACACGAACGCCGGCTTCAGAGCCTCGCGGCAATCAGGAAGCCCGTGGAGCCAGGCGTAGAGGGCCGCATGAAGCCTGCCATAGTAGACGCCAGAGCCAAACCCGACCAACTCGTGGTTGCCCAGGCTCGTGTGCGGAAATTCCTCGGGGCAAGCGACATCAGCATTCAGCACCTCGGCCATCACGCGGGCTATTTGAGCCGTGTTCTGATGGGGGATGGATTTGCAGAGAATCAGGGACTTGCCGCTCGTGATGCTCATGCCTGATTCTAGAGCCCGGGAATCGTGAACCGATGAGCAGACCCAGGGCACACACCGGAGTCGCCTGCCATTAAGAAAAAATACCGCCATCCACACTCCTCCGCCAACCAGGAAGCCGTCTACGTCTGTGATTCGTGCGGGGAGGAAATCGTCGTACCTGTGGACGTTTCAGCCGGGGCTCACCAGGACTACACCGAGGATTGCCCGGTCTGCTGTCACCCGATGAATCTCCACGTCGACATAGACCCGGACGGCGAAGCCCGTGTCGACGGTGAGCACGAGTAGGCCGGGGTCACAGAAGATTCAAGACCCTGCCAACCGCGATAACGCCAAAGCCAACGGGCAAGCATCGAGCACTGGCTTTCCCTGGCGATAAGCCTCTAGGAGTTCTCGCGAACGTTGAGCGAGCATACGGCGGACTTCACGACGCTCGCCCTTCACCCTCGGGATTTGCATGTTGTCGTAGCCGGTCGTTTGGTGTCGTAGCCAGGCAATGACGGCCGCTTCTGCTCTTCGCTCGATCGGGATGCGTTGAGTGCGAGCTACGGTGCCGCTTCCGACTGGGGTGGCATGTTTGGCGACGAGACGGGCGAGCTTGATGGCTGTGTCTTGGCATCGCTCGTGAAACCCGAGAAACGCCACGACAGCAGATTCAAAGTCCTCGACGTACTCGGCCTGCTTTGCCTCCCGGCGTTTGGCATCGGCTTCTCGGCGTTTTGAGTACCCAGGTGTTGCCCGTTCATTGGCGAGCTCTTGTTGAATTCGCTCGATTATGTCGCGAGGAGCCCAGATGCCGCGCGAATACATACGGTTCTTGACCTGCTCTTCGACGAGCCAGAATTCTCCTGCGGCCTTTACGCGACGAGTCAGGCCAGCGTCACCAGGGGGTAGCAAGATCCAGCCTTCAGGAACGTGGAGAACTTTGCCGGAAGGTGTTCGGACGGTATTGGGAGTTGGCCCCGGGGAGAACGATTCAGTGGGCATTGATGACTGATCCGGTGCTTCAGGGCAGCAGACGATACTCTAAAAGCCTCGTATCTGGCACCCATAACCCTCTCGCGTCTTCCCATGGCCGAATCTTACTTTCAGGCGACGAATACCCTGGCACTCGCGGCCTGGATTGCCCTGGTGCTGTTCCCGGGCAAGCGGTTGGTCTCGGGGGTGCTCTGTGCCGTAGTCGTACCGGCGCTTTTGGCGGTCACGTACGCGGGCATCATCGGCTGGAAACTAGCCGCGAATGGAATGCCGCCCGGGGATGTCATGACGCTCGCGGGTCTGCAGAGCGTGTTCACGGATGAGTGGGTCTTTGCGGCGGCTTGGACCCACTACCTGGCGTTTGACATGGTCGTTGGAGCGTGGATTGCCAGGGATAGCGTGAAGCATGGTATGTCGTGGGCACTCAGAACGCCGGCACTCGTTTGCACGTTCTTGGCTGGCCCTATTGGCTTTCTCCTGTATGTGGTCAGCCGAGGAGTCCTGCGGAAGACCGTGAGCGCTGAGGAACCGGCGGTAGCGAGCCTATGAACACGCACGACGGCATGAGCAATTCACGAGAGCCCGAACACTCGCCAGCAGAAGCCTCGCGTTGGTTTGCGCAATGGCACCTCTACCGCTCGATCGTTGACGCCGACTGGATGTGCCACCGCGAGATTTTTGGAGCCATGCGGTCGTGGGTGTTTTTGCGTCACCCAGGGGCATTCACGCTTTTGGACCTGGGCTGCGGAGATGCCCATTCCATCAAGGGCACGTTTGAGAACACCGGTCTTTGGGCGTACACGGGTGTCGATGCATCAGCGGCAGCGCTCGACAAGGCCCGAGAGGAACTGGCTGGAGCACGGTTTCAGGTGGAGCTCCGTGAGGGCGACATGCTCGCGGCTCTTGACGACCACGAAGGGGTGCATGCAAAACCGGTCAACGTGATCCTGGCGAGCTATTCCGTTCACCACCTCCCGATTCCCGAAAAGCGCCGGTTCTTCAAGCTGGCGTTTTCGACACTCGAGTCTGGCGGAACGTTGCTTTACGCCGATGTGTTCAGGCGGGATGGTGAAACGCGCGACGAGTACCTGGACGCCTACGTGGAGATGATGCGTGAAGTGTGGATCGGCTTGGCTCCTGAAACCCTCGCGGGAGCCATTGGGCATGTACGCGAGCGGGATTTTCCTGAGACGGTTCCGGGAGTATGCGAGATCGTTCGTGAAGCTGGTTTT
>CAZCHF010000027.1:3381-52007 GCA_964498325.1 uncultured Candidatus Kuenenia sp.
ATGGACCGCGGGAGCTCTTTCGCGACAGCAGAGGGTTCCACAGATTGCTCGTCGTCGTGAAAGAGTGAGGGCGTACGCGAACCCAGCCGTCGTGGTTGATCAGAAGGTAGTGATGATCCCACCGGCCATCTGATTGGCGCACGCGGAAATACACCCACGGATTTTTCAATTCGTCCAGGTGGTGAACACGAACCGGACGGCGCCTTTCGATGAGCGTCCGATAGGCTCGCAAGGTATCCCGATGACAGTTGTGGCGCCCGAATCCAGAGGGCATTGCGACGAGGCCCCATGACCAGTCGAGTGAAGCAAGAGCTGCCGAGAGAAGAGCCCCGAGGATGAGCACGATGAGATCCAGGGCCGAAAGGCGAAAACCGGGGGAGAATGCTTCGCTGGGCACTGGATTGGATTGGAGATGGCGGGATCTGGTTGATATGACAGCCAGTACGCCGGGAAATAGTGGTCAGAGAGAGAACAGCGTGTCGCGGCCATGAAAGGGTGCGGGGCGTCATTGATATCTATGGGAATTTGAAGCCCCTGTGAACGCCCGTGAAAATGTGACTTATTTACGACCAGGCTGCACTACGACGTGAGGAATGCAGAGGGGGACCGCGAGTACCTGCGAATCATGCAGAATACCTGCATGGTTTCGCCATCGACCATCGCCGAACTCTACCGGACCGACTCTCGTCGCGTCCTGGCAACTTTGATTCGATTGCTGCGCGATTTCGACCTTGCCGAAGAGGCGATGGCCGAGGCATTCGCGGCGGCGGCTGAGGTGTGGCCGCGCGAAGGGCTTCCGGCCAATCCACGAGCATGGCTCATATCGACGGGCCGATTCAAGGCGATTGATGCGATTCGGCGTCGCTCGCACTTTGAGTCGTTTCAGCCGGAGGTAATGCGGCGACAGGATGAAGTCGCCCGGTTCAATGCTGCAAAAGCCAACGAGGAGATCGAAGACGATCGGCTGCGGCTGATCTTTACGTGTTGTCACCCAGCGATTGATCAGCTCGTGCAAGTTGCCCTCACGTTGCGGGAGGTTTGCGGGCTGACGACCGAGGAGATCGCTTCAGCGTTCTTGGTGGCTCCCGCGACGATGGCTCAACGGATCGTGCGGGGTAAAGCCAAGATTCGTGACGCTGGCATTCCGTATGTGATCCCGTCGGCAAATGATCTTCCGCAGCGGCTGGAGTCGGTGCTGACGGTCATCTATCTCGTCTTCAACGAGGGATACTCTGCCTCTTCGGGTGATTCGGTGACGCGTAGCGAGTTGACGGGTGAAGCAATTCGGCTGGGGCGATTGATCTGTGAACTGCTTCCCGACGCTGAGGCGTTCGGCCTTCTGGCGTTGATGCTGCTGCATGAGTCTCGTCGCGCGGCTCGCACGGCGGACAACGGCGACATTGTGCTGCTGGAGGATCAGGATCGTTCGTTGTGGAACCGACAGTTGATCGGCGAAGCAGTTCCCCTGATTCATCGAGCACTCGCAGCCGGACCAGTTGGACCGTACACGATTCAAGCGGCGATCTCGGCGGTTCATGCGGAGTCGCCCGACGCCGTGAGCACGGACTGGAAGCGGATCGTTGGTTGGTATGACTTGCTCATGCAGGCTGCGGCGTCCCCAGTTGTCGCGCTCAACCGCGCCGTAGCCGTCGCCATGCGCGACGGTCCAGAAGCAGGATTGGAGATCATCGCGTCGCTCCTGGAACGAGGCGTACTGGCAAACTACCACCTGCTGCACGCCGCGCGAGCCGATCTGCTCCGCAGGCTCGGCCAGACCGCCGAAGCCGCCGCGGCCTATCGGCAGGCCCTGTCCCTCGCGAAGCAGGAGCCTGAGCGGCGGTATCTCGAACGCAGGCTACGGGAATCTTTCTGAGATTCTGGGTTGTTGTCGATTTGACGCTTTCCCGTTCGACTACCTCACGAAACCCGGGAATGTCTCGCGGTTGCAACCCACAGGAATTCCAGATCAAGGTCGCTGACGATGAAATTTATCTGCCTCGGCTACGCGGACCACGCGCAGTTCGGAAAGATGACTCACACGGAACTCCAGCAAATGATGGAAGAGTGCATGGAGTACGACGATGTGCTCCGGCGAGGCGGCCATTTCACGCAAGGCGAAGCGCTCCTCGATCCGTCGATGGCGAAGACGCTTCGCTTCAGCAACGGTGTCGTGCAAGTGAGCGATGGCCCCTATGCGGAGACCAAAGAACAGATTGGCGGGATACTCGTCCTTGAAGCCGAGAACCTGGAGCACGCCGTTGCGTTGATGTCGAAACATCCCGGCGTGCGCATCGGACCATTCGAGATTCGCCCAGCGAATGAACTCGTCAACGCCATGATTGCTGAGCGGGAAAAGCAGCTCTCTTTCAAAGAAGCGCAGTGCATCGTGGGCAACTACTGAAACCATCGAACCTCGTAGAACCAGGAAGGGTAAGCCTGTGAAAGTCGTCGTCTTTGTCAAAGCCAGCCAGTCGTCCGAAGCCGGTGGCATGCCGAGTCAGCAGTTGCTCGCTGACATGGGGCAATACAACGAGGAGTTGGTCAAGGCCGGGATCATGAAAGACGGGGCCGGGCTGCATCCTTCATCGAAGGGTGTTCGCGTGCGGTTCTCCGGCACGACTCGCACCGTCATCAACGGGCCTTTTGCTGAGACGAAGGAACTGGTCGCCGGATACTGGATATGGGAAGTCGAGTCGATGGAGCAAGCAGTTGAATGGCTGAAGAAATGCCCCTGCCCGATGGGCGACGAAGAGTCGGATGTTGAGATTCGACCGCTGTTCGAAGCAGACGATTTCGGCGAAGAGTTCACTCCGGAACTACGAGCGAAAGAAGCGGCTCTCGAAGCCGCTCTATCGATGGCAAAAGCCACCGTGCAGCCGTATCTGTTCTTTGGCGGGCGCTGCGAAGAAGCCCTGGACTTCTACAAGACGGCACTGCACGCGAAGGTCGGCGCGGTGATGCGGTTCAACGAGAGCCCCGATCCGACACCGCCGGGCATGCTTGCGCCGGGGTTCGAGACCAAGATCATGCACTGTAGTTTCCAAGTGGGTGGCACGACAGTGATGGCCTCGGACGGATGCGATGAGAAATGCAGTTTCGTAGGCTTCAAGCTCGCACTGACGGTTCCAACGGAAGCCGATGCCGAACGCGTCTTCAACGCGCTGGCCGCCGATGGCAAGATCGAAATGCCGCTCGTGAAAACCTTCTGGTCGCCACGCTTCGGCATGGTTGCGGACAAGTTCGGTGTCGAATGGATGGTCATGGTGCCGTGCCCACCGGAAGTCAGCGGCCACATCTCACAATGAGCCACTATCACCTCGCGATTGACATCATGTCGTCTCCTGCCGCTGTGTATTCGGCACTCACTACCGCCGAAGGTATCACGAGTTGGTGGACAGCGGATTGCGATGTTGGCTCGGCAGTCGGCGACAAGGTCACTGTTCGTTTTGGCAGGACATTCAAGGTCATGCGTTTGGCGACATTGCGCCCTGACGCCGAAGTCCGATGGTCAGTTGTCGATTCACACCTTCATGCCCCTGGTGTCCTGTCACGGACGAACGAATGGATTGGCACGACCATCGCCATTCGCCTCTCGCCACAGTCACCTTCGAGGACTCACCTGGAACTGGAGCACATCGGCTTGACCCCGAAGATCCAGTGCTACCAACTCTGCTCGCAGGGCTGGGCACAGTTTCTCGAGAGCCTGAAGCAGTATTGTGAAACCGGTGTCGGATCGCCGTATGCGGCATCCGCTCCAGACTCCGACGTTCGATCCTAGACGAAGTCAAGGCGGCTACTGCCTACACCAAGGTGAGATGCCGAAGACTCAATCACACTCGTCCGCAACAACCGAAAGGAAACGACCATGGAAACACCGCAACCAACTCCCGAACACAAATGGTTGCTCCAGCTGCTGGGCGATTGGACCTTTGAATCCGAGTGCGTCATGGGACCGGACCAGGCGCCGATGAAATCGACAGGGAAGCAGACAACACGATCACTGGGATCGCTTTGGACGCTGGGCGAAATGGAAAGCGATGACCCCAATGGCGAACCAATGCAGTCGCTCTTCACGCTCGGATTCGATCCCGTCAAACAACGCTTCGTTGGGACGTTCGTCGCGTCGTGCATGACACATCTGTGGCCGTATGAAGGCCAATTGGATGCCGATCGCAAAGTCTTGACGCTTGACTCCGCGGGACCGAGCTTTGCGGGGGACGGGACGATGGCGAAGTTCCAAGACATTATCGAGATCATCGACAAGGATCATTACCTCCTGCTGTCGCAGTATCACAACGCAGACGGTACGTCTACGCAGTTCATGCGTGCGAAGTACCGCCGAGTCACCAAGTAACCGGAGTCCCAGCATGAACACCACGACCCACTCGACTCAACCACGGGTGTGGAACATCACGAAGCCGGACGTGCTCGACCCTCCAAACTACGATGGCGCGACCTGACCACACGGCAGACGTGCCCCCTTCACCATTCCCGATTCTCCCACTGTACGACGCTATGCCCCGATACTTGATCTCGTTCGACGACGGCTCAATGGACCACATCCCCGAACAGGACTTGCCGTTCGTCGGTGATGCGGCGCATGCCGTCGCCCGCCTGGCCAAAGCAGCGGGCATCTGGATCTTTGGTGGTGGCATCCTTCGGCAGCGGTCAAGCGTCGTGACAGCCGACGGTACCGTGACCGACGGTCCTTTTCCTGAGACAAAGGCGGTTGTTGGCGGGTTCTCGATTATCGATGTTTCCAGTCGCGATGAAGCCCATCAATGGGCAGCCCAGTTTGCCCAAGCATGCGGCTGCCCCCAAGAAGTCCGCGAGATTTTCTTCGATCCCGAGTCCTGATTCTTGCGACTCGATAGCCACCAACCCCATCGCGCATGAGAGAGTAGATGAAAAACGACAAGTCGCCCCAGAACCGTATCTGCCTGTGGTACGACAACGATGCCGTCGAGGCGGCGAAGTTCTACGCCAGGACGTTTCCCGATTCGTCTATCGGTGCAGTTCATCTGGCACCTGGCGACAATCCCTCGGGGAAGGGAGGGGCTGTCTTGACGGTCGAGTTCACGGTCATGGGACTTCCATGCCTCGGCCTCAATGGCGGGCCGTCAGTAAAGCACACCTGGGCGTTCTCTTTTCAGATCGCAACAGCGGATCAGGCCGAGACCGATCGCTACTGGAATGCGATCGTCGGCAACAGCGGCGAAGAAGGCATGTGCGGCTGGTGCAAGGACAAGTGGGGCCTGAACTGGCAGATTACGCCGGTGGCTCTGATCAATGCGACCACCAGTCCGGATCGCGCTGCTGCCAAGAGAGCCTTCGACGCGATGATGAGAATGAAGAAAATCGATATCGAGACGATCGAAGCTGCGTTCAAGGGTCATTGATGCGAATCGGATGCCGTGGAATAAAAGCCTGAACGATCGCCAGGCGGCAGGAGCGGCCCCTGTCGTACTTCCACAGCAACAACCTCACGAAGGAGATGCCCCATGTCCCCAAAAGCTCAGCGCATCACAGGCTGGTTTCTAACCGGACTCGTCGGCCTGTTTATGATCGGCGTTAGCGGGGCTCCGAAGTTCTTCGAGTTTCCAGGCAAGAACGAAATGATGGAGAAGATGGGGATTCCGCTGTCGCTCCTTCCAATGCTCGCAGTCGTTGAAATTGCCGTGACCGTCATCTACCTCATACCACGATGCTCGTTTCTTGGAGCGATCCTGATGACCGGCTACCTCGGCGGTGCCGTCTTCACCCACCTGCGCGTTGGCGACCCGTGGTTCTTTCCGATCATCGTGGGGGCAATAGCGTGGATCGGTCTGGCGTTGAGACAACCTGTCATCTTCAAGCTCGCACTGGGCTTGCCGGAGCCCCGCATTCCGACGCAAGGCGAACCACAATGAAGTACATGCTCCTCGTCTACAGCGCCGAAACTGCGTGGACCAAAGAGGAATGGACCGCTTGCACTATCAAGTCAACGGACGTCTGTCGCGACCTGCAATCGCGCGGGCAATTCCTCTCCGCGTCACCACTGCACCCAGTCGCGACCGCCGCAAGTGTCCGTGTTCGCAATGGCCATTCGCTGGTGACAGCTGGGCCGTTCGCCGAAACCACGGAGCAACTCGGCGGGTTCTTCCTCATCGATGTCCCGAATCTTGACGATGCCATCGCCGTAGCGAGTCGTCTCCCCGCAGCGATGAAAGGAACGGTCGAAATCCGTCCGGTCTCGCACCTGGAAGGGCTACCCGCGGACAGGTTTTCTTTCGCCAACGCCGAACGAGCTGGCTCGCGGTACATGCTGCTGTGCTACGACAACGACGACATCTGGCTCGCAGCTGGCCTTGAAGCACTACGGAACGCTCAACAGGAGGCGGTCGCACTCTCGCATCAGCTCGACTCTCGTGGTCAATACATTAGCGCATCACCGCTTCATGCCGTCTCTACGGCTACGAGTGTTCGCATCCGCGAAGGCAAGCGCCTGATCACCGACGGTCCATTCGCCGAAACCAGCGAAGTGCTCGGCGGCTACTACATGATCTTCGCTCGTGACCTGAACGAGGCGATCAACGTCGCGTCCAAGCATCCGGGAGCCATGGTGAGCACCGTTGAGGTTCGCCAGCTGTTTGATCTGCCGCGTGTGCCTGGGAATGGATCGCAGCCTCCTGCTGGGCAAGCCCTATGATAGAAACTGGTTCCATTCATGCGGGCAGGTCACAGGTCTCCAGCAATGCATCCGGTCTGACCGGATGCATTGACCAGATAACCTCGGATTCCCGATCGGCACCACCGACCGTCGGTGGGTATCCAACTGCCTTCAATCATTTCCTTTCCAACAAGTTGGGGCGACTCCCCCTTCCCTATGGATAACGGTGGCTCCCTCGACATGGCTAGGCTTGCCATTTTCCCGGAGTCCCTTGCGTTCGGCGGCGAGGATGTGCTTCAACTGGCGGTGCCGAAGGCATCCAGAAGGATGAGCCACGACTGAAACTGAGCCACTCCACTGACCAGGACAGGATGAAGCTCACCTGGGGCGTTGATCCATGCCACCAGTTCTGCCATCAGCGGCGGCACGTCGCCAGGAGGCGGTGGTTCAGCAACTCCCGAACGTCGTCGGGATCCGCTTCCGGCACAGTTTCGCCGCGCATCAGCCGCTGGGGTCTCGGATCGACGAGAGTCTCAATGAAGCCATCATTCGAATCAAGTAAGAGATCGGCTTCGGGTACACCAAGATCGTCCAGGCGTTGCGACAGCTCGGGCATGTCGTCGCGAGGCAGACGGTCAAGAACGTGCTCTTCGAAGCGGGGCTTCGGCCGGAGCCAAGCGACAAACACCCCGCTGGCCGGGGGCTTTCGAGCCGACAGAGTTTTTGTACCGCGCGCACCACCGCCGAGCCGGCGCTCGCGGTCACTCCTGGAGCGTCGATAGATATTCCACGAGATCGCGGACGTCGCGCAAGGTGAGCTGTTTGACGAGGTCTGCCGGCATCGAGGAACGCCCGGGCACCTGTTCGTCGATCGAGTCCTTCTTGATGCAATGGAGCTTCCCTTAGGCGTCAATGAGCGTGAGCGTGGTGTCTTCTTGGGCTTTCATGATCCCGGCGTGGACCAGTCCGTCGTCGGTGACCGCCACGATCGTCTCGAAGCCCTCGGCGATCGCCCTGTCGGGGTCGACAATCGATTCCAGGAGGTACAGCCTTGGCTTCCGGCCCACCGCCGAGAGTTTCGGGCCGACTTCCCCACCGGTGTCGCCGACGCGGTGGCATCGCACGCACGACGTTTCGACCTTCTCGAAGAAGATCCTGCGACCACGCGCCGCATCGCCCCCTGCCATCGCTTCAAGGTAGGGCGCGGCAGGCCCCGCCCCCTTGCGGGTGTCGAGGTAGCGGTCGAGTCGCTTGCGAACGTCGTCAGCCTCTGTCTTCTGTGCCGTCTCCACGAGCTCGAGATGCAATTCGGGAGGCAAGTCACCCTGAGCGAGCCTGTCGAGGAGGCCGGCCAGAATCGTGTCGACGGCTGGATCCTTCAAGGAGGCGAACGTTTCGAGGGCGCGTTGGGCTTCTGTCGTCGTGCCAAACGCGATGGCCTCGGCCAGCAGAGGGATCGCGTCGGCGGGGGCCTGTTTGGCGAGCAGGTCGCGTGCCTCGCTGCGAACCCGCGGTGACGAATCCGTGAGCGCTGCCTGCACTAGGGACGAAAGCGACGGGTGCCCGAGTTGCCCGAGGACGGCCAGCGCCTCGGCGCGCGTTTCGCCGGGCTGAGCCACATCGGCGAGCATGTCGAGGAGAACCTGATTGGCCTCCGGCATCCCCAGGGCCGTGGCGGCACCGGCCGCCGGCTCGCGGAGAGCTGGCGCCATAAGCACGGTTGCCAGCACCCGTCGAAGGGCGGTGGCGGCGGGGGCGGAATCCCGCGGGGACAAGGGCCGCCAGCCACTGTGAACCGGGTCGCGTGCCGGGGGCGTCGCCCACTGTTCGAGGTTCCGAAGCGCGATACGCCGCACCTCTTCAGGGACATCCCCCCGCGCCGCGATGGCGGCGACCGCTTCGGCATTGCCGAGTCGGGTATTGGCATTGAGCACACGGCGCAGCAAGGGATCGCTCGTGGTGCGGCTCGACACAAGGTGGGCAAGGTCGGGCAAAGCAGCGTCGATCGGGAGATCGTGAATCGCCCGGGCCGCCTCGAGCACGATGCGTTCATCCGTGTCATTCAGGAAGGCCGCAATCATGGCGCTTCGTTTATGCCGAAGGGCCAGCGCCGCAGCCAATCGCACCGACGGATGCGCATGGCCCGCGAGGCTTCGAAGCGATCCCTCATCGACGATTCCCGCGAGACCCATGACGCCTGCGTGACGGAGATACCGATCCTCGTCGGCATTGGCAGCCAGCATGGTGACAAGCGGCTGGAATGCAGAAGGATCTCCAAGCTGCCCGAGAGCCTCGGCCGCACAGAAGCGCACGCGCAGGTCGGAATGTTCAAGGAACGGAACGAGCCTCGCGGTTTCAGGCCGTTGCACGGGAGTGGACTGCCCCGACAATGCGTCGCCCACTTGCCGTAACGCCTGGCAGAGCACCTCCCCCTCGGCCTTCTCGAGCAGGGCGAGCAAGGCGGCAACGGCTGCTGACTTCTGGGGCTCATCTCCCCGCCGCGCAAGTTGACCGAGGCCCCACACACCGGCAAGTCGTTTCAGGGTCGGTTCGCCTCGGGTGGCTGCGTCGATCAGCTCCTCCAAGCCACCGCGCGCGACCAAGGCGAACTGGGCCTCCTGGCGAATGCGGCGGTCGGCGTGCCCGAGAAGCTCAGAAAGCGCCTCGTTGGTGCGATCTGCCATGCCTTCGGCAAGGAGTTTTTTTACCTGTAACACCTCGGGGGAGGTGCTCAGCGTCGGGTCAAACACCTTGTAGATCCGCCCCTTGCCGACGCCGTACCATCCTTCGACCCAGTCGGTGATATACAGGGCGCCGTCGGGTCCGAAATCGCAGTCGGTGGCCAAGACATTCCAGATCAATTGTCGTTGGTCGTAGGCCTCGAAGCCCGCCCCCTTCGGCCTCACCTTGAGTGTGCGAATGCCGCTCTCGCCGACCCCGCCTCGAAAGTCACAGAGCAAAAACGATCCGCGACAGGCTTCGGAAAGCCCGGTGCCTGGGTAGTAGGTGAGGCCCGATGGGCCGTCGGCAAAGTTGATGACTGGAGGGACGACGTAGGCTGGTGTCTCGGGATCGTTCGGATACCAAATCTTCTCGCGGTTGAACGGACCGCGGTCGCCCAGATACTGGTAGTGCATCCGCCATCCACTGTCACCGCCGCGGACCACGTAGACCCAACGGGCCTTGTCACCGCTGTCGCTGTTGTTGTCACCGGTGAAGAGATTTCCGTAGTCATCGAAGGCAAGCTCCTGGGGGTTGCGCAGCCCCGTGGCAAACACCTCCATGTTTGAGCCATCGAGCTCACAGCGGAAGACGGCGCCGGAGACAGGATCGGAGAGGACCCGGCCATCCGGGAGCTCCACGTGGTACCCACGATCCCCGATGCTCCAGTAGAGGCGTCCGTCGGGGCCGATCGTGAGCCCGTGCATGTCGTGCCCCCGATAGGCCACCTTCACCCCGAAGCCCGAGGCGAGCGACGTTCGCTCGTCGGCCTTGCCGTCGCCGTCGGTGTCTCGCAGCCGCCAGAGGTTCGGGATGTTCGTGTAAAAGACGTCACCTCCGTGGGCGAGCACGCCGGCTCCCGTCCCCTCCACGGTCGTGTTGAACCCGTCCGCAAACACGACCGCGCGATCAGGTCGACCATCGCCATTCGTGTCTTCCAACAGGCGGATGCGGTCATCCACTTTCGTGAATTCCTCCAACTTCTCGCCGAGATGCTTGCGGTGATAGGCCTCGCGATCGGCCACCGTGCGGGCCGCCAGGTCGTCATCGACCCATTCCGTCGAGTGCGAGCGGTTGTCGGTGACCGCCCGCTCTTGCCGGAACGTCTCGCAGACGTAGATCCGCCCACGTCCGTCGATCCAAAAGGCGACGGGGTTGGCCAAGAGGGGTTCGGCGGCGACAAGCTCCGCCTTCCAGCCCGCAGGCACCGTCATCCGCTGGAGACTGAGCTCCGCCTCGTGGGAAGCCTCGGCGACAACGGGCGCTTCGGGCATCGGGACTGCGACACTTGCCACGGGGCCGACGATCAAGGCAGCAGTCACGGCCATCCAGCAACGAAAGAGCATGTTCATCTCCACATCGTACCGAGGGGCAGAACGGTCAGTAGTATGTCGTCGACCCCATGCACGGTCCACTCCTCGTGTCATGCGTCAGCGGGGCATGGACTGACGAATGACGGATGATCAGCATGTGTGCTGCTTGCCGTTATTGCCCGTATGAGCCGCGGCGCGTCGAAGGCAACAAGCAGGTGCGCACGTGGGTACCAAGACCGCGGAAGAGCTTCCTATTGCGATCGCTCGGATTCTGAGATCACTCCGTAACGGAAGCCGGTCCCTGAACGGCATATAGTCGCGAGAACCCGTGTGGTACGGGGAAATTCCTGCATGCCGCTGCGAGGACCTGTGGTCATCAAGCGGATCAATACTGCCGTGCGCGAGGAGGTCCGTCCCATGACGAAGCACTCTTTTTCGATTCCGATTTCCGGGTCCGTTCTGTCGCGACGGTCGTTTTCGTCAGTGGCTGCAGGTGCAGCCGCACTCATGGTTCATTCCTCACGGGCGATTGCCGAGGAGGTGAGGCCGCTTCGACTCGGCATCGTGGGCTGTGGTGGCCGAGGGCTGGGCGCCGCGCGCGACTCGCTCGAAACCAACGAAGCGGTGACCCTCGTGGCCGCTGCCGACCTCGACGTCGAGAAGTGTGCGGCGATCCCGAAGATGCTGGCGTCCCTCGAGGCCAAGGTGAAGCTCGACGATTCGAAGATGCACGGCGGCATTGACGGCTACAAGCGGGTGATTGACGATCCTGACGTCGATGTGGTTTTGCTGACGACGTCACCCGGATTCCGTCCGCGGATGATCCACGAAGCGGTGCTGGCCGGGAAACATGTCTTCGCCGAGAAGCCCGTCTGTGTCGACCCGGCCGGCTACCGGATCTGCCGCGAGGCTCACGCGCTCGCGGTTGCCCGAGGCACGGCCATCGTGACCGGCACGCAATACCGGAGGCATGCGGCCTATGTCGCCGCCATCGACCAGATTCAAAAGGGGGCCATCGGTGAAATCGTGACAGCTTCAACCAGCTACTGCACGTCTGGCACCTGGTATCGGCCTCGCCGCGATGGCATGAGCGACACCCAGTATCAACTCAACAACTGGATGCACTTCATCTGGCTCAGTGGGGACCAAATCTGCGAACAGGCGGTTCACAACATCGATGTCGTCAATTGGGCGATGGGTAGCAATCCTGTTTCGGCTTTTGCATCCGGTGGGCGTTTCACTCGCCCCGAAGACAGCGAGATGTGGGACTCCATGACCGTGGACTACGAGTATCCGGCCGGACGGCAGGCCCATGTGGTCTGCCGGCAGATTCCTGGAGCCGTCGGCGACAACGACACCGCGATCCGCGGCACCGAGGGAACCTGCTTCATCGGTGCGATGAGTGCGCCATCGCGGATCGTCGACCGGAAAGGTGTGGAGATCTGGAAGGCGGACGGCAGCATCGCCGATGCCTACCGCCAGGAGCACAAGGACCTGATCGATTCGATTCGGCGCGGCGAGCCGATTGTCGAGCTCGCGCAGACGGCTGACAGCTCACTTGTCGCCGTTCTTGGTCGGGTCGCGGCCTACACCGGGCAACGAGTGCGGTTCGATTTTCTCGCCGCGGAATCGAAACTCGACCTCTATCCCGAGGAACTGTCGTGGGAGGGAACTCGACCGGCTCCCAGGTTTGCCATTCCCGGCCGGACGAAGCTGGTGTAACCACCTTCGGCTTCGCCGAAGGGGCACCTGTCACGGCGCCCAGTCGATAGCGCCTTCGAGTCCACGGCAAAAGGACGCCAGGGAGTCCGCTCCACGAAGCCCCGAACTTACGGCTTCAGTGGAATCCTCACCTCCGCGTCGAACATCAGTCCGGGATCCCCTCGATTGAGGAAGGTTTCGAGCATGACGCCGATCGTGCGTTGTGCCACGACAGTCTCTTCACCGGCCTCGCTTCGGATGATGATCGGTGCATCCATGTCGACGAGCCGATCATCGACCCGAAGAATCACTGTCGTCACGTTCTCGGCCTCCACGACCGTAATCGTTTGGCCCTTTCGCTCCACGACAACCGTGGAGTCGATGCGAGACTCCGCCATCGGCACGGCCAGCCAGTAGAAGCGATCCTTGGCAACACCCGTTTGCTTCCAGACCACTTTGTGCGGGATGGGATTTCGTTCAAACCTCGCCATCCACGGCAGCACCGCTTTGTCTTCAAGGTTCATCCAGTGCCCTTTGTCGTCGTGAATCTTGAAGTAGTGCACATATCCTTCTGGGTCTGCCTGCTGCATGGCGGCGAGTTGGCTGCCATACTCCGCGGCGACCGTATTGCGGCCATGAGCAGCATCCTTGCCACCGACCTGGAGGGCAAAGGGAAGGTTCCGCACCGAGAGCAACGACACGCCGTTGGGGTGGCCTGCCATCATCGCGGCAGCCGCAAAATGGTCGGCCATGCGTGGGGCGAGTTGGTACACACCGTCGCCGCCGGCAGAGTAGCCGAGGATGAAGACCTTGTTCGGATTGATTTTCTTGAACACGACGAAATTCTCGATCAGCCTGGCGAGCATGCGGTCCACGTGGGGCTCGTGCCAGAGGTTCCACGTATCCGTGGGGGCACGGGGAGCGACGTAGATGCCCTCGTCGAGGGAGTAGAGTCGCTTTTGGTTGTCCCACTGTTGATCGTTGATCCGCTTTGGTGCGCCGCCCCCGCCATGCAATGAGATCCAGAGGCTGTGGCCACCTTCCGGCTCCTCGCCGAAAACGGTGAATTCGTATGGCATTTCCAGCTCGCCCTCGGTGATCTTCTGGGCTTCAAACTCCTTGCGCCGAGCTTCGGCGAGCCTCGAGAAATAGGCATCGGTCACGATTCCGCGGGCGGCTTTGGCATCGGCCTTCGTGAGAGGAACACTCGTGAACGACTCTTGCCGCAGGGCATCGAGTGGCTTTGAAGGGTCGCGAACTGCCGCCTTCAAATCCTCAACCGCCGCAGTCGATGCCTTGGCATCGACCACCCGGGCGGTGGCCTCCACCGCGTTGAAGGCAAGGAGAATGCAAAGCGTCCGATGAACGACAGGCAGCATGGTGACTCTCTTCGGAGGTTCGCGGCAGGGTCATCGTACCCAGGCTGGCTACTGCTTCTTCGCCAGCCACTCGGCACGCCCCTGCTTCATGTATTCCATCAGGTTTCGCCAGGCCGCGAAACGTGCTCGGGGCAGGTCGCCTTCGGGGAGCTGGCCCTCGGCTTTGTTGAGTAGCTGCTCGAGCTGTACAAGCGTCCGCTCATTCCCCTGGGTTTCCCAGAAGAATTGCTCGTTCACTTCCACCGGGCCATTCATTGGCTTCATCGAGATCGCCTCGACCTTGCGGTAGAACTGCTTGAGGAGTGCCCCGGCCTTGGGGCCGAAAGACAGCATGAAATACTCATCAAGCACCATCTCGAGGTTCAGATTCGGGTCGTCAAAACACTTCATCATCACGTAGAAGTCGAGCCCTTCTCCCCAACCGCAGAGGAAGACTCCGTCCACGTTGTTCTGCCCGTAGCTGCGTGCCAGGCGGTGAATGTGCGTCGGGCTAAACTGCGGGAAGACCTTGTGGCTGCGCATCACACCGAGCTCTTCCGGATGGTGCCAGTAGTTCCAGAGGTGCGTTGGGTGCTTGAGTTGCTTCGCACGGTGCAGCCAGAAGGCCAGGGCCTGGGTGTCGTTTTTGCGTTGGACGTTTTTCCAGTGGTCGCAGGTGATCGGACAGGGAGCCACGAGTATGTTGGGCTCGAGCTTGAAGTTCTTCGGGGGCCAGAAATAGCCCTCATACGCAAGCGTGGCGATGTGCTTATCTGGATGGGTCTGGGCGAGCTTCTTGGCAACCCGGTTCAAGAACCCGAAGAAGTTGTCGCTGTAGTCACCTGAGCCGAAGGCGCCCGGGGTGCTCGGCTGGGCGTAGGCCTTATACGAAGAGGTGCACCGCTCGCAGGTGCAGAAGCCGTAGGCATCATTGGGCACGATCGGGTAGGCGTCGAGCCCAGGTGCAGGGCCGTACGGCTTTCCCTCGAGCTTGCCGTCGAAATAGTCGGCGGCATCCTTGGCCATGATCTCGGCCAATCGCTCGGAACTGAAGCAGGGCTGGTGCGACGGTGAACCTTCCGGTGGAAAGATGTCGGGCTCGTGGGACTCATGGATGCCCGGCTGCCCATCGGCGGGCGGCGGACCGAATCGCTCCCGCAACCGCATCGGCTCGAGGCTGTGGTTGACCGACTGCCATTTCTTGCCACCGGTGCCTATCCGTCGGGCGAAGAGGAGAACCTCGTCACCGCTCGGCTCGTTGTAAAGAATGCGCTGGATCGGCCAATACAAATGGCCGTCGGTATCGCTGCAGAGGCCATTGGTGTAGCTGATCGCAGGCTCGCGTTTCACGTTGGTACTTCGGGCCACGAGGTCCTTCGTCTGCGGGTAGATGCAGAGGTGTTCCCTCGGGCCGTAGTAGCGCACACCAAGGGACTCGAGAAAGTGGTACGTGGCCCGAAGCGACCCCTGAGGCTCATACATCCCTGGCAGGTGGACGCTCAGCTCCCCTTCGCGGCCGACAAGGTGGTTGAAATTGATGTGCTTCCCCACGCTCGTAAGGCTGTCCTTGCCCACGAGCACGACGCGGCCTGGCTCGACATGGCAGAGGTACTCGCCATGGTCGTACTTTGTGGGGATCAAGCCTAGCTCGCGGGCTGCTATCTGATCGCCAATGAAGATGGTCGTGGGCAGTGCGGGCTTCTCTTCGAATTCCCCGAGGATCGGAAGCGTCGCCCCGGTCATCTGCTCGACGGCAAACTGGAGTTCGATCGCCGCGAGCCGAACCGCTGGTCCAGGTGCATCCCCGTGCACGATCACGGCTTGCGGTTGGCCCCCCGCAACAAGCAAAGCACCGGCTGTGTCCTGGGCGCCTAATCGGGAGCCGAAACCCACAAGGGCCAGGAGGAATCCACAGCCGATGGCTCCGGACACCTTGAAAGGCGACACCATGGCAGACACTCCGGATACAAGGCGGGGGAAGTGGACCTCAGTAGAAAACGGCTGGCCGGGGCCGAACGCGTCGCGGCTCTTGGCATTCATGGAAACGCGATCGCTGCGGTGACGGGCAGGTGATCGCTGGCGAATCGTCCCGACGGCGTTCTTGGGTCGAGCGTCTCGTACGCGAGGACTCTCAGCCGCGATCCTTGAAACAGGATGTGGTCGATCCGGGCGCCGGGCTTAATCCTTGAGAATCCATTCCATGTGCTGTCGGGCCCAGGGTCTGGCTTGCCAGCATGGTCTCGTGCGTCAGCAAAAAGCGGATGCTCGCTCGAGTCATCTGATAAAAGCGCATGAAGTGGCGGGCTGCCGATCATGGCGTTGAAGTCTCCGATCACGAGCACATCCGACTCACCGCGGTGCTCGGCCACCCATCGGCGCAGGAGCAAAGCCGATTGACGCCTCGCCTCTTCACCCCGGTGATCAAAATGGGTGTTCACTACCAGGAGCGTGGGTGGGCTGCCTGTCACGCCAGAAGCCTCACGCCGCACGAGGCGAACCCAGGTGGCAATCCGAGGCAAGGCTGCATCCCACCCCGCTCGCCCCACGCGTTCTGGGTGTTCGCTCAACCAGAATGCTCCCTGCTCGACCGCACTGAGTGCCTGAGCTCGCCATCCCACGGGCACCATCTCACCCCGTCGAAGCCCATCGTCGCGGCCAACGGCGGCCCACTGCCAACCCTCGGTGGCACGCTCGATGTCGTCCTGTTGGCTCGCGAGGACCTCCTGCAATCCGACAAGGTCACTACCGGCAACGGTGGCGAGAACAGTCTCTCGCCGATTCTCCCAACGGTCTTCGCCATCACCCCGGTTTGCGTAACGGACGTTGTAGGTCAAGACTCGAATCGGTTCTTCGTCACAGAAGCCGACTCCGAGTGGCCCGACACAGAACGCGGCAAGACATGCCCACCAGTTCCTCAATGCTCGCGTCCTCCTCACGTCAGGTCCTCTCCAGACATGGACACCTTCGCGGACGGCCATCGCCAGTGTCCGCGAAGTGATGCCGGGCTTGAATGGCTCGTTGAACCATTTGGCACCGAGCTTTCAGGCAAGGACCTCCCGGATCACATGACCATGGACATCGGTAAGCCGTCGATCAAAACCGTTGTGACGGTAGGTCAGCCTGGTGTGGTCGAGGCCGAGCAGGTGGAGAATCGTGGCGTTGAAGTCGTACAGCGAAAGTTTGTCTGCCACAGCCTTCACACCGAGCTCGTCGGTGGCGCCGTGGCTGACGCCCGGCTTGACGCCAGCGCCAGTCATCCAACAGGTGAATCCGTCCGGATTGTGGTCCCGCCCCTCGGCCCCCTTCTGGAAAAAGGGCATACGGCCAAACTCGGTGCACCAGACCACCAGCGTGTCGGCGAGAAGGCCCCGCTGCTTGAGGTCTTTGATGAGAGCAGCCGCCGGCTGGTCAAGGATCATGGCATGGCGGTCGTACTGCTCCTTGAGCTTGGAGTGGCCGTCCCAGTTGAGCTCCCCGGCGCTTGCATACGCACCGTTGAAGAGCTGGACGAATCGCACGCCCTTTTCGATGAGCCGCCTGGCAAGAATGCAGTTTCGAGCAAAGGCCGCCTTCAACGGATTCGCGGTGTCGTCGGCTCCGTACGCCTTCATGGTCGCCGCCGACTCGGTGGAGAAGTCATTGAGCGAGGGCATGGAGAGCTGCATTCGGGCTGCCAGTTCGTAGCTGGCAATGCGGGCCGCGAGGGAATTCTCTTCTGGGTGGCGGGCACGGTGGTGCTCGTTCATCCGCCTGAGCAGATCATGGGCAGCGGCATCGCTCTCCGGCCGAATTCCCCCAGCCACGCGAAGGTGTCGGACGGGATCCTTTCCACTGAGCGTGGTGCCTTGGAACTCCGCTGGCAGAAACCCAGGATTCCAATTGTTGCCGCCGGCTTGGGGAATGCCTCGCGGGTCCAGGATCGAGACGAAGGCTGGCAGCTCTTGATTCTCACTCCCCAGGGCATAGGTCACCCAGGAGCCGATGCTTGGAAACCCGTCAAAGATCGAGCCGGTCGAGAGGAAGTTTTCGGCGGGGCCGTGCGTGTTCGTCTTGCTCGTCAGCGAGTGAATGAACGCGATATCGTCGGTGAGCTCCGCCAGGTGTGGAATCATGTCCGACACCATTTTGCCCGTCTGGCCACGCGGCTTGAAGGCGTATTGCGGTCGAGCAAGGTTGCCGGCCGGCCCCTGAAATGTCACGGCAGGACCGCCAGGAAGCGGCTTGCCGTCCCACTTCACGAGCTCTGGCTTCCAATCCCAGGTTTCGAGTTGACTCACTGCTCCGGCGCAGAAGATGACGAGGACGTTCTTCGCCTTCGGCTGGAAATGAGGGGGCCGAGGGGCATACGGATGCGTCGGATCAATCACTGGACGAATGGGATCGGTCGATGCCAGGAGGTTGTCACCGGCAAGCAGGCTCGACAGAGCTATGGATCCCAGGGCCGTCGCTGCATCGCCGAGAAAATTCCGACGATTGAGAAGCTGAACGCCGTTTGGCGAAAGGTGCTCGCGCGATGGCATGATGATTCCTCCAAGGCGCTACTAGGGAACGAACACAAACTCATTGGAGTTGAAAAGAACCCGGCAAAGCGTCGGCAGGCCGTGGATACGGACCACCTCTTCCGCAGCGCTCATCTCAACCTCGTCGGGCGACCGACCAAGGGCGAGCTCGAAAGCCCGAGCGATGTGCGAACTCCTGGCCTCATCGCTGCTGATCCCGGGGGCATCATGGCTCACGTCCGCCTCGACACGGGCTGCCAATGCCTTCGCCTCTTCGATGGTGAACGGGCTATTGAAGAGATTGAGCGCCTGGATCGGCGTTGTTGACTGCCGGCGACGGGCTGTCGACTGCCCTCCGTCAGGGCAATCAAACGCTCCGAACACGTCATCGCGAACCATCCGCACTTTGTGGGCGTAAATCATCCGTCGCCGACCGGCAGCATCGTAGGTTTCGATCGGGACGAATCCCGTGAGACCACCACGTTCTCGGAAGCAATCGAAGCCACGCCCACCGGTCTCGAGATTCAGCCTGCCGCTCACCGCCAGCATCGTGTCACGCAGCACCTCTGCCTCCATCCGCCGCGGCGGGAACCGCCAGAGAAGCCGACTGTCCGAGTCTTTGGTCATGCCAGCGGGATTCGCGGCACTCGCCTGCCGGTACGTGGCGGAATCCAAGATCAATCGATGCATGTGCTTCACCGACCAGCCGTTGCTCACGAACTCATCTGCAAGCCAGTCGAGCAGTTCGGGGTGTGTCGGCCGCGAGCCGTTCCTTCCGAAATCATTCGGGGTATCGACTATGCCGACCCCGAAATGCCATTGCCAGATTCGATTCACCATCACGCGTGCCGAGAGGGGATGCCTCGGGTCGGCAAGCCAGTCGGCAAGAGCTTTTCGACGGTCGATTTCCGCGGCGTTCTTGGCCAGACGGACCGGCGGCACGACTTCGGCGAAGGCAGCGAGCGTCTCGGGAGCAAGCTCCTCCTTGCGCTGTTCGGCATCTCCCCGATTGAGAAGATAGGTCGTGTCAGGTTCCCTGAAGCGACCGGCAAAGACCATGGATTCAGTCGTGGCCGCTTGGATGCGATCTTGAAGCGTCAGTTTTTCTTTCTCGAGAGCGGCGACTGCCTCGCGGTCTGCCGCTGCGCGTTCGTCGACGACATCCGTGCCAAAAGCACTGCGGTCCGTCGAGTCGGCCACGAGTATCCAGTCGTCATCTTCCGTGCCGGACGACACGTCAATCCGGTACGCGATCGCCGTCCTGTCGGTAAAGACCCCCGTTCGATCCCGGCCCCAAACGATCCGCTCGATCGTCGCGGGCTCCGCAAACTCGAGCATGACCCAACTGTCATGCCGCTGTGAGGCCATCCAACTTCGGCCATTGCCATAGAACCCGTCGTTCAGATGCGCGAGCTCATGGACACCCGCTGTCACCAGATTGCCCGACGACGACACCTTCGCTCCCAGCGAGGCAAGGGCGACATTGCGGCCCAAGGTGTCGAATACCTCGAGCTCGTCCAGGCAGGGCTCGAGGTGATTCGTATCGAGGATCGTGAAGCGAAGCCTGCGAGCCGGGACGGACGGAACCCGCTCGGTGTTGAGCGCTGAAGTCACGGCCGGCCGAGGCTTTCCGGATCGGGCGACAGGATGAAAGTGATGGAGTTGGCGATCGATCTCCTGGATCCTCGCCCGGGCTTGGTCAAGCTCTGCCAGCATGGCAACAGACTTCGCCGTCCGGAGCGGACGCTCACCATATTCCACCCCAGCGAAAAAGGCCTGCATGGCGTAGTAATCGCGGGCGGCAACGGGGTCGAACTTGTGATCATGGCAGCGGGCACACCCGACTGTCAGACCGAGCACCGTCTCCGACGTATTGACGATGATGTCGTTGAGCGCATCTTGACGAGCCGCTCGCATCGAGGCCTCATCTTGGCCAATCTGGCCGGGGAGCAGTACAGCAGCCGTCACGAGAAACCCGGTGGCAGCCTCTCTCCCTGGTTGTCCCCCGGCAATCTGCTCACGCACGAACTGGTCGTAGGGCAGGTCGTCATTGAACGCGTCAATGACGTAGTCTCGATAGGGCCATGCGTTTGGCCGCTCGGTATTGACCTCGTAGCCATCGGTGTCGGCATAGCGCACGACATCGAGCCAGTGCTGGGCATAACGCTCCCCATAGTGCGGCGACGCGAGCAAACGCTCGATCACGCGTGCATGCGCCTCCGGCGACGGATCGGACAGAAAATGCTCGATCTCCGTGTGCGTCGGCGGCAGCCCGGTCATGTCAAAGGTGACGCGGCGGAGCCATGCACGGCGATCGATCTCCGGTGACGGCTCGAGGCCTTCAGCTTCGAGCCGCGTGAGGATGAAATGATCAATCTCATTCCTTGGCCAGGCCGCATTGCGGACGGCAGGAACCTCGGGCCTTCGCACCGGCTTGAAGGCCCAGTGATCGGTTTTGTCCACGACGCTTGCCGTATCCACGCCGTCTGGCCAGACGGCCCCGGCGTTCACCCATGCGGCAAGCCGCTCAATATCCGCCTCTGCCATGGGCGGTACGTCGGATTCCTTGGGCGGCATCTGCACGTCGGGCTCATCACCGCGGGCGAGTTGGACGAGCGGGCTCTCGTCTGCCTTGCCTGGCACGATCGCTGCCCCCCAGCCATCCCCCCCCTTGAAGGCCGCGGCTTTGACATCGAGCCGAAGACCGCTCTTTGCATGATCCCCCGAGTGACAGGAGTAACAATGCTTCTGCAAGAGCGGGCGAATGTCGTCCACAAAGTCGGGACTCGCCGCCGGGCAGACTCCGCACAGCACAACGATCACAAGGCACAGATAGAAGGGTGGCATGAGCTTCCCCGGCGCAGAATCAGTGATAGGGAACGCCAGCGTCGAAAAGGCTTCGAATCTCTTCCGCCGTGAGTGCACGTCCGAGCAGGACGATCTCGTCGATACGGCCACTGAGCTTTCGGTCCTCTGCGTTCCAGTTCCCGATGCGGGCGGCCCCGAGCCGAGCAGGGGGCGCCTCGGCGAGAACGGTGACTCCGTCAGGACGGCCGTCCACATAGAAAGACGCAGTGCGGGCAAGCGAGTCATACACAAACGCAAGATGCATCCAGCGGCCCTCGCTGCCGAGCACGGGGGTCTTTGATTCCGGCTGACAAAACCGTTCGACGGCATTCGGACCAAGCACGATCCCCGGGAGGGCGAACCGCATGACGCCGGAGTTAACGATCATCCAATGAACCTGGCCCGGCGTTTGCTGGGTCCAACCGTCGGTGTGGTAGAGGGACTGAAATGGCTCGCCGAGACGGTCGAGCCTTACCCATGCCGCAACCGTCAATTGCGGCCAGTCAACGGCATCCCCTACATCGAGCGGGACGTGATCGCCCACATTCGTGAAATCAGCCGACTGGGAGCCCGGCCAACGCCCCTGCACACGACGGTATTGTCCCGGTGGGCTCGATCCCTTCCCAGGGCCGTCATCCTCGAAGTCGATCACCGCAATCAAGCTTGGATCCTTGCGAAGCCGCTGGACCGCCTCCTGCGATGCTCGTTCTTGGCCTGCTTCCACGGCAGCCGCGAGCCCCGCCACCTCGCCCCCGCGAATGAATGCGGCCGTCCGCAAATCCCTGGAACTATTGCTCACGAGCGACAACGCCTCCCCGTCACGAAGGCTTGTCGGGGTGTGCGCGTGACCGCGAGCAACGACTTCCCCGTCAAACACATGGACCTCGGCTGAGCCCGAGGCGGGCACATCGACAGCGAATCGAGTCCCGAGATCAATGGCTTCGCCCGAAGGAGTGACGACCGTAAAACCCTTGGCAGGCGGGGGCACATCGGCAGCAATGCGCCCCTTGGTCAGCCGAATGCGCTGAGGAGTCTCAAACCGGAACGACGCCGGAGCCTCGATCACGACCTGCGCCCCGCGACGGGTCTCGAGCTCGAGAACGCCAGCTGGGAGATCGTGGGCCTCGCCCCACAACTCGAGCCCGGTCGCCAAATCGGCCGTACCGATGCCGACCTTCACGGTCGCATAGGGACGACGGGGCAACTGCCACCCACTGACGATCAGTGCAACGCAGACCGCCGCCGAGAGGCATGCCACGAGAAGCGGCCATGATCGCCGCGACGAATCCGGAGCCGCGCGTCGCTCCGGCGACACAGCCCATGCAACAAGATGACGACGACGCAGGGACTGCCTCAGCCTGGCATGGAGCACAGCTCGCTCGACCAGGTAGTCCCGAGCCACTGGATCCCGCTCCAGTCGGGCCAACAGTTCGTCAGCATCAAACGACGACTCGCCATCCGCCACGGCATGATCGAGCAAGTCCTCGATCATGCGGCGATAATCATCGCGATGCTGGAGATCGTCATTCATGACGCCTCCTTGGCCAATTCGGCCTTCACGCAGTCGGCAAGGATGTTTCGAATCCGAAACAGCATGACACGCACGCTGCCCGCGGTAGAACCAATCACCCCAGCAATCGCTTCCATCGAGGCGTCTTCGAGATACCGGAGATCGAGGAGCTTTCGCGACTTTGCCGGCAGCTTGTCGATGCACCCCTCCAGGGCCGCCGCGCCCACATGATCGGCCTCCTGGCGATCGACGAGGCGAGCCGCTGTCTGGTCCAGGAGAGACTCGGAAAACATGATCTTCCGCCGCCCCTGCATTCGGTAGTGGTCGATGATCTTCGACTTGGCGAGCCAGAGCGCCCAGGCCACGAAAGGGCGACTCTCGTCATACTCTTCAAAGCGTCTGGCGACCGTGAGTGCCACCTGCTGAACGACATCCTCGGCATCCTGGAACCGCTGGATGGCGGCAAAGACGTAGGCGGTCACGGATGGCTCGGCCTGCATCCACAGACGGGAAAGCTGCTCACGGATATCGCTGGCCTGCTGCTGGCTCATGACTCGTATGCCGCTCGAGCCCGCAGAATGTTACTCCGTGTGCTGATGCTCGGGCCTCACTCCATCAGAATATCAAAGGGGTTTTCGCCTTCGGACACCGTCAGCATCAGCCCGCTGGTCTCGGGACGCAAATACCTTGTCGGTATCCTGACCTGTGGCAGCGGTGGTGGCGGAGGTGCCCCAGGCATGGGAGGCTGGGCTACGGGGCCACTCACCGACACGCGGTACTCTCCAAGGGGAAGACCCGCACCCCGTGCGGTGTAGAAGACAAAGCATCCGTCGGGCTGGATCGGAGCCCGCATGTGGATCCCCCGCTCAGCGTTACTGAACACCACCATGCCAGCAGGAATGGGCCGCCCACCAGAGCTGACCTTCCCAAACACCCTGCCTTGCGGTGGACTGCGGTGGCAAGCTGGAAGCGTGGCCAGCAGGCACGTGATCAAAAGGAACCTAAAAAGCCTGTACCGCATTGCCATCGTCTCGATTCGACAAATTGTAGAGCACCGGAATCGCGATATCTTCGCCGAGAAAATGGACGGAACCGTCCGCGAATGCGGTCGATACACCGTGGAAGTGCGCTGATTGCATGGGACGATTGGCCCCACAGTTGCCCTCGACACCGACGCCTGACCATGACTTCTCGTTGATGCCATGGAGAACCGTTGTCAGGTTGAATTGCCGCTCCCAGCCATCGTTTCCTGGCCCCATTTGAAAACCATGGTCGCAGTCACTGCGACAGTCCATCTTGTTGCCCATCCCATCGAAACACCAATCTGACTGCTCGGCAATCGCGAGCGTGTTGGAGGTGCCGTCACGAATCTCGGCAGGCGACACACCTCGGTGCAGAATCAGCACTCCCCCCGCCGAAATCCTCCCATACGCGGGCAAGCCGATGCCGGTGCCTCCTGGCGGCTTGTCACGAGTCGTGCGATGGTTGTCGGCACCGGCGACCCCGACGTACGTGGCGCTCATGATTCGCTTGTCGGAAAGGGCGTTGACCATCATCGGCAGTGGGCTTGACGGGCATCGCAGCGTGTCAATTCTGAGGTCTTGCAAGAGACTTGCATTGTTGGGCTGGGCAGTGAAACCAACCCAACCGACATGCTCGCTCTTGAAGTCGAAGCGGTCGTAGATGTTCCTGAGCTCGAGATACGGAAGCAATTCGACCCACCACGAATGACCATATCCCTGGGAACCAGGCGCCGTCGGCACGAGCCCTCCTGGCGGCATCACACCGTAGGTCTGGGCGTAGTTCTGGATCGCCAGGGCCGATTGCTTGAGGTTATTGGAGCATTGCACGCGACGCGCTGCTTCACGGACACCCTGCACCGCCGGCAGCAGCAGCGCGATGAGAATGCCGATAATGGCGATCACCACCAGCAACTCCACCAGCGTGAAACCGCGACGAAATCGCTGGCACGATGGATGTGCATTCACAGGTTCATCTCCGTTGCCTGTGGTGCAGCCGACGGATTAAGGCCGACTGCGACGACGGCGAATCAGCAACGCTATCCCCGACGTGGCTAACGCCACCAACCCTAGGCTCGCCGGCTCGGGCACCGCGTTGATGCTCAGCGCCGCAACAGGATTATCAACCAACGGGTCGAACCGGAAGATGCGGGCTTCATCCAAGTCGCCATCGAAATTGGTCAAACCACCGGGCGTCACGGCCAGGTGAATCCCGTCGGGAGCACCATACGACGGAGCAGCACTCGTCGTGCCGGTTTGGGCGACACCATTGACGTAGAACGTGCTGACGCCTTCGCTGCGAATGACCGCCAAGTTTGTCCACACACCCGAAGCGACCGACTCCCCACCGCCTGACGCTGGACCCACCCAGGCAGCACCAAAGTAGCTGGCCGACCACGTCCCATCACCTATGTGGAACATGAGAGACCCTGCGTCACCCGCGTTCAAAGAGAGAAACGACTGAAAATCCTGGCCGACATCCGACGTGCGAGCCCAAATCTCAACAGCGAAATTGTCGCTGGGCAAGCCGGTCGAGCTCGCACCGTACGCGCCAGAATTACCCACGGAGCCAAACGCCGTCGCGTTCGTGGAGTACGCTTGATCCATCGTGTCCGTCACGCCTCCTGGCGTGAACGTGCCAAACGCATTGGTCATATCCCTGCCCCCGACCGTATCAATCGGCAGCTGACCAGAGAAAGAACCGGGCTCGCCCAGGTGATATCGCAACACCTCCACGATTGCAGCTGGCGTCTGATCGACGAATCCGCACACGGCCAGTGCCAATGCAAACATTCGCATCCGTATCACGATGAATTCCCCTTAAAGTAGAGTGGCGTTCCCGAGACCGTCGGCGACGAAGAGTCCATGGCGAATGAAACCGACCACAAACTCGATCGCAACCATCGGCATTCGGCTCAGACTATTTGGTGTCGTTCACCCGCCTCCAACCCTGCTGGGGGAGGATGCCGACGGCACCCTGAAAACGTTAACAAAACTTTCGGCGACCGGTTTCTCCGTCAATTCGATGTTTCTGCCGCTGCTTTCTCGTTGGGCGAAGCCAGTCCCCGGCCGGCCTGGGCACCACCGAGGGCCTCCGTGCTGGCGGGAAAAACGGCCTCCTGAACGCTCCGGAGCAGGGACGTTTCGCCGGGGACATCCTGGCCTAGCTCCCAGACCATCACACCGCCAAGGCCGGAGTCTTTTGCGAACTCGACCTTCCGGCGAATGGTGGCGGGGCCGTTGAAAAAGACCTGACCGACCCGATCCGCCTCCCGCGCGGGTGAAAAGCTGGCAACCAGGTCACGGTATGCCATTGCCTCACGGGTCTCGACATCCCGACCGTAGAACGGCATGCCGAGGACGATCTTCGCTCGCGGAATGCCCCCCTCCACCAGTGTCTTGACGTCCGTTTTAGCGTCTTCGACCGTCGCGTGTTCGCCCTCGTGATCGTAGGACATCACCTGCACGGCGTCGACGGCCTCAATCGCTTCAGGCGGAAGTCGCTGCCACGGGCTGATGGTCACGGTGAGGTGAAGTCCGTGCGGCCGAAATGCTGAGCGGAGGTCGGCCAACAGTTGGCCATAGAGAACCTCCTCCTCGGCATTCCGCGGGTGTTCCCAATCGAGATCGATCCCATCCAGACGCTTGGCGAGGGCCGTCTGAAGAACATCACCGACGAATCGCTGACGCCCTTGCTCCGACGCCGCCATCGCTGCGAAATGATCCGAACGTTCCCAACCCCCGACAGCAAGCAGCAATCGCACGCGATGCTTCGTCTTGAAGGTCAGGAGCTTCTCCCATGGCGCAGCCTGCAGCCGCGTCATGTTCAAGCTCCCATCCGCGTTTGGTTCCGCTGAAAAGAGAATCACGTCGGTGAGCCTGCCGAGTGAATCAAGGTCGAGATGGGCCCAGCGGTAGTCCGGCAGATAGCCTGCAACACGGAATTCATGCGCATTGCTCCCGACGTCGGCACTCGACGCTGGAACGCTGATCGTGGCAATGGCCAGCCCCGTCAGGAGGACGGCAAGACCTGTTCGCATCCGTCAGCCCCTTCGATGATGGAATTCTGCGGAGCGCGATCTCGACGAATATCTCGATCGGATGGTCGGCGCAGTGAGCGAGCATGATCGGCAACGGCTGGGCTACTTCTGTATTTCACGAATTCTGATGTTGCGGAACTTACATGTGGTTGGGCTGACCATGATCCTGGAAGCCGATGTAGCCTTCAAGCGGACGGTCTTTCATCGGGCCCTGGTCGAGCTGCGTATCGACAATCTGCTGGCCGTTCAGTTCAACCTGCAAATGGCTGCCGATGCATGCCACGACCATACGGTTCCACTCATGCGGAGGGCGTGACATGTTGGCTGACGCGGCCGCTGTTCCAATGATTCCTCCATGATCATGTGCTGTGAGTGGTCCGCCCTTGGTGGATGAATCAAGAATCTGCGCTTCGATTCCCGTTTGAACCGGACTACTGCGATCACCGACTCGAAAGTAGACGCCACTGTTGCCACCGGGTGGATACGAATACTCCACATCCAGCACGAAGTCAGCATACTTCTTTTCAGACCAGAGATAAGCGTCGTAACGCTCCCAGCCCTTTTCACCATCTCGTGGCTGGATCAGCACGGAACGATCGTCCTGCGGCAGCCAGTTGCCAGTTGTCTTCCAACCCGTAAGGTCTTTTCCGTTGGAGAGGGACTTGAACTCGGACAGATCACGCAGCTTCAGATTCCCTCACCGCACTTCATACGGTTCCTGACCAGCTCCGATCCCGTGAACCTGCAGGCCGACGAAACCTTCGGGTGCGACTGACATCGCTCTTCATGGATGAGCTCCGAGATCTGATGGCCATTGATCCAAGTCTGGACATGGTTGCCAACCGCGACGATCTGATACGAATTCCACTCGCCGTCGACAAAGTATTCGTGAGGCTTGCGATCCTGATCCGGTGTCATCCATCCGCCCGCCGACTCTCCATAAACATAGCCAGCCATGCCATCCAGTGAGATTTCCACCTGCGGTCCGTTCACGCGGCCTTCGGGCGTATCACCAACGCCTTGTGATCGGACCTGAACACCGGAACCAAGAGCGGAATCCACCTTCACCTGACACTGCAGCTCGAAGTCTCCATAAAGTTTATTGGTGCAGAGAAAGGAGTTGGGGCTGCCCTCGGACGTCTTTCCAACAATCGCATCGTCTTCGACGCGATACGTCGCGGTGCCGTTTTTCTGAGACCAGCCATCCAGGTTTTTGCCGTTGAACAAGCTGATGAGTCCGGGATCGCCCGCGCGGCTTGGGGCGATCGATGTCATCAGAAACAACAGAACACAGACAGCTGAACGTCGCATCAGCAACTCCTCGAAAGACATGTGCAAACAACGGGTGGAGACGTTTTCGATGCGGACGGGTTACTTGCCCGCGGCGGTGTGGGGACAGGGCTCGGGATTGAAAAGGCAGTTTGATTCGTCGCCGCGGGCAGCCACATAGGCGATGAGATCAAGCACCTCGTCGCGCGTGAGTTTGTCGAGCAGCCCCTTCGGCATGATCGACACCGGTGAGACGGTGCGCTCGTCGATCGCTGATTTCGCGATCCGTACGGCTGTCCCCTTCGCAACGGGATTCTCGACGATCGCGACTTCGGCCGGCGTCTCCTCGATCACGAGGCCGGTGAGCGAGCGGCCATCGTCGGTGATGATCGTGTTGGAGCGATACTTCTCGTCGATCCGGAGCGAGGGCTCGAGGATGTGACGGGTAATCTCGAGGGCCGTCATCTCCTTGGAGAGCTTGGCCAAGGCCGGCCCGAAGTCGGCTCCTTCGTCACCAAGTTTGTGGCACGCGACGCACGTTGCCGTGCGGAACAGCTCTCGGCCGTGGGCATACGAGCGGCCGCTGGCCATGTGGGCCACGCTGGCTTCGAGATCGGAAAACGTCCACTCCGTCCGCGGACGACGGTCTTGGAGCAATTCGTCCTTGATCGCCATCGGCTTGGCAGCGAGATAGGCCGGCGGGTCGGCGAGGTAGCCCTCCAGGTCATCGACCACATACATCGCTCCGAACATCCGCCGCCAATGGCCAGGATAGGTGCAGACATAGGGATAGACGCCAGGCTCGGTCGGAGCCTCGAACAAGAGTTTCTGAGTGGCCTGCGGTTGCATGAGGGTGCTGGCCGCAAGGATGTCGGGGGAGGCAGGCACGAAGCTCGCCTTGGCGAAGGCGGGATCCTGGGCCTTGGATTCGGCCAGCTCGCCCACGGCTTGCATCCTCCCGGGCTTGGTGATCACCAGGTTGTGGGGCATCGCATCGGCGTTCTCGAGCACGAACAACACCGGCCTGCCGGCCTGCACGACGATGGTCTCGGTGTCATACGCCATCCGTTCGTAAACCGTTCCGATCCGCACAACGCGAACACCCAGATCGGCGAGCACCGCCCGGCGGGCTTTGCCTTCGGTGGCCGGCAGGAGCCGGGTGAGATTCTCGGCGAACTGCCAGGCCGCGAGCCCAGCGTCGCTCGACCGTTCTTCGGCCGAGGCTGACCGGAGTGATGCAATCAGCGCGTCGCTTGTTTCCGAGGCGCCGTGAGACGGCCAGAGCGTGAGTGGGATCCGTGACAGCGACCGGATTCCGGCATCGCGATTCACACCGTCGCGGATGAACGGGAGGATGGCAGCGAACCCCTCGGCTTCTTTCCCCTTGACCCCGACGATCGCATCGAACACCGCCCGGCGAATCGCAGCAGCAGTCCGCTCAGTGTCACTGACCAGTTGAAACTCCACAGTGAGGGAGGGAGCAGGCTGGTTGTCGAGTCGCTGGATCTCGCGGCGGCCAGCGTCGAGGGCCAGGAGCGTGAAGCCAGCCAGGCGATTGCCCAAGTCGCCATCGCCTCGGTTGGCGATCACGATCCGTTCGACCGGCACCTCGCGGCCAAGATCGACTTCCCACCACGGACTGACCGAGTTCTCCTGCGTGTGGGTCTGTCCTCCTTGGCCAAACGCGGGGTTTGCATTGCCGTCGATCGCCTTTGAGGCATCGCCACCGTAGGCGGTGCTTGATTGGGTCGCCTTGCCTTGACGGGCCACATTCACGCCGTCGGCGTAGACCTCGACTTCGGCCAGCGTGAGGGTGCGGTCGTTGCCAGCAAGCTCGATCCGGATGAACCGGGCGTCGGTGGCCGGCTTCGCCGTTGGAGCACCATCAGCCTTGGCGAGGAGCGGCAGCATCCGGTCGTAGAGCCCCGCCGCGACGGCCGGATCACTCACGAGCGGCAGCGCTTGGATCAGGTCTGCCAGACGTGCCGGCTCGCCGGCGGCCAATTGCCAGGCCTTGGCGCTCGGGTCATCGCCTTTCGCGAGGGCCGCGTCGATCGTCATCAACGCCACGTAGCCGATCCGTCGCATGATCGGCCGCCGTGCTTCCAAGGCCAGCTTCTCCATGTCGCCTCGGAGCGCCGCCAGCTCAACGGCCGGGCGCGCGAGGAGTAGACGGATCAGTTCAAAGACGGTGGCAGAATCGACGTCACCCGACCGGGCGTCGAGCGCGGCGAGCGCTCCGACCACCACCGAAACGACACTTGTCTTGTCTGCTTTGGCGAGGGCCTCGACCGCTTCGGCCCGGAGCCGTTCGTCGAGCCCGCTTCGCAAGAGCATTGCCCGGTAGACAGCCAGCGACCGCGGCTCGGCAGCAAGCTGGTCGGTCGTCATCGAGCCGTAGTGGAAATCGAGCCCAGGACGCGTGGTGAAGGCGATGGTCTTCCCCGCGGCACGGGCCTCCTGGTACTCGGGCTCGAGGACGCGCGCAGCCTCCGTCTTCACGTAGTCCATGAACCGATCACTCGGAAACTCCCCCGCAATCGCAAGGGTCTCGATCGCTTCGGGCATGCGCAGGAAACTGGCGGTGCGGACCGCCTCGAGCCGCACGCGCGGGTGGGGATCTCCGGCGGCACGGCGGACCATGTCGAGCGCCTCGGGGACTCGGTCGGTGATCGAAGCGAGCACCCGCAGGCCGGCCGCCCGGCCTCGGGGATCATGGGATCCGAGCACGGCTTCGAGCAGCGGAACGTCGATCTGGTCAAAGTGGCGGAGCATCCAGAGGGCCTCGAGCCTGTGATGCTCAAACTCGACACCGGCGGTATCGAGCGCGGCAAGCCAGGCCCTGACAGCCGGCACGACTTCCGTCTCAGAACGTCCGGCAAGTTCGATGCGAGCACGGTAGCGCACTCGGTCGGTCGGATCGGCAAGGAGGCTGACAAGTTCGGCCACGGGGCGGGCGGCGATCGGCACCGGCTTCTCCATGGGCTTGCCGTCCATCACCACCCGGTAGACGCGGCCGTGCTTGCGGTCGCGGCTGGGGTCGCGGAGGTTGTGCTGCATGTGGCCGATGATCGGGTTTTGCCAATCGGTGAAGTAGATCGCACCATCGGGGCCAACTTCGATGTCGGCGGGACGGAAATTCGGATCGCTCGACGACACGATCGGCTCCACCTCCGTGGCGACCGGGAAGGCGTCGGCTGAGGCATTCGCGCCTGGCTTGAAGGTGTAGTGCAGGATCCCCTGGAAGCCGATGACGTTGCCGACGAGCAGGTTGCCCTGGAGTTCGGCTGAGAAGTGCGGGCTCGAGAGGATCTCGATGGCGGGGCACGGCCTGGTCCGCTGCTGGTAGACGCTCGGGGCACCGCCGTGCTTGTTCATTCCGTCGAGGCGCGTGGAGAACACGCTGCCCCAGTAGGGCACCGATCCCGTGCCGTCCACCACGATGTCGTCACCCCAGCGGCCGAAGACATGGCCGTGCGGATTGGCGAAGGAGTACGAGGTGTAGAGCCCCACTTTGCCCGTCCGTGGTTCGTAGGAGAAGACGGCGCCGTTGGCCGTGCGCGCCGGCGGGCCCCAGGGGGTTTCGGGCTGCGAGTGGTGGAAGGTGCCTTCCTGAAAATAGAGCGTGCCGGAAGGGTCGAGCGTGAAACTGTTGGCGGTGTGGTGGGTGTCGGCGGTGTCCAGCCCCCCGATGATGCGGGTCTTCACGTCGTAACGGTCGTCGCCGTCGGTGTCTTCGAGGTAGAGAACGTCGGGACCCTGGGCCACGATCACACCCTTCCCCCAAAACTCGAAGCCGGTCGGATTGTGAAGGTCACCGGCAAACGTCTTGACCGTATCCGCCCGGCCGTCACCGTTTGTGTCTTCCAGAATCAGGAGCTTGTCATTCATCGGCTCATCGGGTCGCCAGTGCGGGTAGGTGGGCCATGCGGCCACCCAAAGCCGGCCCTTGGTATCGAAGGCCATCTGCACCGGATTGATGAGCTCCGGAAACATGCTCTCGTCGGCCACGAGTTCGACCTTCATGCCCGAATGGACGGTCATCTTGCCGATCGCCTCGGCCCCGGAGAGAAACTCGTGGGCACCCCCCTCGAGCGTGCCTGGCTTGTTGGTGATCACCGGAATCAAGGTCGGGAGGCTGGAGTCGTCGACAGACGGCAGGGGCGCGGCAGGATCTGCGAGGGTCGCGGCGGTAGCCCAGATCCGACGGTCGCGATTGGCGGTTTTGACATCGAGGTATTCGAGCTCCCGCTGGCCCACCTCGTAGTTGGTCTGGCCGCCCACAAACTTCAGCCATGCACGCCCACCGTACGTGGAATAGCCGTCGGTCACGCGATACCGGTTGAACCAATAGAAGTTCTTGTCAGCCACAGCTTGTTGCAACCGGGCCAGAGATCGTTCGTCGCGCGCGGGGGCCTTGCCGAACAAGGACTCGTCGATGATCCCCGCGATGACGCGATCGCCGGCAGCATTGGGATGGATGCCGTTGGTGGTCAGGTTTTCGGGATGCGTGGAGAAGGCCTCGAGTGTGGGCGTGAACAGATCGACGCAGACGACGCCGCTGGCCCGGCAGACCTCCTCCATCGCGGCCGTATAGAGTTTCAGGTTGGCGTTGTGGGCGTTGCCATCAGGCCAGTGGCGACGCCCGAGGTTCTCATGCGCAATCGGCGAGAACATCACCAAACTGGGAGCAGAGACGCCGTTGTAGCGCTGGGCGCGCGTGTGCTTGATGAATCTGTCGATCTCCGCTTTGAAGGCTTCGAGCCCGGCAGGGCCGGCATGGGCTTCATTGGAACCGAAGAAGGCAAGCACGATGTCGGCCCGGGTGTTTGCCAATTCAAAGCGATTGGTACGGACAGCGCTCTTGTCGGCGATGTCGTCAGGATTCGGAATGGGAGCGGCGCCTGCAAGCCATTGGTCTGGAGAGCCGAAGGAGTCGGAGCGGAGCCGCTTGGCTGGATCGACCTCGTCTCCGTCGAAACCGAGGTTTCGGATCACGAGACGGTGCTCGGGGAACCGGCTGTGGAGCATCACTTCGAGCCAGCCGGAGTGCTGCATGGCGTCGGCAACGCCCCCGCCGATGATGCAGATATGGGACCCCGCAGGCACATCAAGCTGGGAAGCTGAAGCCGGGGTGCGGGCGGCCAGGGCCGTGAACACGAGGCAGGTAAGCAGAGCAAGATCACGATGCCACGACATCGGGCGTCTCCAGGACATGGGCATCGCCGGCTCGCGACCAAGGGGGGCGACGGCGAGAAACAAGAGTACAGTTCTAGGCAAGAAGGACGGTGACGGAGGCGCCACCATGCAGGCAGGCACTGCTGTATGCCGTTCTGCCGCTGTCCCGTGTTATCCACGTGCCGTCACAATGCCATGACCGGGCAGCGGCCTCCTCACGGGTCGAGGATGCCGAGCATCTTGGGCCGGCCGCCCTCGTTGATCAGCAGGAAGTCCCGGCTGCCGACACGGACGATCGGCTCCTCGCGGTTCATGGTCACGCCGGATGCACGGTGGACAGGCTGGTCGAAGATCCGGCCGCTCTCCAGAAGCATCATTGACCAGAGTGTCTTTGGCGGGTTGGGCCCATGTGTTGACGGCGGTCGAAAACGACAGCGATTGGTGGCAATGAACATGCCGAGGTGGCTGTGCGTATGGGCTTGCCCGGGCGCGAATCAGGAGGACGTATTCCGTTGGTAGCAATTCACTTTTCGAGCAACTGCACGAGGAAGCCAACATCGTTCGCGTTCAATGGGAGAGAAACCGTTGCATATCCATCCTCAATAACCGGCTGAATCTCTCGCTCATTCCAGGCATCGAAATATTGAGCCCCTTCGACGTGATGTACTTTGATCACCGCAGCGTCAATCGCCTGGTTGGTGGAGTTGTACAGCGTCCATCCGGTTTGGGTTTTTCCTTGAAAGCAATTCGCGTAGACGCCGGGGATCATTGTCGGCACCAAAGGGTCGGCATGGCTGGACGTAAACGCATCGGAGTATTGATGTTTGAGCCGATGTGTCTTGCGGATCGTCTCAAGTACTTGGGGTGAATACCATTTGGGATGATCGCTTGGCCCGACCAGCCAGAGGCCGTCTCCGTTGAAGAAGACGAGTTTGACCCCGATCGCGTCGTCCCCGATCGGCCCGTCGCCGCGGAGTATCTGGATGATCTTGAAATCCGGGAAGGCAAAGCGGGCGAGGTTGACGCGCGTCGGGGCTTGTGGGTGCCTGGAGTGCAGCGTCGCGTAGCTGAAGCTGCCGTCCTGGAATTGCGTAGCTCCATCGACGGGGGTCTGCTCGGTGTAGAGGATTTGTTCCGGAGGCAACTGCTTTCGGATCTGTTCGATGAATTTGGATTCGAGGCGGACCTGGTTGCTGGGGATCGCGTGGTTGTGGCTCGGGTCGTAGCAGGGGTATTGGTAGCCAAAGCCGAACTGATCGATGTAGTAGCCGTCGGCCGCGGTATCCCGCTTCGCGCGTAAGACCGCCTGCGTCAAATGGTCGCGCCATGGCCGCACGCCGGGGCAGAGATAGTCGTCGCCGCTTCCAAACGGGTCGTAGCGTCTGCCGTCGCGATCCAGCAGTTGCCATGCTCGGCCCGGCCGACCGGGAATGGTCGCCGCGGGGCTGACGAGATAGCCCTCGAGGTACAGGCCAACCGGGATGCCCTGTCGCTGCACCTGCTCCACGGCTTGCACAAATCGGTCGCGTGAAAAGTAGCCCCAGGGGTCATACATCCCGACGCGGCCCTGCTCGGGGGTCTGCGACCAGTCGAAGATATGCAGATAGTCGACGCCACCGAAACGTTCGATGTCCCTTTCGAGCGTTGGCTGGAAATTGAACGAGCGCGTCGCGGGGCCGTAGAGGCCCGGCGTGTCGAGGTTGGGATAGAGAAAAACCTGCCGAAAGCTGAAGACGCGACGGAACCAGTCTTTCCGCGGGACGGTCGGGGTGTGCCAGGTCCTGACCCATCGGCGATAGGCATCGAACCCGCCGTGCCAGTCATTGTCGCATACGCCGATGCGTGCCTTGGGCAGCGTCATCGTCTGGCCCGGGCCGATCTCGACGCCAGGGTAGGTCGCGCCCATCGTGATACGATCCTTTTTCTGCAGAAAATACCGCTTGCGATGCATCTCGGTATCGCAGGTCAGCAGGTACACCCCGCCGCGGCCGGGCGAGTAGGTGGCGAGGAACTGGAGCGGGAATCGGCCGGAGTACTCCGCGTCGAGGTTGACCGGTTCGCTGCCGAGGACCAGGTCCTGGCGGGGGAAGCAGTAGTTGAGTTCGCCGGCATCGACATCCTCGCCGCCGAGCCCTTGGAGGAGCGGGAAGCGGACGTCGGCGGTGATGGGATGGTCGGTGGGGTTGTGGAGGGTGAGCGTGAATTCGACCTCGGCTGCAGAGACGCGTTCGATGGTGAGTCTTGGCTCAAGCGACGAGTTGGGGTGGAGGTCGAACAGGTTGCTGGGATGGTTGATCCAGTCGATGCCGACAGCGTCGTCGCGGAGTACTGTCAGTGCCGACGCCGAAGCATTGAGTTCCACATCCAGGCGAGGCCCGCTCTCGGACGGTTGAGCCCGAGCTAGTGAGACCGGCAGAAGAACCATCGCCGCCAGATAAAGGCAGCACCACCTTCGACGCTTAACCTTTCCATTGTCGTTGCGCCGCTTGTACATCTGTGGTACTCCTCGGGCCACTCAAAGCCCTCAACAAGTTGATCTTCCTCCAGCAGCCGATTTGCAACTTGGCTGTTGCTGAATCGATATGAACTCGGCCCCGATGCCAACCCATCGCAGGTGAACTAGAACTTTTTTTTGGTCACAGGGTGAACATCAAGGGATACCACCCGTCCGAATACCATAACTTCATAAACAAAAGCCCACGACGTACTTCTGACCTGCCCCCCTTAAACGAGGCCACATCCGGAGAGAGAATTCAGATGCGGTCGCAACCAAGGGAGGGCGATAGATGCCACGAGGGAGGAAGCATACGGCGGAGCAGGTCATCGGGATACTGTAGAGGCCGAGGTCGAGTTGGCCCGAGGCAAGATTGTGCCGGAAGTAGTCCGCAAGCTTGGTGTGACGGAGCAGACCTACGACCGGTGGAAGCGCGAGTACGGCGGGCTTGGAACCGTTTCAATAAGCCGCTCCCTGGGCCGCCCCCCTAAACTTCGGCGGCTTGCAAACAGCCTCTTGCGACTTAAGCCCCCGACACGCACACGACTCGACGCAGTGTCGGCGCCTGAAGACTTCATCACAAAAATACCACGACCACGAACCTGCTATCGTAAATCGTGCATCAACTTTAAGACCCACGAAGCACTGCGGATTGAGGTGGACCCTGGATTTCGAGCGCCCTGATACGGTGGAGCATCCCGGGTAGGAGGCCCCCTATGAGGAGCAATCAGATGGCCGAGAAGCGTCGAGATTTTTGGTGCTGCGTTCAAGGCGAAGGTGGCTCTTGCGGCCACGAAGGGCGATCGGGCAACGGCTCAACTTGCGAGCCATTTTGGCATCCATGCGAGCCAAGTGACCGCCTGGAAGAAGCAGTTGATGTCCCAGGTCGCGGAGCTGTTCGCGGACCGTTCCATGCCTTCGTCCGTGGCATGGCGAACCTTCCGAAAACGTGGAATCCGGTAGTAACGGATTCCACTACCGTACTACCGGTCGTTTCCCGAAGGCACTGCCGACCATCGGCAGGTAACGCACGCGCCTAATTTTATAGGCTCCATCAACCAAATCGGGGCGACAGGACTTGAACCTGCGACCTCTTGACCCCCAGCCCGTTCTGGCGGGGGTGGTTGAAGGGCTAGAAATCCATTAGTTCACGGACGATAACGCATTTTCTGAGGATGTGCAACTCGGTGCATCGTTGACCCTATTCATGCATTTTTTGCAACTCAACAGGGTCACAAAAGTACAGGGCACGTTGTTGTCGCCCGGACCATTGAAAGCCCATCATGCCCTGGCTCGTCTACCTCCTTCGGTGCTCTGACGGCTCGCTCTACACGGGCATCACGAATGACCTCCGAAAGCGGCTGAAGACCCACGCTTCTGGCAAGGCGTCTCGATACACCCGCAGCCGTCTTCCGGTGAAGGTCGTCTACACAGAGCCACGACGATCGAAGTCGGCAGCCCTCAAACGAGAGGCCGCCATCAAGAGGCTGACGCGGATCCAGAAGCTCGAGCTGATTCGCAGGTGAACGACAGGAGGCAGCAACGCTCCTCAAGGTTGCCTGCCATAAGCGGTCTCGCACTGACGATTTCTGGGAGTTCGCCTGCAACTCTGGCAGACCGCTTACAGAAACCATTGCTCGTTCAACTCGCTGAACTCTCTGACCAAATTTTTCATCGGCGTTTCTTTGTTTCTTGGCCCACGACGCTCAATGTGGAACAGGACGTGCCTTCAAGTTTTCGGTCGCGGCATTTGTGACGGCGGCATCAATCAAGGGTTGAAGCATCTCTGCAAAAGATATGTGTCGCCGAGCCGAGAAACTGCGGAAGCGTCGTGAGCCTCTTCGCGAGGAACTCTACGAATTCGTAGAAGGTACTGGTTTAGGTTTCCATATGATCCGGCACCATTACTGCAACGCCTCGGTCTTTGACCTCGATCGCTGTGCCCTCATCCACGCCCAGATCGATGAGCGGACGGCAAAAGGAGACGAGTATTTCGAGGCTGGCGATTGGGAGGCCTTCATCGGGAACATCGAGCACCCGTCGCAGCCTCAATGGTTTGTCCGTTTGGCCAACGACATACCTGACGACCGCTACTGGCCCTTGCTGCGTGACGTCTATCAGAACCGGAAGTTCACGTGCCATTACCGGGAGGTTTCTGACCGTCTATTTCGAGCCGACCGGGCCGGCCGTGAGAACATGATGTCCCCAGAAGAGCGTGAGGTGCTGACCAACCTCCCCGACGTTCTCCCCGCCTATCGCGGCCACAGCGACGATGCTTGGGAGGGGTACGCAGATGGGATTGCTTGGACGCTCGACCGCCGACAGGCCGTGTATCAACTGCGATTCGGGCACGTTTCGGTGCTCATGGCTTTTGGTCGGCCAGCGGAGGATAGTCGATGCGATCGAGATCTGGTCGCCTTCCGTCAGCCGTTCTCGGATACGCGTAGGCAAGAAGCATGCCTTGCACCTTCTCGGGAATGCCCATCACGGCGTCTGGTACGAGTCGCCCCGTATTCGTTCTCGTCGCGGTCAGTTGCCCCTCCGCGTCGAGCCTAAACCCGCATGCCCAGGCACGGACACTCGCGCCATCATCTCCTTGGATCACATGCGCTGGGATCGCCCGATACTTGCTGTCATTGGAGGATTCGTGGACGAATTCACCGACCCACAGCACGTCTTCATGCAGTCCGATGAACGACGCCGTGGATTCTGCCTCGAATACCCGCTCGGCAACCACACGACCGGCAGCAACGCCTTCAGTCAGTGCCTCCAACGGGATTCGCTTGACGTCGCCGTCACCGATCCAGAGATAGCCGAGTCCAAGCGCAAGGCCGCCAACATGACCGGTTATCCGCCAACCATCCTTATGGGTGAGTGTCAGGCACCGAACCAACTGCTCCGGCGTACATCGAGAATACAGACATGGGCATCCTCGGGTTCTTCGTGGCACATCGACACCAGGAGCCAGCCCCGACCTGGATGATGCCGCGCGAAGCGGGCCGCACTGCAGCCATGTCACAAGCCTCTCGTGTGGCTCGTGCGACTTTTTTAACGATTGGCCACGCGTCACCTTCTCGAACTTCTTGCTCGCCCCTTGGGTGGCCTATGATTCCAGATGCAACTCCCCCCGAGGAACCAACCCCATGCGAGCGATCCTGATGTCCATCGCGGTGATCCTATGCAGCCAGGTCACGACCGATCCTGCTCTGCGGCCACTTCTTCAGTTTGACGGGCCTGATGCCGCCCAGCAGTGGCAGGCCGTGAACGATGGCGTGATGGGAGGTGTTTCGGAAGGCAGCTTCAAGATCACCGGTGACAAAATGCTGGAGTTCTTCGGTACCCTCTCGCTCGCGAACAACGGCGGCTTCGCATCGGTACGGAGCAAGCCCACGAATCTCGACATCGAATCCGGCGACACCCTTGTTGTCCGCGTGAAGGGTGATGGCCGCGACTACGTCGTAAACCTCTACACAAAGAGCCGCCGCATGGCGTTTTCGTACCGTGCTGACCTGCCCACCACGAGGAACGAATGGACGGAGGTGGCGATCCCGCTTGACGACTTCATTCCCACCGCGTTCGGTCGGCGGGTTCAGGGCATGGGGCCGGTCGAGCCCGACCAGATCAACGGCGTCGGCTTCATGCTCAGCGACAAGAAGCCCGGCCCATTCACAATGCAGGTTGAGTGGGTGAAGGTGAGGCGGCCGGGTCCTTAGGGGCGGTCCAGAACGCGGCACTGTGTCCCCAGGCATGACGAGGCATCAGGTTCGGCCAGCAATCTGATCGTCGACTCGCGCAGCAATCGAAGCGAGATCCTGTCGGCAATCCAACGCCGAGTAGGTGTCGATGAAGTCGCCGCCGAGGTCGTAGAAGATTCCGAATGGAACCCGCTTCGACAGCGCTCGTTGAAAGCTTCGGTACTTCATATCGACAGGGCGTGCTTCAAGAGGGCGTCGATGTCATCGAGAAAAGCATCGGAAAAGTACCGCCCTGCCTCCCGACGGCAGCGCTGCGAGCTTTTCTCTTCGCTTGGTCCTTGTCCCTCGTCGTACGTACACCCATTCGCTTTTGATTCCTGCTCTCGTCCGTCGCTGGCATGTCCAACCACCGTGCCTGGAGCGACAGAGTCACGTCTGCAATGAAGAGCCCAATTGAGACAATCAGCGAGCACATGCACCCCACGAAGAGTGCGCGGACCAGGCTCGTGATCTCGAACTCGAACAGAGCCCCGCAGAAAAGCAGAACGATGAGGACGGCAACGAGAAGCACGCTGAGGGCCGCCAGGGTCATGCTCACGCGAAGGAGTCTCGCACGCCGCCACCACGAACCGTACCCGATCAATCACGCGAGCGATCCTGCTGTTCATTACCCGTAACAACCGCCTCTCCCATGCTCACCTCCCGGGTCATCGAACGCGTCCTGGCAGCGTTCTCGGCAATCTGGATTCACACCCCTCGAACCCGCCGAAGCACCACCGGAACTGCGCACACTCCAGAGCCTCGCGGCATATTGCTCCTGTCCCGTCTCGATTGCGGAGAATCACAGTTCGCAAAAGCCCTCGGCACTGAAGCGGGCAGGCAACCAGTAAGCCTTCCTCCCGGCTTCGCGAAGACTGAGAGGTTCGACGGCGTGTCCTTCATCGACCTCCCTAGGGTGCCTAGAAGGGCGTGATCTGGGGCATCTCCTTGGGTGTGTATGGCCTCGACGCGAAGCAGGCTCGGCACAATGGCGCCAACTAGATCGGCCCATGGGCGAGCGAGGCGCGTGATGCGTGAGCCAAGGGCGAGTTGAGTTTCTTCCTCTGTTGTAGGCTCTGGTGGACGATCCGCAGATTCAGGAACATACGGTGAACACCGCTCTTCTCATCATCGACGTCCAGAACGACTTCTGCGCGGGAGGTGCTCTTGCGGTGCCCGACGCCGAAGCGATCTTGCCGGTTGTCAACAGTCTCATCCGAGATATTCGCACGATATTCTTCACGCAGGACTGGCATCCGCGAGGTCACGTATCCTTCGCGTCCAGTCACCATGGCCAACATCCCTTCAGCCGAATCACTTTGCCTTTTGGCGATCAGTTGCTGTGGCCTGATCACTGCATTGAGAACACCGCAGGAGCCGCCTTCCATCCCGCACTGGAAGTCCCACCAGACGCCACGGTCATTCGCAAGGGCACCCAAAGAGACAGTGACGACTACTCAGCGTTCCAAGAAAACGACCCCAAAACACCCATTGTCTTGGATACCCTCCTCCGGCAGGCCAACATTGAAGAAATCTTGTTGGCCGGTCTCGCGACAGATTTCTGCGTCCTGCATACAGCCCTCGACGCCCGTACGCTGGGATACGAGGTGACGGTCATCGAGTCCGGCTGTCGGGGAATCGACGTCGATGGCTCTCTGCAGACAGCTTGGGTGAGGATGGCAGAAGCCGGTGTACGCAGAGGGTAACGCCCCGGATCGTGGCCAGTTTCGTGGTAGCCAGCCGGTGGTCGAGATCCTGAGCGACTCACACCTGAAGCAAGCATGCCGTTGTCGATCGAACCGTGCCTCCACAGTCGATGAAGTCCTTTCGAAGCTTGCCGACCTCCGTGATGTGGCAGTGGGCAGGAACGAAGGACTTGTCCGGCAGCATCCAGTGCATCGTGACACCAGGATTGTCTTCGAGGACGCGGCCGAACTCTTTGACGGTCATAGGGTCGCCCACACCCCATCAACCCGGCCGAAACGATTCAACAACGCCACCGAATGCCGTGTCGTAGCGAGCACGCGTTAAAATAGCACTGGCTTCCCGAGGAGACGCCGGATGACGGTGACCTGCCCACAGTGCAAAAGCGTGTGGTTCGAAACCAGGAGCATCACCTCCCCAAGCGTTGGGGCGAAGCCAGCCACAGCACCAACTGCCGGCCGGTCGAGGTCTGCGTCAGACAACCTGCTCACCGCTTCGATGGTCGCCGCCCGCATATCGGCAAATAGCCTTTGATACTCCGCCAGCGAAGAGAAACCGCCCGAATCGCTGCGCTGGGCCGATTCCGATCCGTGGATGCTGGCAAACTCCATTGGGAGTTCAGGAAGCTTGAACTCCGGCAATTGTTGGTGGATATGAAACTTCTCGGTGGTGATCAAATGGCCAAGCTGCCACGCCAGATGATTTGCCTTGGGAACAGGTCGAACGAGGAGATCCTGGTCATCGAGGTCGGACAGATGCCACAGCAGCAAACGCTCCGTGCTGCGGAGAGCCGTCTGGATCGTTTCCACGCCACCCATTCACGCATCCTCTTCGATACGCCTCGCTCCTTTGGAGGCTCCTGCAGTATGCAGGCTCGGCACTCAATCTGAATAGTCGCGCGAGGACGCCCGACGACTCCAACCGTTGATGACCGGCTTGGCCGAACCAACGAGCGAGCCTGCCTGCGGTTCTATCCAACGGTTCTCTCTCGCCTCTCTGGCTGCCGGGTGTCGTTGAGGCTGTGGCCGTGCGAATCGTTCATGGAGTGCGGCAGGCCCATAGCCAGGAACGTGGGGCAGGGTGGCCCTTTCCTCTTCGATCCATGCCGACTCTCTTCATTCCGTTTATTCATAAATTGGGAAGAAGGTCCCAAACGCCTTCTCGCAGAAGTCGCCAGGATCGTTGAAGCGACGGTGTTGGTTGAGGGCCGTGATGGAGGTCATTTGCTCGTCGGTCAGAGCGAAATCGAACAGGGCGAGGTTCTCACGCAGCCGTTTCGGTCGTGACGTCTTCGGAATGACGGCGGTTCCTCGTTGCACGCCCCATCGCAGTACGACTTGAGCAGGCGATCGACCGACTTGGTGGGCGATCGAAGTGACGAGCGGATGGGCGAGAACAGAATCCGAATCCGTGGCCATGCCAAGAGGGACGTAGGACGGAGCCCCCAGCGGCGAAAAGGCCGTCACCGCAACGCCGTTCTCGCGACAGAACCACAACAGTTTTTCCTGAGCCAGATACGGATGCATTTCGACTTGCAGCACGGCGGGACGAATGCGGGCCTGGGAGAGAAGGTCCCGCATAAGTGAGACACCGTAATTGCAGACACCGATCCGCCGAACGAATCCTGCGTCAACCAACGCCTCCATGGCCTTCCACGTTTCGGCAAGCGGCACTGGGGCCGCTTCCATCCGTGGGGAAACGGCTGACGGATCGAAGATCCAACCCGGCGGATAACGCTCTTCGAACGGAACGTACCGCAAGGCGATCGGGAAGTGGACGAGATAGAGATCGAGGTAGTCCAGCCCGAGGTCACGTAGCGTCCGCTCGGCGGCAGGACGAACATGCTCGGGCGAGTGGTACGTGTTCCAGAGCTTCGATGTCACCCAAAGGTCTTCGCGTTGGCAGAGCCTTTCGGACAACGCCGCTTTGATGCCGGCCCCCGCTTCCACCTCGTTGCCGTAGTCGCACGCAGAGTCGAGGTGTCGATACCCGACGCGAATGGCCTCCTCGACAAGCCGAGGAACATTCGATTTGGCGACCTTCCAAAGCCCGAGGCCGACCGGCGGGATAGATGCTGCAAATGACATGAGTCAGGTCCCGGATAGGGGGCATACGAGGGCTCGAGTTTGTTTTGCCAGGCCCGCGTCATTGGTTGTACGCCATTGCCACAGGGCAAAACGCGGCCTGTGTTCTTCAGCGAGCAGTCTGAATGCAGCGGCCACACGACAATCCCTGAGCCCATATCGTGCAGCCTTGCAACATAGACCGCCGCGGTCACCCGCTTAAGCAAGCCGACGAACTCCCCTGCTCTGCGTCGCCTCTTCATCTGAGAGCCCTTTCAAGCCCCGCAAGGAGGAGGACTCTCTCACAAGAACTGGGTCAGTCATGGGGAGAAGGGGGCATCATGCAAAACCCTGCAAAAGCCAACCACGGACGGGGTGGGATTCGAACCCACGAGCCGCTTTCGCGACTGCCGGTTTTCAAGACCGGTGCATTCAACCGCTCTGCCACCCGTCCTCACGCCTTGTGAACGACCGTTTCTCGACGGCGATCCAGAAGCTCTCGCGGAAGTCTACACCGAGATGGGAGGGTCAGCCCACCTTCGCAAACACAAAACCGTCTTGGACGAAGTCGACCCGCACGTGGCTTCCCTCCGGGAATTCGCCGGCCAGCAGTTCGCGGGCAAGCTCGTTCTGCAGTTGCTGCTGAATCACCCGCTTGAGCGGTCGAGCACCATACACGGGGTCGTATCCGAGCCGGGCGATCTCCTCGAGTGCCGCTTCGGAGCATTCGAGCGTGATACCCGCCTTGGCCGCCTGGGAGACGAGTCTGCCGACTTGGATCTCCACGATCCGGCGGATGTGCCGCTGGTCGAGCGGATGGAAGATGATCGTCTCGTCGATCCGGTTGAGGAACTCCGGCAGGAAGCGAGCCGAAAGCGCGTCCTTCACGGCATCCCGCATCTCCTGCTCGCTGCCTCCCTCCTTCGTGATCTCCTGGATCGCCTGGCTGCCGACATTGCTCGTCATCACGACGATCGTATTCGTGAAGTCGACCGTGTGGCCGAGGCTGTCCGTCAGGCGACCATCATCGAGCACTTGGAGAAGCACATTAAAAACGTCGCGGTGGGCCTTCTCCATCTCGTCGAGCAGCACGACCGAATACGGCCGTCGGCGAACCGCCTCGGTGAGCCGACCGCCCTCTTCATAGCCGACATAGCCCGGAGGCGCCCCGATAAGCCGCGCGACGGTGTGCTTCTCCATGAATTCGCTCATGTCGATCCGAACCATCGCATTCTCATCGTCGAAGAGAACCTGGGCGAGCGCCTTGCACAGTTCGGTCTTCCCGACACCGGTGGGGCCCAAGAACAGGAACGACCCGATCGGCCGGTTCGGATCCTGAAGCCCCGCGCGGCTGCGTCGCACGGCATCACTGACCGCTTCGACCGCCTCCTCCTGGCCAACCACCCGCTGGTGCAGACGATCCTCGAGGACGAGCAGCTTGGCTCGCTCGCTCTCCACGAGCCGCGTCACCGGAATGCCCGTCCAGGCGCTTACAACCTCGGCGATCTCTTCGGGGCCGACTTCACGCCGCAACAGCCGCTTGCCGGTCTTTCCCGTCGCCTCCTTGGCGTCCTTCTCTGAACCCTCGGACTCGAGGCGGGCTGCGAGTGACTTCCGCTTCACATCGAGCTCGTAGAGTTTTTGGTAGAGCGATTCCTCGACCGGAAGCCCGCTCGACTGGCGCTCCTTGATCTGGAGGCCTGCCCGCTCGAATTCATGCTCGACCTGATCGAGTTGCTGCCGCAGTTCCTGGACACTTCCGACGCCGCTCTTCTCCGCCTCCCACTGCTCGCGGAGGCTCGCGAGCTTGCGACGCAGCTCAGCCGATTCCTTCTCGATCTCGGCGAGCCGGTCCTTGGCGTGCTCCTCGGTTTCCTCGGCAAGCTGCCGACCGGCCAACTCGAGCTGCACGAGCCGACGCTGCACCTCGTCGATTTCGCTCGGCACGCTTTGGAGTTCCATCGCAATCCGGCTAGTCGCCTCGTCCATCAAGTCGATGGCCTTGTCGGGCAGAAACCGATCGGCGATGTAGCGATTCGAGAGCTCGGCTGCCGCGACGAGCGCCGAGTCTTTGATCTTCACGCCCTTATGGTGGGCTTCGTAGCGGGGCTTCAGGCCGCGAAGAATCGCGATCGTGTCTTCGACGCTCGGCTCGCCCACGAACACGGGCTGAAAGCGACGTTCGAGGGCCGCATCCTTCTCGATGTGCTTGCGGTACTCGTCGAGCGTCGTCGCACCGATGCACCGAAGCTCACCACGAGCCAGCGCCGGCTTGAGCAGGTTCGCGGCATCGGAGCCACCTTCGGCCGCCCCGGCGCCGATGACGGTGTGGAGCTCGTCGATAAAGAGGATGACGTTGCCAGCAGCAGCTTCCACCTCACGGAGGATCGCCTTGAGGCGATCCTCGAACTCGCCGCGGTACTTCGTGCCGGCGATCAGAGCCCCGAGGTCGAGGGCCACGACACTGCGTCCCTTGAGGGTCTCTGGCACGTCGGACTGCACGATCCTGAGGGCCAGCCCCTCCGCAATCGCCGTCTTGCCGACACCAGGCTCGCCGATGAGCACTGGGTTGTTCTTGGTGCGTCGCGATAGGACCTGAATGACGCGGCGGATCTCGGAGTCGCGCCCGATCACCGGGTCGAGCTTTCCTTGGCTCGCTCGCTTCGTGAGGTCGATGCCATACTTCTCGAGGGCTTGGAACTTTTCTTCTGGATTTTGGTCGGTCACGCGCGACTGGCCACGCACCGCCTGGAGTCCGGCAAGAAGCTCCTTCTCCGTAACGCCCCCGAGCTGAAGCAGATTCTTGGCTTTGGACGGCGTCTTCGCGAGGGCGAGCAGCAGGTGATCGGTCGAGACGAACTCGTCCTTCATCGCCTGCGACTCGGATGCCGCCGCCTCGAAGACTTTCATCAACTCCTGGTCTGGCTGCGGCTGCGCGCCGCCCGAGATCTTGGGCAAATGCGACAGCTCAGCTTCGACAACCCGCTCGACATGAGCACGGTCGACGCCGATCTTTTCGAGGAGGGGTCGCACGATCCCCTCACGTTCGGTCACCAAGGCACGGAGCAGATGGACCGGTGTCACCTGCGGGTTCCCGCGGTTGCCGGCCAGTTCCACGGCGGATTGGACCGCCTCCTGGGCCTTGATCGTGAACTTGTCGAACCGGAATGCCATCGTGTTTCCCTCCAATAAAAGGGGGACATACTGCGTCGTGCAGGATGTCCCCTTCTTCAAGCTTCCGCGGTAATCGGAACGTTAGCCGTCCTGCTTCACCTCGAACTCGGCGTCGATGGTGTCGTCGCCCCCCTTGCCTGCCGCGCTGCCTGCCGCCTCGGGCGTTCCACTGCCGCGCTGGGCCGTCTGCTCATACAAGACCTTCGAGAGGCCGTGGGCAGCCTGCTCGAGCGAGTCGTGGGCCGACTGGATGGCATCGGCGTCTTCGCCCTTCGCCACCTCGCGGGCCTTGGTGATGGCAGCCTCGAGGGGAGCCTTGTCGGCAGCCGAGAGCTTCGCGTCGTTCTCCTTGATCAGCTTCTCGGTTTGGAAGCAGAGGGCTTCGGCACGGTTCCGAACCTCGGCCAGACGAGCCTTGCGCTTGTCTTCCTCGGCATGCTCCTCGGCATCCTTGCGCATCCGCTCGATCTCTGCTTCCGTCAGGCCACTCGACTGCTCGATCCGAACGGTCTGCTCCTTGTTGGACCCAAGATCTTTCGCGCTCACGCTCAAGATGCCGTTGGCATCGATATCGAACTTCACCTCGATCTGAGGCGTGCCACGCGGGGCCGGCGGAATACCCTCGAGGTTGAACTGGCCGAGCAGCCGGTTGTCGCGGGCCATCGGACGCTCACCCTGGTACACGCTGACTGTCACAGCGGTCTGGTTGTCGGCCGCGGTGCTGAAGACCTGCTTCTTGTCGGTCGGGATCGTCGTGTTGCGCTCGACGAGCTTCGTGAAGATGCCCCCTTCGGTCTCGATGCCGAGCGAAAGCGGCGTGACGTCCAGCAGCAGCACGTCTTGGACGTCACCGCCGAGCACGCCACCTTGAATCGCGGCGCCAAGGGCCACGACCTCGTCGGGATTCACGCCCTTGTGGGGCTCCTTCCCGAAAATCTTCTGGACGAGCTCTTGGACCTTCGGAATGCGGGTCGAGCCACCGACGAGCACGACCTCGTCGATCTGCGACGGCTTGAGTTTTGCATCCTCGAGCGCCTTCATCACCGGCCCACGGCACCGCTCGATGAGGTGATCGGTGAGCCGCTCGAACTCGGCTCGGGTGATCGTCATCTGCAAATGCTTCGGGCCCGTGGCGTCGGCCGTGATGAACGGGAGGTTGATGTCGGAGCTCTGGGCCGTCGAAAGTTCTTTCTTGGCCTTCTCGCACGCTTCCTGAAGACGCTGCATCGCCATCGGGTCTTTGCGGAGATCGATTCCCTGCTCGCGCTGGAATTGATCGGCCACGTGGTTCAACAGTGCCTGGTCAAAATCGTCGCCCCCGAGGTGCGTGTCGCCGTTGGTGCTCACGACCTGAAAGACGCCGTCTTTCGAGACGTCGAGGACTGACACGTCGAACGTGCCGCCGCCGAGGTCAAACACCGCGATCTTCTCGTCCTTCTTCTTGTCGAGGCCGTACGCGAGCGCGGCGGCGGTCGGCTCGTTGACGATTCGCATCACCTCGAGGCCTGCGATCTGCCCGGCGTCCTTCGTGGCCTGACGCTGGGCATCGTTGAAGTAGGCGGGCACCGTGATGACCGCCTTGTTGACCTTATGGCCCAGGTAGCTCTCGGCTGCTTCCTTGAGACGACGAAGGACTTCCGCCGAGATTTGCGGAGGCGTGAGTTCCTTGTCGCCGGCACGCACCTTCACGTAGTCCTGCGGTCCGCCGATGACTTCGTAGGGCACCATCTTTTCTTCGGTGCCGACTTCGTCATGGCGACGCCCCATGAACCGCTTGATCGAGTAGATGGTGCGGCGAGGATTCGTGACGGCCTGGCGACGGGCAATGTCGCCCACGAGGGTCTCGCCCTTGTCGTTGAACGCGACCACGCTCGGGGTGAGGCGATTGCCCTCCTTGTTTGCGATCACCTTGGGCTCCTTGCCCTCCATGACCGCCACGACCGAGTTGGTCGTACCGAGGTCGATGCCGATGATCTTTTCGCCCTGCTTCGTTGCCATGAATTGAATCCCCTTCCGTTTGTTCGCTTTTCGCGTGTTCCGCGACGTTTTTCAGTGCGGCGCCGCCATTTCCTGCGGTTGCCGCCACGTGGGCACAGTCAAAGCAAAGGCCGTGCCAACTCCCGGGCAACGAATCAAGCCGACGAGGCGTTCTGTGCCCGTCCCCAAAAATCTTGAAAATCCCGTGGCTTGAGGGCTTTTCGGTCGCGGGTACAGTTGAGCCGTTCGTCGGACGGGGCGCCACCGGCGCCCAAAAGACGGAAAACCGCCTGCCATTTTGGCCGCCCCTTCAGGTCCTATTTTGCCCATGGCCAAGCCACCCAAGTCGAAGAAAACGCAGGAAGACCGGAAGTC
>CAZCHF010000028.1:0-3106 GCA_964498325.1 uncultured Candidatus Kuenenia sp.
ACCCAGCGGAGACGACGTGAACGGAGCACTCCAAAATCCATCAGTTCGTCTCCTGGTCACGCGCCGCGGCGTCGCTTTGTACGAGAATACCTTGTTCCACGAGCATCGCCTCGACCTGGACGGGATCGCCGTACGATTCGATCCGTTGGGTCAGCATCGCCCGCTGCCGCGGATCGAGCAGGGCCTCCCATTGCTCCTGGTGCCGGGCGAGTCGGGTCGTCACGAAAATGGTTTGGAAATGAGGCATGCGTCCGTCGAGGTTGCCGACGCCCCCACATCGAGCGGCGGCATGTCGGCCAAGAGGGTCGATTCGAGGGCCGTGACCTGGGAGGACACGAGGCCCAACCCCGACTCGTCCAACTGCACGAGAACCGTCTTGACCATCGCCTTCCATCGGCAGGCCCGCCTCCGTTCGATCCACGTCGAGAACGCCGATGCCTGCTCGGGAGAGAGCATGTCGTGCACGACACCTCCAAGGAGCGAGTTCGGGCCAGGGATCGACTCGAGCAACACGCGGCACTGCAGGGCGTGATCGCGCACATCGACGAGCACGTCCCGATCGAGCCCCTGGGGAGTGGCGGGCATCGTCCGACCGGCGTAGCGAACCCGCTCGGCCTCGATCAGGCTGCCGATCCGCTTGAGATCACTTTCGAGCGCCCGTTCGAGCATCCGCAACTGCCGCGCGTCGAGACCGCAGACTGTCTCGAGTGTCTCGATCCGCTGCTCGCACCGCTGGCGGACCACCGCGAGGGCACGATCCATGGCATCGGTTCTGCTGACGGCTTGCCTTCCGTTGACGACGAAGACCTGGTTGTGGCCGGCGAAGCGACCAAAGGCATGCTGATCGAACAGGCCACCGAGGTCGTACTCGGGCTGCCGCCCCACCACACCTCGCGGCCCGACGATAACCTGGCCTTGGTTGCCACCCAGAATCACCCGCCCCCCCTGGATGGACGTCGGGGAAGGCACCTGGGAACCGTCGAGCACGAGATCGTCGGCAGCGTCAGCGGCTGCGACGAGGACCGAAGCCACGCCGAGAAGGCGCACCACCAAAGCCCGGAGTTGCCGGAACCGATCGGTTTCTCGTTGCAGGCGGTTCATGATCCCGGCAGCCGTCGAAGCCGCTCCTGCCAGGCCTTGAACGCGTCGGGGTCAAGCACATCGGCCACCACGGCCGCAACGCCCGGAGGCAACCGGCTCCCCGACATACGGGCGTGTCCCGCTTGCAGCGACGCCTGATCCCAGAAGGGCTGCCAGTTGCTGTCGAGCTCTGCGGCAAGCCGTTGACGCTGGTCGTCGTCGAGCATCGCTGTTTGGTCGATTGCCTCGACGAGCCTGGCGACCGCGGCGACCCGACGCCGCTCGGCGCGGGCCTCCAGTTCGCGGCGGTACGCCTTTGCATCGTCTGGAGACGCTACCGCGGCGACCACTTTTTCAATCGCGTTTTCGAGCGATTGCGCCGCGTCGGAGGGCTTCGCACCGCCACCCACCTGAACGCGGAGCACCACTCCCGGTGCGACGAGCTTGGGGGCTGGCATCTTGTCGGCAGCGGCAGCGGCACCGGCAGCCGGTACCTGCTCGACCGCGCGGAGACCGGCGTGCACGATCGCCCGGCGCTCTTCGAGCGAGAGACCCGGGCATGTCGCTCGGACCACCGAAAGCTCCCGTCGCAGGATGTTCATCGTCCCGTCACGCCGATGGATCCGCTTGCGTCCCGCCGCCTGTGGCACCGCCGCGGCGGCCGCCTCCGGTTCCTCGACCTCTTCGTCGGCCGGATCATTGAGTGTCGACTCAGCGAAAGCCTCATCCCACCAGGGGTCGCCGATCGAGCGATCGGGCGCTTGGGCATCCGCGGCCCCGCTCGCAGACACCACCAGCCCACTTGCAAGCATGGCGACGCACGCGATCCGATGTCGAAAGCGAAGAATCATCGTCGTTCTCGTTCAAGCTGGTTGAAGTAGGCGTCGAGTCCGGCCCGGAACTCTTCGGGAAGCACGCGGCCCGACACGCCCGTCGCTTGTTCCTTCTCACCCCCCGCTTCAGGCTTGCTCCGGTTGCCAGCGCCGACAAGCGCAAGCGCCGACGTACTTGCCGAGCCGGTCGCCCCGCCACCTGGCGTGCCGCCACCGCCACCGCCCCCGCCGCCGCCGTTGGCTGCAGCCTGGGCCTGGAGCAAGAGCTCGATCACCTCGGTCTCGGCGGCAATCGCCTTCGGCCCTGTGTCGCCACTCGCGAGCAGGTCGGCTGCTTCGACCATCACCTCCTCGACTTTTTCAAAGAGCTCGATCTCGGGGCCGAACTGCTGGTCTCCATCAGGCTCTTCGAGCAAGCGATCGACGAGGTCCACGACCCGATCGGCAAGAGACTCCTGGCGACCCGAAAGCTGGGCGAGCATGCCGGTAAGTTCGTCGTCCGTCATGGCCAGCTTGGTCTGCTCAGCCACACGGGTTTCCTCGCGCAGAATCGTTTCGTCTTCCAGGATCTTCATCGTCTCGAGCACGACCTCCGGTGGCACGCTTTCCCGCTGTTCCCCCTCGCCCTGCCCGCTCCCGCTCCCCTCGGGCGGCGGAACAAGATCGTCGGCCAGGCGATCGAACGTATCCGACCAGAACTCGGCCTGGGCGATCGACATCCCCGCCTCGCTTGCGAGGCTGTCGGAGACCTGCCGCATGCTCCCGAGCACATCGAGCTCCTTCATTTCGTCGAGCACCGTCCGAAACGCCGGGAGCTGCCGACGATCAAAATACGCCTGGAGATCGTCCATGATCGCCGAGACCTTGTCGGTCTCACGGGTGTTCTGTTGTTTGACATCACCCAGGGCGTCGACCACTCCGGCGGGTCGCCCGGACTGCGCGACAAACGCATCGGCAGCCAAGCCCGCCAGCCGGTCACCGATCGTGGCCTGCTCACGTGACGCCAGCTTCAAGCGTTTGACGAACGTGCTCCCTTCAAGCCGCGCCATCACGGCGGCCAGTTCATCCGCGACCTTGGCAAACTGCTCGAGCAGTTCTTCCTGCTTGGCGATCGCCTCGTCGAGCGCCTCTTCGGCACTCGGCGGCTCGCCGGGCGGTTGTCCTTCCGACGGCGGTGCCACCCCGGCTTGTGT
>CAZCHF010000028.1:3116-50949 GCA_964498325.1 uncultured Candidatus Kuenenia sp.
GGCTTGTGTCGATGGTAGACCGAGACGACCAGGTCCGCCTGGCTGACTCTTCTGGCTTTCGGAATCACCGGCGGGCTGTTGCGACGACTCTTTGTCGACGACCTGCGGCACTGGGGGTTGGCCCTCGGGCGATTCCGCGGAAGGCTCTCCTCCCTGTCCGCCCCCTTGCTTCGAGCGATCTTCACCGACCTGCGGTGGCTGTTCACCCGACGGTTCTCCAGACTGGCCGCCGCCTCCCGCCTGCTCCGACTCCTTCGGCTCACCGCCACTCTCGCCCTGCTTGCCGGCCGTCTGCGGCGTCTGGTCGCCCGACTCTCCACCTTCCTTGCCCTGTGCGGAGGCCTCTGAACCAGACTGGCCGGATGGCGCACCTGGCTTACCTTCGGAGGGCTTTCCACCCCCCTTGGCCAGCTTTGCCTCTGCCGCCTGTTGGAGCAGGTCCGCCACGCCCGGCATCCGATTCTCGGCGATGTCGGCAAGCGTTTGGATGTCTTCGGCGAGTTGTTCGAGCGTGCCGGCTTCGAAGTCGGGGTTCTTCATGGCCTCGCGGACGAGCGCGGCGCCAGCATCGACGAGCCGATCGAGGCGTCGGGCGTTGGCGTCTTCCGCGGCAGCTTGGTTCAAGAGCTTGGCACGCGTTTCCGGATCGACAAGCCGCTCGGCGGGCATGTCGCGAAGCTCCTTGTTGGCCGCCAAGAGGGCCATCTCGCGGTCGCGCACCTCGCTTGCCTGCTGACGGAACTGCTGCAGCCGCGCGTTGAGAACCAGCGCGTGCTCGGCGCGGTCGACGACGTAGATCAGCATCGGACTCGAATACGCCCGCTTGCGTCCTGGCTTGTAGTCTTCGGCGAAGGCCCGCAGCAGGATCGGCTGCGGCGCGATACCGAGCGCGTCGGGGCAGAACGTGGCCGCGGCCTCGAGCGAATCGAGTGCGGGGCCACCGATGGTGATGAGCCGTTCACCCTGGCATTTGAGCGCCGGATCGGTGGCCACGTTCCAGTCGTCGACCCCTTCCCATTCGATGCCGACTCGGCGAATCCCGAAATCATCGCGGGCGGCGACGCGGAATCTGAGCGTGTCGGTGTTCAAGAGCATGTCGCGGCTGGCGGGGATATCGAGCGCGACCACGGCGGGTGGCTCATCGGCCCGCGGCTGGATCGCGAGCACCAGCGGCCTGGCACCATCGAGGCCATGCATGTCTTGCCAGGTCAGGGAAACGGTCGACTCTTCCATGACCGTTCGCGGCGGAATCGTCACCGTGTCGCCAGACGGCGCAAGCGCAACGCCATCGACGGAAGCGTTGCTGAGCTTGCGATCCGCGGTGGCAGTGAGTGTGACCGTACTGCCCATGACCGGCGCGAGCGTGCCACCGCGGATCTCCTGGCGGATGACACCGGAACGACTCAGGTACGCCGGCAGCTTGATCTCGGCGGCAAGGCCGACGATCTCAGGGCGTGGCATCGGTTCGATCGTCGCCCGACCTCGGGCATCGCCAACCGCAATGGCAAGCGGAGCGGGGACGAGTTGAGGGGGCAATTCGAAGGTGTAGCCGCCATCGGCAAGGGGCGATTTCACATTCGGCTGCCGGCCCACGCGCACCGTCGCTTCCTCCGGCCGCCACCTCGTTTCGCTCGCGAGCTTGACGGGCACCGTGGCCGGCTCACCGCGAGGGACGACGATCGTCTCAGGGATACGTTCGAATCGGGTGTAGGTGAACCGCTCGATCGCTTGCCACGGCGCCAGAAACCTCGCCCAGGCATTGGCCGACGCCTCGGGCGCAAGCCACGCTGCGGCGATCGCGATGACGAGCGGCACCGCGGCGGCAGACAGCCACGCAAGATGCCGAGGCCGTGGCACGGCGGCGCGGAAATCAAAAGACTTCGCACGGGCCGCCACCTGGGCGATCGCCGCTTCGGCCAGCCGACGCGAACCCCCGAGCCCTGTTCGCGAAGACGATGAGACCGTCCCCGACGCTGTCTCGCGTGCCAGCTCGATGATGCCCAAGAGTTGATCACCGATCGCCGGAAACGATCGGGCGATGAGTCGGGCAAGTTGCTCGAAGCGCCGATGGCTCCAAATCCAGCGGTGGAGCGCCACGGGCACCGCCGCGCAGCCAGCGACCGCCACCAAGAACACGCCGAGCCTTACGCCCCACGGCGTCTCCATGACACGATCGAGTCCGAGCACGGCGAGGTACCCGACGAGCACTCCGGCGGCGGCTCCGCCGACCGCCTCCAGGAGCTTGATCCGCCACACCCGGGCCCGAAACGCGCGAAGCCGCTGTGCCAAGTCTGCCGGCAAGCCACTCGGGCCATCATCGAGCACCGACTCGTTCACCGAGGCCGTCATGCGGAATGCTCCTTGTGCCGCGCCACTTTCATCTTATCGAACCTGCCCAGCCCCAGATGCTGGCTCCAGCTCGGGGTCGCCCGTGTCATGTCGCCGGACGTTCGCTGCGGCCATCCATGGCCTCCGCTCACTCGGGGGAGACTGGCGCTTCGTCTTCCAGGCTGCGCTGGTCTCCCACGCCGGCTCCATGACACGGGCGACCCTGAGCTACGCAAGACGCGACTTCCCATAAGGAGTCCTGTAGCCATCACTACACCAGCCCTTGCCGTTTGCGGCCCACCCAGAAAAGTCCCAGGAGCCCGACGAGCACCGCCGCCACCACCGGGTGGCACCAGACTTGGAGACGCCGAACCTCAGGAGAAGGTTCCGGGAGGGCCTCGAGCGCGGCAAGCAACTCCGACACCTGGTCTGGCGGAACGACCTTGCCGCGGGTCACCTGGGCAATTTCGGTGAGCACTTCCGGTCGGGCGACGCCTCCGATTCCCTCGGCAGCCACGCCCTGGACAAAGAACGACGCGGCCAGTGTGTCGCCGGTTTCTCTGCACGACACGACCACCTCATGCTTGCCCGGCTCGGTCGGTGTAAACGACGCCGCAAACACGCCCCATTCCCCTTCGCCCGCCGGCGGCAAAAACCGGACGGTTTCCACCGCACCACTCGGAGCCGTGATCCGTGCCACCACCTCGCCTTGCGAGAGCGGCTCGCCGGAGGTCGTTGCCACGCGGGCATCGAGCGCAATCGACTGTCCCAACTCCGGCTGCTCAGGCGCGAAGGAAAGACTCATCCGCTCCCCTTTGGCCATGTTGCGTCGGTAGGCCATCCAGCGGACAACCTGTCCCCAGAAACGATAGTGGTATTTGTCTTCGACGCCCTTCCGCCAGCGCCACGCGCCGTCGGTCGCCATGTAGAGCACTTTCCCGGCGCCGAACGTTCGGGTGATCAGCAGGGGAATGCGGCCGTATTCATTGGTCGCGTCTTCATGAACCGCGAGCACCTCGCTGCCCGCCTTCGCCCGCAAGACCGGGCCGTACCAGTTCACGCCCGGCAGGCTTTCCCACACGGCGAGATTCTCACTCGACGAGTCGGCAAGTTTGGTGAGCAGGCTCTTTTGGCCGGCCTCGGTGAGCACGAGCTTGCGCGGGCCGTCGGTCGAGCCTCCTTCAGGCCGCGCGGGATCGACGACGACCGGGCAAAGCTCTTCAAGGTCGGTGCTGGCCAGCGACGCCTGGTCTCCACGCCAGCCCGGCATGAACACCAAGCCGCTGGCCTGATATTCGACGAGTCCCTTCAAGAGCCGGCAGTCTTCTTCCGTGAGCTGGCCCGGACCGATTCCCACGTCGCCCAGAAAGACCACGTCGAACTTTGCGAGCTCATCAAGGCCGGATGGAAATTTTGATATGTAGTCGCGGACTCCACCGCCCCGCTTCGAGAGGCCTGGCTGAAAGAGCAGGCATGAAACATCGACACCTGGGTCACGCGAGAGAGCGTTTCGAAGATAGCGATATTCCCACCGCGGCACGCTCTCGACCACAAGCACCTCGAGCTGTTCTTGCCGAACGGCGATCGGCGCGGTGCGGACATTGTTGTCAGGGAGCAGTTCACCCGGTTGCGGCGGCACGGTCACCGTCACGACGAAGTCTCCTTCGCCCGGCGGTGTCCAGTAGATCCATTCAGTGGTCGCGGCCATCGGTGGCAGGCGCACGTCCTTGCGCAGCTCTTCCCCGGTATTCGTCTTGAGGGTGACCGGCACGACGCGTTCGGTGGGCAGTGACGAATGGATCGTAAACGGCACGCGGACCGGTTTGCCGACGACACCCACCGTCGGACAGTCGAGGCTCACGAGCTCCACGTCGGGAAGTTTGGTCTGGCTGCCGACTGGCACGGCAAAAACCGGCACCTGGGCCAGCCGCATCCGCTGGGCCGCTTCGAGCGGTGGCGATCCTTCGTTCCAGTCGCCATCGCCGGCGACGACGACCGCGCGAAGGTAACCATCGCGCTCGAGCGCCTTTGTGAGGGGTCCAGAGAGATCCGTACCGACCGCATCGGGGGCAACCGAAAACGGCTCGATCTTTACTTGATAGCGATCTTCGAGCGACCGCCAGAACGTATCTCGCCCGAGTTCCGCGACCGCCTCACGCCGTGTTTTTGTCGTCGCCGTTTTGTCGCCTGCGGCGACCACATCCTGCGTGTCCATGCTTCGTGACGCGTCCATGAGGACAGCCACGACCGGCTTGTCGGTCGGTCGAAACTCCTCGACCCATTCGGGCTGATTGAGCAGGAGCGCGACGAGCGCCGCGATCACGACGCGTAGCAACTCCACGAATCCCGTACCCACCGAAAAGCCACTGCGTCGCCAGGTGAGAATCGCCACGATCACGACCGCCGCGACGAGTGCCACGGAAAGCCCGATCGTCCACGGCGTCGTAAAGAATCGCAGCCCCTCGAATGTCGTCGTATTCATGCCGCAGCCTCCCGCCAACGGAGGCTCAGGGCGACCCGTGGTATGGAGCCGGCGTAGAAAGCCAGCGCAGCCCGGAGGGCGTAGCGCAGATTTCTCCGAGTGAGCGGAGGCCATGGATGGCCGGAGCGAACGTCCGGCGACGTGACACGGGTCGCCCTGAGCAGGTCCATGCGGAAAACGCTTGAAGCACGGCGAAGCTCGCTCTCGAGTCTTTTCATGCCGCAGCCTCCCGTGGCATGAATCCTTCAGGCTGCACTGCCCGCTGTCGTGGCAGACTCAAGATGCCTTCGACGACCAAGGCGATGAGCATGGCGATCAAAAAAGCTCGCCAGATCTCTTGGACGATGCTGTCGCTCACGCCAGCCTGGCCGGTGATGCGGGAAAACGAGAGACCGCGAAAGAGGGCGTCGATCCGTTCGGCCGCGGCGACCCGTGCGGTGTCTTCGCCCGTCGGCCGATTCACCGCCACGAGCCTTCCGCCGATCGAGTAGACGCCCGCATGGAGGCCGTCCTCGGTCGAGAGCGCGTCGTCACTCCCGGCAAGCCGTTCCCACGCCGTGGAGGCGCCGCTGCCACGCGCGAGCGCTGCGGTGGCGGCACCTGCTGCCAGTTGCCTCGCGCCGGAGAGCGGCTCGATCCCGCGATCGATCGCCCGCTGGATGAGTGCATACAGCACGACCCCTTCCGAAGCGAGCGACGAGTGACGGGGCGTCGGCAGTGTCGTGCAGAAATAGATGCCGCGACCATCGGGCACCCGTGCAAGCAGCGGACCGCCACCGGCGAGGGACGCCAGAGTCACCGGTTCACCGATGAGTCCACGGGCCTGCCGCACATCGAGTTCGCCAAGCGGCAGCGCCCCGCCCGAAAGCGTGTTCGAAAGGAGATCCTGGTCGGTCCGCCATTGTTCGGCGCGCACAGGCGGCTCATGCGTGGTCCATTCGCCCCAGGCAACGCCCGCGAAAAAAGTCTCGTTCGCATCCTCTGGCGGAAAGAAAATCACCTGGCCACCGCGGCTGACGAATCGTTCGATCAACTCCGCCTCGGCGTCGCTCGGGAGCGGTCCCTGCCAAAGAACAAGCGCCGCCTCGTCCCAAGCCGCCGTCGCGAGGGCCCCGCGTGGCACGACTTCGGCCCGAGCGACCAGATCCTTGACCGGCGGAATCGATGCGGCGATCTCGAGCACGCGGGCGGCGGCGGCCTCCTCGGCCACGACGAGCGAGACGCGTGGCGGCGGCTCGTCGAACGTGAAGTAGAACTCGTTGTCGGCGAGGTTCGCATCGGGCGGAATCGTCACCCGGCCCCAGCCACGCACCCCCGAGCGGCCCAGGGGCAGGGTGTGGTTGGCAAGGGTGGCCTCGCGCCCGGCGAGCGCGACATCGACGACACTCGTGACCCCCCCCAGTTCGAATTTCACCGGCACCGTCAGCGGTGGCGTGCTGTCGCTACCCGCGGCATCGGGTCGGGTCACGACCAGGCTCACGACGAGCTCGTGTTCACGACCTCGCTTTTGCAGCGTTGCCTCGGTAACCCGCACCGCGAGATTCGCAGGCTCATTCTGGGCGAACGACAAAAGCTGAAACCGCACCTGCTGGGGCAGCTTGGCAAAAGCATCGCGAAGGCCAGCCCAGCCACCCTCGTCGAGGGCCCAGTCGTTGGCCCGCTCGTCGGAGCAGATCCAAATTTCGGTGGTGCCGGCGGCGTTGTCACGAATGTGGTCAAAAGCAGCACGCAGTAATCCTGGTACGTCCGTCGAAGCGGCTGCCGGGCCAGCTGAAGGAAGTTCCTGAAGCTCGCGCGGATCGATCTCCACCGGATCGTCGTCGGCCGTTGCAAACGAAAGGCAGCGTGACGGTGCGAGGAGCGTGAGCGATTCAGCCAACTGTTTGCGGCCGGTGGCGAGCTTGGTTCCTTCGATGGCCTGATCGCGGGCCTGCATGCTCGGGCTTCGATCGAGGATGACGATCGCCGTGTCCGGACGACCGCCGCCGGCAAGCGCGAGCCAACCACGAGAGAGAGGTCTCCCGACCGCCAGGATGACCGCGGCCACCGCGAGCATGCGCAAAAGCATGATCAGCCAGTGCCGCAGCTTGGAGTAGCCGCTCGACAGCGCTTTGGCGGAGAGCAAAAACTGCATCGCCCCCCACTGCACGGTTTGGAACCGCCGCTGGTTGATCAAGTGGATGATGAGCGGCAGGGCCACCAGGGGCAGGGCCGCAAGCACCCACGGCTGGAGGAACGTCATCGCAGACCCCTCCCGACCGCTCGGCCCACCAGGAACCGTGCGAGCACCTGTTCGTAGGGCTCGTCGGTCATGACGCGGTGATAGTCGATGCCCGCCTCGAGGACGATGCCGCGGATGGCCTCCAAGTAGGTCGCCACCGCGCGGTGATAGCGGTCGGCAATTTCGATTGGGTCGGCGAAGATCGAGCTGCCTCCCTCCATGTCGAGGAATCGGGTCGGCCGTGAAAAATCAAAGCCGATCTCCTGGGGGTCGAGGAGATGAAACACGCCGACGTCATGCCGGCGGAAGCGAAGGTGACCAAACGCGCTTGCCAGCTCAGTCGGGTCGAGAAACAGATCAGACACGATCACCACCAGCGCCCGCTGACGGATGGTCTCGGCAAGTTCGTGAAGGACTTCCGCAAGACCGGTCTGACCTTGTGGCTTGGCCTCTTCGATGACGTCAAAAACCAGCCGCAGGTGGGCAGGGCTGCGGCGCGGCGGAAGCGTGCGCACGATGCCTGCGGCCGCACATGAAATCCCGACGGCGTCCCCCTGCTGGCTGGCGAGGTACCCCAGGGCCCCACAGATTCGCCGGGCGTAGTCGAGCTTTGCGAGCGGTTGTGTGACATGCACCCCCGGCTTCGCCGACACAAAACCCATGGAGCCGCTCGTGTCGAGCACAAGGACGAGCCGGAGGTTCGTGTCGGCCTCGTACTCCTTCACGTAAAACCGGTCCGACCTTCCGAAGGCCCGCCAGTCCAGGCGGCGCAGGTCGTCGCCCGGCACGTACTTGCGGTACTCGGCAAACTCGACGCTCGATCCCCGGTGGGGGCTCGCATGCCGCCCCGACACGCCGCCCACCATCGGCTTGCGGGCCAAAAGCGGCACCCCGGCCAGCCGCGAGAGCACGGCTGGTTCCAAGAAGGTTCGGGGCTGGCGATCAGAAAACATTGCAGACGGCGTTCACGACTTGATCAGACAGACTTCGAGAATCGACGGTTCGAACCCGAATACGGGCCCGCTTCAAGCATCAAGAAACCTGCTCCGCGATCGTCTCCTTCACGAGCCGCCCGACGATCTCCTTGGCGGTGATGCCCTCGGCCTGAGCCGCGAACGTCGTGATGAGCCGGTGCGTGAGCACGGGCGCCGCGACCGCTTCGATATCTTCGAGCCTCGCCATGTAACTGCCCGAAAGCGCCGCCCGCGCCTTGGCACCGAGGATGAGGTATTGCACCGCGCGCGGTCCGGCACCCCACGCGACCAGTGGCTTGAGCCAGGCCGGTGCCGTCTCCCCCTTGGGGCGCGTCTTGCGGACGAGCTTGGCGGCGAACTCATAAATATGGTCCGGCACCGGCACGCGGCGGACGAGCTCTTGGTAGTCGATGATCTCGGGGCCAGTGAGTACGTGGTCGAGCTCCGGAGGGGCCCCGCCGGTCGTGGTGCGGGCGATCGCGACCTCTTCGTCTTCATTCGGATAATCGAGTTCGATCAGAAACATGAACCGGTCGAGCTGAGCTTCGGGGAGCGGATAGGTGCCTTCCTGTTCGACGGGGTTTTGCGTGGCCAGCACGAAGAACGGCGGATCGAGTCGTGACGTCTTGCCCACGACCGTCACCTTGTGCTCCTGCATCGCCTCGAGCATGGCGGCTTGCGTCTTCGGCGGGGCGCGGTTGATCTCGTCGGCCAAGACGATGTTCGCGAAGACAGGACCGGGCACGAAGTGAAACTCGCGGCGGCCGTCGGCGGTCTCTTGGAGGATGTCGGTGCCGGTGATGTCCATCGGCATGAGGTCGGGCGTGAACTGGATGCGGCTGAACTTCAGCGACACACACTCGGCCAGCTTGCTGACAAGCAGCGTCTTCGCGAGCCCCGGCACGCCCATGAGCAGCGAATGGCCGCGAGCGAAGAGGCAGATCGTGAGCCGGTCGACGGTTTCATCCTGGCCGATGATGACTCGCGCGAGCTCTCTCTTCAGCCGCGCCTGGATGTCGCGGAGGCGGTCGATCGCGGCGACGTCGTCGTCGCCAAGCCGTGGAGTCGCTTCGGAAGCTGTGGCCATGGGTGGGTTCTCGGGAGGGAGTCTCGTGGGGAGCGGACGAGCCGCGGCAGTTCGAGCCAGGGAATTCTCTAGTATTGCTTCGCGCCAGCCCGGATGCACACCATGGCGTTCCATCACCCGGCTGGGGCGAACGTGCCATGTTCGCGGGCCTGCCACGCGGCGACGGCGGCGGGATAGCGTCTGCCGAGGGCATCGATTTCGGCTCCGTAGAGCTCGCTCAGCACCGGACGAAACCGTTCCGGCAGCGGCGCCTCGATCCCCTGAAAGATGACGTCTCTCGTCGGGAAGCGGGACCAATCGACGTCGGACGAGACGCCGAGATGCACGAAGATGCGTGTCAGGAGGGACTCGGGGTTGTTGCGGATGTCGTCGTGAAACAGGACCAGCAGCCGATCAGCTCCAAAAATGCTCGACCAGCGATCGATCGACTCGGTGTAGAGGCCGCGACGGTGCGAGGCCCGCGACCGAAAGAACGCGACGAACTCGTCATCGGGGATCTCGTCGATCCGCCGCCCTCGATTTTTCGCCAACCCCATCCGGGCCTGCGACCAGGCTCGGTCCATCGGATTGCGAACGAGCAGGATCATTCGCAGCGCTGGACAGAGCGACTTGATCATGCGAATGCGCCTGGGGGGAAGGAGCTGGTACGACGGCGTGATCTCCCCGGCGACCAGGTCTCCTGCGTCGGCAAAATGGCGGGCGTAGTCACGCAGCCGTGTGTGGTAGTACCAATCGAAGTAGTGCAACTCCTTCTGTGCAGTCAAGAAGAGGTCCGGGTGGCAAGAGAGGTTCGCGTGGAGCCACGTCGTCCCGGTCTTCTGGCCTCCGATGCCGAGGAAGTCGGGAAGCCGTAGCGCGCCGCCAGGCCTCACCCCCCACGCATACGCCCGTCGCTCGAGCTTTGCCCATGCCGAGGCAGCGGCACGTCGCAGGCGATCTTGGAACTGCGTCACCGGAGATTCTCGAGGGATTGGGAAGGCCAAATCGAACGACTCCCCGACGGCGCGAGAGCGACCATCGCCTTCGCCGCGGACGAGGTCGGCTTCGTGTCGGAAATTGCGATTGAGCACCGGTACTCATCCTCCGGCAGCACAGGCCATCTTCTCGCTCCTGCCAGGCGCATCCAACGCCCGGTGCCCCACCGTATCATGGCGGTCAGAATAAGGCGTCCAATCGGCGCGTCGAAACACCAGGCCTGGAGACAAGGCATGGACTGGATGACATCCCGCATCGTCATGATGGCCGCGGTGTTCATCGCCGCCGTCGGCGGGGAGGCCCGGGCCACGGTCATGGATCCCTCGGCGGCCGCGGTCCTCCCTGTCCTACGTGAGCACTGCCTGAAGTGCCACAACGCCAAGTATCGTGACGCGAAGTTCGACCTGCTCGACAACCATCGCCTTCATGCGGATCCCCGGGGGCTGGTTCTGCCAGCGGACAACGCAAAGTCCGATGCTCTCGATGCGAAAATCTGGCAGGTCATCGTTGATGGTGAGATGCCGCCCTACGACGAGAAGCCGCTCACACGCGCCGAGATCGACCTGATCCGCGCATGGTTGCTCGCCGGCGCACCACCGCTTATCCTGCCCGCTGGGGAAAATCTTTCCGCAGAACCGCTACCTTCGCGAAAGGAAGGCTCCCGTGATTCCAGCCCTGAATCGTCGCGAACTGATGGGATTGTCCGGCCGCGCGCTGCTGGGAGGGCTGCTGGCCGTCCACGCCAGCCGCGTTGGTTATGCCGCCGACGGGAGTGAGCGGACCATCAAGGAATGGGTGGGGCAGCTCGACGCGATCTCGCAGCAACTCGCCCTACGAAAGATCTCGGCGCTCCAGTGGCAAGAGGCCGTCGATTCGCTCTTTGCGAAGGTACCGATGCGTTCGCTTCTCGAGCTGATCGATTTCCGCAAGCTGGCAGACCGCATGACCGCGCTCGATCTCGCGGAACGCGGCGAGATCTTCGAGGACATCGCGGTCGGGCCGATCGGCAAAACGACGAGCGAAGCAGACGCCACGTCGGCCATCGTCAAGGTGGCCCACATCAAGAAGGGGCGAAGCATTCCGCCGCATGGTCACGGCAACATGACCTCGGCGTTTCTGTGCGTGTCGGGAGCGTTTGACGTGCGACAGTACGACCGGCTCGGGGATCTGGGCGAGGAGATGATCGTCCGCCAAACCGCCGACGACAAAGACGCGGGACCTGGCACGTGGTCGAGCATTTCGGACTACCGCAACAACGTCCATTGGCTCACCGCGAAATCGGACGACTGCTTCCTCTTCACCTGCAAGCTCATCCGTCTCGAACCGGACCGAGAGTTCCGCGGGCGGGAGAACATCAACCTCATCGCGGCCAAGGAGATCGGCCGCAACACCTGGCGAGCCCCGATCATTACCGGCAAAGAGGCGGCAGCGCTCTACTGACCTTCCACGGCGACGGCCCGATAGCTGTCCGTGGAGAAGGCTCTCCATGGCCTGTTTCCACGCGGCTGACCAAAGAAAAAGCCGAGGCTTTTGTGGTTGGGGATCGCCCGATCGTGCGGCGGCAGACTTGCTCCACAGCCTGCTATGGCTGCCGGAAAGGCTTGTTCTCGCGGTAGAGCTTCAGGCGTTTGGCAACGGCGTCCTTGGTGTCCTCCGTGGCGAAGAGCTTGGCTGCCTTCTCGGCGGTCTCGATTGCCTTGGGGAACTCCCCGAGTTCGGCGTAGGCGGCAGCCAAGGCGTCAAGGGCATGAGCGTTGTTCCACTGGAGCGCCTCGCAGGCCTCCGTAGCATCTTTCACCGCGAGCGCACCATCGCGGATGCTGGCGTCGTTCGCCGTGGCGAGAATCCAAGCGCGACCGAAACGAGCACTCGTGTTCGTTGAATCAAGCCGCAGGGATTCGCTGAAATCCGCAAGCGCCTTCGCGGGGTTCTTATTGGCGAGGTGGGCCTGGCCGCGGTTGTCGTAGAGAATCGAAGCTTCCGGCGCGAGCTGGATCGCGGCGTCGAAGTCTGCGATCGCCGCGACGGGGTCATGGAGCCGCATGTAGAGCAATCCTCGGTCGTTGAGCGCCTTCGCGTTCCCTGGCTCGAGCTTCAGGGCCGCCCCGAGATCGGTGACCGCTCCCCGGAGATTGCCCTGGGCATGCCGAGCGGCCGCACGAAACGACAGCGCGATCGGGACGTTCGGATTCCTTTCGAGGAGGCTCGTAATATCGGCCTCGGCCTTCTGCGGCTCTCCCTTGCGAAGCCAGCAATCACCTCGGGCAAACAGGGCGTTCAGATTCCCCGGCTCGAGGCCGAGCACCGCATCAAAATCAAGGAGCGCTTTGTCTGGCTGGTTTTGCTTGAGCCAGGCTTCGCCTCGCATGCGGTAGCCGACAGGCAGTTTCGGCGCGACTCGGACAAGCTCGTCAAGGTCGGCCATCTGCTTGTCGAACTCACCGAGTGCTTCGTAGACCAGCGCGCGATTGATGCGCGCGGCCGCCAGGCCAGGATCCACCTCGATCGCTTTCGTGAAATCGGCCAGAGCTCCATCGGCGTTTCCCTGTTCCACAAGCGCAGCGCCGCGGCTGTTGTAGGTCTGGCCACGAAGTGGATCGACGGCGATCGCGGCTGTGAAATCTTGAACCGACTTGTCAAACTGCCGCAGGTCGGAATACACAGAGCCGCGATTGACGAGCGTCATGGGGTTGCGCGGATCGACTTTCAAGGCTGCGTCAAAGTCGGCGATCGCCTTGTCGAATCGCGGCTGGCGAGCGTCGCTGCTGCCACGTCCGTTGAGAGCCGTCACATCGGTGGCGTCTTGTGCGACCAGCGTGGTGAAATCGGCGATCGCCCTGTCGAAGTCGCCGACCGCGTAGTAGTGCGAGGCGCGCGAGCGAAGCGCGGTCGAAAGGCTGGGGTCGATCGCCAGCGCCGCAGAGGTGTCGGCAATTGCCCGCTCGATGTCACCTTTCATCGCCCGGCAGGCCGCCCGACTCACATACGACGGCGTGAATTTTGGATCGAGTACGATGGCCTCGTCGAAATCCGCGATGGCTTCGTCAATCTGTTGAAGTTCGAAGTGCGCGGTGCCTCGCTCGTGCCGAAGGCCGGCATCGTCGGGTTTCGCCTTGATCGCGGTCGTCAGGTCGGCGACACGCTTGTGGTCATCGACAGGCGTGTCGCCGGCCGCGTTGTCGGCGCACACCACGCCAACGGCCAACAGCAAGGCTCTCATCGTTTTCGACACCATGCTGCGTCCCCCCGGAGTGAATCCATTTGATATTCTGCGGCAAATAGTCGCGTCGGTCCAATGATGGCCGATGAAGTCACTTCCTCGTGGAGGTTCATATGAGCCGCATGCTGTCTCTGCTTACTCTTGTATTTGCCTGCCTGTCCGCCCCACTCGTGACGGCAGCCGAGCCATCGGCGAGTTCCGACTTCATCCTGAGGACTGCCCCGTTCAAGGCCAGCGATTACGTTGCTGTTCGGCTCAATCCGGTCACGGGCGAAGCCTGGTTGGTCAAGGCGGGCAATTGGCAGGCCATCGGCGAAATCGAAGCGCCGCCAAAGGGCCGGTATGACGTTCAGTTGGTGAGCTCCGGCCATCCCGACCAGACGACGTGGAACACCTTCCGGATCAACCTTGATACGGGCAAAACATGGCGCCTGGCGTCGGGCAAGTGGCAGGTGATGCAGGTGGTCGTGGAAGAATGACGGACAGGCCTGCACGGGCACTCCCGCCATTCGGCGACGGAGAATGATCACGACGAGGCGAACGTAATCTGCTCGATGTCCTTGATCGTGAGGCTCGGGTTCGTGGATCCGCTGGCGGAGGCCAGGGCGAAGGTCACAGGATACTTGCCACCCCAACTGCTGTAGACACTCACGGTCGCCGAGTGGACGCCCGAACCGGCGGACGCTCCGTCGACCACGAAGTATTGGTAGGTATCGACGAGGCCTCCGATCGTCACGCTGAGCTGGTCGCCCGCGGTCGCGTTCGCGAACTCGAACGTGAACACGAGGCCGTACGACGTCGATTCAAAGTCGAGCTGCCCCGTGACGCTCGCCCCCTTCGAACTCGGCGACGTCGCAAGCGAGATCACGCCGGAATTCATGCTCGCGTTGCCGGTCGTCGTCACGTCGGTCAGCGTGGAAGCGGTAAAGACCGGCGTCCGCGGGGCGGGTGTCGGCTTCCCAGTCAGCACGAACTGCGTCTCGGCCGTGGGCTCGGTCCACGGCTGCTGGTAACCAGGAAGCAGCGTCGGCGGCACGTCCGGATGCAAAAGCGGAGACCAACCGAGGCCGTAGCCGCTGTCGCTTGCGGTGGCGCCGGCATACCAGGCTGCGGCATACGAGTGGTTGTCACTTACCGCCAACTCGCCATAGAGCACGGTCGGGGCGAGCGACACATCGACGACGTTGGATAGCCCTGGAAAATTCGCGTAGGTTTCGCCGAAGTAGGAGATCGTGTTGTCGACGAACGTGGTGCCGGCCACGCGACCTGGCTGAACGTCAGGCAGGTAGTACCACAACAAATTATTGGCGTCGATCTTGACGGTGAGATACGACTCGGGTGAATCCAGCACCGAAAGCTGCTCGACGACCTGGCCGCTTTGACGCAGCGCGGCTGTGGCGACGGTGGCCACCTTCGAGCCGTGGCTGTGGCCCATGACATGAACCTGCGGAGCACCGGCATTCCCGAGCGTGACACCGCTGCCGAGCCCCAAGAGTTCCGTGATCGCCTCCGCGAGTCGCAGGCCATTGCGATACGTGCGAGCCTCGGATGGATACGCTGAGAACACCGAACTGGTCGCCGACTCGTCGATCCAACTGAATGCGATCACGACCGCATTGGGATCCTTCGCGGCCAGCGTCGCCGCCATGCCCTGCGGCGATACGACAAAATCGTCTGACGGGCCGTATGTCGGATTGAACATCCAGGCCGATGCGGGCGTGCTGCTGGGGGCATCGGGGAGTGTCGGATCGGTGGTCTGCCACCACTTCAAAAAGTCGCCGGGATTCGCCTGTGCATACGCGTCGACCGCCGCCCGCCACTCGGGTGCCCAGCCATGAGCGATGAAGTAGACGTTCTTGCCGGCATAGGGGGACGGACCGCCTGAGGGCACCGCCGGTTGGCTGAACGTTTTGGTCGCGGGGTCGTAGATACCCAGGCGCGCGAGCTGCGAACCGCTCGTCGCCTGGACCGGCACGAGGCCGTTGAAGGCGGCTCGATCGGTCCCCGCCACAAAGTGATTCATCAGCGGATTGGCCGCGGTCACCCCCAGTGGTTCCACACTTCCAGTCCCCGACAAAGCCCGCAGGCCCGGCCGCCCGGCTGAAAACCCTCCGAGGACTGCCTCGGCCACGTTGCTGCCGTCACTATCGACGGTGCCGACGGGCCGCGAGCCGCCCGAGATGCCGGTAGCAATACGATCGACTTCGACCAAGCCACCGTTGCCATTGAGGTTGTAGAGCTCGAGCCTCCCCGGCAGGCTCACGACGATCTCGGGGCTCAGATCGAGATCGCGGTTCGTCGCGGTGGCGTAGACCGGGCCTGCCGTCCGTCCGACATTGAGAACCACGCCTCCCAGCGTCCCGATGGCATCACCCCCCATCGAACGCACGCCGACATGCTGGACATCACCACGGCCCGTGATGGTGATGACATCCGCGCGGGCATCGTTATTCATGTCGCGTACGGCCACCCGGACGCCGCCCTGAGGACGAGTCCCAGCGCGGCCGAGCGCCGCGCCGGTGGTCCGAAAGATCGCCTTCGTCGCGCCGGTCGCGATGTCGTACACCCGCACCTGACGCATCGCCGACCATTGCCCCACGCCATCCGCGCCGACCACGAGATCGGCCTTGCCGTCCCGGTCGACATCGCCGAGCGCGAGATGCACGCCACCGCGGTATTCGTTGCCAAACGGAAAAACCGTGCGAAGCCCAGACGCCAGCGGAGCCATCGTCGACCCGTCGTACACGACGACTCGGCCACGCCCAGCCCCCGCGCCAAACGCGAAGTCGGCCACGCCATCGGCGTTGACATCCCCCACCGCGACGCGAACGCCCCCGGCCACGTCCGTGCCGAGCGGCTGCATCCGAGCCAGTTCGGCACCGCTCGTGGCATCCACCACCCGCACGAGTCCCGAACGGCCGGCAGTACCGGTCACGACCACCGCCGACAAACAGAGTCGCTGCTCGAGGGCCTCGAAGGCCACCTCAGCCCGCCGCCGCCGAGCGTGCCGTGCCTTCCAAGATCGGTTCCAAACATGCTTCATGGCTGGACGGGTTTCCCTAGTCGTTTCCAGCGATCGTACCCCCATCCCCTGAGTATCGCCATGGAGTCGTAGGCGGCGCCGCGTGCGGCTTGTCCAACGACCACGTCGCCGGCTCGACGCCCCCAGAACGTCAGAACGCGATCGGCACGATCGTCCGCGACCCGCCCGCAGCCCTGCGTTATGCTTCCGACTCGCACCCAGGAGTCGACAAGATGGAGGCTTTGTTGCTTCAGGCCGGGCCAGGACCGGGCTTCCAGATGGCGTCAATCATGGGTCACATCGGCGTGATCGCGCTGGCCACTTATGGCGCGATCCGGTGCGAGACCGCGGCGCGCCGGCCGGAAGTCAATGCCTTGGCGGCTCGGTCGTTGGCACTGTTTTTTGTCTCCTGGACCGTCGCCGTGATCGGCGGATGGGTGCGGTCGACCCTCGCCGGCAAACCCGAAGCGGCCGGTCTGGATCAGGCCCTCAGGTGGATGCTGGTCGCCGTGATCCTGTCGCTGATCATCGGCTCGATGGTGCTCGCAATGACCGGCATGGTGCAAATGCGCAGGCATCGCGGGCGATGGAAGAAGGGGCTTCCTTCCGCGATCTGGGCAATCTCGCTGTCGACGCTGTTCGGCGCGTTCGCCATCGTCCCGCCGATCATGGCGACCGTGCGGGAAGCCGTCTCATCGGTGCCCACCGCAGCGCTGCCGCAGCAGCCGCTCGTGTTCGAGAAGTTCAACTTCGAACTGGTCGGCCTCGGCCCGTCATGGGCCCGCATGGACATCAGCGCCGTCAATCCCGTCGCGACGGTCTGTCTCCGGCACAAGAAGCGCGATGTGTACGTGATGGCAATCGCAGAGACCGTCAACCCAGACAACTCCGTGCTGACCACCGAGGTGATGGCGGAACTCACCGCCGCAAACGTAAAGGTGGGGTCACGTGACGCACGGGTGTCCGAGACGCGCCCGATGACGGCCGGCGGCATCAAGGGCTTGGCGTTCGACTCCATGGCGACGGTCGAGGGCCATCCGCTGGCATACTGCCATTGGGTAGCCGTTCGCAACGGCTTCGCCTATCAGCTCGTCGCCTACGGCAAGCGCACGAGCGCTGACGCCGTCCGCTCGGCCCTGGCAGAAGCCTCTGGGGCGTTCCACCAACTCGACCCGCATCGTCGCAGCGAAGGCTCGGGCCTCGCCGACAGGAAGTCGATGCGAGGGAATGACGTAGGAGTCGAGTGGCCGCTCGAGGAAGGGGGTTGGTTGGAGTGGAAAGATATCAACGATTTGTATCCTGCCGCGGTTGATGGCGTGTTGGCAGGCGACGGAAGTGGCCTGATGCTCGTGTCACTGCCCCTTCCATCCGACGTTGCCGTCGACGACTACGAGCTCTTGCCGGCCTTGCTGAGGAAGGTCGACTTGGACTACGACTCGGGGATCGCACGGCCCCTGGGGCCTGTGGACCAGCACGGCCTGAAGGCGGTCCGCTTCGAAGCCATCGAGGACCGCGAGAACGTTCAGTACGTCAACCGCATCCGGTTCGTTCGGACGCGGCATTGGGCTCACGTGCTGATGGGGTGGACGACGAAAGAGCATGGCGACGGGATTCCATTGATCGAGCGTGTGCTCGCGGCGGCGCGCATCGACGGCGAAGTGAAGGGTGAGCTGCCATCGCGGCTGAAACCGAGTGTCGCCGACGCGCTGAACGAGGTCGGATTGAAAGCCTACGAGCGGCAGCGCTATGACGTGGCGGCGGCGTTCTTTGCCGAGTCCCTCGCCATGGTGCCCGAGTTAGCCACGTATGCCCTCAATCGATTCTTGGCGTTGGCAAACGCCGGCAAAGGTGATGAGGCCATCGCCGAGGCTATCGATCATCTCGAACGCTGGCCCGACCATCACGGCGTCCGAGCCGACATGGCCGAGAACCTCATGGTCGCCGAACGGCTCGACGAAGCCGTCGACCAGTACGAGCGGGCGTTCGCCGCGGGGTATCGCGACGCGCCCCAACTGCTGAAGTATGCAGATCTCTTGATCAGAGTCGGTCAGCCGCGCCGCTGTCTCGAGGTGCTCGCCCGGTACGCCGGTGACGATCACTCCACGGCTGCCACGTTGCGTCGAAGCCAGGCGCTCCGAGACCAAGGCGACCATGACGGCGCCTTGGCCGTGCTCGACAAGGCCCTCGCGCTGTTGCCCGACGAACCGACGCTCCAAACGGAACGTGTCGGCGTACTGGTCGATGCCGATCGCTTCGAGGAAGCCGTCGCGGAAGCGACCTCGCTCGTCGATCGCGGGCAGGGCTCGGCGGACGTTTGGTTCGAGCGCGGACGCGCCGAGATGGGCTTGGAACGCTATGCCGAAGCGCGCGACTCGTTCGAGCGGGCCCAGACGCTCCGCCCCGACGAAAGCGTCCAGCTCTGGCTCGATTCGGCGTCGAGCATGGTCGGACGCGGTGACGACACTTTGGCCCGCGCCCCGATCGATCCGGTCGTACTTCCAGAGGCCCTGGAAGCTCGGTTCGCAGACGTCGCCGACATGAAGCCTCCCGCAGGCGCGTCCGCGTTCCACCGGCGCTCGACACGAGTAACACAGTACGCCCCCGGCCGTCCCGTCCGGCGAACCCACGAGGACCGGGTCGTCATGCTCAATCGCGCCGCGCTCGAGGCATACGGCACGCTGTCGTTCGACTTCGACGCTCAATCCGAACGCATCTACCTCAACTCATTGGAGGTGGTCGACGACCACGGGCAGGTCGTCGCCACGCTGGACCGCGATCAGGTCTACGTCATCGATGCCGCGCAGGAGGGTGTACACGACGACGACAAACGGCTGGTCGTGCCCGTGCCGGGTTTGGCGATCGGGCGCGAGTTGCGATACGCGGTCACCTGGGAAGATCGGACCGACGAGCCGCGTCTGCGGCTCACGCGGCGCCGGCTCGCGCTGGCCAACCCTTCAGCGATCGCGATGATCGCGCTCGTCGGCCAGCCGTCCTTGGTTCGGTCCGTCGCCACCGGGCCGCAGATGACCCGCCTCGAGGGGGACGGCTCCATTGCTTGGGAAGCCCGGAACTTGCCGGGGTTGGTCGGGGAGGCCTATGCCGCCGACATCGACGACATCGCGCCTGGCGTGTGGCTCAGCGATACGAAAAGCACCTGGGATGAGGTCGCGCGGGGCTATCTCGAACGACTTCAAGATCACCTCGGGCCGCCGCCCGAGGCCATCGCCGGGCGTTTGTCACACGTGCCTGCGAATGCCACACCCGGGGAGGTGCTGGCACACGTCGCCCGGGTGCTGCGCGAAACGCTCACGTACGAGGCGGTGGCCTTCGGAGTGCGTGGCGTCATTCCACATCGTCCGGAAGAGATCCTCCACCAGCGATTCGGCGACTGCAAGGACCATGCGCTGCTGGCATGGCACTTGTTGCGGAGCCGCGGCATCGAAGCACACTTGGCCCTTCTCAGGACCGAAGGCCCCATCACCCGCGAGCTTCCGTCCTTGGACGCGTTCGACCATATGGTGGTCGTCGTGCCGGGTGTCGGCCCGAACGTCGTCTTCGACGCCACGGATCCGACGAACGACCCCCTGGCGATTCCGCCGTACAGCGTGCTCGATCGGGATCTGCTGATTCTCGACCCGGATCACCCTCGATTCATGAGGGTGGAAGCCCCGGCGCCCGACAGGTGCGTTATCGATTCCAAACGGCGCGTTCGTTGGCTCGGCGACGACCGACTTCGCGTGGAAGAGAAGCTGACGGCGGATGGCTATCCCGCGGAATGGCTCCGGGCCATGTTCCTCGACGAGCCGGCGGACCGTCGCGTCGCGTCGGTCCAGAGCTATCTCGAGTCGTTCGGGGTGTCGGGCGTCGAGCGGGTGAAGGTGTCAGGCCTCGATGACCCGCGGGATCCGGTGACGCTCGAGTTGGATTACATCGCCGAAGACGCGGCGGACGCGGTGGGTGGCATCGTGTCCATTCGCGTGCCGGCCGTGTGGGAACGGGCCCTGCTGGTCCCCAAAGCCGAGCCCCATCGCCGGCTCCCGTGGCGGGCGTCGTACGGATTGCGCTTTCTCTCCGAGGTGACGATCGCCCCGCCGGCGGCAACTCGCTTTGCCCCAGGTGAACGCAAGGACGGAGATCCCGAACCTGTGACGGCGAGCAACGGGGACGTCTCGTTCCGCTGGGCGGCCGAGCGCCAGGCGGGGAGCGGCCCGCCTGAAACCTACGCGGCGTTCGTCGCCGGAGCGCACGAGTCGGTGCGCCGCCTGCGGGGCCCGTGGCGATTCGAGCCCGTCGATCGTGCCCGATCCACGGAACAGGCCGATGGTTCCCACGATCGGGAACCGGCGGACAGGTAGGGAAAAAACACTCGCCGGCCTTCGTGCCGAATGAACAGGCCACGCTCACGCCGCGCGGCGGCCACGAGCGGCGGCGGGGGGGGGACCGGCCGAGGCAGCCCGCGCCCTGGCAAAGAGCTCAGGGTGACCGCCGTCACGGTGAAAGAAACGCAGAAGGCTCGCCACCAATCCGTCACCAAAGCGGTGACGACGGCCATAGATCACGAGCTGACTCGGGTTCAGAAACAGCCGCGCGTGGCCGGCAGCGATCATCGAGCGGTGAAAGGTCGCGTGCTCGAGGTCGTCTTCGCTGTAGCTGCCGGCGGCATAGGCTTGCATCGCGTAGATGCCGAGCCCACCGAAGCAGCACGTGACCGGCACGAGCGGCGCGCCGCGATCGTAGACATACATGGCCGCCTCGCGCGTGGAGAGGGGCGTCAGGTCGGCGTCAAAGCGCAGGGCCCAGGTGTCGTACTGACGCAGGGCGTTCATCTTCAATCCATCACGCCGGCAGATGAGTCCGTTGGCCCCGACGAAGTCCCAGCCCGGGTGGCCGAACGTGCTGGCGATCCCGTCGATGCTGAAGCCCCCCTGGATGTCGAAGTCGATGACGATCGCCGCATCGAACGAATGGCATTGTTCCAGCACCTCTTCCTGACACCGCCTCCGGTAGCGGGCCATGCGGGCGGCGCGGGCGAGGCAACGGGTCGTGGGGTTCACCGGATCGGCGAGCACTTCGGTGACGAGATGCACCCGCCGGTTGCCGCGCGACCAACGGGCCAGCTCGAGGCGCGTGTCGTCAGTCGAGTCGTTTTCGTAGACGATGACCCGATAGTCGGCGAAACAGCGGCCGAGGTTCTCGACCCGCTGCATCGTCACCGGGAGCACGCGGCCGATGTTGCGGGCCAGGCCCGTGATGGCCACCCGCGAATCGGCCATCGACGCATAGCCGCGGCGGCAGGCGGCATAGTACGCCTCCGCGTGAGCCGGCGCCGGTGGAAACGCATGCTCGGGAAACACGGCGCCTGTGAAGTCGGCGGCATCGAGCGGTGGTGATTCGCGGTGGAGCTTCATGGGAGAGGCTCCGATGAACGCAAGCGGGCGACACCTCGTGTCCGCATCGCACGCACCGCCACGCGACGAAGTCGACGCAGAGGCCCCCGAAGCGGCCCGCCACGATGGATCACCGCCGCGGCGGGCGTGAAAGATTCGGTGCGGGCTCCCGAAACCTGCGCTGTCGTCGGGGCCGACACCAGCGGCTTTACCGGCCATGCCTCGGCAAGGGCGAGATACGCCCGTGCCTGGCAGCGGCCATCCCAGTGCTCCTCGGCTGTCGCCCGGGCATGACGGCCGGCGACCGCCACGAGCGCGCGATCGAGGGCAAGTCGTTCGATCACGTTGGCGGTGGCATCGGCGTCGTCGACCGGCACGAGCCAGCCGTTGACGCCATCCTCGATCATGTCGGGAATCCCGCCGGTCGCCGTGCCGACCACCGGCCGGCCACACGCGAGGGCCTCCATGATCGTGTTGGGGAGATTGTCTTCGCGGGCCGTCGTGAGGTGGATGTCGGAGGCATGCACCGCCTCGATCACCTGAGCTTCATCGAGGCTCCCAAGGCTTTTGACATGGACGCCCGGGATCGAAACGTCCCCTGCTCCATACGTGAGCACGATGGGTGGCGTGCTGCCACGGCCCATGAGCGACGCGGTCGCACGAGCCACGGCAGCCAGGGCGACGTCGATGCCCTTGCGATGTTCGGAAAGCGACACGCTGCCAAGCAGGATGCATAGGGCCTCGAGCGGAAGGCCGAGCCGACGGCGTATGGGGGTGGAGTCGGCAGGGCGGTAGCGGTCGAGATCGAGGCCGGTCGGAATGACTCGAACGACGTGGCTCCGGGCATCGAAAACGGTCGAACTTGTGAGCTCTTCGGCCATCCATCGGCTCGGAGCGACGAAGACCAGCGGCAAGCCTGCCAACCGCCGACGAGCCCGAGCAAGGCTCCGCGCGGGAAGTTCGTGGAGCGCCCCGACGAGCTGCGGGCACGCCTGGCAAGTGCCGGTAAAGCCGCGGCAGCCGGTGGCGTAGTGGCAACCTCCCGTATAAGCCCGCATGTCGTGGAGCGTCCAGACAACGCGCTTGCCGGTCTGGATGAGCCGACGGACACCCGCCGCGTTCACGAATCCCGCGACCCATTGGACGTTCACGATGTCGGCGGCAGCCACCGCTGGGTGGCCCGTGACATCCTGAGCCGGCCAGTCGGCCGTGAAGAGCGTGTTGGATAGCGGCGTTCGGCCGTACTTGATGCCGCGGCGGATCGCGCGCTCAAGCCGCTTCTCGACGAACGAGGGGGGAGGACAATCGGCCCGCGTGACGACATCCACATGGGCGCCCAAGGCGCGCAGGCCTGCCGCGAGTCGTTCCGTGCAGATCGTCGCGCCGCCGGAGTGCCCCCCGTAGGTCGAGAGGCATGCAAAACGCGGAAGGGTTTTGGGGCGATCGAGAGGGCGTGTCATGGCTTCACTCCTTCGACAAAGAGTGAATCAGGCTTGCGTGGCCGTCCTTCTTCATCCGCGTCAAGGCAGGCTGCGGCGAAGCCGGGAATCCGCGAGGTGGTCGCATTGGTCGGATGCACGTCGCGGAAGCCGACCTCCTCCAAGAGGGCGACGAGCGAAACGCGGTCGTACATCCAGCGATGCCGTTCGCCCGAGGCACGAAACCGCGCTGCCGCCCGAGGGTTCGCCGGCTCCGGTTGAAAAATGGCGTCGGCAGCTAGCACCGGTTCGCCTGCCGCATCGCGGGCAGCCGCCACGGCCGTGATCCCAGCCGCGGCCTCTTCCCCGATCCGCTCGATGAGAAACGCGCGGGCAGGAACAGGGTCACAAGACCACCAGCGGCGCATGAGGCCACCGGAGGAATCCCGCACGAGCTGGTCCAACAGCTCGAGCGTCATCCAACGATGCTCGTCGCGGCTCGCTTCGCTCGGCTCGGTCGCGGCCCGTTCGAGGCTCGCCAAATAGGCCCGCGCGATCCCCTCCAGATCCGGCACCACAAGGCGCACGACGCCCCCCGACGTGAGCACCCGGAAAATCTCGGCGACGAATCGGCGGGCCTCGCCGACAGCCACATGCTCGAGCACGTGCGATGCATAGACCGCGTCGCATGTGGCGGCGTCGAAGGGCAACCCCTGCGTGATGTCGATGGGGAGCACATCGGGACCGTCGGGCACCAAGTCGCAGTTGGTCCAGTCGGGATGGCGACGACGACCGCAGCCGAGGTTGACCAGCGGCCGCGGCGGACGACGAAGCGAAGGACGTGGTGCGAGGAGACGAATCATGGTGCGGCGGAGTTTCTCGTTCAGGGGTCGAGTTTGACGGCCAGCCTTCCGGTGTAGTCGATGCGGGAGAGAAACAGTCGGGCGCCGGTGGCTTCGATGTATTCATCCACGGCGCGGCGGGCGCCCTGCCAATGGCCGTAATCGTCAATGATGAGCACACCTCCGACCGCGAGCCGCGGGTAGAGGAATTCGAGCTCGTGCTTCGTCGACTCGTACCAGTCGGTGTCGAGCCTGAGGATCGCGATCTCGTGGGGCATGACGGCTGGGATCGTCTCTTCGACGCGGCCCTGCACGAAGTGGACGAGGTCTGCGGGGTAGCCGGTCGCGAGCACGTTGGCTTTCACGTCGTCCAGCGGGCTATAGCACCAGGTGCCCCCGGTTTGACGATCCTCGGCAGCCAGGAGCGTCGCCGCGTCGGTGCCATGCACGTCGCGGTCGGTATCGGCTGGCGGTGGCATGCCTTCGAAGGTGTCGTAGAGCCAGAGATGGCGACGGTCGCCGATCGCCAGGAGCGTCAGGGCTGCAGCCATCATGCTGCCACCCCGCCACACGCCGCACTCCGCGATGGCCCCCGGAATCCGATGACGGCAGACATGCTTCACCGCATCACGAAGCGCGAGAATCCGCTCGGGACTGGTCATCGTGAAAGGCGCGACCGTCTCGATGACGTTGCGGGCATCGTCGTCGATATCGGGGGGCATCGGGGCAGGCTTGCGCCGCCGCGACGGCCTGAAAAGGCTCGGCATCCGCATGGCAAACTCTCGCACGGGGCCAAGGGTCACAAGAGCGATTCCAAACGCTCCTCCGCAACCCAAAGCAGGCTCATCCCACATTCCCCGCGGCAGCCGCAAGACCAACGGTTACGTCAGGTCGCGGCTTACTCCACCAGACCAGCCAGCTTCCGCAGCTTGCCCCACGCAAGGATCACGATCGCGATGCCGCAGGTCACCGGGAACGTCGGTCCCAGGCGCGCTGCCAGCGTGGTGCCGTCGAGCAGCGGCACGTCGACGACGAGGACACCTTCGGCCAGAAGGGGCAGCCTTGCCGTGATCCGCCCTGTGGCGTCGATCAGGCAGGTCTCACCGGTGGAGCTTGCGCGGGCGAGCACCCTGCGATTCTCGATCGCCCGGCTTTGGGCGAGCAGCCGATGCTGCTCGAGCGTCAGCGGATTGGCAAACGCCGCCCCGTGCACGAGGGCGACAAGCAGGTTGGCCGACCGTTCGACGAGCGATGCTGCGGCGCTCGGCACCATGTCTTCGTAGCAGAGCAGGGGCCCGATGCGAGCCTTTCCAGACTCGATCACCGTGGCCTGGTCACCGCGTTCAAAACTGGTTTCCATCGGAAAATAGAGCCGAAGCTCCGGCACCACGTCGGCCCACGGCACGTATTCCCCGAAGGGCATCAGGTGCCGCTTGCGATACGAGCCCGTGAGCCGTTCGTCGGAGTCGACGAGCAACGCCGCTTGAAAGATCGCCTCGGGCCGTTCGCGAAAGCCTCGGTAGATACGCCCACCGAGCAGGATCGGGCAGGGTGGCTCCGGAAGAGGCCTGAGCCCTCGGTGTGGATCCCGCGATCGCCGAAACACCGTCGCCTCGTCGGCAAACGTGTCGAGCCCTTCTTCATACGAACCCCCGCTGCACTCGGGCCACACGACCAGGTCCGGTGGCGAATCGGTCGCACACACGTTGCGCGTGAGCCGTCTGATCGAATCGATCCCGCCATCGCCGTCCGGGTCGGCCTGCACGAGCGCCATGCGAATCGACGGAGCCGTGGTCATCGCTGTCTGCACGACGTGGATCGCGGCCATGCCAAAGGAGAGATTGATCACGGTCACTCCGACGGCTCCCCACGCCAATGCCGGCAACTGCCATCGGGATCGCGGTCGCACGATGAAGTTCGCGACAGCGAGCAGGGCACCGGCGGTCGCAAAGAACGTGAACGTGGGACCTTCGGCACCGACGAGCGATGCCGTCTGCACCGTCACCGGCCATGCGAGCTGCGCGTACCCGAGCTTCCACAGAAACACAGCGGGCATGAATCGTTCGACGACAACCGCGGTGAGCGCTGCCGGCAGCCAGGCCACCCGCGGATCGGTCGTCATGCGACCGGCTACCCAGAACGGCAGCGCGAGCCGACAGGCATCCCAGAGAATGATCGGCATGGCGAACGTAAACCCGATCATCGGACTTGCACGCATGGCCCCGGCGAGGGCGTGAGGCGTCCAGTGAAACGCCACGGTGATCGCAAGCGTGCAGGCGGCGAGCACCGTCAGTTCAGCGCGCCAGCCATGGCGTCCTGACACGAGGGCCAGGCCCAACGCCACACCCCCCCAAGCCGCCGGCACGAGCGGCTGCCACAGCCAGGGTGCGGCCACGAGGAGAGCGGTGCCGAGAACTGCTCCGACGGAACGGGCAGTTCGCCAGCGGCTCAAAACTTGACGCCGGCCGGGGCGCCGACGAGCGTCGCCGTCGTTGCGTCTTGCTGCGCCCACAGGTAGATCGTCTTGTGAGTCCGCGTCTGGAAGGACCGAATCTTGTTCACAGCTTGAAAATCATTCGGATCAGCAGCGGCCGCCGTGAAGGTGCCTGCGTTCACCTTGAACTGGGCGATGCCATTGGCCGCAACGACCTTCGCAGCGTTGATCAACTGCTGCTGCGTCGCGTTGCCCGACACCGAGCTTACACCCGCCGGGAGAACGCCGACGTTCTTCATCCGCACGGCCACGTTGCCACCACCACCGCCGCCGGCCAACACGGGCACCGCGAGCAGGGTGGCGACGCCACAGACCGTGGCAACCAAGGCTGAAGTCTTGACCATGGGATCTCCGATCATGCGGGTGACCTGTGGAACCGACCATCGCAATCGGTGACGAAGTCGAACTGGTTTGCGACTCCCGACATCTTACAGGTGCGTCCCGCCGATCCAAAAGGGCAGCATGTCAGATATGGTGGAGGGCATGCTGTCACGACGACGTCGCGCTCGCGGGGCAGGCATTTTCTACGGCGTTTCGCCGCCGGTCTCCCTGCCGGCCTTCGTACAAATCGCCACGAGAACCCGCGGGTCGGTGCCATCGGCCATGAACGACACGTGGGCGTCGCCGTAAAGGCCATGCACCCCCCCCAAGTGGTTGCTGCGAAACCCGTCGACATCAGGCGTATTGAGGACGGGTGAATTGTGCAGGAAACAGTTGGTGCCGCAGGCCCACACTGCATTGCCGATGCGCGTGAAGGTTTCCAAGTCGGCGAAGCCACGATCAACGCCTTCGCTCACGAAGAGCGTATGCGCCAAGCCGTCGGTCACTTGACTCGCTCGACAGGGATCGCGTGGGCCGTCCGCGTGGGTCGCGTAGAGCACGCCACCATGCTCCCAGCCGTGAGGCCTCGTCGCTCCTTCTGCCAGCACGACGGCCGTGCCGAGGACGCCGCCGTAGTCCTGTTTCCCGGCGTACTGCTCGATGCCGCTCGGGCACACGTAGACCGGGATCGCTGTGTCTGCCAGCGCGACATTCTGGGGATGGTTCCACGGCAGGCGATAATTCATGCGGCCGGCCAGCGCGGCATCTTCGAGAAACGGGAGCAGAAAAGAGCTCCACGCATGGTTGCGACCGGTGACGGCATCATTGCCGGCAGGAAATGTCCTTCGAGCCGTCTCGTAGCTGGCAAGCGCGATCCCCATCTGCCGCAGGTTGCTCGTGCACGATGACCGACGTGCCGACTCGCGGGCCGATTGAACGGCCGGCAGTGACAGCGACACGAGCGTGCCGAGAATCGCGACGACCGCCAAGAGCTCGACGAGGCTGAAGGCCCGTCGATCGTGGGATGTGTGGCGGCGCTTCCGGCTGGTGATCATGGGGGCGCTCGGAGTGAAGCGACGTCATTTTAGCAGTGGCGTGTCGCGCGGGCCGACCACTTCTTTCCGGGTTCTCCAGCCGGTGCGGTCCAACACAAAACCCTCACACACGATCCCCTCGAGCGTGGTGAGGCGCGGAAAATAGTACGGGCTTTTGTAGCTGTCCTTGAGCTTCCAGGTACGAACGGCGGAGGCGTGGTGGTGCCACGTGCGCACCGTCAGGGCCGGATTGGCGATGGCCACGCCGGCCGCCCAGGCCTCGTACGCCAGGCGGCTTTCGCAGGCCGGGATGCCGAGCGTGAAGCCGGCGTCGAAGGCCGGCAAGTTCCCGGCAATGAACATCCAGGTGTCTTGGGAGTGCGAAAAGAACTTCCACGTTCCGTGATCGACGCGACCTTCCATCGACGGGCTTGTCGGTGTGTCCCACCGCGACAGGACCACGAGCGACGGCCGCGAGGCCTTCCGCAGCCACTCGGCAGCGCCCAGCAGCGAGGCATCAAAGGCGATGTCGCTATTGGCGATCACGCAGACCTCGCCTGGAAACCGATCCACGGCAAGGCCGATGAGGTCGGCATACGTCTTCCGGCCTCCATCAGCCACCGGCACGATCCTGTCAAAGATCTTTGAAGCGGCATTGATCTCGCGCACCCGCTCGAGCTCCGCCGCACGGGCAGGATCTTTCGACGTGTAGCTCTCGAAGATGAGGTTCATGCGTTGGCTCTCCCGGCATTACGTGCCCACACGGCGGCGAGCTCGATGAGCATGTCGACCGCGGCTTCGAGCTCTTCGACGCAGCACCACTCGAGCGGCGAATGCGGGTCGTGCTCCGCCGTCGAGAGATTCGGCGTCGGCACGCCGATCTCGGTAAGCCGCGAACCGTCGGTGCCACCGCGGACGATTGTCTTCCTGGGCGTGCGACCGAGACTCCGGATGGCCTCTTCGGCGTAGGCGACGGCTCGGGGTTCGCGGGCGAGACCATCGGCGAGGTTGCGGTACTGCCGCGTGATCGCGACACCGACCGTGAGACCCGGAAACTCCTTCTCGACTTCGGTGGCGGTCGATCGCAACAGCGTCGCATACCGCTCGAGTGCCGGTGCATCAAAATCCCGGAGCAGAATATGCAGCTTCGTTTCCGCGACGCCCCCGTCGATCGAATAGGGATGGAGAAACCCATCGCGGCCGTCGGTGGTTTCCGGGGCGAGCGTGTCGCGCGGAAGTCGATCCAAAAAATTTCCCGCGGCCCGTACGGCATTCACCATGCGGCCCTTCGCGATCGACGGATGAAGGTTCACGCCGGTGAAGGTCACGACCGCACCATCGGCAGCAAACGTCTCGACATCGATCTCGTCCTGGCCATGCCCGTCGAGCGTGTAGCAGCAGACGGCGCCAAGTTTTCGCGGATCAACATGATCGACGCCGTGGCCGATCTCCTCATCGCAGGTGAAGCAGATGCGGATCGGCCCGTGCGGCAGCGACGGATCTGCAACGAGCCGTGCCGCCGTCTCCATGATGGCGGCGATGCCGGCCTTGTCGTCGGCCCCCAAAAGCGTCGTGCCGTCGGAAGTCACGAGCGTACGGCCGACGTAATCTTTCAGTTCGGGGTTGCCCCGCGGTGACAGAATCTTGGACCGGTCACCCGGCAACACAAGGTCGCCGCCGTCGTAGTTTGACCAGACCTGCGGTCGAACATTCGTACCCGAGGTCTCCGGCGAGGTGTCCATGTGGGCACACAGCGCGATGGTTTCAACGCCGGGCGTGTTCCCAGGAACGGTCGCCCACACGAGCCCGTGGGTGTCCTGCTCCACATCCGAGAGGCCGATCGCGCGCAGTTCATCGGCAAGCATGCGACCGAGGACGAGTTGCCCCTTCGAGCTCGGATAGGCGCCGGCCTCAGGGATGGCGGTGGTATCGACCTGGACGTAGCGGAGAAAGCGTTCCAGAACCTTTGGAGTGGGCATAGGCTTTTCTGCAATAGACTCGTTACGGAGCGGATTCGAAGAGCACCACCATAAGGCTTCGCATGACATCCTTGCTACGACTTCTCGTGCTGGTGATCGCTTTTGCGACCGCCACCGCAGCGGCCGCACCGCCCAACGTGCTGTTCTTCACCGCCGACGACATGAACTTTGATTCGTCGGGAGTGTTTGGCGGGCCGATCAAGGATCTCACGCCCGGTATCGACCGGCTCGCCGCGCAAGGGCTGCGGTTCTCGCACGCCTACTCCACCGTGGCCGTCTGCCAGCCGGTGCGGCAGACGATGCTCTGCGGCCTCTATCCCCACCGCTCGGGCTCGATGGGATTCTTTCCCGTACGGCCCGAAGTGCGGACGCTCAACCAGGAGCTGCACAAAGCCGGCTATCTCATCTCGTGCTTCGGCAAAACGAAACATCTCCAGCCGCGCGAACAATTCTGTGCGGATGTGGCAGACGACTCGATCAGCCGCCACCCCTCGAAGCTTGCCGCCGCGACGCGCGACTTTGTCCGCTTGGCCAAGCAACAGAAAAGGCCGTTTTTTCATAACGTGAACTGTTACGACCCGCATCGACCGTTCATCGGCATGAAGGGACCGGACGATCTGGCCGGAGGAGAGGTGCCCAGCCGGCGGATCGTCGTGGACGAAGTCACGGAAGTGCCAGGCTTCCTCGAAGACCTTCCCGACGTTCGCCGCGAACTCGCCGGGTATTACACGAGCGTCCGCCGGCTCGACGATGCCCTCTGCGCCGTCCTCGCGGTCCTCGACGAAGAAGGCGTCGCCGACGACACGATCGTGGTCTTTTACGGCGGTGACCACGGCATGTCGTTCCCCTTCGGGAAATCCAACAGCTACGAAAACAGCTCCCGCGGTGCGCTCATCGTCCGGTGGCCGGGAGTCACCAAGCCCGGCAGCGTCGACACGGCCCACATGGTGACGACGCTCGACTTCACGCCGACCATGCTCGAGATGCTCGGGCTTGGAGCCCTTCCGGATCTCGACGGCCGCTCCTTCGTGCCCGCCCTCCGCGGCGAAACGATGCCCGGCTGGGACCGGGTTTTCACCGTGTACAACGCGGCCTTCGGGAACAACTGGCTTCCGATGCGTTGCATGCGCACCCGAGACCGCGCCTATATATGGAATGCCTGGAGCGACGGCACCAAGAAATACCACACCGAAAACATGGCGGGCCTCACCTGGAAAGCCATGCTGGCCGCGGCAGAACGAGATCCCGCGATCAAGGCCCGCACCGATTTCTATTCGTTCCGTGTGCCCGAGGAGTTTTATGACCTCGAGGCCGACCCGTGCGAACGCCGGAACCTCGTCGACAGCGCCGGGCATCGCGCCGAGATTGACGCGATGCGCCGCGAACTTTTGGCCACGATGGACGCGACTGGCGACCCCCTCGCCGAAGCGTTCGCCCACCGCAGCCGCCCCGACCTCGTCACCGCCGCAATCGACCGGCTGAAGTCGGAACTCCAGGCCAAGCGTCCGTAACCCGCTTCGGTCGATTATGCTTTCCCGACTCGCCGAGCGACACGCGGTTCCCGGTGAGTCCGTCCCTCAAGCGGAGTTTCCATGAAGGTTCTTGTGACTGGCGGCGCCGGGTTTATCGGAAGCCATATCGTCGATGCGCTCCTGAGTGCGGGGCACTCGGCGGCGGTGCTCGACGACCTGTCGAGCGGCTCGCGGGACAATCTTCCGGCTGACGTGCCGCTCCACGTCGCCGACATCGCCGATGCGGCGGCCGTGGCCCGCGTCTTCGCTACGGAGAAGCCCGACGCGGTCTGCCATCAGGCAGCCCAGATGTCGGTGAGCCTGTCGGTGCGCGACCCGGCTTTCGATGCGAAGGCGAATGTCATGGGGCTCATCCATGTGCTTTCAGCTGCGGCGGCGCACGGCGTGAAACGGTTCGTGTTCGCTTCGAGCGGCGGCGTGCTCTATGGAGAGGCGACAAGCCCGGCGCCCGAATCGACACCTCCCGACCCGATCAGCCCCTATGGCATCACGAAGTGGGTCGGCGAGCGGTATCTCGCGTTCTTCGCCCGCGAGCACGGCTTTGAAGCGGTGGCCCTGCGGTACTCCAACGTCTACGGCCCCCGGCAGAATCCGCACGGCGAGGCGGGGGTCGTTGCGATCTTCTGCAAGCGGTATCTTGCCGGCGAAGCCGCGACCGTCAACGGTGACGGGAAGTACGTTCGCGACTATGTCTACGGCCCCGATGTCGCGCGGGCGAACCTCACAGCCCTCGAATCGGCCTCGATCCGCCCTGGAACAGTAACGAGCCTCAATATCGGCACCGGCATCGGCACCGATGTCAACGAGCTCGAAGCGGCCCTGCGCACGGCCATGACCGACGTCCTCTCCCGGAAGGGAAAGCCGGCCTCGCTCAAGCCCCCGACGCACGGCCCAGCCCGCGCAGGCGACCTGCGCAGCAATCTCGTGGATGCCGCCCTGGCTTCAAAAGTCCTCGGGTGGCAGCCGACGGTCTCGCTTCGCGAAGGTCTCACCAAGACGGCCGCGTGGTTTGCCGGGTAGACGATTATCGCGCCCGCTCGATCGTGAGGAGCGCGCTGTCGATGAGGTCGATGGCAGAACCGATCGTCGCATCGACGTAATAGAGCCCCCACGTCTCCTTGCCGTTTTCGTCGTCGGGCTCCCGCTTTGGGTACCCCTTGAGTTCGAGCAGTTGAAACGTGCGGGGCAGGGTGTTGTCGATGCTGACGGCGTAGACGAGCGACGGCTGGTCGTCGCCAGGCTGATCGATCTCGAGAAGCAGGCTGTAGGGCGTGGAGTCTTTGGCGGAGCGCGGCAGGATGTAATCCGCCGGGTCGAACGATCCGTTCGGGGTGGGTGCGGTCACGGCATCGACCGAGGCAAGCTGCTCCGCTTTCCGCTTGGCCTGCTCCCATCCTGCATGCTTGAACGCCCAATACGGCAGCTCGGCAGAAGTGTCGGGAGCGAGGAGCGTCTTGATGTGGTAGCCCCCTTGGTTTTCGAGCCAGATTGCAAGGCGTGGCGCCGGGCTTGGTTGAGCGGTCGGCCCGGGCTTCACCGTGAGCCGCATCTTGTATTCCGGCGATGGAACGTAGTCGAAGACCATGCTGTCGTTGCCGAATTCAAAGCGATCCATCGCGGGGCCGAGATTGCCGCTCAAGCCCAGCACCGCTCGGATCGGTGGAGGCTGCAGCCAGAAGAGAATCGAGAACACCGCGGTCGCGCCGAGCGCCGCCCACGCCACCGGCCGCTTCAGGTAGCGGACGAGCGGACGGCGGTTGTTGGTCGCATGCAGTCCGACGATGGCGATGAACACGAAGCCGGTCAGGGCATGCAGGCCGACCACGGAGAGTGAAAACGGCAACACGAACGCCACCACGCCGCTGGTCGCCAGCACCAGAAACGTCATCGCCGTGAGGAGCGTGACGGCGGGGCGAAGGAGCGCGCCGCGCTTGGCTGATCGTGGTTCAGGCATCACCGGGAATGATCGCTGCGTGATTGCGGAGGAGTTCGCGGATCGTTTCCAGTGGCACGTCGAGAGGCGTGGTGCCCGCCTTCGCGGCGAGCGACGCCGCGGCGCCGGCCGCCTGCCCCATGGCCATGCACGAGGCCTGCACGCGCAGTCCGGAGTTGGCCAGGCGATCGCTGCTCACGCACCGGCCTGCGACGATGATGTTGCGGCTCCCCTTGGGCACGAGCGCCTTGAGCGGAATCGTCGGCACGACCCCCGACTTCAGTGGCTGCGGCTTCACACCCGTCTTCGTGTGGAGGTCGACGGGATAGAAGGCGTAGGCAATGGCATCGTCAAACACGCGCCCACTCGTGTAATCGTCGACCGTGATCAGCGTTTCGCCGTCGATCCGATAGCTCTCGCGAAACCCGGTCTCGGGCTGCAGGTGCATGAGCCGCTTCTTGTCGCTGCGGACCTTGGCGAGGATCGATTTGCGACCGGTCAGGTTGGCCTCGGTCGCGGTCCGGGAGTTCGTCGAATCGGCACCGTGTACGTAGATCCGATGAATCTGATTGCGCCCTGGTTCGTGGGCTTCTCCCAGCATGAAAAGGTACGAACCCGGCTGACGCTCGTCTTCGCGAAGCCGCGGGAATCCGAGGAGCCCCACGACCTCGGCGCCACCGGTGCAGTCCACGATCTGCTTGCAGCGAACCCGCCGCGATGTCCCAAAACCGACGCAGTCGACCCACCAGCCATCGCCGTCCTTCTCCACGGTCTGCGGAAACTCGTAGTACGCAATCTTCACGCCGGCCTGCTCGCACTTCTCCTCGGCGAGGAGCGCGTAGAGAAACTGATTGATGAAGACTTGGTTCTGCCAATGATGCTGCGGCACCTTCGCGAAGTTCGGCAGCGGGCCTCCGTCGAGGGCCACGCACTCCTTCACGATCTCCCAACCGATTCCCGCGATGACCTGCCGACCCCAGGCATCGAACAGGCCGGGGAACGCGACACCGCCGGTCGTCATCGTGCCGCCCAGTTGGCTTCCGCGTTCGACGAGCAGCACGCTCGATCCCGCCCGGCCGGCCTGAATTGCGGCAATGTGGCCCGCGGTGCCACCTCCCACCACGAGCACGTCGACCTCGCTCGTGATGACCGGCTCGGCCGAATCAGCCACGGTCCGCGCGTGGACGTCCGTGGTCGAGGTGATGCCCAAGCTGACCCCGGTGCCGCCGAGGATTGACTGCTGGAGAAAGTCTCTTCGGCCGCTTTTCATGACAGGGTGACCAGATCCCGAATGTCCGGCTGGGGTAGGAAACCGCTGAATCCTACCCGACTCGACCCGCCCGGAGCAGCAAAAACAGGCCCGGAATTGCGGTTTTCCGTGGTGTTCGCGGCTGCTACCCTCCTGGCCCCATGAATGCCCCGCCTGCACCACGGACAGGAGAGTCGAACGGCCGAACCGCGCTCATCTGCGGCATCGGTGGTCAGGATGGTGCGTATCTCGCCGCCCATTTGATCGCCAATGGGTATGCCGTGATCGGCACGAGCCGCGATGCTCAGGCCAGTCGGTTCGAAGGGCTCTCCGCACTCGGCATTCGCGACCGCGTGACGGTCGTGTCGATGTCGCCGGTCGATTTTCGGTCGACGCTCCAGGCCGTCACCCGCGCGGCCCCCGACGAGATCTACAACCTCGCCGGTCAGTCGAGCGTGGGGCTGTCGTTCGACCAACCGGTCGAAACGTTTGAAAGCATCGTCGTCGGCACGGTCAACCTTCTCGAAGCGATCCGCATGCTTGGCCAGCCGGTGCGTCTCTACAACGCAGGCAGCTCCGAGATGTTCGGCAACACCGGCGAGGAGACCGCAAGCGAAGAGACGGTGCTCAAGCCGCGCAGCCCCTACGGCATCGCCAAGGCCACGGCCTTCTGGCAGATCGCCCAGTACCGCGAGGCCTACGGGATCGCCGCCGCGACCGGCATCCTCTTCAATCACGAAAGCCCGCTGCGGCCCGAACGGTTCGTCACCCAGAAGATCGTCTCGGCCGCCTGCCGGATCGCCCGCGGCGAGCAAGAGTCGCTCCGCCTCGGCGATCTCTCCGTCCGCCGTGACTGGGGCTGGGCGCCCGAATACGTCGTGGCCATGCACAAGATGCTCCAGCAAGAGGTGCTCGAGGACTTCGTCATCGCCACCGGCGTGACGTCGAGCCTCGAGGATTTCGTGGCCGAGGCGTTTCGGGCCGTGGGCCTCGACTGGCGCCGGCACGTGACCCGCGACCCGCGGCTCGTCCGACCAACGGAGATTGCCTGCGGCCGGGCCGATACGCGGCGGGCGACCGACCGCCTCGGATGGACGGCCGAGACGACGATGCCCCAGGTCGTCCGAAAGATGGTCGAGGCACGCCTTGCCAAGGACAGTGCCGCCCCGACCCGACGCGCCGCCTGAGCTTCACTCCGCCAGACCGGCGACCGCACCAATGGCGATTCGGTCGGCGAGCGACGGCGAGCGGAGATACCGCCACATCGTGTGCTGCTTGCCGACGACGTTCGCCGCATCGTTCGACGCGTATTCTATGCCGACCGGCAGCCAGCGACGGGACATGCCGACGTAGCCCATCGCGTCGGCGTTATCGACATGCGGGAAAAACTTGAGGGCCTCGTCGCGGGAGTTGATGAGAAGCGTGAGCCGATCGACACCGTCGAGGGCGCTTCGAAACGGTCCTCGGGGCGACAGCGCGTCACAGCGAATCGCCGGCGTCACGAAGACGAGGTTCGTCCGGCCCGGCCGCTCGGCCCAGCGGACGCCCGAGGGCGTTGCCTGAGAAAGATCTTCGAACGCCTGCGACGCCACCAGCGCCCCCAGGGAATAGCCCACGATCGCAATCGGCTGCTCTGGCGCTACTTGGCAGAGGAGCCAGGCAAGGTAGTGGCCGTCGGCGTGGGCCCGGTCGTATTTTCGGCGGGCGTCCTTCAAGAGAATGCCCTGCTGCTCGCTCGGCCAGGAGAAGATGACAAAGCGGTGCGAGCCACCGTCCTGGGCAACCATACGGCGGGCCAGGGCGATCCCCTGGGCCTTGGCGTCGGCCGCCGTGTAGCGGTTGCCGTGGGCGAAGATCACAAGCGGCCGCGACGGCTCGCCGACAAGATCCGACAGCTCCGCCTGCTCCCAACGGCCGCAGCCGGGCGCACCGACGAGGCGCTCGACGCCGAAATCCACATTCTCAGGAAGCGAGCAGATGCCAGGCAGGCACCGCGTGCTCACGACCCAGATGTCGAGCGACTCAAGGCAGTCTGTCGCAGGACAGTCGTCTTCGATCAACGCTTCGCAGGGTTCGCCGTCGCCGGCAGGCAACGCATCGCCATCAGCCACCGCCGAGACGGAGGCAGTCGCCATCACGAGGGCGATCATCCAGCACGCGACTGTTTGGCGAACGTAATCCATCGTGATCGAGGGTGACCTGGGTCGATTCGCCACCAGCGATCGCAGGCGACCATCGACTATCGTCCTTTAACGCTAGCCCACGCTTGGCCACTTCGCTGGGGCGGCGGGCGTGAACGCGCCACTCCGGCGCACCCGCGGCCCGTGCGGGCGGAATAATCGGCACGACTCGGCAACTCGAGGCAACGCTGAAGATGGCAATCAGACCATGCCTCCACGGCGCGGTCACAAATCGTGAGCTAGGGTTTCGGTGGCGGCGTCGAAGCGACGCCGTTCTCGTCATGCCCTCGTGTCGGCCTGCGTGAGCGATCGGTCGCTCCCGCTCCTGCCTGGAGAAACTCGTCATGTCACGGTTGTTGTGTCTTGCCCTTGCCCTCTCCGCCCTGGCGGCGGCGCCGGGATGCAGTAGCTGCTTTGGTGGTGGCTCCAGCTGCCGTCGGCCGAGCTTCATGGAGTTTCGGTCGCCGTGCGGTCGCCGGGCCGATCCGTGTCCGCAGCCGATGATGGCTCCGCCGTGTGCCCCGGCTTGTGATCCATGTGGCTCGCCTTGCGGTTCTGCACCGTGCTGCGATGAGGGCATGGGCGTCGGAATGATGCAAGGGGGCGAGGTGATCGTGCCCTCGGCTCCCCGGTCGGCCGACCAGCCTGGCACGTTCAGCTGAAGCCCTGCGGGGCGAGGGAGCACCTCCCTCTGGTGACGCGCCGCCTTCGCCGGCCACGCGTCGGGTTTGAGCGACACATCGTGTGTCGCCTCCCGAACGGGCGGCCCGTCACCAGGGGGAGGCTGCTGTACGCGGCGCGGGCCATCCATGGCCCCGCTTCGCTTACCGGGCGAATGGTTTCACGGCCGACGAAGCATCCATGCCTCCGTCGGCCTTGCCGGGCCTCCGCCCGGAGCACAAACCCGGCCCTCCGGGCCTTGCGCAGTTCGTTACGCAGCGCGAGCTGAATGGCCTTATACTTCGTGGTTTTCGACAGTCCACGGAATATCCAGATCGCATGTTCGAGTCGCTGACCGCCTCCCTCTCCTCAGCCTTCAACTCGCTCCGCGGCCGCGGCAAGCTCACCGCCTCCAACATGCGGGAGGGGCTCGAGCAGGTTCGCACGGCGCTTCTTGAGGCTGACGTCGCCTACGACGTGGCCGAACAGTTCTTGGAGCGCGTCGCTGCCGACGCCGTCGGCGAGAAGGTCTTGGAGTCGCTCGACCCGGCCCAGCAGCTCGTCGGCGTCGTCCACCGTGAGCTCGTGAACCTCATGGGGCCGGTTGACCACTCGCTCCATCTGCAACCCGGCCGCACGACCGTCCTCATGCTCTGCGGATTGCAGGGCTCCGGCAAAACGACGACGTGCGCGAAGCTCGCCAAACGCATCCGTTCGACAGGCCAGGGCGTCATGCTCGTGGCGGCCGACCTCCAGCGACCCGCGGCCATCGAGCAGCTCATCGTCTTGGGCAAGCAGCTCGGTGTACCGGTGCACGGCCCAGCCGACATGCCTGCCGGGTCGGCCACCGATCCCGTTGCGGTCTGCTCCGCCGGTGTCGCCCGCGCCAAGAAAGAAAACATCGCGGCCGTCATCCTCGACACGGCAGGCCGACTCTCGATAGACGAAGCGCTCATGCAGGAGCTTTCCAAGATCGACCGGAGCGTGGGCCCAGACCAGGCTTATCTCGTCGTCGATGCGATGACCGGCCAAGACGCGGTCAATAGCGCCAAGGCCTTCAACGAGGCCCTCGAGCTCGACGGCGTCATCATGACCAAGCTCGACGGCGATGCCCGCGGCGGCGCGGCGCTCTCGGTCAAGAGCGTGGCGGGTGTGCCGATCAAGTTCATCGGCACCGGCGAGCAGATCGAGGCCCTCGAGGATTTTCACGCCGAGCGGATGGCCGGGCGGATCCTGGGCATGGGCGACGTCGTGTCGCTCGTCGAGGAAGCCCAGAAAAAATTCGACCAAGACGAGATGCGCCGCCAGGAAGAGCGGCTGAAGGCGGGCGAGTTCACGCTCGACGACTTCAAGAAGATGCTGTCCCAGACCCGCAGGCTCGGGCCCCTCGGGAAGGTGCTCGGCATGATCCCCGGCATGGGTGGAATGCAAGAGATGCTGGGCAACGCCGACCTGGAAAAGGACATGAACCGTCTCTTCGGGATCATCGATTCGATGACCCCCGACGAGCGGCGAAACCCGTCCAAATACATCGACCAATCCCGTCGCCGTCGCATCGCCTCGGGCTCAGGCGTGCAGCCCCACGAGGTGAGCGACCTCGTGAAGCAGTTCGATGGCATGGCGGCGATGATGAAGGGCATGGCGGGTCTCGGCGTCCGCGAGCGGATGCAGCAGGTGCAAAAGCTTCAAGCCCAGATGACCAACCCCAACGCCCGGCTCGCAAAGCCCAAAGGCGACACGGGAAAAAGGCTCACCGCGGATGAGCGTCGCAAGCTCAAGAAGCAGCGCGAGAAAGACGCCCGCCGGAAGCGGCGGTCAGGGCAAGACTGACGGGGTTTCTCGCTCCGGGTTGCTTCTGTTACTTCAAGCTTTTGCGACATGGTCCGCTCGGCTGGCCCGTGTCATGTCGCCGGACGCTTGCGACGGGCATCGTGCCCGTCGCTGCGCTCGGAGAAGCCCTTCGCTTCGCCATCCGGGCTCCGCTCGGTCTTCTACGCCGGCTCCATGACACGGGCCATCCGAGCTCGTCAAACGTTGGACAAGCGATCGTTGTCCGAAACGTGCTCATCCGCCTGCACCGACCGACGCTCCCGAAGCGGAGCGAGTGAATTGACGAGACGACGCAGTGCTCGTGAAGTCCTCCGGCCGATTTGGCCGCAACTCGCCGGATTTACACACCGAAGTGCGGAACTTGGTCTTGGTCTCACGTCGGGCCCCTTGACGAGGGGGTGTGGGAGCCCGTACGTTTTCGCTCCTGCCGATTTCCCGAATTCTTCTCCCGCCAGCGCGTTTCAAGGTTCTTATGCTTTCCTCGTGGATTCGCCGTCGCGCAGGCTCCGCAGCGCGGAAGCCCCGACGTGGCTCTCCTCCCCGTCGCTCGAGTCTCGGTGTTGAATTCCTTGAGCCACGTGCCCTCCTCGCGCTGACGATCGGCGACGTCAAGCCTGTGCCCGCGATCGGCAATCTGGTTCACAATGGCGGATTCGAGACGCCGGTGGTGACGCATGCCGATCGCTGGAACGTCTACACAGGGAACCAGATTTCGCCGTGGACGATCGTGAGTACAGGCGCCATCAAAGCCGAGATCCAAAAGGACGGCGTGGGCGGATGGGTCTCGTCCGCGGCTTCCGGCGGATCGGTCGGCTCGCAGTGGATCGAGCTTGATGGAGATGAAAACGGCCCCCGCCAGAAATGGGATGCCAACGCAATGGGGCGGCAGGAGAAGGGCCTTTACACCATCCAGCAAGAAGTCACGGGCCTGGTGCCCGGCGAACGTTATTCCCTCCGATTCGACTTTGCGGCCCGGCCCGGCACGAGCCAAACGAACAATCAGCTTCGCTACCGCGTCATCGACGCCAGCGGGACTGCTGGGGAGGTGTTGGTTCGCAACCTCACCGCCGAATCGCAGCAGATCGTCGCCAAGTCGGCAAAACCCAAGTGGCGAATGGCGACCGACACGTTCAACGCCCCGGCCAGCGGCCGTGTTACGATCGAGTTCACCGGTCTCGGTGCCGACGACACGTTTGGCATGTTTCTCGACAATGTCGCAATTGTGCCGGACAGGGTCATCGTCACGATGGAGGTTCCCGACGGCGAGGCGGACGAAGTCATGGAGGCAAAGGGCGTCCATCGCACGGGCACGCTTCGGCTGGTGCGGACAGGCAGCCTCGACCAAGCCCTTCTGGTCAAAGTCGGCATTGGCGGCGACGCCACCTACAGCGCGCTGGCATGGGACGACTACACTTTGTCGAATGTCGTTTCAGGGCTCACGGGCTACTTCGTCACGATTCCGGCCGGCCTATCGTCAATCGAGCTCGTTGTGACGCCCATTCAGGACGGCACTGACGAGAACACAGAGACTGTCACGGTCACGGTGCAGCCCTATGCCGGCTACGAACTTGGTGAGCCCTCAACCCAGTCAGGCACCGTCGAGATTCTCGACGCACCGAATATCTCAAGTAGTTCGATCAACTACAGGATCGACATCGACGCGAGGAAGGATCTCTACGCACGGGCCTACGGCGTAGACGCCGACACTCAGCCCTTGCCGCCAAATGGACGCGACACGCTCTGGACGGGAGAGCCGTACCTCTTCTCCATCACTGGCTTGGGCGGCGAGCGCACAGACGGCCTCGCTTGGAATATCGAATTCACGATCGAGTCGGTCTCTGGTGGTTTCGACATCGACGTCGTCCATGACGAGGGCAAAGGCGCCTCATTCCCCGCCGATTTCGATGTCGTGGCAGACGAACGCAAGTCACCGTGGAGAGTACGATTCTTCGTTGACGCCAATCGCGACGGCGTTCGATCCTCGTCCGAATCGGCCATTACCGGCAACTTCGACAAGGTTGAGCAGAACCGCAAGGCCCTTTGGATCTTGCAACTGAAGGACGAAAAGCAGAAGCACGAGGGCTGGATCTACGATGAGGTCTTCGGTGTTACGGACTTCTACGATGCTCTCATCGCCAGACTTCAAGATATCACCTTCATCCCTACGGTAGGTGCGGCCGCGAATGCGGAATACTACGCAGCAAGTGACACCTTGGGCGTTCGGGATGCTGAGAATGTTCCGCAAGGAATTTCGACGATAATCCATGAGTCCGTTCACTCGCTGGATGACGCGTACAACTTGTCGCCTGGGCTGCCTTTTCTCGGGACAAATGTTTTCACCACTGAGTCGGTAGCCTGGACCGCCCAGAGCCTGCTTGATACGCAAACCCGCGCGCTGAAGGCAATTCGTGACTTTGAAACGACGCTAAAGTCGCCGGACGCTGACCGCGACGCGATTGAACAGGAGTGGCATCGTGTCGTCACAAGTTTTGAACAGTTCATGGAAGGCCTCACCGTAACTTGGCCTTTTGGAACAAGCGACATGGCGGACAACGACATAGTGAACACGAAGAATCGTGTTGGGCTATGGTTCAACATGTCGGGATTGATGTTCCAGTATCAACAACGCCTGAATGCGGTGGGAGTGCCGGTTGAGCTGCGGTCGCGGTCGTACGCCGGCGAGACGGTACGTGAAATTCCTTCCGTATTCCTCCTTGAGTAGTTATTGGGATGACGCCACAGAATGCTCCGTCGAATAAGGGTAGCGGTCGGGTTGCGTGGATCGTGTCCGTCATCGTTGTTCTCGGTGCCTGCGCGGTAGCTGTATCGTGGCTTAGGGCGGACTACTCACGACGAAAAACTGCCGCCATGCAGATGACCGTGATTTATCGCGAGATTGCCGTAATGGTATCACGGTCGGCACCGAGACCACTGACGATCGAAGATGTCTTGAATCACGCAGCGGCTTCCGCCGACAGGGACTCGAAAGTATGTTCAGAACTTGACGGTCGGGATCCATGGGGAAGTCCTTACCGAGTCGAAGTCGTACCGGAAGATTCCTTTCCCGAGGAAGGGCGCTTTCGCATTGCCATCCGGTCGTTTGGCCGCAATCGGCGTGACGATTTTGGAAAGTTCGATGACATGACGATCGGCGGAGTAGAATCCGTATCGCGTTCTCATCGCTCGTTCGATCAGTAGGTGAAGACGTGTGAGCGGCTATTATCCTCATTGCCTTCGCAGCGCGAATGAAAGAAGGGCGTTGTGGCCGTGGATCGCCCTCGCGTGCTGCCTCGGGGCACTTCTGATCTGGTACTCGCGTGGAAGACATGTGTTTGGCCAGAGAAAGATGGCTAACTCCGAGGTCCGGGCACTCCAATCGGAGATCAGTCGGATGTGGCGAAAGGGGCTGCCAACCCCGGATACGATTGGGGAATTGCTCGACCATGCGCGAAAGAGTGAATCAAAGGACTCTCAATATTGTGCCAGAATGACGGGTCTTGATCCTTGGGGCAACGAGTACCAGATTGCCTCGGCACCAGACCGCGATGGATACGGAATTGACGGGGCTCACCGCGTCACCGTGTGGTCTTTTGGACCGAACGGACGTGATGATCGCGGCGGCGGTGACGATGTAAGCCAAAGCCGGCCTTGGTTCCCGCCCCACGATGGCCCTCGCGGCCAGCCTCATGGCGAGTAAGCCTGTGACTGGCCTTTTTCGAGTTCTTCCATCCCGGTGACAAAGACGAAGGAGTCAACGACGACACTCCACCTGAGCGGCTGGTTTCTGGCCGCGTGCTTGGGCGTCGCCCTGGGCCTTGCCGTACGGTATCGTTGGTCGGCACTCGACTACGGCAAGCGGTCATCTGCACACATGCAGATGAGCATCATACTCGGCGAACTTGGGGACATGGCGTCTGAAGGAGTCGCCATGCCCACGACGATAGAAGAGGTCCTCGTGCATGCTCGAGCACCAAATGATCGGCGATCCAGTGATCGGCGATCCCGAGACCTTGCAAAGCTCAGTGGCCGCGATCCTTGGGGATCGCCATATCAGGTCGAGTGTGTCCTCGATTCCAAGTATTGTGGAAAAGACTGCTACCGCCTTACGGTTCGCTCATTCGGCCGCAACGGCCGCGACGATCTCGGCGCCTGGGACGACCTTCAGGTCAGTGGCCCTGGATGGCTTCCAGTACCTGGCGCTCCAAGTGCGGACACAAACCCCGGCGTCCAGCCAACTCTGGAATGACAGTCGAGTTCACGTTCCTTTGGGCTCATAGGGAGAGGGTCCGATCTCCTGATTCCTGGGTGGTCCCAGGGAACCGGCATGTTCGTACAAGAGCGCATTCAGTTTTGGCGTACCGCCGTGGTCGCCACACCATGGCGAGGTGGTGACTACTCGATTCAGCCTGAACAAAGCACTAGCCCAGGGCGCCCTCGTGCGTGAGCAGCCACTGTTTTCTTTTCAATCCGCCGCCGTAGCCACCGAGACGATTGTTGGCGGCAATCACGCGGTGGCAGGGAATGATGAGCGCGACGGGATTCGCTCTGTTCGCCAAACCGACGGCGCGGCAGGCAAGCGGTTTGCCAATGCGCTTGGCGATGGCCTGGTACGTCGTCGTGGTGCCAACAGGGATCTTCCGTAACGCAGCCCACACTTTCTTCTGAAACGGTGTGCCACTTGTTGCTGTGGGTATGTCGGCAAGCGCGTTCAGATCACCTTCGAAGTAGGCTTTCAGCAACGCGGTGAATCCTCCGGCGTTGCGCACCTTCTTGAGCTGATACGAGCCGCAGTGCCGGATCAGCAGTCGATGCATGCGGGACTCGTAGCCATCAAAGTCGACAGCCCGTACCGCAGTGCCATCGGACACGACGGTCACGATGCCCACCGGTGACTTGAACGAGTCTTGTTCGAGTCGAATCACGTTGACCTCCACGATGAGGAGTCCCTTGAGCACGCAATACAGGACTCAAGAATATGGTCGCGCACGTTGAGCACGCGCGCGGAAGGGCGATGGGCGGCACCAAGATCCCACCGGCTCGCGCCGATGGGCTTGGTTGTGGACCTCATCCAAGCCCCTCGCGCAAGCGTGGGGATTGTGGAACACACGCAACCACCATACCGATCGGGATTGCCGGGATGCCCGTAGCGACCGTCCGGCAACATGACACGGGCCACCCCGAGCCCGCACCAGGGCGGTTCCGCTCGTGTTTATCGCGAGAAACACGGTTTTCGAGGCCCCCTTGGGTTTCGACTCGCCGGGGGGTACGCTACGGGGCCCGAAGAAGGGCGTTTTCGGGCCGGCCGGATTCATTCCGGACGACGGCGGCGATCTTTTGATTGATCGCCGAGTGGATCTCTATCAAGTAGGCATCAGAGAGGGTTTCGACCGTGGCAGTAGCGATTCGAATGAAGCGGATGGGCCGCAAGCACCGTGAGTATTACCGGATCTGCGCGACCGACCGCCGCAGCCCGCGCGACGGCCGTGTGATCGAGGAGCTCGGCACCTACGATCCGCATATCCCTGAGACCGATGCCCGCGTGACGCTTGATACGGCACGCGTCGACTACTGGATCAGCGTCGGCGCCCAGCCCAGCAACGCCGTGGCCGTGCTGATCAAGAAGTATGGCACCAATGGCACTCACCTCGCCCAGATGGAAGCGGCACGAGCGCGGCTCAAGATGCCGAAGATCGTTCCCGATGCCGGGCCCCCTGCTTTTGTTCCCGAAGTGAAGGAGCCCGAGCCTGTGGCTGCACCTGCCGCGGCCGAGGCTGCTTCGGCTGAGACGAGTGCTGAAGCCGTGGCGACGGAAGTCGTCGCCGAAGTTTCCAGCGACGCCCCGGCTGAGGAAGCCAAGAGCGAGTAGCCTCGACCAACGAATCCGAACGGCAGCCTCGGCATGCCGGCTCGCGTGTATCACTGCCATGCGCATCGACATCCTCACGCTCTTCCCCGGCATGTTCACGGGCTTCCTCGAAGGGAGCCTGTTGGGTGCCGCGCGGGCTGAGGGGCTTGTCGATATTCGGCTGACCGACATCCGGGACTATGCCGAGGGGCCACACCGTCAGGTCGACGATCGACCATTTGGCGGTGGTCCGGGGATGCTGCTCATGCCGGGGCCGGTCGTATCGTGCATCGAATCGGTGCAGTCGCAAGCGCATCCCGCAGGGCGCGTCATCCTGCTGACTCCTGGTGGCCGCCGTCTCGACCAACCCCTGGTCGAGGAGTTTTCACGCTGCGAGCGGATCGTGATCGTGTGCGGGCGCTACGAAGGTTTTGATGCCCGAGTGGCCGCGGCCGTCGGCGCCGAGGAAGTATCCATCGGCGACTACGTGCTTTCCGGCGGCGAGGTTGCCGCCATGGTGATCGTCGACGCCGTCGCCAGGCTCGTGCCCGGCGTGCTCGGCCACGAAGAGAGCGCCGTTCAAGATTCCTTCTCAGGGCCCGAGCGGCTCGTGGAAGGCCCCCAATACACCCGGCCGCGCGAGTTCCGCGGCCTGCACGTGCCCGAGGTGCTGCTCTCGGGCGACCACCGACGGATCGAGGCCTGGCGGCATGAACAAGCCGTGGCCGCGACGCGTCGGCGGGCCACCGTCACCCCAGTGTCTGGCTAGCGCCTGAAGGAGCCGTTGCGATGAACCGAAAAATTCTTGCCCTCGTCGAGGCCTCGAGCCTCAAGTCCGAGGTGCCCTCCTTCGACATCGGCGACACCGTCGACGTCCACACCCGAATCCTCGAGGGTGACAAGGAACGCATTCAGATCTTCAATGGCGTGGTGATCGCCAAGGCCGGCTCGGGTAGCCGCGAGACGTTTACTGTCCGCCGCATCGTCGCGGGCGAAGGAGTGGAGCGGAAGTTTCCGCTGCATTCTCCAAAGATCGCCACGATCCAGGTGAAGCGGTCGGGTGTTTCCCGCCGTGCGAAGCTCTATTACTTGCGCGATCGCTCCGGCAAGTCGACGCGTCTTCGCGAGAAGCGCGACGACGTGGCAACGGAGACGAAGGCTGGGGCCGCCGCTCCCAAGAGCAAGGCCAAGAAGAAGGCCGTCGCCGCGAAGGCTTGATCCGAGGCTGGTCTCATGCCGTCAGCATCCCGTGACGAGCTTGGCCGTCGGGGTGAAGATGAAGCGGTTCGGTACCTCAGGAAACTCGGTTACCGGATCGTCGGCCGACGCGTCCGGATCCTGCGTGGCGACATCGACATCGTCGCGCTCGACGGCCGCACCGTCGTATTCGTCGAGGTCCGCAGCCGCTCCGATACCGAGCACGGTCACCCGGCCGAGACAGTCGGGTGGCAGAAGCAGCGGCGCATCGCGGAACTTGCCGCGGCGTACATCAGGCGCCATCGGCTCGAGGACCAGTCGGTTCGCATTGATGTCGTCGCGGTGACATTCCAGCCTGCCGGGCCACCGGTCGTCGAGCACTACCAAAACGCGTTTGATTCTCCGTGGTGAGAGTTGCTGCTGCTTCACGCGGCGCTGCCTGTGTCATGGAGCGGGCGTAGAAGGCTGAGCGTAGCCAGGATGGCGAAGCGAAGACTTCTCCGAGCGCCCCGGAGGGCAGGATGCCCGAAGGAAGCGTCCCGCGACACGACACAGGAGTCCCTCGCGGCACGTCACGGCAAGGCAGCCAGCTCGTCGGCGTCAGTGAACGTGACGAGAGCACCGGCCGGCAGACGGCGGGCGAGTTTCTCAAAACGGAGCGTGGCCTTGGCGGCAGCCATGCCTTCGTGAACCCGGCGGATGAGCACGCTGGCCACCTGCTCCGGCCGGCCACGCGCGACGGCTGCGTAGACCTCCGGATCCTTTTCCCCCGAGTCGCCGACGAGCACGAAACGCCGCTTCGGAAAATCGGCCATGATCTGCTCGATGGCTTTTCTCTTGGACCTTTTGCGGGCGGTGAGCCTTCCAAGCGGCGTCGTGTCTTTGAGCCGAAAGAGCTTCAGGTGCATCGAACCAGCCGGGAGGCCGGCCGCGCCCATGAACGAGCAAAGGCAGTTCGAGAGCTGCCACGGGCTTGCCGAGACGTAGTGAAATGCGGCCCCCGATTCCTGCCATCGTTGATAGGCCTCGGGCATGCCGGGGACCGCGGAGAATTCCCGGAGCAGTGTGTTCTTCAAGAGCTCGCGCCGGTCGGCCACGTGGCTGACCTTCACCGTGTCGTCGATGTCCGAGATCACCGACAGGCCCGTCTCGTCGACGAGCTGGATGCGCCCCGTCGGCCGGTCGCTCTCACTGCCGTCCAAGACGCCGTGGTACGTGATCCACCGTGAGAGGGTGCCGGATTGATCGCCGACAAGCCCGGTGACCACGTCGTCGTCGAGATCGAAACTCGCTTGGAAATGGCCGCTGCGGTCGCTCGAGCCCGCGTCGAAATGCCGCCCTCCGAGTTCGACGGTCACCTGCTGGCCGGCGACCCGCTGAAAGAGGAATGACTCGGCCCGCCTTCGAAACACGTCGGTATCGAGGTCGGCGTCGTCGAGCTCGAGAAGGCGCTTGAGAACGGCGACGGCAAGGGTGCGGCGACGGCTCTTTTCCGGCAGCGGCCGCGTCACCATGCCGGCGACCGTAGCCCGCCATCCGTTGTCGGAGCGCCGCGCATAGGTGGGGAAGAACGCGATCATGCGGCGGGTTCGCTTGAAATGGGACCGCCGTCATCTTACAAAA
>CAZCHF010000029.1:0-50190 GCA_964498325.1 uncultured Candidatus Kuenenia sp.
ATCCGTGACTACGCCTGTCACCACGTTCATTTCATCGACGCTTCGAACGGCGGATACACGATGGCAGCCCGCCAACTCAAGTCGCAGCGAGAGTCCCAGGGCTGATCGGTCACAAGGCCTTGGATGGCATTTGGCGTCCAGAGCGTACAGTACCGGGTGTCACCCTGACCGACGGCAGGGAGGCGTCGTATCCCAGGAGCTGTTTGTGGCAACTGCAGGCGTGTATCGCGGGTTTGGGTGTACCGATGTTGGGCGGAGGCGCGATCATAACGAAGACACGTTCGCGATCGACGAATCACTCAACGTGTACATCGTGAGCGACGGGGTCGGTGGGCACGCCGCTGGCGAGGTGGCGTCCGCCGCCACCGTCGACATCATCCTCCGCGAGCTGCGAGCCAATCGGGATGTGCTCGATGACTTCATCAGGGACGCGACGTTCTACCACCGCGCCCGCGCCACGGACGTCCTGGAGTCGGCCATCGAAACGGCTAATCGCCAGGTCTACCGCATGGCCGGTGAATCGCCAGAACGCTTCGGCATGGCCGCCACCGTCGCGGTGCTGCTCTTGCTGGGGCCTTCCGCGATCGTGGCGCACGTCGGCGACTCGCGCGTGTACATCCATCGAGATGGCGAGCAGCATCAACTCACACTCGACCACTCGTTCAGCCGGCTGCAACTTCGCCTCGGCGTGATGAGCCGTGAGGAGGCGGATCTTGTCGGGCCCGAGACTGCGATCACCCGTGCCATCGGGGCCGCTGAAACGGTCCAGGTCGATACGCTCCATCTCGAGCTCATGCCCGGCGATACGTTTCTCCTCTGCTCCGACGGCCTTTCCGACTATTTTCTAGGCGACGAGTTCTCCGAGGCCCTGCGGGGTCGCGATCTCGAGAAGGTTCCGTCGTACCTCGTGGGCCTGGCCAACAAGGTCGGGGGGAAAGACAACATCACCGCCGTCGTTGTGGAGGTCGTGGCCTGCGAGGCCATGCCGGAGGACGCCACCGTCGTCCGAAAGATCGAGGCGCTGCGCACGATTCCTCTGTTTGCCACGCTTTCGTATCGGGAGATCGTCATCCTTCTGGAGGCGGTCCAGGTGCGTGAGTACCCGACCGGGAAGCGCATCCTCACCGAAGGCGAGGAGGGCGACGAACTGTTTGTCGTACTCAGCGGCACAGTCCATGTCTCCCGCCATCAGCAACCGCTGGCACGCTTGACGTACGGGGGCTTTTTCGGCGAGATGAGCCTCATCGACAGTGCGCCACGGTCAGCCGACGTCGATGCCGTGGAGCGGTGCACTGTGATGGTCATCCGTCGGGAGGACTTTGACCGGCTGATCGGGCAAAACCCTGTGCTCGGCGTCAAGCTTCTCCGCGGGTTCTGCCGTGAAATGGGCGCCCGCCTCCGAGCCACCAGCCGGGAAGTGGGAGAGCTTCTCAGGGCGCGAGTGCCTCGACCAGGCGGGACTTGAGCCCGCGACGGACGAGGTCTTCGACGCGCGCTTCATCGTAAAAGACTTCGAGCATTCGGGGGGCCTGATTGCCTGTGGCTTTGAGCGTGTCGGCAAACGCCGACCAATCGATCGTTCCGTCTCCGGGCATGCGGTGATCGTCCTGCCTGCCGTCGTTGTCGTGGATGTGGAAGTATCCGATCACAGGGGCCGCCTCGCGAAGGGCGGCGACCACATCGCCTGTGATATGCGCGTGGCCGGCGTCAAAACACATGCGGATGGCAGGGCTGTTGACCGCGGCGATGTGCCGGGCCATCACGATCGGGTCGTGGCCCAACGGGCAGTTCGTGATCTGATTCTCGATCAGGTAGACGACGCCGAGCCGCTTTCCCACGTCGGCCAGTTGGTGCATGAATTCGAGGAAGCCCGGCCAGCGGGCGGTGCTCGACGCCTCCACCTCGGCGAGACTCATCGTCCGCATGGCGGGGTTCCAGGCCGACGGGTGGACGACGACCATAGGTCCGCCCAGGTCGCAGGCCAAGCGGCCTTCGGCCTCGTAGACCTCGAGGCAGATGGCGCGATGGCGCGGATCGTCGCTCGATGGGTCGAGGTGATAACCGAAAACGCCGTGGATCGAGTCGAATCGCACGCCGGTCTGTTTCGCAGCCTTCAGCGCTTCGGCCACGGTCGGTGGACTCGTCTCGTTCCGATAGAATTGGGCCGTCGCGATGCCGGCTTGGCGGTATGCGAGGAGCAGCCTCACCGGGTCGAACGAGAATCCGAATGGAGCCACCGCCGCCAAGACAGCCATTCGATCCTCCGCAGGCCCTGGGAACACTCGGCTGAGCATACCGGCTTTTTGCACATGCCCCGCCAGCCGGGCCTGCCTTCATCGCCGATCACTGTCATTCTTCCGGCGGTGCTTCCGCGAGCGCCGCATTGATCGCCTTCTCGATGAATAGGTCGCCCTTCGCACCTTGCCACTGGAGCTCTCCCGTCCACCACGCCCGCAGGTAGCCGTTCTTGTCGACGACATAGACGCTCGGCCACATCGTGTTGCCCCAGGCGGCCCAGTTCTTGCCGTCGGCGTCGAGCAGGATGGGGAACCCGAGCTTGTTCTCTGCGGCTGCAGCCCGAACCCGCTGGGGGTCGCGCTCACGCGGGGTCTCCGGCGTCTGGATGCCAAGCACCACGACGCCCTTCTTCGCGAGCGTGTCATGCCAGCGACGGTAGATCGCGAAGTTGGCGTGGCAGTTATGGCACTCAAACGCGTAGAAGTGGACGACCACGACCTTGCCCCGCAGGTCTGCGAGCGTCAGCGGCTCCGAGTTGATCCAGGTGTCGACCGGGACGATCTCCGGGGCGAGCGGATAGATGCGCTCGAGCGTAGCCGTTTCAAAAGGCTTGCCGAGCAGCTTCCAAAGAGCTGCATGCTGCTTCGGTGTCAGGGCCTTCGCGAGCGCTTGCTGCTCCGCTTGGGCGGTCTCCGTCGCGTGATCACGCTGGGCCTCAGTTGCTTTGCCTTGTTTTGAAGCCGCGGCATATTCCTCCCGCGCCGCTTCGGTGTCACGGGCGCGATCCAAGAACGTCTTCCTCTGCTCGGGCGTGAGGGCAAGCTTGGTCGCCAGATCGTCGCGGAGCATCATGCGAGCCCCTTGGGCCTGGCGCTCGATTTGGAGCAGCCGGCGTGTTTGTTCCTTGGAGAGGTTCTTGAATGACCATTCCCAGACTTGCTTTTCGAGGCCCGCCAATGTCTCGCGCGCTTTGTCAGTAGGCTGGTTTCTCGACGGGAACCAGACCGCGTCGACTTCGGCAAGCATTTTCTCAAAGGCCGCCAGGCGGTCCGACGAGAGGCCAAGCTCGGCCTGGACCTCAGGGGTGTGCGCGAGCTGCAAGAGACGCTGGGGCACGAGCGCTGGAGCCTCGGGCTGGGCGCTCACGACACGCGGTGCCAAGGCCCCGAGCACCAGGATGATGTGAAAGGCTCGCGTCACGTGCGCGTCGGAGTGATGCATTACTGCTTTGGCGGGGCGGCTTCGCGGACGACCGCGCCATGGTCGTCGCTCATGACCAGCAGCGAAAAGCGGTCGACCTGGTCGAGCTCATCGGTGCTCAGCGACGTGTAGTCAAACCGGCCGCGGAGGTCGGTGTACCCGTCCTTGTAGAATTTTGCCGAGCCGTCCTTCATGCGTGCGTACGTCTTCACGTAGACCTTTGAGAGTGGCTGCCCATCACTCTCGCGGGTGACCCGAAGCTGGCCCTCGTTCTCGAAAAGCTGGGCTCGCATCGCGGTTGAATACGATGCCTGCGCGCGGGTGATGCCGCCCCCAACAATCTCGACCAGTATGTTCTTGGTGGCGAGCGTGTCGGGGAGCGGGAACTCCGTGGTCGGTGCCTTTTGATTGATCGGCACGACCTGCGTGAAATTCGGCACCACGAGCGCAAACTGCTTGGAGTCGTGCTGGGCAAACGGATTGCGACTGAAGAGCACCTCGATATCCATGAGGTAGTAGTTCACCCGCACTTCAGTGAGATTCTGAGCGTTCACCCGGACCGTCTTGGCGTCCACCGTGAACTCGAAGGCCGGGGCTTTGGCCGCGCGGGCAGTCTGAACCTGGTTGCGGTCGGTCGGGTCGACCACCTTCGTCGCATCGGCCTCGATCTCGTCGGCTTGACTTACCACACTTGCGAAGGCCAGCCGCCAACGGTCGATCGGATAGTCGGCGTACTTGAGCGCCGTCGCCTTTGCCGCCTTCGGCTCACCCTTCGAAAACGCGAGATAACTCGAAAAGTAGTCGTACTGAAGCCGCGTCTCGAGCTCGTCGGCATTCACCCGTTCAAAGAACCCGAGGGCTTCCTCGATGCGGTCTTGCAACAACATGTATGCAGTAACGCTCAAGAGCTCGTCGGACGAGAACTCGCGCCGGTACGTCAGAATCTTCATGAGCCGCTCGTGCTGAGCGTGAAAGCGGTCGTTCAGGATCTCACGAGTGCGCCCGAGCTGGCCGACGCGGGCGTTCACGAGCGGCCGGTAGTCCATCTGCTCGTACGCCTTGCGGGCGACCGGATGAATCGTCAGCAGAGGGCTCTCGAGATAGCTCCCGCACTCCGCGACAAACCCGTCGGCGAACTGGAGAAACTCCCGGATGACGGCCGGCTCGTTATGCAGCACGCCATAGGACCAAAGGACGTTGTCATAGGCATGACGCGAGGCAAGGAGGGCCGTCACCGTCTGGAAGAATTCTTTGTCTTTCATCCGCCAGGCGATCCGGCTCAGGTCCACTTGCAGAATGTTGTTCGCCTTCAGGAACGCGACCACGTCGTCGTTCGTGCCGTACTGGGAGATATAGGCCCAGGAGTTCTTGTCGACAGCCGTGAGCGCGGGGACGACGTTGAACTCGAAGGCGCTCGCGAATGCCAGGATCTCGCCGTTGGTCGCGACCTGCACGGGGTAGTGCGAGAACTTTCCGGGTGATGGGAAGTAGAAGAAATACTCAACGGCCTGGGTGTGGTACGGGGGGAGGTCGAGGTGGACGCTCTTCGTGTTTTGCCCGTCGAGAACGGGCATCGACCCCTGCGGAATCTGGAGGAGCACATCCACCCGCTTGCGGCTTGACGTCGGATTGGTCACGACGACATGGCCGCCGTAGACCGTGTGCACCAAGAATTCTTCGGTGACAAAGTTGTCGAGCTGTTCGCTGCCTTCCTGCCGGTACCGTTCGCCGTGCCGGTAAAAATTCTGGCTCACGAGGATCGGTGTCGTGTCGGCGACACTCGTCGCTTTTTGGATTTCCTCGTGGAAGATGACGGCCGGGCCCTTGGCCGTGAACGTCATGGACACACCGTCGAAGGCAGTCGTGTGTTTGCCGGCCTCGAAGGGCAGGTCGAGGAGGGCCAGGGCCGCCATCATCTCCGGGAGATTGCGGCTTGCCTCGGCAAAGTTCGTCGACACGAACGGCTTTTGGGCGTCATGGGCCGCGAGGTCCTGCCAGAATCTTGATGGGGGCACGAGTGCCGCGGTCTGCTGCTCAATCGGCACATGAAAATAGCTGCTCTCGACGAGCTCCATCGTCTTGTCGAGCGGCCGGTAGTACTGTTCGGCACGGCCGCGGAGTGAGCTTTCGTCGGCGAAGAATTCGGCGGTTGCCTCCAAGTCCTCATCCCGCCCTTCGCGTTTGGCCCTTCCTTTGAGCTTGCCGGCGGCGAGTTGGCGGCGGGCAGGGGCGGCAAACTGCATGCCAGGCTTGGCAGCATTCACCACTGGTTCCGCAGCCGGCTGGGGTGCACTCGGTGCGGGGGCGGCGAAGGCTCCAACCTTGCCGTCGTATACCTGAGCGAGCTCTTCGCCCGCGCGGCTGTGGAAAACTTCCTCCTTCTTCTCGAGTTCCTTCATGATCCCGAGATCATCGCTCGTATCGAGCGCCGTGCCCTTCACCGCCGTATTGAACAGGAAATCAAACCGCTCACGATCGGGCGGCAAGAGATCCACCTGCTCACGCACAAGCCGGGCCATCGTCGCTCGCTCATTCGGGACCCGCATTCCCAACAGGATCCGCTCGAACGTGTTGAGCTGGGCGAATTTCCAAGGAGCGACGAACTCCTGAAGATTTTCTTCCAGGAGCCACTTGTCAATGAACTGCTTGTCGCGCTTGTTGGCCAGATACGGCTTTACGGCCTTCGCGAAGAACTCAGGATCCTTCTTGAACAGGAAGAAATGCAGTTCATGGCTCGCGCACTTCTTGTAGGACTCGCCCTTGGCCTCTGCCGACAGCGTCGGCCACTTTGCGATCCTCGCAAACTCCGCGACCTTCTCGGCATCACTGCCGAGCGTGGCATACAGTGAGAAAATTCGCGGGAGATTGTCATAGACCTCAAACCGTGTGCTCGTGATGTCGGGGACGACGAGCGTGCCATCGGCGGGCACGAATGTAATCCGCTTCTGCTGCGTGAAATGCACTTTGGTGTCGAGGCTTTTTGCGAGTCGGAGATCGAGGTAGTGAGCTTCCGGCTCGGGCAAGTCGACATAGCGACTGGCGGTGTTGGCAGCATCGACCGCAACGATCGTGATCCGATGCCGAGGACCGAGCTCTTCGCGCTTGATCTCGATGACGCCGTCGTCATTCGGGGCGATGTTCAGAAGCACCGCCGAGGAATTGGCGAGGAAGTCGAGGTTCGCATAGTCGCGTCGGCCGGTCGCGTCGGCTTCACCTCGGCCGCCGCCCGCGCCCATGCCCCCGGCTTGCTTGCCCTGGCCAGAAAAAGCTTGGCCTTCCATCGGCACCTGGGCACCCGTCTCGGTCTTGCGGATGGCCCACGGGTTCAAAAGCAGGCTCGGCCGTTCGAGCATGTTGCCTGGAAACTTTTGCGTGAACCTGCGATCGATGATGTAGCGCAGTTCGTCGCCAATGTCGCGGCCCGCCTCATACTGCGAGCTCGGCAGCGGGTTGGTGATCGTGTAGGGATTCGGGAGGCCGATCGACGCCAGGTCGCCATACGCCGAATAGGCCGGCGCAAACCGAGTCACGAAGACGTGAACCCGCGCCGCTGCGGTCGCGTTCTGCAGTTCCACGCGAACCGTCTTGTCGTTGACCGTCACCGGCTTGATGGCCAGCGGGTTTGGGTTCACCACCTGAAGCCGCCGGTATTTTCCCAAGACAAATCCCGGAACGGGAGAGCCTTCGGTGAGGCGGAGCGTGACGAATCTGTTCTCAGGCTTGATCCAGAGCCGGTAATCACCCGCCGGCAGTTTTGGCGAGGTGACGTAAAGGCCGCCATCCACCGAAAGGTTCTGGAGGCGGTCAGCCAGATAATTCGCGCCACGCATTTCAAGGAGCGCGACTTCGTGGCGGTCGACCTTCTTGGCATCGCCCGCATACGGAATCTCGAGTCGCTCGCCGGCCACGCCGTGAATGGCGCCAGGAAGCGTGTGGGCCGGCTGGGCAAGATGCCACTGGTGTGTGATGCCCTGCGGGGTCGTGGCCTGCACCCAGGCCACGTCGGGCAGGGACCCGAGCGTCACGCGCCCCTTGGCGTCGGTCTGGAGCGAAGCATGCTCGATATCCGTGAACCCGCGGACCTTGAACTGGAATTGCACCGGCCGATCGGGCTTGGCCTCGCCCGATTTCCCGAGCAGATCGACGACGTAGGTGGCGCCATTCCGCGAAAAGTGCAGATCCTCGGTCTTGTCTTCTTCGTCGATCTGGTTGAGTGCGAAGGCCTCGCTCGCAGCCAGATCCTGGTGCTGGTTCTGGCTCAGGTTCTTGACCCGGGCCTTGAGCGTGAAGGCGATGCTCCGCAGCCGCTTGGGTGTCTGAAACTCGTAGGTGCTCTCGCGGTCCTCGTAGAGCTTGAAGTCCGGAACCTCCTTGACGGTCGCCACGCCGTCGCCATCGATCGAGGTGATGACGAGTGTGATGTCTTCGAGGACCTTCGGCGTGACGGGCGTGCCGGCCAGAGAAAGCTGCGGGCGCACGAGGACCGTGGCGGGCCGCAGTGACAAAAGCTGCTCGCGGTCCACATGGAAGGCCGCGGCGAGCGTGTACTGTTCTGAGTGTTGCTCGAATCGCTCGAGCGTCGAGAACGAGCCCGACGAGAGCACGATCGGCTGCGAGCCGGGTTGGTTGGAATAGGGCGTGAGAATTCGCCCATCCTTGTCGGCCGTGTAGAGCTTGCCGGCAAGCCACAGGGTCGCGGCTTTGACGGGTTTGTTGAGCTCGTCAAAGACTTCGAAGATTTGGCCGGCGACCGAGGAGCGGACGAGGTAGCGGAGGCGGCCCTTCTTGATGACGGCCCGGCTGCTTTTGCCGTTGCCGATAAAGTCGATGACATACACGCCGCGGGCATCGAGTTTTGGAAACTCGAAGTGGCGGCGGATGCGGCGGACCGGCGGCTCCTTGTAGGTGAAGGTCTGCTCGTCCTTGGCCACGAGGCCGTCGAGGTCGATGTTCGGGCCGATCTCGGTGAGCTTCTCGCGGTAGTAGTTTTGGGTGTTGATCTCAAAGACCTTCACGATGAGCGTGTCGACGTTCTTGATGTCGAGGTCGAGGCTCACGAGATCGTCCGCGGCGAACTCGGCCTTGTTCGTGTGGGCGAAATCGAGGTCGATGCGGTCCTTGAGCTGCTGGTAGAGCGCGGGCGGCAGAAGCGAATACCACTGCTCGCCATCGCCAATGCCTCGGACGACCTTGGCCTCGGCAAACGTGTGCTTGAGGTAGTCGGAAAGGACGTAGGGCTTGTAGGCGTCGTAGTTGGCCGCCGTGGCAAAGAAATGGTCGAGGTAGCTGCGCACGAGCGGTTCGTCGTCACCGACGGGGGGCAGCATCGTGGCCGTGTGAAAGTCCTGCTGGAGATTCACCGGATGCATCCGATTGGCCTCGATCTCGAAGTACTTGGGTTCGGTGTACCGGGTCTGCCGAGGGAGTTTTAGGTAAGTCAGGAATCGGTCAGCATCGAAAATCCCACGGGCACGGTCGAGTACGAGCCGGTGGTAGAGCACGTGGGCCTTGAGCGAGTTGTGGACGGGAGCGAGCGTGGAGACGAAGGCCCAGAGCCTCTCTAAATAGGCCTCGTGGGCGACCTGGTCTTGCCGCCAATTGGTGTCGTCGGATGGCCAGAGCCGTTGGAGATACGTCGCGACAAAATTCTGGTCGTCGCGCAGGTCGGCCTTGAGTTTCAGACACTCATCGAGCTGCGCGAGCAAGAGCTGCCGATGGATGCCGAGCGAGCCAAAGCCGCCGCTGTGGCGAAACTTCAGATCGTCCACGACGAGCTTGGCGAGCCCGGGATGATCCGGTACGGAGAGTCGGCCGAGGAGGTCCCGCCGTTGCTCGCCGGTGAGTCGGCCTGAGAGCAGTTCGTCGAACAAGGAATCTTCGAAGCCACTGACCGTGTGGGTGTGGCGATTGAACGCTTGCTGCACCAGGCGAGCGTGGTCCAAGAGCTTGGCGTCGAGCGCCGTCGGAAGATTCGGCTTGCGGCCCAGCTCTTCGCGCTGGTGGTTGAAGTGGAGGTTCAGCCGATCGCGGATGAGCGCAAGCGCCTTGTCAGGCTGCTTCGCATAGAGCAACAGCGCCTGGCGGTTCTCGATCTCGAGGAATCGAGGTGTGCGGTGGTAGCGCTCGACCCACGCCGCAAGCAGCGGCGGCACCTTCTGCCACTGCTCGGTGTTTTGGTAGTGGAGGCAGTGGTAGTAGTAGTAATCCTCGGAGCCTGGAATGAGCTGGGAGAGTGCCTTTTCGCGGTCGCTGGCGAGGGCGAAGGTCTCGGCGTAGCTGATGTCAGCGGCCCGGGCCGGCGCGAGCGTCACTGTCATCGCCAGGCTCAAGATCGGGAGAAGGCGTTTCATGCAAAAGTCCTCGACAAGCTGAAATCAGGGTTTACGTCCCATCGCAGGGAAATCCCCGACGGAGATGTAGATGCCGTCCCCCGCGCAATAGTTCCACGAGCTGCAGACTGGTTATTCCGCGGGGGCGACACGTTGGCAACGATACTTCGGGGTGGCAACGTTTGCTGGTAGGGTGCCGGCTCGGGGCTGCCCGTGTCCTGTCGCGGGACGCTTCCTTCGGGCATCCTGCCCTCCGGAGCGCTCGGAGAAGTCTTCGCTTCGCCATCCTGGCTGCGCTCAGCCTTCTACGCCCGCTCCAGGACACGGGCAGCCCCGAGCCTCGCTGGAAAAGCGCCGTTGCTCCTATACTCGGCCACCTATGGCGAAGCGACGACGGCGGGAGTACGAAGACGAGTACGACGACGATGTCGCGCCTCGGTTCAAGAAACCTCGACGGCGGTTTGGGGTGTTTTCGCTCGCGGCGCTTGCCGTGCTCGTGGCTGGCGCCTGGTTTGCTCCCGTCGTGCTCGTGCATACGCAGTTGCGGGATCGACCGCTGGAGGATGCCTTCGCCGGGATCGATGGCAGCATCGCAAGCGGATCGGCCACGTGGAGTTGGCTGGGGCCGATCGAGTATCGAAACGTCGTGTTGCGCGATGCGTCGGGGCTTCCGGCGGTGATCGTCCGGTCGGTCATCGTCGAGAAGGGAATCCTAGGGCTCGCGCTCGATCCCAAGAATCTCGGGACTGTCCGGCTGGCGGGCGTCGAAGCGGCCGTGATGGTGAGGCCCGGGGCCAGTTCGCTCGAAGACATCCTGGCGCCGTGGCTCGCTCGGCCACGCGAAGGGCCGGGCGTTGCCTGTGACATCGAAGTGGTCGGAGGATCGGTCGACCTTGTCGACACGCCGCGGAACGATGCGTGGCGGATCAACGAGCTCTTTGCCGTCGGCACACTGCGAAGCGACGGAACCTGTACGGAGTGGACCGTTGCCGGCCGCTTGCGCCATGCCGGAAACGCACCCCAGGTGCCGGCGCCGCCCGTCCAGGTGCCGGAGACACCAGCGCGACTGGATCGGGCCACCATTCCTGCCGCGACCTCAGCGGTTCTCGCGCGTGATGGCGGCTGGTCGATCTCGTCCTCGGGTGGAAGCGAACGCACAGTCACCGTCACGGCCAACCGTCTGCCGCTTGGCAGTTCGAGTGTGTTGGCGACCCGCCGCGGCTACGAACGGCTTGTCGACGGCCTCGCGGATATCAGGCTTGATATTGCACCCGGGGCCACGGGGCCAGTGATCAAGGGTCGCATCGTGGCCGAGCAGGTCGCCGTCTGCCGCGCCGACACGTTGGCGGAAGAATTCACAGTGCCGCGCTGTGAACTGCCGCTGCATCTTTCCATGGCCGACCGCGACATCGTTGTCCACGAACTTCGCTTCACTTCCCCTGTCGCCACCGGTGAGATCACCGGCCGCGTGCCTTGGCCAGGCGCCGATGCTTGGGACTGGTTTTCAGAATCGGCGACTCGCGACTGGACGGTTGCCGCGGAAGTGGATCTCGCCGCGGCAGCGAAATCGCTGCCCGGAGGCCTTACGGTGCGGGACGACGTCCGTGTGACCGGCGGCACCATGAACCTGACGGCGTCGACTCGGGCCGATGGGTTCGACCGCGTCGTCGAACTGCGGCTCGATGCTCGCGATCTTGCGGCAGTGCGCGGCGCGCTGGGGGCTGATCGTGGCCGACCGCTGCGCTGGAATGATCCCTTTTCGGCGTGGCTGCGAGCTCGTCGTGGACCAGGCCGCGACGGGCCGCTCGTTTTGGAGGAAGGCAGAATCACGTCGCCATCGATCGAGGTCGCAGCCAGCGGCACGCCTGAGGCACTTGAAGTGAAGTGGACGGCCGACCTGGCGGCGTTCCTGCGCGACGTTTCCGAGATCCTGGACACCGGAGGCATGGCGCTGGCCGGCACATGCCGCGGCCGTTTTGACGTCATGCGGGATGGCGGCCGGACGACCATCAAGGCGACGGCGAGCGCGTCAGAGTTTCAATGGGGCGCCCCAGGCAGAGAACCCTGGGATGACGAGGCCATTGCCATCGACGCCGAGGTTGCCGGCTCCCTCGGGCCCACAGTCGCCATCGTCGAAACCGCGCGGGGCATGCTGACGGCCCAGGGCGATTCGCTCGAGGCCACTCTTGACGGAGGTGCCGTCGTCGATGTCGCGGCCCTCTTGAAAGGCACCATCGCATCGGCGATCCGTCCGGCTGGGCGCGGGGAACTCGCCGCCGACTGTTCCATCGTCGGCGACGTTGGCCGCTGGCAACGCCGAGCGGCGGCGCTGGTGCCGGCCTTCGGGGCGAAAGGGCTCGCCCTGGCCGGCAAACTCCAGGCTTCCGCGGCGGTCGCGGCGGCGGGTGACGCATGGCGAATCACGAAGGCCGGCGGTGAAGTGGAGAAGTTTTCGCTTCAGTATGGTGACCGGAGGGCGAGCGAGCCCCGGATCGTCGCGACGGCCGCCGGCACGATCTGGCCTGCGACGGGAGCACTGGAAATTTCATCGGCGGAGTTTTTGTCGACGACGCTCTCGCTGCGCACCGGCGGCGTATCGTGGATGCCGGACGAGGATCCTTCAAATGCCGATCCGCTCGACATCGTGCTGCACAAGCTCAGAGGTCGCATGCAGTGGCAGGCGGAGCTCGCGCGGGTCGAGCCGTGGCTGGTGGCCGCCGACGCGGCGAGCCGGTGGCCGATCACGGGTCGCGCCTGGGGCACCCTCGATGTGTCGCAGAACCAGAATGGTCTCAATCTACTCGTGGAGGCGACGGGCAGCCAGGTGACGATCGCTCAGAGATCACCGGGCCCGCAAGGGCAATCCCGTACCCTTTGGCAGGAGCCTCAGGCTACGCTCGCCGTGGAAGTCACGAGGCCGCTGGTGCGCACGGCATCTGGGGGCCTTGCTCCATCCGAGCGGCTGGTCATCGACAGGCTCGAACTGGCGAGTTCCACCGCGGCGTTTGCAGCGCGGGGCGGCATCGCAAACGACGCCGCTCGCCGGCAGGCATCGCTTGAAGGCACGGTGTCGTACGACTGGGAGCAGCTCTCGCGACTGGCCACACCATGGACCGGCGGCAAGGTTCGCATCGCAGGCTCGGGCGGCCGCGCTTTCGCGGCGCGGGCAACACTAGCGACCGCAGCGGTCGCCTCCCAGGCCCAGCCGTCGACTCAGGCCGCCCCCGGCAGCCTCGCCCTCCCCGAATCGTGGCTCTCGGCTCTTCGTTCCGGAAACGACGACCCGCTTGCAACGCACGCCACCGTGCGGCCACCTGTGAAACCGACGACGTCGAGCCACACGCTTGTCGAAAAACTCCAAGACCTTTCGCTCGATACCAGTGCCGCCTGGACGGCCGCCGACATCGACGGGTTTCCGATCGGTGGTGGCGAGATGCCGATCCGGCTTGTCGAGGGGCAACTCGCGTTCGGTCCGTTTGACATTGCGGCCAGCGGCGGCCGCGTTCGCGGCGCGCCCTGGATCAAACTGATGCCTGCCCCAGGTGAACTTTTCGTTCCACCAGGTCGAGTCGTCGAGCGTGTCGCGTTGACGGGTGATTTTTGTCGACGTTTGGTCGCGCATGTGTCGCCGCTTCTCGCAGGCACGACGAAGACCTCGGGACTCGTCACGATCGATCTGGCCGGCGCTCGGATCCCGCTTGGCGACATGACAGGGGGCGAGGCGACCGGGCAGATCTATTTCGAGCAGTTCGAGGTGTCACCGAGCGGAGCGATGCAGCCACTCGTGAATCTGCTGGCACGACTCCAGGCGGTCGTCGATCCACGGTTCGCGATGGGTGACAAAGTCGTGCTATTGCGCGTGCGCCCCGAGCCGATCAGGGTGCGTCTCGGGGATCGCCGATTCTGGCACGATGGCTTGGTCATGGACGCGGGCCAACTCAGCGTCCGGTCGCGCGGCAGTGTCGGTGCCGATGGCACGCTTTCTGGCGTCGTGGAGGTGGCGTTTCGGGGCGATGTGGCCGGGCAGACACCGGTCATCGCCCAACTTCTTCGGACACCGATAGCGATTCCGCTCAAAGGCACGGTGGATCGGCCACAGTTCGATGCGGCGGCGATGGACGTGATCCTGAAGCGGATCGTGGAGAACACGGCGCGGGCGGTGATCAACGACGGGATCGGCCGGGGGATCGATGCCTTGCTTGGGAATCCGCAGCCGGGGCAGCCGGCCCCGCTGACGCTGCCCTGAGGCCAAGCTTTTCGATCGTCCGAAACTCGGTTGCCGTGACTGGTGTCACCGAAAGCCGGCTGCCTCGTTTCAAAATCTCCATGCCAGCAAGCGCGGGCACGCCTCGAAGCTCGTCGATGGAAATCGGCCGCTTGAAGATCTCGACAAGGTGCACATCGACCATCGACCAGATCGGATTGTCGGGGCTCGCATTGGCATCGAAATACTTGCTCTTCTTGTCCCAGGCGGTCGGGTCGGGATAGGCCTCGCGCACGACCTTCGCGACGCCGACGGCCGCCGGTGGCTCGGCATTGGAGTGGTAGAAAATCGCGAGGTCGCCGACTTTCATCGCTCGCAAAAAATTCCGGGCCTGGTAGTTTCGCACGCCCTCCCAAAACGTCGTCTGCTTCGGCGCCTTTGCCAGATCCTGAATGGAGAACGACGTGGGCTCGGTCTTGATCAGCCAGTACTGCATGGGCAGAGCCTCCGCGAGCAAGGATTCACGTCTTCTTGGGAGGCAATTTGGCCCGTGGCTTCTTGGGGCCTGGACCGGCAGCGGCGTCAGCCTCGAGCAGCAACACCATCGTCTTGCCCATTTCCTCTCCGACATCCATGTAGACCTCGGCCTTACCACCGTAGTGGCCGTTGCCACTGCCGCCTTGGGCCATCGGGTGGGTGTAGACGGTCGCCACGTTCCCCTTGAACTCCGGGTATTTGCCGGTGCGGCTGTCGACCGCCATGTGGGCGTTCAAAATCTGACCGGAGTTGCCACCGGAGCCCTGCTTCACCTCGCCGATCGTGCCGATGACAAACTTGGCGTTCGGCGCGTTGAAATCCTTCCGGAGCTGCTTGATGAACTGCACGAGGTTCTGCTCGTAACGGGCCGCGTGCGCGGGGTTGCCGGCGTCTTTCTCTCCCTGCCAGAAGAAGAACCCAGCGACCTCAAAACCTTTCGCGCCCGGGTAATACGTGTTGAGATTGGTCAGCACGTTCTTGGCGAACGAAACGTCGTCGTCGTACTGTTTGCCGGCATACCAGACTCCTTCCGGCCGCGTCCCGTTGCCCTTCGGGTTCTCCGGTGTGCCAAGGTAGCCGGGCTCCATCTTGCCGTTGAACTGATACGGTTCACTGCCCGGCGGCAGGAGATCCCAGCCGAGGCTTCGGTTGCCGATGCAACTCTTGAGAATCATGACGGGCGAAGCCGTCGCATCGCCGATCTGCTTCGCGATTCCGAACTCCGGTCCAATCGTCTTGCATTTGGCGACGGTCATCGGCTCGTTGTTGAAAAGCTGCATGCCGCCCGGTCCCTTGCCCGACATCACGCGGACGTACCGAACATCATTCCGCGTCGCCCAATTGCCTTGCGCGTCCACGAGGTAGGGATACTTCTTGTCCTGCTTCACCGCCTTCTCGAGCGAGCCTTCGGCACCCCCCTTGCCCCCCGCGGCGACCTTGCCGAGGCCCACCATGTTGGACTGTCCCATGAGGATGAACACCTGCACCGGCTTCGACATGTCAGGCGGGGTCGACCCGTCATCGGCCGCGTGGGCTATGCTGGCGAGGGCCATCGCGCAGAGTGCCGAAACAGATGTGAGGAAACGCCGCATGAATTCTCCTTGAATCGTGTCGAGGCAAATCGTGGATCTGCGGGAAGACAGTGTAACGTCAAGTGCCGCTTGGCTCTGGGCTGGCCGTGTCATGGAGCCGGACGTTCGCTGCGGCCATCCATGGCCTCCGCTCACTCAGAGAAATCTGCGCTTCACCCTCCGGGCTGCGCTGGCTTTCTACGCCCGCTCCATGACACGGCCAGCCCAGAGCCGGTGACCTCGGCGGTGCTAGGGGCTCCCGAGTCTGTCTTCGAGCGTTTTGATCGTGCGGGAGAGCATGACGCGGACGGCGACGTCTGACTTTCCGAGACGCTCGGCGATGTCGCGGGTGGCGAGCCCTTCGGCATATCGCATGTGGATCACGTCGCGCTGCAGATCGGGAAGCTCGGCGACGGCGGCGGCCAGCCGTGCCTCTCGCGCTTCACGCGACATGGCCATGCTCGGTGACGTGATACTGGCTGCCAGGATCGAGGCGAGGCCGCCTGCGGTGGTGCCGTCACCGCCTGTCATCGCATCGAGTGATGCCACGCGACCACCACCGCGCTTTGCCGTTCCCAAAAGTCGGCGGTGCGTGTCGATGATCCGCTGCTCAGCCACATGGCAGAGCCAGCCATAGGCCTCACGCGTCAGCGGAGGTGCCCCAACGGGACGCACGGCCGCGAGGCTCACCTCTTGGAGAATGTCGTCGGGATCGACCCGTTGGCGGAGGGCTGCACTCATCCGTCGCGCGATGAAGTCCAAAAGCCGCGGACGCAACTGCTCGACGCAGGCGGCGACGGCCTCGGGATCGTCCCAGCGAATCGGCGGTTCGTTCGGCATCTTGTTCCCCGGAAGAACGAGTATTCTTTCCCACGGCCTGCCACTGGCCAAGGCGGGGAGCGGATCGAGGCACAGGCTGATGGAACAATCGGGTGGATCGACGTCCGTGGCGTGGGATGCGATCGCGGCACGGCTCGAGGCCTTTGCGGCGGCCTGGGACCGAGGCGAGGTGCCACGGATCGGAGATTTTGTTCAGCCGCGAGCCGCGAGCACCGTCGCAACAACGATCCCGGCGATCGAGGCCACGGCCGGCGATCGGCTGCGGCATCTCTTGCTCGTCGAGCTTGTGAAACTCGACATGGACGAGCGGGGTCGCGCCGGTTGCTGCAAACCGCTCGAGGACTACCTCGCGGAGTTTCCGGAGCTCGGCAGTGCTGACGCGCCCCCGATCGACCTCGTGCATGAGGAACTGCATCTGGCGCGGTGCCGAGGCGAGGCGGCCGACATCGACGCGGCCTGCCGTCGATTCCCGGCCCGCGCCGCGGAGATTCGCAACTGGCTTCCGGCGCTGGCCGTCACGATGAGTTCGAGTCTTGCGGCGGCGCGACCTCCGCGACCACTCGCGGCGGGGTCCTTCATCGACGATTTCGAGATCCTGGGAGTCCTCGGTCGCGGCGCCTTCGCGACGGTGTATCGCGCCCGGCAATCTTCGCTTGGCCGCGTGGTCGCCCTCAAGGTCTCGGCGGACCGTGGAGACGAGGCCCGTACCCTCGCGCATCTCGATCATCCGCACATCGTTCGGGTCTTCGACCGCCGGCGTCTCCAGGATCCTCCGGTGCAGCTCGTCTATGAACAGCTCCTGCCGGGCGGTTCGCTGGCCGCCGTGGTGGATCGGGTGCGGCAGACGCCACCGGTTTCTCGCACAGGTGCCATGCTCGTGGGCTCTGTGGTTGCGGCCGCCGCCGGAGCACCGATCGATCCGGCAGCGGGAGCGCTCGGAGCCATCGCGTCGGACCCGTGGCCGCTCGTCGTGGCTCGGCTCGGGAGGCAGCTTGCCGCGGCGCTCGCCCACGCCCATGCCGCGGGGGTGCTGCATCGTGACGTGAAACCCGCCAATGTGCTTCTCTCTGCGGACGGCACGGCGCACCTCGCGGACTTCAATACGAGTTTTCTTGCGGCCCACCCGGTCTACGGGCCGGCGGCGTACTTCGGTGGCAGCCTCGCCTACATGGCACCGGAGCAACTCGAGGCTTTTGATGCCAGTCACCCACGTCGTCCCGATGACTTGGATGGCCGAGCGGATGTCTATTCCCTGGCAGTGCTGCTCTGGGAGCTTCTCGCTGGGCGTCGGCCGTTTCCGGATGACTTCGCACCGGAGCCAAACATCGCGAGTCGGCTTCGTGCCATGATCGAACGCCGCCGTCAGCCTCCGGCGCCAATGCCTCCGGACATCGCCGCCGAGGCATCCGGTCTCCTGGAGATCCTGGAGTCGTGCCTCGAGGCGGATCGCGACCGACGGCCTCCATCGGCAGGCGATGTCGCAGCCAAGCTGGCGGCCTGCATCCGTCCCGGGAGTCGCCGGCTGCTTGCCGGTCGCCGCCGAGGCTTTCGAGGACTCGCCGTCCGCTATCCGCTCGTCGCGGTGGCTCTTTGCGTGCTCGTCCCCAACATGGCCCTCGGTGTCTTCAACTTCGTCTACAACCACCGACTGCTCATGGAGCTTTACGGGCAGCCGACCCTCGTCACGCAACTGCCCGCCGTGGATGCCGCATTTCACCGAATGGCGATGGGGGTCAACGGTGTGGCCTTTCCGCTCGGGCTTCTCTTCGCATGGCTCTTTACGCGACCGATCAGCCGGGCGCTGCATCCGCCGTCACGGCTCACTCGTGATGATGCCGCCCTCGGAGCCGCTCGGCGCCGGGCTCGTCGTGTCGGCCTCTGGCTCGGCGATGCCGCGGCATGGATAGGAGTCGCGGAGTGGATTGCCGCGGGCATCGCGTTTCCGATCGGCATGGCGTGGCAAGTCGGACGGCTTCCACCAGAGGTGCCGCTCCTCTTCATGCAATCCCCCTTGGCCTGCGGCCTCCTCGCGATGGCGTATCCATTTTTTTTGACGACCATGCTCGTCCTTCGGGCGCTCTATCCGGCCGCCCTGGAGCCTGGCGAGCCGATCGACGCCGTCGAGACCCGGGCGGTCGAGCGGCTGGCGGCGCGTTCGGGATGGTATTTGCTCGTGGCTGGCGGCGTACCGCTTGGCACCCTCGGCCTTCTTCTGGCGCGGGGCTCGACCGACCGCTCGGCACTGGCGTTTTTGACGGTGGCAGGTCTCGTCGGCTTGGTCGTGGCCTGGTGGGCCCACGAGGCGATTGGTCGCGACACGGCAGCCATTCTCGAGGCGACCACGGCGGCCGACGCTCCACTTGCCGACTCCTCGCGCACGACTTGGCGACCTTCGGACTCAACCCGTCCAACGGCCATGTAACACCGGCTGCAGCCATGCGCTTCGACTTCTGGTGGGATGACGCGCGGCCCAGATCGGGCAGCCTTCCGCCACCGGAGCCCCTGCCATGATCACCCGCTTTTGTCACACATGCCTGACAGCTTGCCTCGCCGCGAGCCTTGTCACCTCGCCAGTTCTGGCAGCCCCACCAATGCAACGGACGCCGAAAAGCCAGCCGTTCAAAGTGACGCAGCCACCAAAGATCAAGTTGACGCCGGCCCCCAAAACGCTCCCGCCGATGAAGCTTCCACCCGCGGTCAAGACGCTTCCCAACATCGTGCCGCCCAAAGCCCTGCCACCGAAACTGGTCAAGCCGAAGCTCGCCCCACCGAAATTCGTACTGCCGGCGAACCCGCCTCGACTCCCGCCGGCTGCTCCCCAGGACCCTGAAGCACGTCGCCCGATGAACGGCAACTGGGGTGGGCCACTCCCGTGGGACTGGGGACAGGGTGATGCCGATGTGCCGGCAGATCCGGAACTTGATCCGGTGCCCGACGGTGCTCCCCCGCCTGAACCGGGTGTGCAGGACGGGCCAACTCCTTGGGACTGGGTGGCCATCGGCCTCGGTGCCGCCGCCCTCCTGCGTTCCGATCGTGGCGGTAATTGCTCGGTGGGGCAGCCGATCGTCTGCCATGATCCGGTGGTCGTGCAGCAGCCGGTGATCATCGAACGGGTCGTGACCGAGGCTCCTTCCGCGTCGGCGGCGACAAACGAAGAATCTGTTCCACCTGCGTCCAAGGATGCCAGCAACCTGCCACGACTCGAATCTGGAAAATCCTTCGAGCTTCCGGGAAACCGCCTGGGGACAACCGCTGGCCGCGTGGCACTCAAGATCGGTCCGGTCTTCGCGGAATGCCGTGTCGACTCCTGGAGTGACATGGGATTCAAAGCCACGGTGCCCCCCATCGTGCTTGCCGAAGCTGCCGTGGCAGAGCTGATCGCGGCAGCCGTCGACGGCACGCCGCTTGTGAGAATGGACGTGCGCCTCGTACCTGCCGGCCAGACCGCCGCGCTACGGTGAGAATCGTGTCGCTCCTCACGGATGGCTGGACGCCAGCGGTTCAGCTTGCGATCGGCAATCGCCCGTGCCTAAACTTCGGTCGCGTAGGGGCGCGGGCAAAGTGCCGTTTTGGAGCCGTGATCATGGTGCGTCTTGGAAGAGTCTTGCTGGCTGTCGCGCTCGTTGTGAATGCCGACATCACGCGAGCCGCGCTTGTCATCAACCTGAACTTTGACGATACGAACGCTCCCGCCGACGGTTCTCCGATTCTTGGGGGCGCGACAAGAGCCCAGGCCCAGAACGTGATTCAGGCCGCCGCCGACTATTGGACCACGGCGTTTGCCGGGAGCAGTTCGTCGGCGTCGTGGGCCTCAGGCGGCACCATCACGCAAAACATCGACGTCACGTGGGGAGCTCAGGGCAATAGCACGCTCGCAACGGGCGGGACGAGTTTCTTTGGGAACGGGTCGTTCGCCGGAGGCACGTTGACATTCGACAACGATGGATCGAGCGAGTTCTTCGTCGATCCTGCTCCCTACGACGCCTCACCGTGGATTCAATCATCCACTCGGTCATTGACGTTCAACGGCGTTTCCATGAACGTGGAGCGCGTCAAGTTCGATGCGCCCGCGGGTGTTGCCAGAACAAATTCCGACATGCTGACCGTGGCCATCCATGAGATCGGTCACGCTCTCGGAATCCTGAGTGGGTATCCAGGGTTCTTGGCAAACGTGTCCAGCGGCAACTTCACGATCGGCGAGCCCGGCCCTTTTCAGAACGCGGTGATTCCGGTGTCGGGAGGCCACATGACCTTCCAGATCCAATCGCCGAACACGGAGTTTCCATACGACGCCAGTCCCGGCTTCTTTCCTCTTTTCGACTATTTCCCCAACGCGATTGGCCCATCCATCCTGGACGGCGTGCGGCTGGGCCTGACGGAGGTCGACATCGCTCTCGTGGCGGAGACGTTGCAGTTCGATGCGAGCACCGTGAACTTCAATCCCGTACCAGTGCCTGAGCCAGCGAGCCTTCTGCTCGCGATGAGTGCCGGTGGTGGGGTGCTCCTGTGGCGGCGATCGCGCCGGCGGTCCGTCTAACGTTCGAGCGGGCGGACTCGAGCAACCTTCATAAACAAGCGGGCCGGGTGGTTGCCCACCCGGCCCGCCGTTTTCACGTCACTTTGAAGTCACGCGAGAGGATGCCGGCAGGCATCACTTGCAGCAGGGAACCTGCTCTTCGACGCACTTCTTGACCTGGACGCACACCTTCTTGGTGACCGTCTTCGGCACGCGGACACAGTACTTCTCGGTCTTCTGCTCCTCGACGATGTCGTGGCAGCACACCGAGTACTTCTCGGTCTTCTCGACCGGCACCATCACCGTGTAGCAGCACTCACGGGTGCGGACTTCGGGCACGCACTTCGTGCAGCAGATCTCGCGAGTGCGAGTCTCACAGCGGCACTTCTGCACGCAGACCTTGCAAGTCCGAACCTCGGGCACCATCTTCGTGACACAGTAGGTCCGAGTCCGCTCCTCGCAGCGATGGAGCTTGACGCAGTAGGTCCGGGTCCGCTCTTCGCAGCGGCACTTCCGCACGCACACGGTCCGAGTCCGCTCTTCGCAGCGGCACTTCTTCACGCAGTACGTGTAGGGAACCTGCTCACACTCCGTCTTCCACGTGGTGACCTCGATCTCCTTGGTCTCGCAGGTCGGAACCCACTTGCGGCAGCAGACCACCTTCGGGCAGCACGGGTTGCCCTCGGCGTCGTACTTCCCGTTGGCCGAGATCTCCTTGGCCTCGGTCACCCAGTGACCACCACGGCAGGTGACGGTCTTCATGCTCTTGACGGGCACGCACTTCTTGACGGTGCGGTGACCGGTCATTTGCTCGGTGTAGGGCACCATCACCTTGTAGGTCTGCTGGACCTCTTCGGTGTACGGCACGAGCACCTTGTAGGTGCAGGTCCGCTCTTCGGTATAGGGCACCATCACCTTGTAGGTGCAGGTCTTCTCTTCCTTGACCGGCACGCACACCGTGTAGCTCTTCTCGATCTCTTCGGTGTAGGGGACGTTGACCTTGTACTCGATCGTCTTCTTCTCGGGCACCATCACGTTGACGGTGTATTCGACCGTCTTCGTCCGCTTCTCCGGCACCATCACGGTGCAGGTGCGGGTCTTCTCTTCGATCCGCGGCACCTTCGTCTTGACCGTGCAGGTCCGCTCGCGGACCTCGGTCGTCCACTCGGTGCACTCGATCTCACGGATCTCGGGAACGCACTTCCAAACCTTCACCGTCCGCATACAGGGATCGGACGGGGCAGCCTCCTCGGCCTTGGCAGCGGCGAGCACCGAGCCTTCAGCCGGAGTCGGCTCCTGGGCGCGGACGAACGTGCCGCTGACGCACACGCCAGCAGCCGCCACCCACGGCAGGACCTTCGACGCAAAAAACTTCTTCACGGAAACCTCCAGAGGGGAAAGGACAAGCATCGACCGTTTCGCGAAACTCAAGTGCCAGGCACCGCGTGACGGGCAGACCGGGGCCGATCCATCGGCCGGAACCTGGCAGGAGCACACCGGCATTTCCCGATCGCTTCGTCACCGCCAGAAGTACGGTCGACGAAATCGAAAGGGCTTGCGCTGCCGGCAAACTCCACTCAGAGAATCGTGCTTTCCGGACCCGAAAACTCAGCCGAGCCGGGAATCGACCGAAGAATCGGATCGTGACGGTCGTGTCATCGCGGAGGCACCGCATCCATGTCGGGGATGCGGTAGAACTTCAGCGCGTTGCCGTACAAAACCTTGTGCAGCACGTCCCTTCCAAACGGCTGAAAGTATGACTTCACCAGGTTGACCACCGAGGTGTAGTCCGCCGTCTGTTCCGTCACGGGCCAATCGCTGCTGAAGATCAGGCGATCAAAGCCGAAGGTTTCCACCGCCAAATCGATGGCCGGGCGATACGCCGACAACTCCCGGGGGGCCGGGTGGGTGCCATAGAGTGAATACAGCCCGGAGATCTTGCAGGACACATTGGGCAACGTCCCTAGCCTTGTGAATGCGGCAACCCAGTCCTTGTCGGGCTTCTCGCTCATGCGGATGTTGCCGATGTGATCGATCATGATGCGTAAGTCCGGTACTTCGCGAGCAATCGTTGCCACGTCATCCAACGAGTAGGCACCGATCAAGACATCGACCGGCTTTCCCGTCTCGGCGGTAAGTCGGAGATCACGAAAAAACTCCGGCGTGAAGCCGTCTTGGTACTTTCCCGAGAGGCGATAGCCGAGGTATCGGGGATTCTCACAGAGCTTCAGAAACTCGTCCTTGAACTGGTCCGTGCCGATGACGGTCGACAAGTTTCCGATCACACCCTTGAACAGCGGCTGATTCGCGATGATGTCCAGGTTCCACTGGTTGTCGCCCAGCGTCTGGCCCGCTTGCATCGCCACCAAGCCGCGAACATTGTTCTTCCGTGCCATCGGGATGATGTGTTCAGGGAGATGGGGACGGTACAGGGCGGTTTGTTCCGGGCGAGGCCAGGTGACGCCCTCGGGACGTGTGGTGTCATACAGATGCACATGACAGTCGATCACCGGCACATCGGCGACCGGGGAACACCCGCAAGCGCTGAGAAGGGCGATCAGGCCAACAAGCTTTTTCATGCGCGAATCCGAGGTGACCAGCGCCGTGGCGACACCAGACACGATTCCAGGAAGAGAGCCCATTACCCGACGAGGATGACGAAGAGCTCTTTGGGTCCGTGAGCGCCCAAAACAAGAATGCGTTCGATGTCGCCGGTGCGGCTCGGGCCGGTGATGAAAGAGAGCATGCTCGGCAGGCGGCCGCCGTGATGTTCGCGAACCGAGCCAATCGCGTCGGCGAGCGTCGGCACGACCTGGTCGACCGTGGCGATGACGACGTGGACATGCGGGAGAATGGAAAGCGCCCGGCCGCCGGACGTGGAACTCGCCACGAGGATCGAGCCGGTTTGGGCGACGATGCTCTCGCAGGACGTGATCCCGGCGTCACAGGTTTCGAGCATGTTTTTGTCGAACGGCGACGCGGGATCGTCGACCCGGTACGTGCCGCAGGGCACCTCCGCGATCGCAGCTTCGACACTCGCATGCGCATGCCAGGCCACGCGCTGCCAATCCTTTTCGCGGGCGAGGCCAGCAAGAGAGGCGGCAGCGGCGGAGAGGTCGTCGACCCGAATCAGCACGGCTCGGAGTTTTTCGAGGTTCTCACTGAGGATGCGAAGACTCGCCTCCGGTGAATCGCCGCCGTCAGGCAGCCACGGTCGGGCTTCGTCCACCGGCAACACTTTGAGGGACGGATGACCGATGGCGTCGGTCGGTGACGGTCCGTCGTGGGATGCGAAGTGGGGCACCGGGGCAGGCACGCGGAGCGCCTCCCGAACCCGGGCGAGAATCGCCTCGCGGGCTGCAACGTTGTCGTGAGGCGTGGCTGCGTGCGTCATCGTTGCCTCGCCTTCCAGGCGGCACGAAAACTCGTCGGTGGCGCCGGTGGCAAGTCGCGGGTGGCAAGCCAGGCCGAAAGGGGCGGCGGTTTGAGGGCCTTGGCAACCGGAAGCGTTTTGCGAAAGAGCCAGCCGCCGAGGGCAAAAAGCCACGGGCGACGGGCGACGAACGAAAACATCCGCTGGCCCTGTTTTTCGAGCCATGAGGGACTCGTGCGGGCGGCGTTACGTCGGTTGTGCAGCAGATGGTGATGGATGTCGATCCGCACCGGGCAGGCGTCGCTACAGGCACCACAGAGAGAACTCGCCCCGGAGAGATGATTCCAGTCGGCAAGACCGCGCAAATGTGGCGTGATGACGCTGCCGATCGGCCCCTGGTAGGTCGTGCCGTAGGTAAACCCACCGACATTCTTGAAAATCGGGCAGACGTTGAGGCATGCCCCGCAGCGGATGCAGTGCAACGCGTCACGTTGCTCCGGATCGGCGAGAAGCGCCGTGCGGGCATTGTCGAGGAGCACAAGATGCATCTCCTCGGGACCGTCACACTCTCCTTCGCGGCGAGGGCCGGAATAGAGCGTGTTGTAGCAAGTCATCGGCTGACCGGCCCCGGCCGTAGCGAGCATGGGGAGGAGCACGGCGAGGTCGTCAAGCCGCTCGACGACTTTTTCAATGCCCGCAAGGGCGATGTGCATCCGAGGCAGCGCCGCGGTGAGCCGAGCGTTGCCCTCGTTCTCCGTGATCGAGATCTGCCCCGTCTCGGCCACCAGAAAATTCGCACCCGTGATCCCCACGTCGGCGTCGACATAAAGCCGCCGCAGGTGCTTTCGGGCGATCATCGTGAGCTCTTCGGGGCTGTCGGTGGCCGCGGTTCCAAGGTGTTTGGTGAAGAGATCGCTGATCTCGTCGCGACGGACGTGCATGCAGGGAAACACGAAATGATAGGGAGGCTCACCTCGCAACTGCTGGATGAACTCGCCGAGATCGCTTTCCACGACGCCGTAGCCGTCGGATTCCATGGCGGCATTCAAGTGAATCTCTTCACTGGTCATGCACTTGCTCTTGATGACCGCCTTCGCTTTGGCCTTCGCCAAGAGACCAAGGATGATCGTGCGGGCTTCGTCGGCGTTTCGAGCCCAGTGGACGATGCCACCGTTCGCCTCGAAGTTGGCGACGAATTTGGGGAGTAAGGTGTCGAGCTGATTGACCGCCGACCACTTCGCAAGGCTCGCCGCGTCGCGGGCATGTTCCCAGTCGCGGTAGCGAGCTTTCTGGGTGTCGCGGCCGACGTAATACCCGCCGAGGGCTTTTCGCACGAACGCACGGTGCCCCGTGTCGCGGACATGCTCCGCGGCATCGTGAAGAAACTGCTTCTTGGGGACGGCGGTGGTCGGGGTCATGACGAAGCCTCCGTGCCGGCGAGGATTTCCGCGAGGTGAATCGTGCGCGGTCTTTTTCCAGCCTTGGAAAGCCAGCCGTCGAGCTGGAGTTGGCAGGAAGGATCGCTCGAGACGATGTAGTCGCAATTCGTACGGGCGAGGGAGTCGCCCTTCACCTCGGCCATCGCGGTGGACACCATCGGAAACTTGACGCTGAAGAGGCCGCCAAAGCCGCAGCAGCTTTCGGGTTCGTCGCACTCGACAAGCTCCAAGCCGCGGACGTGACGCAAGAGCTCGCGGGGTTCTTGCTTGACGCGGAGCTCCCTCAACCCGTGGCAGCCGTCGTGGTACGTCACGCGGTGGGGGAACGATGCCCCGACATCGGTGACGCCGAGCTTCTTCACCAAAAACTCGCTGAACTCAAAGGTGCGGCCGGCGAGATCGAGGGCCGCCGTCTCGTCGGGAGTGCCCGCAAAAAGCTGCGGGTAAAAAACCCGCATCATGGCGACACAGGAGCCACTCGGGCCGACGACCGCCTCGGCGCCCCGAAACACGTCGAGGGCATGGCGGGCGACGCTTCGGGCCTCGTCCCAATAGCCGGCGTTGAAGGCGGGTTGGCCGCAGCAGGTCTGGGCTGAGCGAAACTCGACCGTGTGCCCGAGCCGTTCGAGGACGGTGGCGACGGCCAAGCCGACCTTCGGGGCCATCTGGTCGACGAAGCAGGGAATCAGAAGCGAAACGACCATGCGCCGGGCAGTACTCGAAGAAGCGGCAGCCAAAGCGGCGGCCGAGGCTCAAGAGTGTATGGCCGGTGCGCGTGGTGGTGCCACCGGACTTCAGGCTGGCCGCGACGCGGCGATGCGAAGGGGACCCGAGAGTGGCGTGAGGCTTGTTTCCGTCGTTGCAGTGGGGAGGCCGATGCGGCGGACTCCTTGCTGGGTTCGGTTGCCACCTTGGACGACGGCGAGGCTCAACATTCGACCATCGCTTGGCCGGGCTATCGCCGCCGCATAGACCGGCAAATTCGACCGGCCAAGGGCCGCGAAAGCCTGCTGCGCCGCAAGCCGTGAAGGATTGCCCGTCGTCAAGCCGGAGTAGACCTCGATCCGAGAGCCCGCACCGAATCCGCCCGCCACGATGATGTCGTCGATCGTGTTGGCATCGTAACGGCCTGTCGAGACCGATATGCCACCCCGGAGATTGCTGCTGAGCGGCGTGATCGTTCGGACGACACGAGGGGCCGCTGAGAGGTCATACACAAGGACGCGCGGAGCGATACCCGATCCGCTTCCGACGACGACCTCCATGCGCCCATCCGGCGTGTTAGCGTTCGTAAGCGCCCCAGCCGTGAAGGTTCCGAAGTCGCCGACAGCGACCGTCGCACCGCCGTTGAACGAACGAGGGAATGCCCGAAACGCGGTGCTCGGTGCTCCCGGCAGTGGTTGAGCGGCTTGAGCTGTCGCGTAGAAGACGCGCACGAGACCTGGACCGCGGGAGGCCGCCGTGACAATGTCGTCGGTGCCGTCACCGTTGATGTCTCCTACGGCGATTTCGATACCGCCCCGGTAGCCAGGGCCATACGGAAGCGATCGGAAGGCCGTGATTTCGGTGCCATCCTGCCGGAACACACGGATTTCACCTTCGCGGCCTGGGCCTGGAGCCGTGATGATCTGTTGCGTCCCATCACCGACGACATCACCCACGGCCACGCGAACACCGCCGCGGAACGACGACTCGTAGGCCAGGAAGGGCTGCCCCTGAATGTCACCGGTGGCGGCTTGAATCACCGTGACCAAGGGCTGGCTTCCGGCTCCGATGTCAGCGCCTGTGACGACAATCGAACCAGCCGGTGCGTTGGGATTGGCCGTGACCGTGACCGTGAACTGGTCTTCGACGAAGTCAGTCGCATCGAAGACGGACGCAGCCCGTACCGTGATGGTTGCGGTGCCGCCGCCACTTGCATCCGGTGTCAGCGACAGAATGCCATCGCTATTGACCGAGGCTTCCACGAACAATGGGTTGCTCGTGGTCACGGTGTAGACAAGCTCCCCGACGCGCGTGACGCTCGTGATCTTCACGAGGTTGTCGCGGGTGACGGCCGCAGGCGCCGTGTAGTTTCGCAGCGGGATCTCATTGAACGCAGAGTTCAGGCTACTTTGGTCGAATTGGGGCACGGCCGCAATCGCGTCCACGACTGTCATGCCATTGCCGAGGACCCGAGCAAAAGCGGTAAAGCCGCCGTTCTGGTTGTCGAGGTTGCTCGCGTTGTTGCCGAGGTTGAAGAAGAACTGATTCGTGGCGCTATTCGGATCGTTGCCGAGTTTGGCCATGGCGATCGTGCCGCGGACATTCGTATTGCCCGGTTCGTTGACGACGGCTGGAAACGTCGGAATCGTTTGGAATATCGGACTCCCTGATGCGGTCTGGCGGAACCCACCGGCTTGCACGACAAAGTTGTCGACCGAGCGGTGAACGATCGTGTCGGTGTAACTTCCCGCGGCGATGTACTGAAGAAAATTTGCCGCGGTCGCGGGCGTCGTCCGCGTACGCCCGGGACCGGCCTGATCAAAAAGCTCGGCATAGATGTCGGCGCCAACGTTGTTGGCGAACTTCACCACCGTGCCGGTCACGCCAGCGAGGTCAAACCTGTTCGTGAGGTTGATCGTCGTGGGGCTTGCCGGGATCGTCGTGTCGGGAAGCGGTGTGACGACGTTCACCGCCATGAGCTGGCGGGTTTCGAGTTGCTCGACATGGCCCAAGCGGTGGCGCTCTGAAAAGCGACGGCGGGCTGGACTACGAGACATGGGCAAGCGAGCGATCCTCAGGGGACATTTTTGAGAGGCACGAAACATCAAATCACCCTACGTACGCAGCGAGACCGCTGCCAGTTCTCGGTGTACCGCAGCCGAAGCCAGGGATGGCTTTTTTCATGTTTGTTTCAGAAAAGCCGGGAGGCCGTGATTCGCAGAGGACCAGAGAGCGTCGCGAAGCCTGCTTCCACTCCGGTCGAGGTGCTGATGCGACGGACGCCTTGTTCAGTGCGGCCTCCACCCTGGACGAGTGCGAAGTTCACCATGCGGTTGTCACTGGCCCGTGAGATCGCGGCGGCATAGACCGGCAGATTCGGGCGGCCAATTCCCGCGAAGGCTTGCCTGGCGAGGAGACGCGACGGATTGCCGGAAACGACACCCGAATACACGTCGATTCGCGAGCCACCGCCATGGCCACTGGCAACGATGATGTCGTCGATCGTGTTGGCATCGAAGCGACCCGTCGAGACCGAAAGGCCGCCCTGGAGCCCAGGGCTCAGCGGCCTGATCGTGCGAACGACACGCGGTGTTCCGGACAGGTCGTACACGCGTACGGTCGGTGTCATGCCAGGACCGCTGCCGACGACGACCTCCATGCGGCCGTCGGGTGCATTTGCGTTGGTGAGGGCGCCCGCTGCGAATGTGCCGAAGTCACCGGTCGCGACCGTCGCTCCACCATTGAAACGCGGGGCGAACGCACGGAAAGCCACGCTCGGCGTGGCCGGAACCGGACGGGCTGCCTCAGGCGAGACATAGAAGACGCGTACGAGGCCAGGGCCACGAGAGCCGGCCGTGACGAGGTCGGCAATGCCGTCGCCATTGATATCCCCGGCCGCGACTTCGATCCCATTGCGATAGGCCGCACCGAAGGGAAGTGATCGGTACTGAACAAGCTCCGTACCATCCTGACGGAAGACGCGGATCTGCCCGACGCGGCCAGGGCCGGGAGCGGTGATGATCTGCTCCGTGCCGTCGCCCACGACGTCGCCGAGGGCGACACGGACACCTCCACGGAAGGTGGGTTCGTAGGCGAGGAACTGCTTGACGATCGCTCCCGTGGCGGCATTGATCACCGTGACGGTGGGCTGGCCTCCGGCTTGCACGTCGGAGCCAGTAACGATCGCGTTAAAATTCTTGACCGTTACGGTAAACGAATCCTCGACGAAGTCGGTCTCGTCAAACACCGAAGAGGCACGGACTGTGATCGTGGCGGTTCCACGCAGCGCGGCATTTGGCGTGATCGAAAGATTTCTAGTCGCTGGATCGACCACCGCCGTGACAGCCGAAGGATCGCTCGAGGTCACGGTGTAGACCAACTCGCCGACCCGCGTCACGCTCGTGATCTTCACTAGGTTGTCACGTGTCACCGGGTCTTCAGCCGTATAGTCGACGAGCGGAATTTCGTTGAATGCAGAATTCAGTGCCGACTGGTCGTATTGTGGTACGGCTCCAATCGCATCGACCACCGTCATGCCGGTCCCGAGCACGCGGGCAAACGCGGTGAAGCCCCCGTTTTGAGTGTCGAGAGAGTAGGGAGGGCCAGAGTTGTCGGCGAGGTTGAAGAAGAACTGGTTCGTTGCGCTATTTGGCTGACCACCGATCTTGGCCATCGCAATTGTGCCGCGGACATTGGTGTTGCCCGGCTCGTTGACAACAGCGGCAAATGTTTGGATGGAGTTGAAGATAGGGTCGCCGGAAGCAGTCACATTGAATCCGCCGGCCTGGACGACGGCGTTATCGGCCGTGCTGCGATGAACGATCACGTTCGTGTAAAGTCCCGCGTCGACATACCGCAAAAAGTTCGCCACGGTGGCTGGGGTCGTGCGCGTGCGACCAGGCCCTGCCGAATCGAAAAGTTCAGCGTAGATGTCGCCGCCGATATTGTTGGCGAACTTCACGACAGTGCCGGTGACACCGTCGAGATCAAACACGTTCGCCAGGCTGATCGTCTGCGCCACGTCTCCGGCGGCCAGCGTGACGTCGGCGAGCGGTGTCACGACATCGACGGCAAGCAACCGACGGGTTTCGAGTTGCTCCACGTGGCCGAAGCGGCGGCGATCTGAAAAGCGGCGGCGGACGGGGAGGCGACGGGGCATGGGCACGCACGATCCTCGGGGCTTTTCGGAGGGCAACTCCAAACCACCGTACCGACGCGGCGCGGCCGCTGCCAGTTATCGGTCTGGTAATTTGGGAAGACAAAAACGTCTATCGGCCGCTGCGGCGCTTTTCGATAGCCCGAACCAGCGCGGCCCCCATATCGGCAGGACTCTCGGCGATTTCGATCCCGGCGTCGGCCAAAGCGGCGAGTTTCGCGGTCGCCGTCCCCTTGCCACCGGAGATGATCGCCCCGGCGTGACCCATGCGCTTGCCCGGAGGGGCCGTCTGCCCGGCGATGAACGCCGCAACCGGCTTCGTCACATGGTGCTTCACGAACTCGGCCGCCTCTTCCTCGGCACTGCCGCCGATCTCACCCATCATCAGGATCGCGTGGGTATCCGGGTCGGCCTCGAAGAGCTTCAAGATGTCGATGAACGACGAGCCAACGAGCGGGTCGCCACCAAGGCCCACGCAGGTGCTCTGCCCATGCCCGAGCTGGGTGAGCTGCCAGACGGCCTCGTAGGTCAGCGTGCCTGAGCGGCTCATCACGCCGACATGGCCAGGCGTATGGATATAGCCTGGCATGATGCCGATCTTGCATTCGGCCGGTGTGATCACGCCCGGGCAGTTCGGGCCGATGAGCCGGCTCTGCGAATCCTTGAGGACCGGCAATACGCGGGCCATGTCGAGAACCGGAATTCCCTCGGTGATCGCGATGACCAGTTCGATGCCGGCGCCGATGGCTTCGAGAATCGCATCAGCGGCAAACGCCGGCGGCACGAAGATCATCGTGGCGTTGCAGCCCGTCGCGTCGCGGGCTTCCGCAACCGTGTTGAATACTGGCAGGCCGGCGACCTCCTCGCCCCCTTTGCCCGGCGTCACGCCCCCCACCATCCGGGTGCCGTAGTCGAGGCAGCCGCGGGTGTGAAACTCACCGACCTTGCCGGTGATGCCTTGGCAGATGACCCGGGTATCGCGATTGACGAGGATGCTCATGGATGGACTGCGGGTGGAAGGGTTTTTGGTGAGTTGGTTTGTGAAACACGAAGTGGAACGGTCAGGCCTTGCTCGCGGCGACGACCTTTTTGGCCGCATCGGTGAGGCCGTCGGCCGTGATGATCGACGTGCCGCTTTCGGCCAGGATTTTCTTCCCTTGCTCGACTTCGGTGCCTTCGAGGCGAACCACGAGCGGCACCTTGAAACCGACGGTCTTCGAGGCTTCCACGAGAGCCGTGGCGATCGTCGTGCAGCGCATGATCCCACCGAAAATGTTCACGAGAATCGCCTTCACGTGCGGGTCCGACAAGATGATCCGGAAGGCTTCGGTGACCTGGTTCACATCGGCACCGCCGCCGACATCCAGAAAATTCGCAGGCTCGCCGCCGTGGAGTTTCACGAGATCCATCGTGCTCATGGCGAGGCCGGCGCCGTTCACGAGGCAGCCGATCGTGCCGTCGAGCTTCACATACGAAAGGCCTGCGGCGGCCGCACGGATCTCGGCCGGCTCTTCCTCGGCCGCGTCGCGAAGGGCGACGACGTCCTTGTGGCGAAAGAGGGCGTTGTCATCGAACGTCATCTTGGCGTCGAGAGCGACGAGCGTGCCGTCTTTGGTGAGCACGAGCGGATTGACTTCGAGGAGCGACGCATCGAGGTTCACGAACGCGGCGCAGAGCTTGCGGAAGAATGATTCCGCATGGCGCCAGCTCGCCGTGGGGAGATTCAGCTTCGAGGCGAGCAGACGCGCCTGCCAACCGGCGAGGCCACGATCGGGATCGAACGGCTCCGACAGAATCAGTTCCGGGGTCTTGGCGGCGACTTCCTCGATGTCCATGCCACCCGCGGTGCTGGCGATGAGCACGGGCGAGCCGGCGGCTCGATCGACGAGAATTGCACAGTAGAGTTCGCGGTCGATCGCGCAGCCGCTTTCGACAAAGACTTGCCGCACGGTTTGACCCGCGGGGCCGGTTTGGATCGTGACGAGTGTCTTGTTGAGAAGGCCTTCCGCGATGCGGCGGGCATCCGCGGCGCTCTTGGCAAGCTCCACACCACGCTGGCTCGTACCGGGGACCTGGCCTTTGCCGCGCCCACCCGCGTGGATCTGCGCCTTGACGGCACACACGGGTGTGCCGAGCGCTTCAAACGCGGCGGCGGCTTCGTCGGGCGTGCGGGCAACCTTGCCGGGGAGGACGGGCACGCCGGCGGCTCGAAGAAGATCCTTGGCCTGGTACTCGTGAATTTTCATGCTCTGAAAAGGCCCTGGTGGAGGCGCATTGGACGGGAGGCGAACGCCTTGCGACGAGCCGGAAATATCGCAGGAATTGCTTGCGGGGCAACCCGCGCGGCTCCTCCCCGCAATCAGTCGGCTTTGCGAGCGGGCAAGCCTACGGTCTGGACCGCGGCGTCCCAGAGAGCGGGGTCGCGGCCAGCCAGGCGCGCCGCATGATCCTTGGCAGCCGCCAACGGGCAGGCCAGCAGATACCCGGCCACGGACCGTCGCACGAGCGGATCGTCCTGGCCGAGGGTGTTCCAGAGGGTGGCAACGTCGTCGGCGCTCGACCAGTGCTCATAGCGGGCCAGGTCGATCACGACATCGGCGGCCACCGCCGGGTTCGAGACGAGGCGTGCGGCCGCGTCGGCGACGAGCGGGCGCGGAATGCTCTCCGCGAGAAACTCCTGCGCGAAGCGAAGCGCCGCCAGAGCATGTCGTGCGTCACCGGCACGAGTGTCTTTGGCCAGAAGCCCGAGGGTTGCCATGGTGTCGATCGCGGCTTCGCCTTTGGCCACGAGGAGGCCCCCCAAGAGTCCGTCGTAGCCTGAGCGGAAATCATCAGCCGGCGTCGCGACCACGCGTTCGAGGGCCGCCAATAGGGCATTGGCTTCGGTCATGTCGCCCGCATCGCGGGCTCGGGTCGCCGCTATGCCACACGCGAGGCCATAGAACCCGCGGCGTCGCTGGTCGATCCCCGGTTCGTCGAGCCAGCCTCGCAGCTTGCGGCCGTCGAGTGCATCGGCGGCCGCGACCACGTCGCTGTACGGTGCCAACCCGAATTCCATGAACGCATCTTCGGCGATGGCCCGATCGGAATGCTCGAGAAAGCGCGCGAACCATCGCAGTCGCTCCGCCGCCGGCGCTTCGACCGCCGGTGCAGTTGCGATGTATCCCAGCAGCATTTCATCGGCGGCGACGGCCTCGAAGCCAAGCCCTTCGACTCTGTCGTGCTCGCCCAAGAGCATCGCCGTGCCGCCCACGCGGCCAGGCACGCGGGCCGGCACGACCTTGTCGACAACCACATCCTGGCCGCGGATGACGCTTCGCACGACAAACGGCTGGCGGATCACAGCATCCGACTCGACTGCCGCGCCATCGGCTTCTCCGATAGCGACGACGTTCGCCGCATCCCGCCTTGCAGCGAGTGGTCGGCCGACGACATCACAAAATGGGCACGCCTCGGCGAGCGTCGCCCACGTAACGCACACGACGGCGGCTAGGATCAGGCGGATCACACCCATCATGCTAGGCGAGGGGATCGGCGAACGCTCGAGGAGCCTTGGGCCGCTGCGGCCCACAGCGACGAGACTTTTGCCGTCCCCGAGCCGGTGGCGGCTCGATCGACCGGAAGGTGATCCCGGGCCGCGGCCACGAGGTTTCACCCCCGTTCTTCGAGTGCCAGTAGTTCGTCGTCTTCCGACTCGTCGTCTTCCGACTCGTCGTCTTCCTCGTCCATCTCCTCGTCGTCGGAGAGGTCTTCGCCGTCTTCCGACGCGTCGTCTTCGGCGTCTTCGAGGAGGTCTTCGGTAAGCGATTCATCGCCCGGGTCTTTCGGATCGGAGTCGCGTAGCCGCGAAGCAAACCGGATCAGTTCCCAGGCCTCAAATTCTTCGATCGGGTCAAAGCCGTCGAGGACCGCGCCATCGCGGGTGAGCCCCGAGAGCCCCATTGCCCCCACCAGCCGCTTCCGCACCGGGCCGAGGCCTTTGAGAAACACCGGCGCGTCGTCGCCGTAGGCGCGCAGGGCATATTGCTGCGAAAGGAGCCCGCCGCGTGGGTGTTTCGCATACCGAAAGACGTTGAACTCGGCGAACGATCCGTCGTCGGGCCAGACGACGAAGTCGATCATCGCTTCGCCGGCTTTCTTGTTGACCCTCACCGTGAAGGGAGCCTTTGGATAGCGCTTGCGAATGTCCTTGGCCATCTGCTTGGCCATCGCGACGGGGTCGTCGATCCCGGCCTGGGTGCGGATCGCCGCGAGCTTGGTCCACGCGTCGAGCGTTTCATCTTTCGGGATGAACTCCTGGATGCTCTCGTCGTTCTCGGCAGCCTGCGAGGCCAACTCGAGTGAGTGGCCATCGAACTCGATCGAGTCGGCAGCCTTGGAGAGACCCGCGACCATGATCACGGTGCCCAGCACGATCATCCGACACATCGATGCCATCGGAGGCGCCTCCAGCAGAAAAACGTGGCCTTTCACTTCACTTCTTCGCCGTCCATCGCGTAGATCGCCAGATGGGTGCCGTCGGGAGCCTTGAGCTCGTCGATCCGAAACGTTCCGGCCACCGCGACGGGGCGTATGGAGAAGCTCGTCGTCTTGCCCGGCTCCATCCGCACGACGATGCAGTCGTGGAGGGCCGCCCCCGGGCCGAAGCAGCATTCCTGGTTGTCGCGCACGAGGACGAACTGTGTGAGGCCGCTCTGCTGGAAGCTCGGAAGGATGTAGCCCCGGATGCGAATGCGTTCACCGGCAAGCGTGGTCACACGCTTGGGCAACAGGCTGCGGGTGAAGGGCGCGCCCTTCTCCATGTCGAGCTTGATGTCGTCGAACGTCACTTCGCGCGGGGCGGCGGCACCTCGTCGCGACCGCTCCGGCGGAGGCTCGGCGACGGGAGCGTCGACCACGGGCCTCGGCATGTCCGGGGGCGACAGGCTGCGCCCGGGCGATTCGCCGCAGCCCGCTACGAAGCCGGCCATCGCGACGATCCAGAACCGTGTGCTGGGGAAACTCATCGGCAGTCTGTCTCCCGGTGGCGCGACATGGAGGCTAGCGCGAAACAGCATTGTCGATGTGATAGATCACGCCGCCGCCAAGCTCGGGGGCCCCTGCCGGCTCCACCCGAAACCGCCCGGCGATCTTGACGAGGCGCTGCGTGTAGTCGAGGGCCTTCTGAGGATCAGCGATCCGCACGAGCACCCGGTCGGTGAGCTTCGGATCGCCCCCGAAACAGCAGTCGCCCTGGTCACGACAGAGCACGAATTCCGTGATGCCACGCTGCCTCGAACCCGGATACATGTAACCTTTGAGGAGCACGTCTTTGCCATCAAGTTCGATCGCCGTCTCTGGGATAGCCGTTGGCGGGTCACCCGGCAGTGGCTGAAGCAGTCCGTAATGCACGCGCTGGAAACCGTCAGGCAGTTCGTTGACGTAGGTGATCGCGTGGGTGCTGATCGATGCTGCAAGGACGAGCCCTGAGCCGATCAGTGCCCCCCGCGCGAGCCCGAGCCCCGTCACCGCTTCGCTTCGCTGCCGCACGTCACGGAGGGCCACGCCCGAGAGCACGAGGCCCATGAAGGGCACCGCCACAAGCGACCAGCTCAGAAATGCCAGGGGTGAGAGCAAGGCGACACAGATCGCGGCAATCGCGGCGCCCGACAGCGAACGGTACGTCTCGTCGTCGCTGACGGCGTGCAGGTGGCGATCGAGCGGCAGCGTCGGTGAGTCAAAAAGGCCCGTACTCATGGTTTTTGCGCCGAACGGGGGGTGCTTGCGGGCTTGAGGGCTGCCCGAGCAAAGGCCGCGACCGCAATCACGATGGCTGCCCAGATTGTCCACTGCCAGCCGCGGCCAGTATCCGTCGACGGAGTGTCTGATGCGGGAGCGTTGGCCGTCGCTTCCTGCGGCGCGTTCTTGGCGGTCGGGTCTTCATCTCCCTGCACGTCTTCGATGACACCGACCAGGGCCGTGTCCGAGGGTGATGCAGGGGGCAGCGCACCTTCAGCAGGAGCGGCGGCCGCGATGCCCGCCAGCCCTGCAAGGGTCGCGGCGCGGCGAACCGCTTCGGGGTCGATCTTCGCCAACTCCTCGACGGCGGCCGCTGCTTCCGGAAGCGGACAGGCGCGGAGATAGTTCACGATCGGTTCGCGGACGAAGATGTTGTCTTGCTTGGCATCCTTGAAGATGGCCACCAGCCGATCGATCACCGACCAGTCTTTCCACCGGGCCAGATCCGCGATCACGAGGTCGGCAAGTTTCGGTTCGTCGAGCAAGTGCCGCAGTGACTGGAGCACACGCTCCCGCGGTACGAGATCCGACTCTTCACCGAGAAACCGCAGCGCCATCACCGCGGCGTAGGTTTCGGTGAACGGAATTTCCTTGTCGCCCCCCTGCCGTTTCAAGAAGAGGTCGTCGACCAAGTCGAGCGCCTTCGCGCCCTCGAGCGCCACGTAGCAGGCGATCATGGCATCAAGGCCGCCGCGCACTTCGGCGTGTTCCGCCGCCGGGCCCTTGCCGGCGATGATGTCGGCAATCCGTTTGGCATCGTCCTTCGTGCCGCAGACGCCGAGCATCGTCGCGTAGAGCCGCCGCCGGTTCGCCTGCACTTTCGGGTCTTCGATCCAGGTGAGCAACTGCGCCGAATCCATCCGATCGGCGAGCCCCTTGAGATCCTCGTAGGGGGCGATGGCAAACTCGTCGTAGGAGTCGCGGGCAAGCGCCTCGTCTTCGTCCTCGAGGTGCTTCATGAAGAAGGCCAGGCGGTCAGGTCCCTTCTCGGGCAAGCTTCCGAGTGCTTTGACATACGTGACGCTTCGGTCGCTCAGCCGAATCGGACTGCTCCAGAGCAATCGCTCGGGCTCGATGGCCATGAGGAGGAAGAGCGTGCCGAGAGGCTTGTCTTCGAGAACGATTGCTTCGATCGGTTTGGCACCGGCTCCGGCATGCCCGGCCGCGGCCACGAGATCGCCTCCCTTGAGCGCCTCCACGACCGCGAACTTTCCCTTCGGAAGCGGCCCCTCCGCGCCGGGCCCGAGGGCCGCGGCCGGTGGTGATTCGACGAGCTTGGCGATGACCGCCGCCTCGCTCTGGGCAATTTCTTGGGCGAAGGTGAGCGACACAGCCGAGCAGAAGGGACATGCACGGGCCGTGCTCGCGACTCCGGCGAGAACGAGGCCGACCCAACACACCGTAGTGACCAGCCCACGAAAACGCATCATGGTTGCATTGTAGCGTGTTCCACCGGCCAAAACGCGGTCACTTCTCGGCGGGGCCGCGGGGCTTTCGTGGCGCTACAGCCACTTGGCGACGTCGGTGCGATAGGCGGCCAGCGCGGGCATGAGAGCCGCGAGGATGGCGAGCACGATGAGAAATGGCACGAGGAGAAGCTCGCCGAGCGGAGCCGACGAGAAGAACCCCGCTGACACGCCAGCGTTGGTCGTGATGAGCGGTCCGATGGCCGCCACGATTCCGTGCCCGAGCACCCACCCGAGAAGGCCCCCACCGACGGCCAGGAGAATCGCCTCCAGGAGCACGACGGCAAGCACATGGCTGCGGCGTGCCCCCAGGGCTCGCATCACCGCCACGTCGCGGCTGCGCTCGAGGGCCGAGCCGACCATGCTCACGAGGATGCCGATCGCCGATACGATGACCACGAGTGTGGTGACCAGCAGCAGCAACAGTTCGAGGGGGCGCACGAAGAGATCGAGGAGCGTGCGAATCTCGCTGACGGGCGCCGCCGCTTGCCCATCGCGGCCTTCGTTGATCGTGTTCTTGAGTCCCATCGCCAAAAGCTCCGGTGGCATGCCACCCGGTGACGCGGTCTGCACGAGAATCGCCGTGACCTCGCGCTGGGCGTAGGGCAGCGGCTTGTGGTGCCCGTGGTCATCATGGGAGTCGTCGTGATGCTCGCCGTCGGTGACCTCGGTCGAAGCGCCGTCTGCCGTGGGCTTCGAATGCCCCTCCTGCAGATAAAAACCTTCCATGTTCACGTACACGCCGCGATCGACGGGCGTGTCGGTCCGGGCGAGGATGCCGGTGATCGTGAAGGGATCATGGACGAGGCCGTCGTCGGCGCCGTGGGTCGGGGCGATCGTGTCGCCGACAGAGAGGCCGAGTTTCTGGGCGACGGAGATGCCAACCACGGCACCAAAAAACTCGTCGTCACGAAAATTGCGCCCCGAGGCAAATGCGAAGTTGCGGTCATCGCCGACGGTCAGCTTGTCAAAGTAGCTGGCGTTGGTGCCGACGACCCGAAAGCTCTTGTAGTAGTCCCCCATGCAGATCGGCACGGCGAGGGCCACGCTGCCGGCAAACTTCCCGTCTGCCTTTTTGGAACTGGCACTGGCCGGCAAAAAATCCTCGTAGAAATCCCAGGAGATGTTCTCGACCGGCTTGCTGACGAGGTAGACGCTATTGAGCACGAGTTGGAGCGGACTTCCCTTCGCGCCGACGATGAGGTTGTAGCCAAGCCCCTGACCTGAGGCGAAGGCATCACGGACGACGCCTCCGATCACGAGCGTCGCCACGACGAGCGCCACGCCGAGCGCGAGTGACAGCGCCGTCAGGCCGCTGGTGAGGAGCCGCTGCCGGATGCTGCGCCAGGCGATACCGAGAAGTGACATGGTCTAGTGCCGCCCTGCCCTGTTGAAATCCGCCAGCGCGATCCGTCGCGGGAACTGTGTGGCGACGTCGTGGTCGTGGGTGACGACCAGGAGGGCCACGCCGAATTCGGCACAGGTGTTCTTGAGCAGGTCGATGACCTGCTGCTGGTGGGCGGTGTCGACGCTCGCCGTCGGCTCGTCCGCGAGCACCACCGCCGGTCGATTCGCAAGGGCCCGCGCCACGGCCACCCGCTGCTGCTGGCCGATCGAGAGCTCGGCCGGTTTGTGATGGAGCCGGTGTCCGAGGCCGACGGCCTCCAAGAGCGAAACCGCCCGCTGGCGATCAGGCCTCCCCGAGCCGAATGACATCGCGACGAGGACGTTTTCCAAAGCGGTGAATCCGGGCAGGAGATTGAACTGCTGAAACACGAGCCCGAGCGTGTCGGCCCGCAGGCGGTCCCGCCGGCTCTCGGGTAGCCGCGTGATGTCGACCCCGGCCACTTCGACGCGTCCTGAATCGGGTCGCATGATCCCGGAGATGACGTGCAAGAGCGTCGACTTGCCCGAGCCACTCGACCCTTCGAGCGCCGCCTGCTCCGCGGCAGCCAGCTCAAACCCAGGCACGTCGAGCACGTCCACCCGCTCGCCACCGGGCATGGCGAAGCTCTTGCGAACATTTTCGAGACGGATGACAGGGGCGGACATGGAGCGAAGCCTACCGCGAAGTTTTCACGGCGGCGAGCGTGGTCGATTGAGAACCGCCTCACCGCGCGGGTATATTCCCGCCGCAGAACCCTCCGGCCTCCCGCGGCGTCGCGGACCCACCCGGGCCGGTTTACCCACGACAGTTCCCAGGAGATTCGCTGTGCCCATTCGCGTTGGCATCAATGGCTTCGGCCGGATCGGTCGCCTCACCTACCGCGCCATCTACGAGAAGTTCGGTCTCAACGGTGACGTGCAAGTCGTGGCCATCAACGACCTCACCGATGCCAAGACCAATGCCCACCTCCTGGCCTACGACTCCAACTACGGTCCGTTTGCCGGCAAGGTGAGCCACGAGGGCAACGACATCGTCGTCGACGGCAAGAAGATCAAGGTCTTCGCCGAGCGGGATCCGGGTGCGATCGCCTGGGGGAGCGAAGACGTTCAGATCGTGGTCGAGAGTACGGGGTTTTTCACCGACGCCACGAAGGCCGTGGCCCACAAGCGCGACAGCGTCAAGAAGGTCGTGATCTCGGCTCCCGCCAAGAACGAAGACCTCACGATCGTGCTGGGTGTGAACAACGGGATGTATGACCCGAAGAAGCACCATGTGATTTCCAACGCGTCGTGCACGACCAACGGTCTGGCTCCGGTCGCGAAGGTGCTCCATGAGACCTTCGGCATCGAAAAGGGTCTGCTCACGACGGTCCACGCCTACACGAACTCCCAGAAGACGGTCGACACCGCGGCCAAGGATCTCCGTGACGCCCGCGCCGCGGCCCTCAACATCGTCCCGTCGAGCACCGGTGCGGCCCGGGCCGTGGGCCTCGTGATCCCCGAGCTCCAAGGCAAGTTCACCGGCATGGCCTTTCGCGTTCCGGTGTCGACGGTGAGCGTCGTCGACTTCACGGCCATCCTCAAGAAGGATGCCCCGCCGGCCGACATCAACGCGGCCATGAAGAAGGCCGCCGAAGGGCCACTCAAGGGCATCCTTCGCTACTCCGACGAGGAGCTCGTCTCGACGGACCTCAAGAAGGATCCGCACAGCTCGATCTTCTCGGCGGTCGACACGATCGGCCTTGGCAACTTCGTGAAGGTGGTGAGCTGGTACGACAACGAGTGGGGCTACTCCTGCCGCGTCGCCGACCTGCTGAACTTCCTCGAAGACCAGGGGCTGTAGGCCTCAGCCTGGCAAGCTGGGTAGCACACGGGGTCTGCCCGAAAAATGCTCACCCGAAGCGAATGACTGTACCGATTGCAAGGATTATGCGTCGGAGGCGGTTTGCGTTCGGGAGCTGGCAGCATGGAGCGCGGAGACGAAGCGGCAGCGGTAACGCGGACCGGCGTGGCGTCGCCGGGAGCCGTCTGTGTGGTCGGACTGCCAGGTTCGGGCGCCGGCATGGTCACGCGGCTCTTGCAGTCGCGTGGACTCTGGCTTGGTGAACCCGAGACGTTGGTTCCGCCGACGAGTGACGATCCCGACAGTGGATTCGAGTCCCGTTTGCTCGTCGACGTGAACGAGCAGTTGGGAAGATTCCTCGGCGCTCCCGAGGCCTCCGCGACCCAGGCTCTGGCAACCATTGCCGGCACGGCGGCTGGACGGCCTTGGGGCTGGAGGCATCCCGGCGACCAGACCACGCTTCCCTTCTGGTGTGGCCTCGTGACGCCACTCAAGGCGGTGGTGTGCGTCCGGAATCAGGTCGGGGCCGAGACGATTCCGATGATCGGTCCTCACGGCGCATCTCGGAGAGCGTACGAAGAGCTCCTGCGCACACTTCTCCCGCCGTGGCAGGTCGTTGTCACACATTACGAAAGCTGGTTCGCGGCTCCGTACTTTGAACTCGAGCGAGTCGCCGCGTTCGTGGGTTTGCCGATGCGTGAGGAAGCGTGTTCTCCGGCCCCTTGGAGCTTGAAGGTGGCTTTCGCGGACGAGGACACCGAGGCTGTTGTTCTTCCTTGCACGACCGTTGCTCGGCCGTGGCACACGCGCAAGGCCGCCTAGGCTCCGCGAGAGGCAGTCAGCGGGGGAAAGTTCCTCCACGGTCTGAGCGCCCCAGGCTGGCCGTTCATGCGGCCCGCAGAAGGGCCGACAGGAATCTTGGGAGTGCCCGTCTGACGTGCACCTTGGGTGCGTTCGACGAGGGATGCGCCTGGCTTTCGAACCCGAGTTGATGATTCAGCGCGCCAAAGCCCATTTCCCAAAATGCGGCTTCGACTCGATCGTCCCAAAAAGCATCGCGTTTCGATCGCGATTCCGAGCGGGTCATCGTGTCGGCCATTTTCGCCGATTCGAGAACGTTGCGCAGATCACCGTCCGTAAGCTCATGACGACAGGCGACTGTTGCCAGGGTCTTCAACGCCTTCATGACGCCGTCGGCCCCTTCATCTCCCATAATTTGTTCAAACGAGATCTGAGGGACACCCATCATTTCCCGCCATCGAATATTGTTCGAAATAGTACGGATGAACACCTGGTTATGGGCATCCAGGAATCCGAGGAGCTTGTCCGGGCCATCCGGCAAGTGGCGCCAGGGTTCGGTTTGGCCTGCCTGCCACCGACCCGTCCTCGCAATCCACCGACAGAATGAGACGAGCACATCTCGAAGATTACGGTAGACGAAAACCAACTCACACTCCCGGAGTGCGTATGCTGTGGACGGCGGAAGGTGACTGAGGGCGTATTCACCATGGCCAAGGCGGCGGAGTGATTCCGTGAGTGGCTCGGCGACCAGGAAGCGGTTCGGGTCACGGCGAGCCGTGTCGACATCCGCACGACCGTAGTCGTTCATGGCAGTCACACCGAGATGTAACCCTGAGTTCCGCAATCCAAGAACCCGAAGAATCTCGCCGATGAGATAGGTGCCTGATTTCGGAATCGAACAGACGACGACTCGCATTTTCGTCGGTCGCTCCTGGGGCCTTGGCGCGAGGCTGGGCTACCACAGCGTCGCCGGATTCACATGGCAATCGCGGAAACGCTTGTAGGCGGTGGGCTGGGCTTTGAGGCGTGTCAGTACTTCCAGCAGAATACGACCGGCTGGGCCTGAAATCTGATCCGCAAGTCCGGTCGCGCGACGGTACAAGTTCGCCACCATGTCGCCGGAACCAGCCATGAATACGGACAATCCGTCGAAAAGTTCCAGCCGTCCTGGGGGCGGAGCGGAGCCTCCAGCGGCGGGTTCGGGCATGGAGCGACGCGTGAGCATGCGCTCGGTCTCGTACAGCTTGATCGTGTTGACAGTCAGCACGACCGAAAGTGCGAGTGCCCGTTCGGCCCCTTCAGTAGCATGATCACACAAGGTGTCGCAAGCCGAGACGAGCCATCGAGAATCCAGGTGCGTCACCAAGAAGTCGGTTTCGGTTTCCCACAGGTGGAGGAATCGTCGTACCGGCTCCGAGCCCACGAGTTGTCGGCGAATCAGAACGATCAGCAGGGCGTGATAGAGCTCGAGTTCCGAGCGGCCCACAAACTCCCGCGAAAGCATCTGGCAGTGCTCTTCGAGTGACGGGCAGCAGCCGAACGAGTAGACGCGCTCCGGGCCCTGCACGCGCGTTGCCTTCAAGTCGTCGAGCGATTGACCCTGCAGGTACTGCTGGAGATCTGGCAGCACCTCGGCAGGCAACCAGAGTCTGAGCGACTGGGCTGTGGCATCACTGCCGGCATCGAGCCTAGCGTGCTGCTGCGCGTTGGAATTCGGCACGCGAAGAGAGGCGTGAAAAGCCATAACCCTGCCCCATGAACGCGACGGCACTCGAGGCCTACTCCTCGTAGATCGTCAGGGCTCCTAGCATCCAGTGAAACTTTTCCGGCAGGTTTGACCAGTTCACTACCTCCACCGTGAAGGCCCCAGAGCGCCCGGCATCACGCTGGCCCAACGCATCCAGGAACGATCGGTCGGCAGTGGGGCGTGTCGAGCCGGTGTGTGCGTGTCCGATATCGAACCGACTCATGCAAGGATGGCTCGTCGCACGTGGGGTTCGTGAGCAGCCGAGCAGGCGAGGGTGGACGAGAGCTCACCGAGACGGAATGAGTCGCTCGGCTTCAAGGCTGCCGGTGGTGCCGGTGGCTTGCACGCGGAGGCGGACGTGGTCGCCGGTCGGGAACGTGCCCTGCCACGGGAGGTCGACCGCGATGCCGCGATGCCGACCAGTCGGGCGGAAGCGAGCTTGCACTTCCGCGCCCGGAATCGTCCAGGAGGCGATCGGCGGTGCTCCGGGTGGGAGCGCCGCGTCGTAGGCGGTGACGACCAGGTCGCTCGCGAGTCCCGGCACGAGCCGTTCGCCTGAGTCACGAGGTTCGACGGCGAAGGAGATTCCCCCGCGGCCGGCGGCGTCACCGAGTGGCTTGATCACGAGCCGCACCGGTTCGCCACCCGCGGAATCTTCGAAGCCGACGCGGACGAGCGCCGGCGAGGGTTCTTCGGCAGCCGATTCGATCGGCCGCGCCGCAGGGTCGATCATCGCTGCGGCCGGCGGGAAGGAGATACCCCGCGCCCTGGGAGGCACGACCGGTTCGTCGGGCAGTACCGGCACCCCTTCGAGTGTCGGCGGTGCGAGGTCAGCCGGCGGTGCGCTCCTCGGAGCCGGCAGCGGCGACACGTCCGGCACTTCGATCGCCGGTGGCACCGTGGTGGCTGGAGCGACCCGCGGTGCAAGCAGGCGGCCGCCGCGGGAAGGCGCAGGATTGTCGGTCGCGCCGACCCCGAGTTGGCGCCTTAGATTGGCGTTTTCACTCGCCACGTGGTCGAGCCTCGCCTTTTTCTCCGCAAGCTCGTCTTGCAGATAATAGATCTGGTCTTCCTGGTAGCGAAGTTCCCGCTCCAGAAGCTGTTGGTTCAAGTCGCTTTTGCAGCCGGTGGTGACGAGGGCCGCCACGGCCGACGCGACGGCACACCAGGCTCGATACCCTTTGGCTGGTCTCATGACGCGCCTCCTTGCGCCTCATTCGGACTCGCGGGAACTATCAGTCGTTACGCCTTGACTGTCGGCATGTGCTTGATGACCTCGTCGATGAGCCGGTAGTCACGCGCCTCCTGCGCCGACATGAACCGGTCTCGATCGGTGTCTTCCTCGATCTTCTCGAGCGGATGCCCGGTGTGCTCGAGAAGGATCGTGTTGAGCTTGTGCTTGACGTTCTTGAACTCTTTGGCGTGGATCATGATCTCCTCCGCCGTGCCCTCCATGCCGGCCAGCGGCTGGTGGATCATGATCCGGGCATTGGGCAGAGCCCGCCGCTTCCCCGCCGCGCCGGCCGCCAAAAGCACCGCCCCCATGCTGGCCGCCTGACCGATGCAGTAGGTGGCCACGTCGCAGGTGACGAACTGCATCGTGTCGTAGATGGCCAGGCCGGCCGTGACGCTGCCGCCAGGGGAGTTGATGTAGAGATGAATGTCGGCCTTGGGATCGTCCTGCTGGAGGAAGAGCATCTGGGCCACGATGGCGTTGGCCATCTCGTCGTGGACCTGGGTGCCCAAAAAGATGATCCGGTCTTTGAGCAGGCGGGAGTAGATGTCCATCGCCCGCTCTTCGCGGCCACTCTTCTCGATCACATAGGGAATGAGGGGCATGGAAACGTGTCTCGTGTGGGGTGGTGTGCGGATGAAAGCCGTCGGCCTACTCGGCCTCTTCAGGCTCCACGGGAGGCTTCTCGAGAATCTCGTCGACGAGGCCGTAGGCCTTGGCCTCGGTCGCCGTGAGATACCGATCCCGGTCGGTATCTTTGGCGATCCGCTCGATCGGCTGGCCGGTGTGCGAGGCGAGGATCTCGTTGAGCACCGCACGGGTCTTGAGGATCTCGTCGGCCTGGATTTCGATGTCACTGACCTGGCCCCCCACCTGGCCGTAGGGCTGGTGGATCATGACCTTGGCATGGGGCAGCACGAACCGTTTGCCCTTGGCGCCGCCGGCGAGCAGCACGGCACCGCCGCTGGCCGCAAGACCCACGCAGTAGGTCGCGACATGACACGACAAGATCTGCATCGTGTCGTAGATCGCCATCGTGGAGGTGACACTGCCGCCGGGCGAGTTGATGTAGAAGTGGATGTCTTTGCGACGGTTCTCGCTCTGGAGATAGAGCAACTTCATGACGACTTCGTTGGCGTTGCCGTCGTAGATCTCTCCCTGGAGAAAGACGATCCGGTTTTCGAGCAGGAGGTCGCCGAGGGTCATCGTCCGCTGCCGCTGGTAGTCGCGGTAGGCGGAGTTGGCTTGCGGCACGAAAAGGCCTGGAAGACTTGGCATCGTGGTTCTCGGGTGGCTTGGGCGGTGACCGTCCGTGGTCAAGAGAAACTCTCAGCCACGGGGGCGTTCGGAAGCTTCGGCCTGGGTGGCCACGGGGATCTCGGCGTCACCGACAGCCTGTCCGCAGATCGCAAGATCCACAGCCTCGGTGTCGGGCGCGGGGAACTCGAAGGGAACGTCCTTGAAGGAGGCATGCGACTTGATCAGGTCGAGCGTCTTGCGCTCGATGATCTGGTTCCGGAGCACGTCCATGAGGCCGCGGCGCTCGAGGCTGGCCCGCACGCGACGGGGCGATTCCCCCGACTGCTCGGCGATCGCGCGAATCTCCTCGTCGTAGTCGCTCGGCGAGTCGGCGATCTTCTCGTCCTCGGCGATCCGCTCCAGAATGAAGTGCTCCTTGAGCGACCGCGCCGTCGAGGCCAAGGCCGACTGCCGCAGTTCGTTGACATGCCGACGAATCGAGTCGTCATCAAAGCCGCTGCGACGCAGTTCGAGGATCGTCCGCTCGAGCTCGCGCTGGGCCTGACGACGGAGCAACTCCGGCGGCAGATCCCACGAGGCCGACGCCGTGAGGGCCGCCGACACTTGCTGGCGAACCTGCCGGCGCTGATGCCATTCGAGTTGATTTTCGAGCTGGCGGCGGATCGCAGCACGAAGTGCCTCTTCGGTCTCGAAATCACCGAGTTCTTCGAGCAGGGCCGGCGTGAGCGAAGGAAGCTCGAGCTTCTTGACGTCGAGCACCTCGATCTCGAGCGTCACCTCTTTGCCGCGAAGCGTCTCAACGGCCGCTTCGTCCGACACCTTCACGGTGGTCGTGACCGTCTCGCCCGGCTTGGCCTTGGCGACGAGGGCGTCGAAACCCTCGAGCGTGCCATCGGCAAACGAGAGCTTCGGTCGCACGACGATCTCTTCTTCCTCGGAGCGGGAGAGCACCTCGCCGCCATCGAGGAATCGGAGATTGGCCACGATCATGTCGCCCACGGCAGGACTGCCGGAGGCGGGGACGTAGCGGCCACGGTCGCGGAGAATGTTGCCGAGCGCTTCGTCTTCGTCGGACTGGCCGATGGCCCGCATGGGGCGCGTGATCGAGAGGCCCTTCCACTTGGGCAACTCGAACTCAGGACGGACCTCGATCGAAAATTCGAACGTCAGCGGACCCTCGTCCGGGATCACGACGGCGTCGAGATCGAGGTCAGGCTCACTGATGGGAGCGAGCTTGCCCCCTTCGGAAACCTGGCTCATCGCATCGGTGACGAGCTTCGAGCGAACCTGATCGCCGAGCTCCTGCTTGAAGCGGTTGCTGACAAGCTTGCGCGGGGCTCGGCCCGGGCGGAACCCAGGAAGCAGCGCCGAGGGCATGAGTTCGCCGATGCAGTCGTCGCGATAGCGGTCGATGTCGGTCCGAGGAATCGTTACTTTGACCCGTCGCTGGCAGGTTGAGACTTCCTCGATGTCGATCGTGAGATCAAGAGGCTTCGGGGCATCCCTCTCTTCGGTGGCGCTCTCGTGAGCGGATGCTTCGGCTGGGGCGCTAGACGACATCGATTCTTCCGAGGGGCTTGTGTGTGAAAAGGCTTTGGGAACGATCAACAAGCGAAGGCCGAATCCCAAGCCTGAGCGATCCTGAAGCGGGTGATGGGATTCGAACCCACGACAACCACGTTGGCAACGTGGTGCTCTACCAACTGAGCTACACCCGCAGACACCCTGCTGCGACGACTTGATGCGGTTTCTTCCGTGCAAAGCCGACCGGCAGGAACCCGGTGAGTATAGGCTCCAGGCAGGGTGCCGCAAGGTCACTCAAGCGGGGCGGCCGGGGGCTTTTGGTGGGCTGAGGCAGGGTCGATTCCGTTGGCAATTTGCGGAGTTTAGACTCACTGGATTGTTTTTCTCCCCGTCCGGTGCGCCAGGCCCCTCCATGGAAATCCGCTTCATCTTCAAATCAAGCTCCGGCAAACCGCGGGTCCACAGGAAGCGACTTCCTGTCACGATCGGACGCTGTGCTTCCGAGGACGTGCGGCTTCGGATCCCGATCGATTCGGTGAGTCGCAAGCACTGCGAGTTCTTTCTGGACGAAGGGGGCACGGTGTGCGTGCGGGATCTGGGCTCCACCAACGGCACGCTGCTCAACGGTGAGGCAATCGATCCTGAGGCGGGCGTCGTCGTGGCACCCGGAAGTTCCGTGAAGGTTGGCACCGTCGTGTTTCGTGTGGAATTCAATCCATCGAAGCACGATCCCGACGGCGACACCGTGTCGGTAAGCGAAGCCGTCATGCCTGTTGCCACCGACAAGGCGCCGACCGAACCACTCGAGCGAGAGGCGGCGGACGAAGAACTCGAGATGGAGGACGACAGCGACGGCGAAGGCGAACGTGAAGGTGTTCCAGCGGCCGGCGACTTTGCGTTTCTCGGAGCCGCCCCTGCCGAGGCGGACGAAGACAGCGCTGAAGAATCGGAATCGGATGAGTCCGCCGGACCGCCCGATGAGAACCTCGAGGACTTCTTCAAGGGCCTCAAATGACCAGGGGCCAGGAAGACGCCGCCGCGGTCGCGCGGCGTATCACCGTCCATGACCTCGCAGCCGCCCGAGTGGCTGGCCGCCCCGTCACGATGGTCACGGCGTACGATTGGCCGACCGCTCGGCTGGCCGACGAGGCGGGCGTCGATTGTGTGCTCGTAGGCGACAGTGTGGCGATGGTCGTGGCTGGGCACGACTCCACGATCCCCGCGACGCTTGACCAGATGATCTACCATGGAGAGATCGTGGCCCGGGCGGTTCGGCGGGCGATGGTCGTGGTCGACCTGCCCTTTCCGCTCCAGCACCTCGGGACCCACGAGGCGATCCGTGCGGCCGCGCGGATCCTCAAGGAAACCGGATGCCAGGGTGTGAAGCTCGAAGGCACGGCCGGGGAGGCCGATGTGATCGCCGCCCTCGTGGCCGCGGGCATTCCGGTGATGGGCCATGTCGGCCTTCGTCCTCAGGCCGTCCATCAACTCGGTGGCTATCGGATGCAGCGCGACGGCGACCGACTCATGGCCGATGCGACGGCGGCGGCGGAAGCCGGGGCGTTCGCCGTCGTGCTCGAGTGTGTGCCACGGACCGTCGCCGCCATGATTACATCCACCCTACCGGTGCCGACCATCGGTATCGGTGCGGGCAACGCCTGCGGCGGACAGGTTCTCGTGATGCACGACCTCATCGGTCTGTCGATCGGTCGAGTGCCGAAGTTCGTGCGCCGCTACGCCGAGGCGGGGCGCACCATTCGTGAGGCCATCGCCGCGTGGAAGGCCGACGTCGAGGCCCGCACGTTTCCGGGCGCCGCCGAAACGCTCGGCTGAGACGAGGCCATACCAGCCCTCGTGGCGCTACGGCACGACGAGCTCGTCGGAGATGATGACGGGCCTGCCCGCCGTCACACCGGCCGGTGTTGGCGCGCCCGAGAACGTCCCCGGGGCGCCCGCTGGCATTCCACCGTCAGCCATCGGCACGCCACCGCAATCGTTGCAGCCAGGGGCGGGTGCACAGGGGGGAGGACCGGCCTGCTGTCCACAGATACGGCCTGGTGGTGCGGCCATCGGCGGCGCGGCTGCAGCGGCGCCTGGAGGCACGAAGCCCGGCGGCAAGTGCCCGAAGCATTTCTCGTACTTCCAGACCTCGAGCGCGATGTACCGCTCGTTCAAGGCCTTGCATCCACCGGCACTACCGGCCACGACGATCGCGGCCGTCGCCCAAGCCACTCCACTCCATACGCTCGCTCGCATCGCTCCGTCTCCTGGCAGATAAGAGGCTCGCGAGAGTCCGATCGAGCACCCATCGATCAGACGTTCATGCCGCGGGCCACTCAACCGTAACCCACGCCCGGCGCGCAGGCGGGAACTCGTTGCACACTTTGAAAGAGATCAATCGACGGCGCGTGAAGGTGTAACGATCATGCCGAACGGTCACGGGCACCCCACGCGCAAGGCAAGGCCAAGGCCTGGAGGGCCGTATTGAACTCCGGGCGGAGGCCCGGCAAGCGAAGCGAGGCCATGGATGGCGAGCGCCGCGTG
>CAZCHF010000030.1:0-49920 GCA_964498325.1 uncultured Candidatus Kuenenia sp.
CTCCAGGCTTCGCTCGGCTTTCTACGCCCGCTCCATGACACGGGCCACCCCGAGCTTTTTTGCAGCCGTTTGTTGTTCCGATAAGGACGGGCGGTAAGCTGGCCTCCCATGCCTCCTGAATCCCCATCCTCACTTCCAGCCGCTGTCGAAATCCGAACTCCCGCGCGGATTCATCTCGGGATGTTTTCGTTCGGCGCGGCGGGCACACGCTCGTTCGGGGGTGTCGGCGTGATGCTCGATCGGCCGGGCGTCGTGCTGCGCATGAGACGGGCCAACCGCCTCGAGGCTCGCGGGCCTCTCTCGGAGCGAGTCCTGGAGTTTGCCGGTCGCGCTATCGACACCTGGAACCTGGCCGAGGTCGGGTGCAGCTTCGAGGTCGTGAGTGTGCCGCCAAGTCATGCAGGGCTCGGGAGCGGCACGCAGCTCGCGCTCGCGGTCGCCGCCGGCCTACGGCATCTCTTCAAACCCGGCGATGGAGAGTCGCGGCCAGCATCGTCGCGGCACCCTGCAGAAGAATCGCTCGACGCTGCCGAGCAGGAGTGGGTCTTCGACATCCGCGAGGCGATCGACCTGGCCCGCGTGACGGGGAGAGGACGCCGGTCGTGCGTGGGCGTCTACGGCTTCAGCCGTGGTGGGCTCATCGTCGAGGCTGGGCGCCATGTGCGGGCGGACTCCACAGGCGACGATGATGCACACCGCGAGTTTTCGCCGATGGTGGCTCGGGCGCGGCTGCCGCGGGCGTGGCGATGTGTCGTGATCGCAGCCCGCGGTTCGGCCGGGCTGCATGGTGACGCCGAGCGGGCCGCTTTCAAAAGGCTTCCACCCGTGCCACCCGATGTGACCGCCGGACTGACGAAGATCGCCCTGGTTGACCTGCTGCCGGCAGCTGTCGAAGGAAAGTTTGACGAGTTTGCTGCCGCCGTGCGGGCGTATGGCGACTTGGCAGGAAAGCCTTTTGAGACAGAGTCGGCGAGCCTGCCGCATGCGGCTGCGACAACCCAGCTGCTGGAGCTTCTCGGTGAGTTGGGAATCGTGGGGTGTGCCCAGAGCAGTTGGGGACCGACGGTGATCGCGTGCTGTCCGTCGCTCGAAACGGCCGGGGCCCTGGTCGAGACGCTCGACCGCCTCGGGCTGGCGACGCATCACGACATCACGATCGCGCGGTTCGACTCTCAGGGAGCGACCCTGCGTGAGATGCAGTGACGCTTCCGTCGCTCAGGTGGTTTTCAGGCCGTACTCGCTCAGAACACCGCGAAGCTTGGCGGCCAGATCGGGTTCGAGCGCCACGAGAGGCAGCCGAACGTCGCCGGTGTCTCGGCCGACCATGGCGAGCGCCGCCTTGATCGGGATCGGATTACTTGCCAGGCCGAGCAAGTCACGGCAGAGCGTGAAGAGCTTCAGGTGCCAGTTCCGGGCGGCTGCGAGATCACCTGCATCAAAAGCGCTGCACAAGGCCTTCATGTCGGCTGGCACCAAGTTGCCCACGACGGAAATCACACCGCGGCCCCCGATCGCCATGAGGGGCAACGTCATGCTGTCGTCGCCGGAGAGGATCGTGAGGTCGGTCGCCGCGAGAATTTGCGATGCCTGATCGAGCGAACCGGTCGCCTCCTTCACCATGGCGATCCCTGGAAGTTCCGCCAGGCGAATGATGGTTTCGGGCTCGATGTTTCGCCCGGTGCGGGCCGGAATGTTGTAGACGCAGATCGGGATGGCGACGGCCTCGGCCAGAGCCTTGAAGTGTTCTTCGATGCCGCGTTGGGTTGGGCGGTTGTAATATGGACCGACGACGAGGGCCGCGTCGGCACCCGCTTTGGCGGCGAACTTCGTGAGGCGCACAGCCTCGGCCGTGGAATTGCTCCCGGTGCCCGGCATGACGAGGATTCGCCCCGCCGCAATCTGGACGCTCTCCGCGATCACCCGCTCGTGTTCATCATGAGAGAGCGTCGGGGACTCGCCGGTCGTGCCGACGGGGCAGATGCAGGTGGTGCCGGCGGCGACCTGAAACTCGATCTGCTCCCGCAACCTCGCCACGTCGACAACGCCATCGCGGAATGGGGTCACGATTGCAACCGAGAGACCTGCGAAACGTTCGGCACGTGTGGGCATTGCGACGAGAACTCCAGGGATCGACGGACCTGCGGAAGGCTGACCGACTCGCAGAGGTCGCGGGAGGATATGATTTTCACGCCGCAGCGGCAAATGACCGTCGTGCCGCATGGAGGTTCGAGGCTCGTGCGGCTGTCGAGAGCAGTTTGGGATCCGTGATGCCCACCACCACCAATCCGCTGACCCGTGCTGGCTGCCCCAGGCCCGTGCTCTGGCGCGGTCGGCCACGGCCAGGAGCGATCGAAGCCGCGGCGAAAGTCGTAGCCGCTGGAGGCAGCAGGGCGACCGTGGGGGCGATCCTCGGCACCGGCATGGGAGGGCTCGTCGATCGGCTGGACAACCGTTGGACGATCGCCGGTGTCGATACGGGCTGGCTGGCCCGCTCGATGGCCACCGGGCACGCCGGTCGAATCGCCTGCGGAACGATCGGCAGCACGCCAGTCGTGATGCTCCAAGGACGCGTTCACGGGTACGAGGGGTATCCGCCGGAGATGCTCACACGCGGCGTCGAACTGTTGGCTGCCCTGGGAGTCCGGCGGCTCCTCGTCACCAACGCTGCTGGGGGCGTGCGTCCCGACATGATCGCCGGTGAGATCGTCATCATGACCGATCACATCGACTTCGTGCGGCGCCCGTGGGGCGATGCCCTCGAAGCGTCGGCGATGGACGAAGCGTCGGCCCGGGTGCATGGCTCGTCGTACTCCCCAGAGCTCGTCGATCGGGCCGCGATGGCGGTGCGGCGTGCTGGCGCTGTCGCCCGCCGTGGAGTGTATGCATTCTTTTCCGGGCCGAGTTACGAAACTCGGGCGGAGTACCGAATGCTTCGGCGGATCGAAGCCGACGTCGTCGGGATGTCGACCGTCCCCGAAGTGGTTGCCGCGGTACGCATGGGCATGGAGGTGGTTGGCTGCTCCGTCGTGACGAACGTCGCCCGGCCCGATGCCCCCGAGTTCACCGATGCCGAGCATGTCTGTCGGGTGGCCGGCGACGCCGCCGAGGGAGTCTGGCAGATCCTCGTCGATCTCGTCCGTGATGCGGGAGCCCCGTCACCTTCGTATGGGCAAGCATGAAGATTCTGCTGACGAACGACGACGGCATCGAGGGCCCCGGTCTCGAAGCGCTCGCAGTGGCAGCGAGGTCGCTCGGCGGCGAGGCCGTGATCGTGGCGCCGGCCGAGCCGCATTCCGGCTGTGGACACCGGGTGACGACGGGCCGTCCGGTCATCGTGGACGATGTGGGGCCAGGCCGCTACCGCGTCCATGGGACACCAGCCGACTGTGTGCGGATCGCGCTGGCACGATTGGCGCCCGACGTGGACATCGTGCTGGCAGGAATCAACGAAGGCGGAAACCTCGGGGCCGACATCCATCATTCGGGCACCGTCGCGGCCGCCCGCGAGGCAGCGCTCCATGGGCGACAGGCCGTCGCGGCATCGCAATACCATCGCCGCGGCTCCACGATCGATTGGTCGCGTGCCTCAGGCTGGGTGGAGCACGTGCTCTCCGTGCTCCAGGGCCGGACCCTCGACACGGGAGAGTTCTGGAACGTCAATCTCCCGGATCTTGATCCACTGGCGGGGCCACCGGCCGTGGTGGACTGCTTCGTCGATCCGTCGCCGTTCGCGCTGGAATACGTTTTCCGCGACGGCGGCTGGCACTACGGTGGCAACTACCACGAGCGAGCGCGGATGCCGCATGGGGATGTGGCCACGTGCTTCGCCGGTCACATCGCCGTTTCACGGCTGCGGGCGGTGTGACCGTTCAAACGTCGGCGTCGAACACGCGGACCTTCGCCCAGTTCGTTGCATTCTCGGCGATGAACTGCGTGTGCCGAGGAGCGACCTGATAGGCGTCGTGCGCCTCGTGGGAAGCAAAGACGATCAGAAGCATGACGTCCCAGTCGCGGTCGTTGACTGCCCGGTCGTAGGCGGCGCACGTGCCGACGTGAAACGCCACCTCACCGGGGTGGCCGGTGAGGTGTTCCTTGCACGACGCGACGAGCGCGGCCACCGCTTCCGGCGTCCGATCCTTGAGAGTGAAGAAGACGGCGTGCGAGAGCATGGCAATCAGTCCTCGTGACGGTGCGCATCGCGGGCCGCCTGGGTCGATGCGGCAGGGCCCACAGAGCGTGGCGTGGCCGGGCCGATGATGTCCACGACCTCGGTGTCGTCGAGCATCTCGCGAGACTCGAGCTCGGCGGCGAGCTTGTCGAGCTTCTCCCGATTCTCTTCCAGCAGTTGCGAGGCCCGCACGGCCGCCTCACCCAGCACGCGGGCGACTTCATCATCGATGACCTGCGCCGTGTGCTCGCTGAACTCGCGCTGCTCATAGACGTCGCGGCCGAGGAACGGGTGTTCGTGGGCACTCTGACAGGACACCGGCCCCAGCTTTTCGCTCATGCCCCAGTGGGCCACCATCTTCCGGGCGATCCGCGTGGCCTGCGTGAGGTCGTTTTCCGCGCCGGCCGTGTATTCGCCGAAGACGAGTTTCTCAGCCGCTCGCCCGCCCAGGATGAAGACGAGGCGGTTGTGAAGATCGGCCTCGCCGATGTTCATCCGGTCTTCCTCAGGGACGAGTTGGGTCACGCCAAGGGCCCGGCCACGAGGAATGATCGTCACCTTGTGGAGTTTGTCGACACCCGGGAGAAGCCAGGCGGCGAGGGCATGCCCGGCCTCGTGGTAGGCGGTCATCGTCTTCTCGCGACCGGTGAGCACTTCTTCACGCTTCGGTCCCATCAACACCTTGTCGCGTGCATGATCAAAGTCGGACGCATCGACAGCGGTTTTGTCTTGTCTCGTTGCCCACAGGGCGGCTTCGTTGACCAGGTTGCGGATGTCGGCCCCTGTGAGCCCGACCGTGCCGCCGGCGAGTCGCTCGAGATCGACATCAGGCGCGAGCGGCACATTCCGGGTGTGAACCTTGAACAGCTCGAGCCGGGCCTTTTGGTTCGGCCGATCGACCGTGACATGGCGGTCGAAACGACCGGGCCGCAGGAGCGCCGGATCGAGCACGTCGGGGCGGTTCGTGGCCGCGAGCACGATCACGCTTTCGGACGGACTGAAGCCATCCATTTCGCTCAGGATCTGGTTGAGCGTCTGCTCCCGTTCGTCGTGGCCGCCGCCGAGCCCCGCCCCGCGGACCCGGCCCACGGCGTCGATCTCGTCAATGAAGAGGATCGCGGGCGACGCATCCTTCGCCGTCTTGAACATGTCGCGAACACGCGACGCCCCCACGCCCACGAACATTTGGATGAACTCACTGCCAGAAATTGAGAAGAACGGCACGCCCGCTTCGCCGGCGACCGCTCGTGCCAGGAGCGTCTTGCCGGTGCCGGGAGGTCCCATGAGAAGGACGCCCTTGGGGACGCGGCCACCCAGTCGCTGAAACTTCTTGGGATCTTTCAAGAACTCGACGATCTCTTGGAGGTCGGCTTTCACCTGATCAAGGCCGGCTACCTCGGCGAATGTCACTTGGGTGTCGCCTGCGGCGTATCGCTTCGCCGGCGACTTCGAGAATCCGCCGAGAAACCCTGTCCCGCCGAGCGGGTCGCGGGCCCGACGGAGTGTCATCCAAAAGCCTGCCATGAGCAGAAGGGGCACGAGGAGATACAGGCCGAGCAAAAACCCTGTGCCGTCCGAAGGGGGTACCACCTTCATGCGGAAGTTCGGTTGATCTTCGAGCAGTCGGTCCAAGAGCCGGTCAAAGCCTTCGCGAACGTAGGGCGTGAGCGAAAATCGAAATGTCTTGGTGGCCTTGCGGCCGCCGATTTCGTCGGCCGGCAATTCCTTGATGAACTCCCCCTCGACATCGTCGCCACGGATGACGACACGCGACACATTTCCGCCGCGGGCTTGCTTCACGAACTCGTCATAACTGATGACGGCCAGGCCGCCGCTGACACCACTGGTGAGAAACGTGGCAAACGCGACAGCACCCAGAACGAGCAGAACCACCATGGGAAGGCCCATGGGCTTTCCAAGCAGCGGCGATTTTCCGCTGGGGTCAGATGACGGTCGAGGGGCGGTGGTCATAAGGTGACTACAAAAGGCGTCGGCAGGTGAACAGAGCCGCGGGACTGGGCGAGGGGGACGAGCCGCGTAGTGTAATGTATGCAGAGGCTCACGGCAGAGCCTCGAGGCGAATCAGCACAGAAGGACATGGTGCCAATGGAGGTGGTTGAAGGCCGCAAGCGGGGCGTGATTGCGATCACGAGACGAGAAGATCGCTTTCTCGTGATTCGTCGAGGCCTTACGGTGGCGGCCGGTGGCACGATCTGTTTTCCAGGTGGCCACATCGAGCCGGGCGAAGCTGAGCACGAGGCCGTCGTGCGGGAGTGCCATGAAGAGCTCGCTGCGGTAGTGGAGCCACGTGCATGCGTGTGGCAAAGCGTGTCCCCCTGGGGCACGCCACTGTCCTGGTGGACCGTGCAACTCATGGATGACCGTGAGCTCGTGCCCCACCCGATCGAGGTCGCAGAGATTCTCTGGATGTCGGTCGACGAAATGCTCGCCGACCCGACGCTCCTCGAGGGGAATCGGCCGTTCCTCGAGGCCGTGCGGGACGGCATCATCGCCATCTGACATCACGCGCCTGGATTCGTGGCCGGGTCACGCCATGCCCCGACCGGTCCGTTCACGAAAGCGACATGGTCGCGCAGACGCCGACTCATTCTTCCGGCGGAACATCCTTCGGAAAGATCACCCCCTGCGGCTCCTGCGGCGGCGGGAGTTGAGGAGGATTCGCGGCGGAGTCGAGAAGGGCCTTGAAGCGATTGGTCTGAGGTGGCGTGACGGCGTTGACCGGCTGTACGTCTGGATCCATCACCACCCGTTCGGTGGCCCTCACGTTCGCGAGCCAATTGTCGAGTGTCGCGCGCTCCTGTGGCGACAAGGGGGGGGCGACGAGCGTGGACAGCTTGACCGTTTCGGGGTGCCGTGAGGCGAGGAGGAGCGCGAGTTTGCCGGCATCGCGTTCCGGTCCGATGGCATCCAGAAACGCCTTCATGTTGGCCAGGGTGCCGCGACGATCCATGCCACCGCGAGGATCCCGGCGGACGAATCGCGGTTCGGGGCTCTCCTTGCCGCCGTGGCATGCTCCGGCAGCGCAGCGATTCACGATGAGCGGTTGCACGCGGCGGGTGAAGTCGGCGACGACCTCAGGAGGTAGGTCGGAAGCGATCGCGGTCAGCGGCATCAGCATGGACGCGGCCACGAGGCAGCGACGAAGTCCCTTTCCTCGCGTTGTGGTTGGCCGGCGAATCAGTGTCACGCGTCCTTGCATGATTTCGCTCCACGGAATGGTGGCTCACGGGCAGCAGACACTACGGATGCCCAGACGGTGGCTCAAGGCGAATCCGACTGCGAATGCCTTGTGATTCCGCGGAGCCCGAGCCTAGACTCACGGCCTGTCATCGCGTTCATTCTCAGTTTTTCGCCTTGTGGAGCCCATTTCTGCCCATGGAAAAGACGTTTGTGATGTTCAAGCCGGACTGCCTCGAGAGGGGCCTCGTCGGTCGAATTCTGGCCCGCTTTGAATCGAAGGGCCTCCGCCTCGTCGCCATGAAAATGCTGCGGATCACGCCCGATGTAGCGAAGCAGCACTACGCCGAGCATGTCTCCAAGCCGTTCTACCCGGGGCTCGAAGACTTCATCACGGCCTCACCGGTCGTGGCATGTGTATTCGCCGGCCCGGAAGTTATCCGTGTCGTGCGTGAAATGCTCGGTGCGACGAATGGCCTCAAGGCGGCAGCCGGAACCATCCGGGGTGATTTTTCATCGAGCCGGCAGATGAATCTGGTCCATGCATCCGACTCGCCGGAATCGGCGACCCGCGAGATTGCGATCTACTTCAAGGATGCGGAGATCCAGGAGTGGGATCCGTCGCTCGCCTGTTGGTATCAAGCCCCGGGTGAAGGCTGAGTCACACTTCATGAGCCTCCTCGTCTTCGGGCATCGCAATCCGGATACCGACGCCATCTGTTCGGCGATCGCGTACGCTGAATACCTCCGGCAGACGGGACGCCCCGATGCGCTCGCGGCATCCTGCGGGCCTCCAAACCAACGGACGGAGTTCGTGTTGCGACGGGCTGGCCTGGCCGCGCCGCGGATCGTGATGGATGTGCGACCTCAACTCGAGGATGTTTGTAGGCGCGATCCGCCGACGGCGAGCCTCGGGGAGCCGTTCCACACGGCGTATCAGCGCATGAAGGCCGATGATCTCCGCGCGATTCCGGTGGTCGATTCGCACCGCCGGGTCGTGGGCATCATCTCCGTGCTCTCGCTCATGGACCTCTTCTTTCGCGACGCGGCCGACGCCACGCGGGCGCGGACGGTGCAATCGAGCCTCGCCACGATGTGCGACGTTCTCGGCGGCTCGTTTCAGCACGTTCTCGAACCCGGGCATCGCGAAGAACTGCTCGTAATGGTCGGTGCGATGAGCACGGAGGGCTTTACCGAGCGGATGCATGCGTATCCGGCCCGACGGCTCATCGTGGTGTGCGGCGATCGTCCGACGATCCAGCTCCCGGCCATCGAGCACGGGGTTCGGGCGATCGTGGTGACGGGCGGCTTTCAGTTGTCGAAGGGACTCGCAGAGCTCGCGCGGGCGCGGGATGTGTCGGTGATCCTCAGCCCGTTCGACACGGTCAACACGACGCTCAGGCTCAAGTCGTCGCAGGTCATCGACCCGGTCGTCGATACGGAGGTGCTCACGCTGCCGGCGAAGGCGACCGTGGCTGAGGTTCGGGGCACCGTCGAGCGGTCGACGCAGCCCGTCTTTCCGGTCGTGCGTGACGACGGTTCCCTCGTCGGCCTCGCGTTCAAGACCGACGTCCTCAATCCGCCGAAGCCGCGGCTCGTGCTCGTGGATCACAACGAGCTGGCCCAGGCGGTGCCTGGTGCGGAGGAAGCCGAGATCGTCGAAGTACTTGATCACCACCGGCTTGGCGGTGGCCTGAAGAGCACGCAGCCGATTCGATTCGTGATGGAGCCCGTGGGCTCGACCTGCACCCTCGTGGCACGTCAATTTCGGGCGGCCGGGATCGAGCCCGAGCGGTCGGTGGCGCTTTGCATGGCGTCGGGCATCATTTCCGACACGCTTCACCTGCGATCGCCGACGACGACTGCAGCGGACCGCGAGATCCTGTCCTGGCTGGCAGTTCGGTGCGGCGAAGACCTGGCCTCGTTCACGAAAGAATTTTTCGAGGTCGGTTCGGCACTTCGCTCGAAGACGCCGTCGGAAGTGGTGCGGGAAGACTGCAAAGAGTTCACCGAGCACGGAGTCCGTTTTTCGATCTCACAGATCGAGGAGACGGGGTTCGATCTTTTTTGGGAGCGGAAGGAAGACCTGCGCGGGGCGCTCGAGGATTTTGCCCGTCGTCAGGGGCTCGATTTTTCGGCCCTCTTGATTACCGACGTGGTGAGCAATGGCTCGCTGTTGTTGCTCTCGCGCGAGTCGGAGGCGTGGGAAGAGATCAATTACCCTCGTCTCGACCGCGGGCTCTACGAGCTCGAGAATGTGGTGAGCCGCAAGAAGCAGCTTTTGCCCCTGGTGAGCCAGGTACTGGCCGACGCGTGATGGATTATCGCAGCGTGGCGGCTGGCGTGTCGGCGGCGAGTCGGTCGATCATGTCGCGGCAGGCCCGCTCGACGGCCGTTTGCCACTGGGTGTCGGTGAGGCCGCCATTCATCTCGGGCCGCGCATGGGCGTAGATCACGTCGCGGGCACTGACCACGAGCGCGCCGAGGCCGTCGGCGTGGAAGGCCCCTCGCACATCGGCGGCTCGGCCTCCTTGGCGGCCGAAGCCGGGAACGAGAATCCATGCGTGGGGCATGGCAGCGCGGAGGTCGTCGAGCTGCTTGGGCCAGGTCGCCCCCACCACCGCACCGACGGCGCCGTAGGTTTCGCCGCCAGTGGTTCGTGACGCCATTGCCTCGACTCCGGCCGCGACGTGCTCGTAGATCGTTCTGCCGTCAACGGCGAGGTCCTGAAAATCCTTGCTGCCCGGGTTCGAGGTCTTCACGAGTACGAAGATCCCCGCACCGTGGTCGGCGGCGGATTGAACGAACGGCTCGATCGAATCGAGGCCGAGGTACGGATTCACGGTGAGCGCGTCGGCGGCCCAAGGGCCCGCCAGCCATCCGGCCGCGTAGGCTTCGGCGGTGGAGCCGATGTCTCCTCGCTTGCCGTCTGCCAAGACCAGCAACTCTTTCGATCGCGCGTGGGCGATGACCTCGGCGAGCGCCATCATGCCTTGCGGCCCGAGGGCTTCGAAGCAGGCAACCTGTGGCTTGACGATCGGTACGACAGGCGCGACGACATCGATCACACCCTTGCAGAAGTCGGTGAAGACCCGAGCGAGCGCAGCGGTGTCGGTCGAAGGGATCGCTCCAGCACCGAGGGCCGCTGGGAGCGACTCCCGTCGGGGGTCGAGTCCGATGCAGGCGGGCGTTCTTCGCGTGGCGACGGCCATGGCCAGCCGCGTGGCAAAGGGGGGCAACGAAGGGGGCGAAATCGCGAATGCAGCGGACATCACGGGGACCAGCAACTCGTGTTGAAGCCGCGGCTCAATTCTGGGATAGTTCCAGCGTTGCTCGGCGGCAGTGTGAGAGCATTGTCGTACAGCACATGTTTCGGGGCGTGGCGCAGTCTGGCTAGCGCGCTTGACTGGGGGTCAAGAGGTCGCAGGTTCAAGTCCTGTCGCCCCGACTTACCTTGGATAACGATAATGCTTCCCGCGGACCGCGGGAAGAACCTAAACGGACCGGGGAAGCTAGCGAGCTAACCGGTCCGGGTGTTCGTCGTTTGGGCCTTGTTTCAGTGGAACCGCCCCGGCGACTTGGCCGGGACACCTCACGCCCATTAAGGCTTGTCGCTTCCTGCGGAACTTCGTCATTGTAGGTTCCTCCGCAGCCACATCCGGGCAGGTCTTCAGGAGCAGAAACGCCCCCGGGTAGCGGCAGACCTGTGCCCGTCCGTAGAGCGCACGGAAGCGGCCGATTGCCGAATGCGATGATGCCGCCTTTCAGTCGCCGAACGTTCCGACCGTTGAACCTGCCCTCGCCGAAGGTGAGCCCGATTCGTACGCCGAGATCGCCCAGGAGCTTTGGCAACGCCGTGCGAGCCACAGGATCCGAACAGATCGTCTGAATGCGCTCGACCAAGGCGAGGGCCTTCTGTACCTCCACGTCGGTATCCATCTCCTCATGCCATACCGGCATCCGGGACTTGGCCTCCTCGAGCGCTCGTTCTCGCTCTGCCAGTTCGTTGCGAAGGTTTTGAAGGGCAGAATGCAGCATGGCGCGCACTTCGGCGTCCTCCGCCTCCAGGATCTTGCGAGGCGCTTGCTCAATCTGTCGACGCAACTTCTCAACTTGCCCCTGGATCTCGGCTTGGATGGCCACCTCCGGCGGCTGCGGTCGGCTGCGTGCGCTCCTTGCGCGATTCTCGATTGCCGCGCGAAGCATATCGGCCCCGCCGGCTCGCTTTACGCACGTCACGATTGTCTGCAGCGTGAACTGCAGCAGGCTTTCTCCATCGACGTTGTTATGGTGGCATTCTTGCCCCTGGGACTTCATGTAGGCACCGCACCGGTAAAACGGTCGGCCCGCGCCATTGTCCTTGCGCACGGTGCCGTACATCACGGAGCCGCATCCGTCAGTCATGTCGAAAACCCGCGTTGCCAACGGGTACGCCCCCGGATCCGACGCCTTCCGCTTGCCCGCTTGGGAACCGGACCGCTCCGTAAGTCTCTTCTGGAGTCGCTCCCAGCGTTCGGGCTCGAAAAGTGAAAAGTCACCGGCACTCGCCTCGATCCACGCTGAGCGATCATTCTCGACAACCCGTCCAGAGCCGTCTTGGAGAAGCTCATCGCGGCCTGCTGGTCGTGGGCCGTTGCCGCTTACCCGATAATGAACGCCTTCACTGTATCGACCATAAGTCTTCACACCGGTGATGATCGGATTGCCGGCAATCGCCTTGATGGTGTTGTGGTTCCACTTTCCCGAAACCTCGTGTGCAGTCCCGCAATCGTGGCGCGTGCGGCCGGCATCGGGCGAGGGGATACCGAGCCTGTTGAGCTCGTTCGCAACCCGCTTGTATCCATAGTCGGCCTCCAGCCACTCGAGGATACGAATCCAAACGGCGATCTTGCCGTCATCCTTCGGAAGGAATCGAACATGGCATCCCTTTTTTCGCATCTCGACGTTGTCTTCGAGTTCTTGAATCACCTCCCCAGTTCGGGCGTCGCATAGATATCGACTGAAGCCGTATGGTGGGCGGCCCCCCGTGCTGTAGCCGTCTTCGGCAAGTTGCCGCTGAACGAGCACCATTCGCTCGCCAAGCTTTCGACTGAACTCGCCACTCTCGTGGTAGCCGAAGAGCGACATGGCTGTCTGGCCCAGGGCCGATTGGCCCGTGGTCGACGGGTCAAGAACGCCTTCCGACATCACCAAGGTGACGCCTCGGTCTCGAATGTCTCGCTCGACGACCATCATCTCAAGAGGGTCTTTTGGTCGACCAAAGCGGTCTCGCTTGAAGACGAACACGTGCGAGATGGAGCTGTCGCTGTCAGTCTCAGCGAGCAGTGCATCAAAAGCCGGTCGCCTGGTCTTGCTGCCGCTGGTGGCGTCATCCAGATACAGATCCCGGTAGCGTGTCAATCGTTGCAGTTGCATGTGCTTGATGTCATTGATCGACGCGCGGAGAAGAATGCCGTGTTGGTTTGCTGCGTCGATTGCCCATTGCAGCTGAGTCTCGAGGGAGGTTTCCTGGGCAGAAGTACTACGGCGAAGATAGACACGAGCCTGATTTTTGATCCGCGTGCTCATCAGGCGACCTCCTGAATCTGGACTTGATTTCGGTGAATCCAAACAAACTCCGCCAGCATCTCGACGACCTCATCCAGGCTGTGGCCACAATCCCATTCGATGGCAACATCACAATCGAGATGCTCGCGTGCGACGGGGGAGCAGGTCTCGTGCCAGGTGCGGATCATGGTGGTCATCGCATCGGTGCCGTGCTGACTGTTGGCCGACGCTTCCGGTCCATGTCGAAGCTGCTCGATCGCAGTCGCAATCATGTCGTCGAGCGCGAGTCCCTCAGGATGGGTCCATTGGATGACGCCCGCGTCGTGCCATTCACGGAGTTGGAGATAGGCGCCGAGCGTGAGGAGAAACTGCGGCGGCAGATCAAGGTCCAGTTGTCCTTTCGCGCCGGCCATGCCAGCGGCTCGAAAGAACGCTATGACGAGATCGGCAGCGTGATCCGACTGCCGCAGGACTGCGGCGATAAAGGCCGCGACCTCGGGCTTACTCCCGCTGGTCGCAGGCGAGGTGCGTTGGACTGATGGCGATACTTTGGCTGGCTTCATGCCTCTCTCCCTGAGACTACTGGCGATCCGTCGGTTGCTCGCCGAGCCCCCTATTGTCCCAAACGAGATTGGCGAAGCCAAACGGATTCCATCGTCGCTGCTTTTGCGGAATCAATGGCAGAAATCAGAGGTGGTGTACGAATGGCATGACCAGGTTTTGTCGCCGGGCGGTCGTTCACGTGCTCTGATCCGACCGCACGCTTGTGGGACAGCGAACTTAATTTCTGCGAGAAACCGGGCATATTCTCTGAGGGCAGCTTATGCCATCAGTACGCCATGCCGTGTGGAGTGGCGTCTGGAGTGGCCGGCCATGACTTCATTCTGTTGGGCAGCCTCGCTCGCTGTCACCTATTTATGGTTTGTCGCTCCTGACCTGGCTCGCGGTAGACATCGCTCGATGACGTCTATCCGGAGAGTGTTTTTGGGCAGCACTCTGAACTGCTCGTTACGTTGCATTGCCGCTGGTCACTTAATTGTGGGCAGAATCCCGGCATATTGAGTGTCGAGCCATGGAAGAGCCATCAGCGATTGGCTGATGCGTGCTCACGCAGGCTGAACCTGCGCTGACTTTTCTTCTCATTCTGCCGCATCTGCTCCCCGCCCACGACCTTCCCCGCGCTGCCCCTTCTGGCTCGCGAGTGATCCTTCTCTCTGGCGCGCTTCTATTCCACCCCGCTCATTCCCTCGGAGATCGTTCTCATGACCACCGCCTTTACCGGGCTCATCCTCGTCAGTCTCGTCGCCTGTGGCCTTGTCATTCTCTGCTTTCGCGAGATGCGACTACGAAGAGCCTGCCAAATGCTCATCGCGCGACTCCTGACCACGCTCCACACCTTCTACCTCAAAACCACCGGAGACTCGCCAACCAATGCCACCAAGAACCACACGCCCCGCTTTCGACGCTGACTCCATCCATCACCGGCACCTACACCATGCTCACGTACCTGGCCATCCGCGCTCTCCTGCTCCACCTTCGCACCGGTCTACGTTTCCGGTTTCCTTGGTCGCTCGGGCACTCCTTTTCGTTTCTGCCATCGTTCTCACCGGCTGCCCTGATAACGAGGATGAAATGCAGGCTGTCCGAGAAGCAGCCCGTATTGCCGACCAAGCCCGCCATGAACAAGCCGAGCAGACTCGGACGTTCGCGGAGCTGGAAACCACGTTATCGAAGGAACGCCAGAGCATCGACCAGGAGCGTGCCCAGGCAGCCGAACGCCACGACCAAGCAGCCCAGAGTCGTGAACGGGCAATCCAGGCTCAACGCCAAGTCAACGAAGCTGCTGCCCGTGACAGGTTTTTTGGGCAGGCACTTTTGGCAGCGGCTCCGATCCTACTTGTCGCCGTTGCCATTTGGGCGGCTTTGAGGCTCGCGCAGTTCTCGTACACGGGTTCACAGGAGAGCGACAGCGCCATAGCCGAGGTGTTGCTCCTGGAATCGCACCTCAAGCCGACCTTCTACGACCCCGGTTTGGCTGCGCGGCTTGTTGCCAGTGCGCGTCTCGGTCTTCCAGATGCCACGAACCCTGATGACGCCGGCAAACCAGAAGACGGCACACCAAGGTCGCACGAAGAAGACCCGCAAGGCCACGAAGGCGAGTCAATTGACATCAAAGACGGCCAGGATCGCCAGAAGCCCATGCCTTTCTAACCCAGCACCACCCATCAACCCCAACAGGAGACCACCACTCTTGAGTCACGTCGTCGAAATCAAAACCGAAGTGCGCGATGAGCAAGCCGTACGGGTAGCTTGCAATCGCCTCCAACTTGAACCGCCCGAACACGCCACCACAAAACTCTTCAATGCGACTACGACCGGCTTGTGTGTCTACCTTCCGCGGTGGGCATATCCCGTCGTGTGCAACCTTCAGACCGGCCAACTGAAGTACGACAACTACGGCGGTCACTGGGGCGATCAAAAGCACCTCGACTCGTTCATCCAAATGTACGCAGTCGAGAAAGCCAAGATCGAAGCCCGGAAGAAGGGGCACTCGTGTACTGAGGCTCGACTCAGTGATGGTTCTATTCGGGTCACTGTTCACGTCGGAGGTGCTGCATGACGAGCACTCCGACTGAAAAGCGAATCGAGATCACCGTGTCACCCCAAGGCACCACGAGCATCAAAACATCGGGCTTTGCCGGAGGTTCATGCCGGGAAGCTACCCGCGAACTGGAACGTGCCTTGGGTGTCGCCGCCTCTGAAACACTGACATCCGAGTTCTACGGCCAGAGCAGCCTCGGTCAGCAAGTTCAGCAGGGTCAATAAGTGCCCGGATTCTTAAGGCGTGGTCGGTGGTTGGGTGGTGGAGATGGAATCGTCGTCTACGCCATCCACCACGACGCGCTTTCACCCCCCCCAGGGAAACGAAACATGCCCAAACCAAGCCGCTCCGACCAACCAGACGAGTCCACATACGAAATCGTGTCACCAGCGAGCCCCAGCCAAGAAGACCGGCTGAACCTCGCCAGGACCGGTGTTCGCGACATCATCATCCCGCACCTCATCAAGTTCGGCGTCGTCTCGTGTGAGGCTCTGTACGCCGACGAAGAAGGCGCACCAGTGATCTTTGGCCTTCGATTTTGGGACGCATCAAACCAGCTCGTGAAACAACGAAGCCTCCCGTCACCCTTCTTACCTGCTCTTGAAGGCTGCCTCACCGGAATGTTGCCTTCCGGGGCCATTCAAGAGAACAACGGCTACAGCGGCGTCCTCACAGTCAATGCCGGGATGGGCACGGTGAAGATCACTCACGAAGAGCGTCTCATCGGAAATCGGGAAAGCACGTTCGAGTTCTCCGTCTGATTCCCCTCCAGTTCAGCCACAGGACAAAGCCAACAATGGCCACTACCGACGACGACTTCATGGCGACGATCCTTGCCGACATCGAGAAGCGAGAAGAAGCACGCATCGAAAGCGCCAAGACCCGACTCAAGGACGAGATCATTCCGCGGCTCAAGAAACGGGGAGTCGCAACGGTCCGGGCGTACTACTCAGGCTACGGCGACGAAGGAATCATCGAGACCGTGGAGTTCTTTGACGCCGCAGACAAACCTGTGGCCATGCGTAAGAGTAGGTCCGCAAGGTTGCCGCCGCTTGACCAAACGCTCTGCCGAATCTTTCTCGACTTTCTGCCGAGCGGCTTCGAGAACAACGACGGCGGCCAAGGTGACATCACCATCGAAGTTCAGGCAGGCACCGTCATGGTCGAACACCAGCAGAACTACGTTGAGCACTCCCACTCAGACCGGGAGTTCGTGCTCTGAGCACCCGCAACATCCCCACGAGACTTTTCCATGCCAAGAATCAAGAAAACCATGCTCGCGAAAATCGAGGCGGAGCGAGCCGAACGGCAAAGACAAGAACAGGCCAGACGCGAAGACACCCTGGCACACCTGAGGAACGACATCCTTCCAACGCTGGAACGATTGGGCGTGGCGAAGGTACAGGTCGAGTATTCGGGCTATGGCGACTCCGGTGCCATCAACTCGGTCGACTACTTCAACGCTGCCGGCAAGACCATCTACATCGGCTCGAATGCCCCTGACCTCAACTACGAGATCGAGCAAGTCGCCGAAGAGTTTCTGCCCGACGGTTTTGAGATCAATGAAGGTGGCCAAGGCGACGTGTTCATCGACGTGGCCAAACGCCGCATCACGATCGAGCACCAGGAGAACTACACCGAGACCCACGACAGCGCCAAGGAGTTTTCATTCTGATGGCACACGCCTACCACCACGCCGTCAGCTCGTCCCGAAAGTTCGGCGGCGAGCCTGACGAGTACCTGAAGTTGCACGAATGGCTCGACGCTTCCAAAAGCCACATGGCAGACTTTCGACACCGGGCCCTTCGGCATCACAGCGAGGGGATCTTCATGTTGGAGGCGCTGTTTGGCACCACCCTCACCCTCTCGACCGGCCGCATTCTCCCCGTGCGATTCATTGGGGAGCAGCACGTGATCGAAGACCTTGGCAGGATTCCAACCGTCGCTGATTGGCTCGCGAAGATTCACCCCGAGCCTTGGATGCTTGGACGACGGGAGGAGATTGGGGTGTAGGCGCTGTGGCGGCGTCACCTAAAATTCTGCTCGCACTAACCCTTCCTGTTCGGTCAGCGCCAGCTTGTGCAACGACACGCGGTCTTCGAGCGTCTCGGCCATCTTGAGCGCTTCTGGCGAGCCGTTCTGCCGCAGTAAAGCGCTGAGACGCATACCCGCCCGCACCAGCGGGGTGAAGGTCATCGCGTTCTTGGTGTACATGGGGTAAATCCAGCACTGTAGGGTTCGCGTCCGTTGGGGGTGCTCGGGGTCAAAGGGATCTTGCTGTTTGCGGCGTTGCCACAGGTCGCCCGGCATAAGTGTCATCTCTCGCAGCGCGGCGATCCGTTCGATGTCGTCGCCTGGTTCCATGTCGGCAAACACACCCTCGGCGCGTGTAGGGCCGGTATCAAGTCGCTCCATAAGGACGCCAACGCGGGCCTGGTCGGCGGCCACCAGTTGCTTAGCGCGGCGCATCAGTTCATCCGGGTGCGCCAAGAAAGCCGTGGATGCCGTGAAGGCCGCCGAGGGACTGCCACAAAAGAGGGCCTGCCATGCGAGCTCGATGTCTTTGGCGGATAGGGCTGGCACGTTTTGCAGCGCCTCAACAGACACGTCGTCGAGCGCGAACGACTGGTCATGTTTGGCGTCGTCGCACAGGTTGCTGAAGTCAACGACAGCGGCCGGACCCGCGTGCGGAACGACAAAGCTGAACCGGTAGGTGGTACTGATTTCCTTGTACTCCTTGCCCTTGAATTTGGTCCAGTTCCACCCCAGATCGGCCAAGCCAGTGGCCCCGCTGCCGCCGTGGCAGGCCAGCAGCATGGAAGGCAGGCTAGGCATGGTCTTGAACAACGTCTGCTGCACGGGGCTATAGAGTTCCGGGAAGCTCTGCCAGACGTTGTCGGCCCAGATCAGGAAGCAATTGTTGAAGGTCGTGTCGATGAAGGTTGGACCTTCGCGTAGGCCGCAGCGCCAGCGGTCCGGGCCCCATCGCCCCACGCCGTCCCACGAACCCAGGATGTGCAGCGTGAAGGAGACGCGTAACGCCTGATGAGCAGGCAGTTCAGCGAGATTGAGCGTCACGTTGCCAGGGCCAAATGGCCCCAGGTATTTCGTTCGGCCGTTGGGGCATGCTGCCACAGTCCTGTCCGACCACACTGCCGAAGCGCCGCCATTCTCGAAGTCCTCGGACAGCACGCGGACAGGAGCCTTCTCCTCGGGGCTTGCATTCAACGTGGTGGAGGCCCGCGGGGATACCTGGATGCCGCGACAGCGTCGCCGATCCGGGCGACTGAAGTTCGCCGCCATCGTGGTGAGTTCCCGCGGGTGTACCTCGCCAGACAATTCGAGCGGTGTGGCCGCAGGCGCAAGGCTGCCATGCCCGGCCATAAGAACGAAGATCACGACAGCGCCGGTTCTGCGAAGTATGTATCGAAGCATCTTCTCTCTCCTTCGTATGCCAACCACGACTTGGGCAATTGGGATCGCCACCCCCGCGTAACAGCCAAGGGTTCATCCAAGGTTCTAGCGCCGTGGAATCCTATCTTTGCCCATGAAACCATGCTCACCCGCTTGCCCGTGAAGACAAAGAATAGGACGGCCAATGGCACTTCTGCAATCTGCCCATGTTGGCTGGGAGTGTGAGCGAAGCCGAAGCGAAACACGTGTGTCGGATGTGGCGTCGGCCTGGCTCGGAGCTCGCGAGGATTCACCCGGCGCTCTGGATGCTGGGGCGACGCGAGGAGATTGGGGTGTAGCGGGCTGGGATCACTATGCCGGTCCGAACAACGGTAAACTGACGGCATGAAATCACTCCATCAATACCTGCCGATCATCACGTTGATTGTTGGCTTTGCGATTCCCGCGCACGCAGAAGTAGAAGCCAAACGCTTCGAAGCCGCGGATTCAAAAGGCGTGACTGCGATGCACGCCGGCAACGCGCTCTTGCTTGAGGTCGAAGAGAACGTGCAGGGGCCGATCAAGATTCCGCGCCTCGCCGCCTCGCTGCGACATCTTTATTGGGACGCGGCCGTTCATTCGGGCGGGCTTCAGCTCAAACCCGAGCCTGAGCACTGGGTCATTAGTTGGACAAACCGGCCAAAGGGTGCAAGGAGCATCGTCCTGGGTATGGATTCGCCGCCGCTGCTGCTCTCTGAAGTCAAACCGATCGAGGCGACTGGCGATGGGTCGTTCTACCTGCCCGCCCATTTCGCAGTCACAAGGGGCGACAAACTCCGCTACGAGCCGCAGTCCTTTAAGAACACGGTCGGCTACTGGGTCGGCAAGCAGGACACTGCGGTATGGACGATCCACTTGGCTGAGCCTGGACGATTTAATGTCGCCGTCTTGCAAGGTTGCGGAAAGGGACAGGGCGGGAGCACCGCGACCATGACGTTTATTAGCCCGGTCAAGGACATCTCGCCGACAATCGAGTTTGAAGTTGTCGAGACAGGCCACTTCCAGAATTTTCGATGGGTTCCCGTCGGTGACTGCGAACTGCGCCACCCTGGCAAAGTCGAAGTCGTCGTCGCACCTGAGCAGATCAAAGTATCCGCACTGATGGACATCCGCGCGATCCACCTAATCCGTCTGCCAAACAAGTAGTAGCCGTCAGTACCAAAGCAAACGATGGGACGGTCAGCGGCACCCTCGCAAGGTTGTCGCCGAGCTGATCACAGCCGATAGGTTCGCGACGCGTCCGGCTCCCTGAGGTGCCGCTTTCAGTCACCCGAACCTTCACGAGATTGTCGTCTTCACACCAGTTTTCACGCTCGTTTTCAGACCGGCTCTAGACGCTCGCCCTTGGCCTACTCATGGGATGCCCTCGTAGACGTTGGTGTCGTAGCGGGCCATGAGTCTACCGAAGCCAATCGCTTGGAGATCGCGTTCATCGTCATCGCAAGATGCCTGGCTTCGCCATAGCGGCCAGCACGGTGAGGTCTGCCCTCCACTGTGGAGAATCTGCCCGTCTGCGAGTTTCTTCGCTTCATCGGTGGTTTCCTCCCAGACCTTCACGACCGTCTCCTCGAACGCTGGGTGCTTGAGCCGCCGCATAGTGTCGAGTGCTTCTATGACGTAGTACAGGTTGCCATCATCCCGCTTCCCCGTCGCTATGCGCATCAAGATCGCATCGGCCGACTTGCGATCACCGAGCCGCACCAGCGCTACCGCCGTTTTCCACGCCAAGTAGGGGTTTGTGCTCTCGCCGAAAGGTTTGATTACCTCGGCGTCTTCGGCGGCCCCGAGCATCCCAACAACTTCGACGGGATTTGCCATGTCGGCATCATCCCGCAAAACCACCTGTGTATCCGGTGCCCCTACCACTTGGTCAAGCGGCGACTTGCCCACACGATGACTCATCACTGACTCATCAAGCACTGCCAGTCCTGGGCTGGTGCACGTCCCACACAAGTCTTCCTGAATCGAGCGGCCCAACACATGGTCGAGCATCGCCTGGCGCCATTGGTCTTTTGGAATCTTCGGTGTCCCTCGCGGCCATTGCAAATACACCTCCGGCCGAAACAGTGACCGGTCCACTTCGATGAATTCGTACAGCCACCGAACCTGCGCCTGGTTGGCGACTCTGTCGTTGGGGTCTTTCATGAGCACTTCTAGGGCTCGCCGAGTTTCATCATCCTGACCGTCGAGCTCTCCGAGAAGCGAGTACCGCACTTCCCAGTGACGGCTTGTGAGTTGCGGCTCGAATAGCGGCACGCGTCGGCTCAACTCAGGGAACCCAGTCTCAGGCGGCATCGCTTCCGCCTGGCTCGTCAGCGATCCCACCACCACTGTCGCCATAAAGGCTGCCGCTCGCCACATCGCCCGAATGATCTTCATTCTTGCCCCTCGCGACTACGCCCCTGATTCCGATGCAATGTCCCACCACCGCTATTCGCATCGTACCTGCTGATCGATTCCTGGGCGCAGCCAATCCACGTGTTTGCACGCTCCACCTCACCTCCCTCACGAGGAACCCACATGCCCAAGCCTAAATCCAACACGACAACCCGCCCTCCTACCACCACGCTCACCTCCAACCTCCGCGAACTCGTCCAGGCAGCGTTCTCGGCGATCTGGATTCAAACGCACGAACCCGCCGAAGCGACCCGAGACCTGACCGCTCTTTGCCGCGCTGAAACCTGGCGTCTTGCGACCTGGGATTGCGACCGCGGCATGACGTTTCCGCTTGAGCCGGTCGAACTTCCTGGCGTGACCGATACCCAAGATCCGCTCGCTGTCATCCGGGCTCTTCCACAGGTGTCAGTCGGTGCCGCAACAACTCTCGTGGTCTTTGAAAGTCTGCACCGGTTTTTGGGAGCCACGGAGATCGTTCAGGCTCTCGTCCGGCAGGTTCACCACGGCAAAAGCAGCCGATGTTTCGTCGTCGTGCTGGCTCCGGTCATCCAGATTCCCGCAGAGCTCGAAAAGCTGTTCACCGTGATCGACCATGAGCTGCCCAACCACACCCAGCTCGAAAGGATCGCCCGGGAAGTCGCAACGGAACCGGGCGAACTTCCGACCGCTGAAAACCTCCCTCGCGTGATCGAAGCTGCCGCAGGACTCACCAGGAGCGAAGCGGAGAATGCCTTTTCGCTCTCGCTGGTCAGGCACGGCACCCTCGAACCGGAAACCATGTGGGAATTGAAGAGCCAACAGCTAAAGAAAAGCGGCCTGGTCTCGCTTCATCGCGGGACTGAGTCTTTCCAGCAACTCGGCGGCCTGGACAACCTCAAGGCGTTTTGTCTCCGGGCTATGCGTCAACGTCATGAGACCGGAACTTCACACGCACCAAGGCCCCGTGGCGTGCTCCTTCTCTCTCCTCCCGGCTGCGGCAAATCACAGTTCGCAAAGGCACTCGGCAACGAAACGGGCAGACCTACGGTTGTCCTCGATGTCGGTGCTTTGCTGGGAAGTCTCGTGGGTCAATCAGAAAGCAACGTGCGGGCGGCTTTGAAGCTCGCTGACGCAATGGCTCCGTGTGTGCTGATGGTCGATGAAGTGGAGAAGGCACTCGCCGGGGCTTCTTCATCGGGCCAAACTGACTCCGGCGTCACAGCTCGGGTATTCGGGAGTCTGCTCACCTGGCTCAACGACCACGAGAGCGACGTCTTCTTCGTCGGCACCTGCAATGACGCCAGCAAGTTGCCGCCCGAGTTTGCGAGGGCTGAGAGATTCGACGGCGTGTTCTTCGTCGATCTTCCTGGGTGTGAGCAGAAGGACGCAATCTGGGGCATCTACCTGGGGGTGTATGGCCTCGAAGTGAAACAGGCTCGGCCCAATGACAACAATTGGACCGGTGCTGAGATCAAGTCGTGCTGTCGGTTGGCTGCGCTCTTGGACGTGCCGCTGATCCAAGCCGCTCAGAACGTCGTGCCTGTTGCCGTAACTGCTGGTGACAAGGTTGAGAGTTTGCGGCAATGGGCTTCCGGTCGGTGCCTCTCGGCGGATCGGGCTGGCGTCTATTCGCAAGATCAGGGCACAGCGAATGGACGAGCGAGGCGGGTGATGAGGGAGCCGGGAGTGAATTGAGCGTCAGGAGCCGGTGGGGATAGAATGCGGCCAGGTTCTTATCCACGAGGCTATGCTGTGACGCTGTTTGCTAGCGGACCCATGCTGTCGATTCCAGTTGCTGCCTTCATGCTGTGCGCTGGGCTGGTTGTCGAGGCGCAGGAGATCCCTACGAACACGTCTCGCCTAACGAGCCTGACGTTAAAGCAAGTCGACGCACTACTCGAAGGGCACAAAGACAGACACCTGTGCCTCAACGGCGTCACCTCGCTCTCGGAGGAAGTAGCCGAGGCGCTCACTCAACATAGGGGTGGATTGTGCCTCGACGGGTTGACAGCACTGTCCAATAGAACGGCCGCGCATTTGTCTCGGTACAAGGGCCCGCTATATCTCAGGGGTGTGACTGCAATCTCCGACGATGCAGCGTTGTCGCTGGCGCGCCACAAGGGATGCCTGTACCTCGATGGCTTGGCAACGCTTTCAGACGAAGGAGCGACAGCATTAGCCCAGTACAAGGGCTGGTTGCATCTCGGAGGTTTGGTGACGCTGCCGGACAGCGTGGCCGCCGCGCTGTCTCAGCACGAGGGTCACTTGTGCCTCAACGGCTTGACCACACTCTCTGTCACAACAGCGTCCGCGCTCGCTATGCGCAGGCGAGGCTCGCTTACGCTTGATGGATTGACTGCAATTTCCACCGAAGCGGCCGAGGCGATTGCTCAGCACAAAGGCTCGCTTTACCTCGACGGCTTGACCTCGCTCTCCGCAAGTGCGGCAACGGCACTTTCTCGACACAGAGGCGGGTTGTATCTCAAGGGTTTGACCACGCTCTCCGACGAGGTCGCAATTGCATTGGCTCAGCATAATGGGTTACTACATACCAGCGGCTTGACGACACTCTCCAAAGAGGGGGCAAGGGCACTCTCCGAATCGCAGGGATGGGATGGCTCCCTGTCCGAATTTACCGAGCTCGCGGCACCAGACTCCGTGGATGTCGCTACCGCTCTAGCTAAACGAACTGGGGAACTCCGTCTTCCTTATCTGAAGCGTATGTCCCCGAAGACATTCGCTGCCTTGGCCCGAAAGAAGAACATCTGCCTCCCCCCGCTCGACGAGATCGAGTTCATCAAGGAACCCGACGGCAGTCACACCGAGGATTTCATTCTTCCCGAAGGCTATGAGTCGGCGAGGTGATGCAGGGGCCGGGGGTGAATTGAGGGGTGGGCAGTGGTGTTCTCCAGGAGTGTTCGGCGGAAGATACTGGGGTAAACTCTTCCCGCGTGCGAATGACGACTCGTCCGCACATCCACCAAGTGAGGTTCTGATTCGAGGTCATGATGAAGCCCTTCTACCACGCGATTGCGATTACCGCCTTCGTATTGTCGGCAGCAGGCACGGCCACTCTTGCCGCAGCCGAGGAGTTGCCAAAGGACACAAACCGGATCGAGACGCTCACTGCGGCACAAGCTGAACAACTGGTGACAACGAGTACCGAACGCGTCCTTGCCCTGGGCGGTCTGAAGACGGTCTCGAAAGATGTCGCCACAGCACTCGCGCAGTTCGATCGGTCGGCCTTACGGCTCAATGGCTTGACGGAAATCTCTCCAGAGATTGCTGTTGCTCTAGCAAAGTCGCGGGCCACTGTACTTGACCTTGGGGGACTTGCCACACCGTCTGATGCGGTACTGACAGCTCTGCGGGACTTCGCCGGCCAGGGCCTTGTCCTCGGCCTCGACGCCCTTACCCCAAGCACCTCCAAGACCTTGGCTACGTTCAAGGCCCGTAGGCTCCGATTGTCCGGCAAGGCTGCCCTCGACGTTGAGGCTGCCGTGGCGCTGGCAAGCTTCCCGGGCGAGCAACTCTGGTTTGAACGCGCACCGACCGAGCTTTCGCCTGATGTCGCTCGGGCGATCGCGTCCTTCAAGGGGGCGGCGCTCGGCTTCGACGGGCTGACCACCCTATCCACAGATGCCGCGAAGGAACTCGCTACTTTTCGTGGCGAGTCTTTAGCCTTGCAGGGGATCAAGACACTTTCAGGTGACGCTGCCGAAGCCCTCGCCGCCTTCAAGGGACGCGAATTGGCGTGTCATAGCCTGCGTAACGCGTTCGTCAAGCTCGGCGGTGGCGCTCCAATGACCCTCGACGCGGCCCGGCTTGTTTGCGTCTGCACTCGGCATGGCGAGCGACTAACGCTCCACTTTCTATCGGCCCTCGACTCTCCCGATGCAGAAGAGATCGCTCGTGTACTCGCCACGTCGAAAGGCACCCTCACGATGCCGAAGCTCAAGAAGATTTCTCCCCGCGCGCTCGCGGCACTGACAGCGAACGGGAACATGGAGATTCCAGCCCGCGATTCACTCGAACTGGTTGGTGAGTAGGTCGATCATCACAAAGACTGCGCCACCGCGCTCGCCTCCCTATCGACCGGTTTGTCCAGCAGTTCAGAGCGCTATAAACGGCGATCATAATCAGGCGGCCCAGGATCGCCCGGGGAGCCAATCGGCCGTCAGAGCGTGCTGTAGGCGACTCCGCCAGGGGGTTTCGCGAGACAGGACCAGCACATCGACTGGCTGGATCTCAGGAACGACGGCCGGCGTAGAATCGGTCGCTGTTCGGTCCCTGGGGTTGGCTGTCGAGGGTGTGCCATGACGTTGTTCGCTCGTTGGCGTGCGCCGGTTCTAGCACTGGTCGCAGTGATGGTGTGCGCGAGCGTGGCCGTCGGTGCCAAAGCTGCCGAAACCGAATGGCAGATCCCCGAGGACACCAGCACGATCGAGAGTCTGACGCCGGAGCAGGCACGGAAGCTGGTGGCAACAACTGATGTCAAACTTTCGCTATCCATCAATGGCCTGACCACGCTCGATACTGAAACTGCGAAAGCGCTTGCGGAGCTCCAGGGCGACTCTCTCTATCTCGAAGGGCTGACGACACTCTCGCCCGCAACCGCCAAAGCACTCGCAAGCCTCAAGCCCAGCCTGTCCCTGAATGGCTTGACCACGCTAACCCCCGAAGCCGCCACTGCGCTCGCGAAGTATGGGGGTCCGTGCCTGTTGTTGGACGGTATCACCACGCTCTCAGATGAGACCGCCAAGGCACTCGCGGATTACGAGTGCAAAATCTTGTCGATCTGCGGCCTGACCACGCTCTCCGAGGTGGCCGCTACTGCACTCGCTAAGTACCAAGGCGAATGGCTCTTGCTAAACGGCCTGGCGACTCTAGCCCCCAATGTCGCCAAGGCGATCGCGGAGTTCAGCGGCCGTACGTTGTCTATTGGTGGCCTGACCTCACTTGACGCCGAAACGGCCAGGGCTTTAGCCGCGGCAAAAGCGTGGAATGGGTCGCTCCCAAACATCACCGCTTTCGATATGCCCAACTCCGTGGAGATTGCGACGATTCTCGCCACGACAAAAAGACGACTCAAACTGCCAAACCTCAGGAGAATCCCCCCCCGCGCATACAAAGCTTTGCTCCAAAATGAGGACAGCGAGATTCCACCTCGCTTTGAAATTGCATTCATCCCCGAGCCCGAAGGCTACACCGACGACTTCATTGCTCCGGAGGGCTATGAGCAGAAACGGTGATGCGAAAACTCAACTCACGCCATCCACCTACCCCCCCCTCGCCATCACGTAGTCATCCATCACGAAGCCGGCGCCGATGTCGAACACGGCTTCCCGCACCACCTCGAACCCTGCCCGCCGATAGAACGCGATGGCGCCCGTGTTCTGCTTGTTGACCTGAAGAACGAGCGTATGCAGGCCCAGTTCCCTCGCTCGTTGCTCCACGTAGCCGAGCATGAATCGTCCGAGCCCTTTGCCGCGATGTTCTTCGAGAACGTAGAGCTGGCCGACCTTCAGGGCCACGAGATCATCACGGGATAGCTCGTAACCGCAGTAGCCGACAGGTGTGCCCGAGAGCCGCAAGAGTTCGAGCCACTTGTCGGGTGCCTGAAGGTGGCTCCGGAGAGCGTCGTCACTGAATCGACCGGCGAGCATGTAATCGATCTGCTCTGGCGTGATGATCCCTGTGTAGTGCTGTCGCCAGATGGTTTCGGCAAGGGTGCGGACGACCGGAAACTCATGCTCGGTGATGGGCGTGAGCTGAAGATTGCCGCACGGGTCTGCCATCACTCGTCTTCCAAGGGCGCGGCCACAAGGTCTTCAATGATGTCAAAGTGCTCGATGTCGAACCACGCCTTGAAGACTCGCCACGAGCGATCCTTTGGCCACATGCTCTCGTCCAGGTTGTTGTGACGCGAGATCGAGTGACACTTCATTGAGACGTCAGCCGGTCAATGTGCGACCGAAGTCTTTTGAGATCGTATCGGTCGATCCACGGGTACTGCTTGCCTTTGGCCCCTTCGCCAACCGCCGCCAGGTCGGCGCAGCTTCCCTCGATCTCCTCAAGAATTGACCTCGCGAGTGGCATCGACTCATGGTCCCCGAGCGCGGCAAGTTCACTGATCGCCAGGAGCGTGCCACGGGTGTATGGCTTTGCCAAGCAGCGTCGCCAAATGGCAATCAGTTCGGATCGCTCGGGTTCGACAGGCACTTTACGACCGTCCCGAATGTCGAAACTTACTTCGCTCGTCAGGGGGAACGTCCCGATGATCGCGAGCAGATCCTCCACGTAGCGAGCGTCACACTCAGATGGGTTGGCAATCTGTTCGCGGACTCTTTGTCGGTCCCACTGCCACGGCGGGGGACAGGCTTTGCTTGAGAGAAGGCGGACCGCCATTTCCCTCGCTGTGCGGTGAAAACCACGAGTGCCGGCAGCGATGGGTGTCTTGGGGGCACTTGCCAGTCGCTCGATCCGCATCCAGGCCTCGCGAACTCGATCATCGTGTTTTGCTCTCTCGGCGGCTTGGGCGACCGCTGCTGCGCGTTCTGGCGTTTCGTGGTACGGATTCTGCACGACCCCGAGCATCACAAACGCAGCGACGCATGTCACGTTGGGGTCCGCATGTTCGAGCAACGGTTGGAGATCGGAGAGGAAACGCCCAGATTCATAGCGGTCCAGTTCGTTGATCGACGTGATCACGAGGCGAGGATTGTCTGACCGCAGGTCGGCAAGGATCAGCGCGAGGTAGCGCTCGGGGTCACGATTGTGGAAGAGCGTCCGAAGCCATTGCTCCTGGTCACTCTGGGCGTGCCAGCGACCAGCGTTTCCATGGATCGCCTCCGTCGCCTTGCCAACATCCCAGTGCAGTCGAAGCCGCGTTCGCTCTTCGGCAAGACGAGCTTCCAGGCCGACCGAACGGGCGTCGTAGAGTGATAAGTCATCCGCTTGAGGCGGCGCGAGCGAGGCCAGTTCCGAGATGAGCTTTTCGGCATCCTCGTCGCCGGAAACGCCGAGGATGCGGAGCATCGCCTTGCATGGTTCCGTGACTGACTCGTCGATGTCCTCCTTCCAGCCTCCTTCCTTGGCCGCACGGAATGTTGCGACATAGGAAACGAGCCCACACTGCAAGTAGTCGTTCCAATCGGATGGCTCGAAAGGCTTCCATTGAATTGACTTGTCCGCCACAAGGTCGTCGAACACCTGTTGAATCGCTCGATGTTGGAGGTCGTTTTGATCCTGGATGTCACCGATAAACCGCTCGCCTCGGCAGTAGCGTTCGGTGACGACGGTGCGTGCCTGACTGATGCACAACCATTGGTGCGGCGCATGACTCGACATGGTGGTCACCGGCATTGGCTCGTCACCGGATGCCTCGATCTCCACCCACTCACCGTCCGGGGTTTCAACGGCTTGGTGTTCGACGGGTGGTGGCGGTGGATGGAGCGGCTCGCATTGGACCTCCAGAATTCGCATCACGGCTGCCCAGGCGACTGCGAAGCGATTCGGGTCGATTTCAGTGCGTGAGAACGCGAGTTGTTCACCGTCGGGGTTGTAGAACCACGTTCGAGATAACGTGACGCGATCACAGCAAATCGGGCCGCCACCCTGGCGGTAGAACCGCAGGCACGCCGAAGAGATATACCCGCGAATCAAGAGAACGTCGCAGTTGTCGGGGAGAGGGGCATCGGGCCCGTCAGGCCAAACGACCCGAATCTCTTCGCGATGCTTGGCGTCCCGCAGTCCTTCGAACGCGGTAGATGCTGTTGCCGATGCGGTTGGCTCTTCGCCGATTGCGAGACAGCACCACACACCGACGATGACCGCAACGAATGCACGCATGAGTGGTAACGGCATCCCAATAGTGAGAGAAGCACACCCGGCCGGCACTTGCAGACACTCTTCCAAGCATACACACGCGCTGACCTCGGGCTGGCTCTTCCGATCACCGCGTCACCGACCAATGTACCGCTCGCATGGGTACACCGGCATCCCCATCACCCACGAGCACCCCTTTCACAGGAACCAACTATGTCCACAGCAACCACAACCGAATCCACACCCCCACAAACCTCACGCCGAACTACCACCCCACCCACAACCCAAACATCCCCCAACAGACTCCGCACGACAATGGCTGCCGTAAAACTCGCCTTCATGTGGCTTGGCGTCCGGAAAACTCTCGCACCAGAACAACGCACCACGGCAGCCAGAGCTTTCCATGCTGACCGTGAGCTCCTGTCGGCATCCAAGCTCATCCTCGACACCCGCAACCCAGCCTATCGTGCGGTCGCTGCTGTCCGGTCAGAAGCATCGGGCTACTGGCGAACCGTGACGCTGCCGTTCCCCGAAGCTGGCATTCGACTGCTTCCACAGAATTCCCTTGCTCTCTTCGCGAATACGATGGCCGGCTACCGCGAAAAGCTCCAAGAAGCTGCCCAAGGGCTTTCCGCCCAGTACGACACGATCAAGCAAGAAGCCCAGCGACGACTTGGCATGCTCTTTAATGCCAGCGATTACCCCCAGACGCTCGATGGCTTGTTCGATCTTGAAGTCTCGTATCCAACCATCGAACCACCTGCGTACTTGATGGCCCTACAGCCAGACGTGTATCAGCAAGAGCAGGCCCGAGTACGCGAAAGGTTTGAGTCAGCCGTCGAACTGGCCGAACAGGCATTTGCGACAGAACTTCAAAGGCTCGTCTCACACCTCGCAGAACGCCTTACCGGCCTACACGACGGCCAGCCCAAGGTCTTTCGAGATTCCGCAGTCGAGAACCTGCGGGAGTTCTTCGAGCGGTTTCGGCAACTGAATATCCGGAGCAATCCCGAGCTTGATGCCTTGGTCGAACAGGCCCAGCAGACGATCTCGGGAATAGAGCCCCAGCAGCTTCGTGATTCAGTTCGGCTCCGGCAAATGGTGGCCAACGATTTCGAGCTGATTCAAGCGAGTGTCGGAGAAATGCTCGTGGATCGGCCACGGCGGAACATTCTCAGGCGTACGGGACTGGGAGGAGCAGCATGAACACCGTCGAGTTGGTCGTAGGTGCTGGCGGTGACGTTCGGTGCATCTACGACGAGGGAATTGACCTACGCGAGATCGGGAAGTTGCAGATCACGAGGGCCAGCCATGTTGATCCCGATTCAGACGGCAACTGGCTCGCGGATATGGGGCCTTCGGGTGGTCCGGTGTTGGGGCCGTTTGTCAGTCGGTCAGAAGCGTTAGTGGCGGAGCGGAAATGGCTGTCGGCTCAAGGGGCATACGCAACGGCAACCACTGGGCCTCTCTACTCGATCACCACATGGGACTACGAGAAGCAGGCATTCACAGCGCAGGAGGGCTTGTCCGTGCCATCGATCAACGTGTCATGGCGCGGGCTATTGGCTGCCGTGCGTGAACTCAAGGCGCTGGGCTACTCGTGTCACCGTGTACGAGCGAGCGATGGTACGCATGACGACAACGACTGCGCGGTGATGATTGAGCGGGTTGATGGTGAGGGCGGTGGGACGAACAAGCACGGTGTCGTTCCAGCTACTTCGCCGATCTCTTGCGAATCACGTACCGGATGAACGAAGTCAGCCCGGCAAACTTGAAGCCAGGGTCAACGTAGTGCTCGATGACGTAAAACGCGAAGTAGTACGCCCGGCAAAAGCCCCACACGGCAACGGCGAGCAAAGCGACGGTCCTGGCATTCGGGCTATCCGCAACCAAGAGTGCTGCCGCCAGAACGCCGACCGCCAACATCAGCCCACCTTTCGCGTACAGCAGCGTCGGACTTTTGATGTCAGCCATGAGAAAAGATCGCCGGTAATTGCCCGAGGTCAGTGCTGTGTCGATGCTGGGTTACTCGCCGTCAGCTTTGCTGGTGTGGCTTTAGGCCATTGAACCAATCACAAACGTGGCCGCAGCAATCGAGCTACGCCGAGGGCACCCATCCCAGCAACGCCTACGAGCAACACGACGCTGCCGCTGGCCATCATCCAACTGCTGATCGCCAAGTTCGCACCTTCCGCAGCGGCTTGGGCAGGAGTCGGGTCTGGATACGGTACCCCGACCATCAGCACGCCGTAGAGCAGACCACCGGCGGCCACAAACAGGCCCACCACCACAGTCACGATCGTCCACTTCATGAAAAGCCCGCCGTAGGAAGTTCTCCGCCACCGCTTCTTTCGCGGTGCCTTGAGTATGCGGGCGATGGCGCAGCCTGAGAAGGCACACGCAGCCTTTTCCTGACCACCTCTTCCGAACGACCTCTGTTCTCTCGTCTCCCCGTCTGCCCCTCTGGCTGCCGGGCGTGTTCCCTGTCCCCTTTTCTCTGGAGATGTTCTGTCATGAGCTACGTCGAATTGATCGATGCCGTGTCCAAGAAGACCGGCGAGGATTCCCACGAAGTCCGCCGTCACGGGTTCTCCCTCGCGGGCCCTGATGACGCGCGGCCAGACCACGACCCCGACTGCCTCTTCGACCTGATCGACCTTCCTGAAACGGGAACGGTCGACTGGGACGAAGTGCTGTATGGGTGCCGTGAGCCGTTCTTCAACAGCAACCTCAAGGCCCGCAAGAAGAAGCGAGCCAAGAGCGCCGGCATGAAGATCGCCGCAGAAAAACAGGTTGCCCGAGCGGCGTGACCTGCTGACGAGAAGTTTTCAGCGACCCATTAGTGGCGGGCGTGGAGTGTGGTGGAGCTGCCCAAGGCTCACTGCACCCACGCCCGTCGCTTTTTCAATTCCTATCAATAACCAACAGGAACCCACCCCATGCTCAAGCTCCACGCGGGCATCTCAAGGAAAGTCGGCTTGCCCGGCTTTTCCAGCGCTTCAGCCTCGTGCCATATCGAAGCGGAACTCGATTCCACCTTGCTGAACGACCACGAGGGTTTTCAGATCGTCGTGCAGCGGGCCTACCAGTCGTGTGAGCAAGCCGTCGAGGACCAGATCACACGGCTCACCAGCGACTCCCAGCACGAACCAGCCCAAGCTGAAGTCACCGAAATCCGAATGAGCCCGTCAATCAATGGGGCCAGGATCACAAACGGCACGCACCACGCTCACCAGGCTCAACTCCCCAACAAGCCAAGTCCACGACCAGCCACCACGTCACAGGTCAAAGCGATCCGGGCTATTTGTGCTCGCCGTCGTATCGATCTCCTGAATCTTCTCCGGGATCGTTTCGGGCTCACCACGGCAGACGAGCTTGGCATTCGTCAGGCCAGCAATCTCATCGACGAGCTCAAGAATGACGAGCCTGCTGACGGCCAACCCGACGCGAGCACCGGCGGCAACGGCGCTCTTTCGGGCGTAGGAGGTGGCCGATGATTGCAGGCATGACCAACATTATCGGCGCTGACCTTCTCCCGGTTCTCACGCCCACCAGTACGAATCCCGCCAACGAGATCGCCAAGAAGCTGACTGGCCGGGACTACGTTTCATGGTCGGCACTCTCAACGTATCGAACCTGCCCTCTGAAATACCGGTTCCGATACGTCGATGGCTTGCCCGAAGAATCCGTGTCCAGTGCGCTCGTGTTTGGCACCGGGATTCACACTGCCATCGAGGAGCATTTTCAGAGCGTGTTGGCCAGTGATCCCAAACCCGACATCGACAAGCTCATGTTCGCGTACCGAAGTGCTTGGCTGCCTCATGACCCCGACGCCATTCAGTTCGGTGCCAAGGAGACCCGCGAAACCCTGGATGACTTGGCTGCCCGGATGTTGGCGGCGTTTCTCGTGAGCGATCTTGCGAACGTGGATGGTCGTGTGCTGGGTGTCGAGGAAGAAGTTCGGGGTGTGCTGGTCGAAGGCATGCCCGATCTGTATGGCCGTGTGGACTTGCTCACGGAAAACGACGACACCCTGGTCATCACGGACATCAAGACTTCACGCGGCAAATGGAGTCAGGAGCAGGTCGAGGATTCAGGCGAGCAGTTGTTGCTGTACGCCCATTTGGCCAGTGAGATCAGCCCGGGGAAGAAGATCGCCACGCGGTTCCTGGTGCTCACGAAGACCAAAGAACCAGTCATCGAGGAGCATGTTCGCGAAGTTGAGCCCGGAAGTGTGAAGCGAACGGTGGCAGGAGCGGAGCGGGTATGGCGGGCTATTGAGGCGGGCGTGTTCTATCCGGCGCCGAGCATGATGGCGTGTGCGGGTTGTGGGTATCGGGCAGCTTGTCGGGCTTGGTGTGGGTGATGGTTGGAAAAAAAGAGCGGCCGGGGTGCGAAGACAACCGGCCGCTTTTTCTTAGGTATTGGGAAAAGGCGTGGTGGGCGAAAGCGTGTGCCAATGAAGCCCGGAGCCGAGGGCGTGACCTGCGCACGATGGGCACCTAGATGAACTAGCTCGGCAAGAAACCTGATACGATACGCGTCGACAGAAAGAATAGCTCATTCTCGCCACGAGTTTCCGAGATGCCCCAGCAGTTCGCGACGGCCCGATGGTCGAAGATACCGTGGCTCGGCGCCTGCATCGTCGCCCTGTTCGGCTGTGGGAAGAGTGCCCCTCTCCCGGCTCCTGACGTACCCGATCAGCCCTTGCCCACGGTTCCGGCAGTGCCACTTGAGGCCTCGTTCACGGCGCTCCACGCGAAGGAAGATCTTGGCAATGAAGTCCGCTGGGACGTGGCCCTTGTGTTGGCGGAGATCTCCACGATCACGTACGACACAGACGCGGAACAAGTTCGTCGCCTTCGAGAACTGGGGGCTGAGACGGTAAAGCCCTTAGCGAGAAAGCATTCACAAGGGCTCGTGGCATCCGATGCGAAGACGGTCGTTATTGCCTTCCGAGGAACGGAACCCACGGTGCCCGCCGACATCGTCACAGACATCAATATCTTCAGCCGTCGAACTCGCGAAGGTCGGGTCCACGCAGGTTTTCACCAGTCGGTAAGCGACCTCTACGAACTGGCCATCGCAGAGGCGGTGCGACAGGGCGCTCAAGACAAAGTTGTGTGGGTCACGGGGCACAGCCTGGGGGGCGCTATGGCGATGGTGTTTAGCCATCGAGTCACGATTGAGAACAAGATGCATCCGGACGGAATCGTCACGTTCGGCCAGCCGTTGGCAGTAGACCGAAAAATCTGCCAATACATGATCGATGAATTCAAGCAGAACTACGTGCGGTTCGTGAATCAGTGGGACCCCATCACGAGACTGCTCCCGAACTATCGGCACGCTGGCGCTCGGGTCCATCTCAACGGTGATAGGTTTTCGCTCCGAGAGCCTCAGATCTCGTTTACCGCGTTAGCCGACGACGGGCAACGTCCGGCAGAGTTTGTTGAGGATGAACCGGGGTTGCAGGCAATGACTGAAGGTGAATTGGAGGAGCTGGAGCGCCAGCTGAAGGAACAGAGCGCGGCTTCAAATGGCCACCAAGGAGCCGTCGCGGCATTGAGTATCCCTATCTTGTCCGACCACTCAATGGACAACTACGTCGCAAGGTTACGTTCGATTGGAGCCCGCTACTTCAAGCGACCCACGGGCTCCTCGCCGTGAATGGACTGCGAGCGATAACCCAGCGCAAGTCAACAGAGGTGAGCGTTCTCGTCACCGACCTCGGGTTCCCACGCAGGGAGCCCAGCACCGCAACGTATCGTTTCCAGCCAATATCTCGCCCGACTTTGGCGAGGCGTTAACGATGCTTTGCAACTTAATCCTGCGTCCATGCGATGAGGTGTCCCCGCTGCGCCGAAACCACCTGCTCATCCCCATGGGCGGATCAACCGGCTTTCTGGACGACGCATGACCATTCCCCAATGCCAAGGACAGCAGGCGAGCTTCTCGTAGCGAACGCACTCCATTCCGGCTTCTTCGCCCCACGCTCGACATTGCTCGGCAGTCGGGCGTATGTGCGTGGACGGACCACGGGGCGTCTCGATATCAGAACGCCAGTGGATGATGCCGGCCTTGCCACCCGGCGCTAACGCTCGGCACGCCTCGCGGAGCAGACCTCCTGCATCCTGAATGTGCAGGATGTTGAACAACATGACGTAGCCAGCCTGGCCATCCGGAGCGCCGCACCCGTCAGCTACGAAATCGCGAACCTCAGCTACGACGTTGGGGGCGTTGGCGACGGCCGCTCTCCGAGCCGTCGCTGCAACCATTTCGGGCTCAATATCCAGGGCCCACACCTGTCCCTTGGTCATCTGGGCGGCCGGAATCGTAAACGTGCCGTACCCGCAGCCAAACTCCACGACATCGCCGGTCACGTCGGCGCAATCCAGTGCGATGAGAGTACACACGGGACTGAAGAACGACTCCCACTGCGATTCTTCGGGCATCCCGCTTTCTCGTCCCCTGACCATGCCGTCCTCCCCTCACCGAAGCCATTCATGCCCATCGTGACCGCGCTCGGGCGGCGCCCATTGCCCCGGTACACCCGACACAACGCGGCCCGGCTATTTGGATTCGCCCTCGCTCGGCTCAAGAGCCCTCTGCTCAGGCAATCAGCTATCTGCCGGCCCACAATCGCCATGGTGGTCGAAGGCCATAGGCATCGTCACGGCACCAGCCGCATTCCAACAACCGTATTCACATAGAGGGTATCGCGGCGAAGTTGGATCAGCGCGTCTCGATACTGCCGGACGATGTCCACGTAGTCACGCCGGGCTTGCAAATAGGTCAAGGCATCGATTTGGCCAGCTTGTAACTGGGCGAGCACTTGCTCCCGAACCTTCTGGCTCGCCGGAAGGATCGAGCTCTCGAGTCGCTGCACCTTTGCGGACGACATTCGGACCGCATGCATCGCTCGTCGAACCTCCGCGTCCACACGGTCTTGAACTTGCTGCCATTCGACTCTTGCCTGCTGCGAGCTCACTTCTGCGCGACGAATGTTTCCCTGATTGCGATTGAAAAGCGGCACGCTTGCCATCCCGCTCAGGCCCCAGGACGACGAATTCTGTCCGCCAGTCGGTGTGTTGTCGGTCACTCCCCACGGCGTGTAGAGGACAAACACGTCCGGGTACCGCTCTTTCGTGGCAAGGTCCACTTCGGCGTTCGCTCGCGCAAGACCTAGGTAATATGCCCGCAAGTCAGGACGGTTTGCCTGTGCAAGCGAAACGGCTTCCTCGGGATGCGGGAGGACATCCAGCGCCGATGTCACGGCCGCCCGAATCTCATAGGGATGCACGTCTGGCGAGGGCCAGCCAAGCAAGAGCGAGAGCGCTCGTTTGGCGTTGTCGAGCGCGATCGTGGCTTCTTCGCGGGCAAGCTCAGCGACCTCAATTTGAATGTCGACGCGGTTGAGTTCGAGTGGAGAAAGCTCGTGCATCTTGACGAGCCGATCGACGGCCCCGCGAGCCTCGCGCAGACCCGCGATGCTGGCTTCGACATACCGAACCGACTCCCTCGCTGCCACGACATCGATGTACCGGGTGTAGAGCTCATCGATCTGGAGTCGCACGGCGTCTTGGTATTGCGCCTGCGTGACGCTCCTTGCCCGCTCGGCAGCCATCACGCGATAGGCTCGCTTGTGGTTGATGTCCACAGGTTGAATAACGGTGAGTCCGTATCCCGTCTCGCCGGGGCGCGCGGGCGAGTACTGCCCATAGGGGACATCATCGACACTGGCAAAGACCAAGGGGTTGGCACGAAGTCCCGCGGTGAGAACGTCCGCCGTCGCTTTGGGGATCTCCTGCGACTTTGCGCGGAGGACACGGGAACCTTGCAAGAGGCTGGCGATGGCACTATCGAGCGTGAGACCATCCGATGGCCCTTCGTCCTGAATCGCGGGTACGTCAAGAGACACGCCTGGCGGCAGTTCAGCAGGGCCTGAGCGAAGCGGGGCGTCGAGCATCTCCACTCCGCTGCCTTGGGAGACCTGCGGAATCGGGTTTGATGCCGCAGAGAGCACGTCTCGTCGCATCGCGACTCTTGCGGGCAGCCCTGGCAACGGGTCAATGGCTGCCTCACCGGCACCGGGAGCCGACCCGAGACGACTATATGATCCGCCGGGGGCGGGCGGTGCGCCCGCTCGGTCGTTCCGGCGGGCGCTTTCGCCAGCCAGGATGACCAAGTCGTCGGCGAGTTGCACCTGCGCGCACGCGGTTTGACCGAAGCCTGCCCACAGCGAGGCAAGAACCAGGACACCGGCCCCGCGGATCATTGCTGATGAAACGACCATTGAATCAACTCCCTGAGAAAATGCTTGATGTCTCGTGTTGCTGTGACGTTTGGTCCGAGCGTTGTCGGACTACCCCTGGCCATATGATTCGCCGTCGTGTGGGCGATGTACCGTGACACACCACGCTCGGCCTGTTCGCGCTCAGGTGCCGACCAAATCAAAGCCAGCAAGCACGAAAGTCGAGCGACCACCAGCCAGTGAGGAGCCTGAGAACGCGACTTCAGTGGATAGGGATGCCCCCCCGTCAACCGATCACGGAGCCCGCGGGCGATACTCAGATCAAGAGTCGCTCGAAGAGCGCGCAGAGCGGCCACGGCTCATGCTCAACCAAGTCGCGAACTGAGCCGCCATTGGAAGCCGTAGCCGTAATCAGACCTTCGATCAATCGGGCGACCGACTCACCGTTCCAGCAAGCAACCCACACCATGGAATCGAGCGAGCTCTCCGAGAGAACGGCTACACACCTGCATAGGCCACACGAGTGACCACCTGCAGGAGCCACGACATCAAGACCGTCGTTCGATCGTTCGTGGTCAGCGGGCGCCGCGGGGAGCGGGGCTGAACCTCCGCCGCAGCAACACCCGCTCGCCGTGGAAATCGCCGAGCCGGAATCATTGTCACCAGCGCGTGCCGCATGTGGGCAGAGGCCCAAAATGAAATGAGCCGACCAAGCCATCGCGACGACGATATTCAGGATACGTTTCACGAGCGAGCCTTTTCCCTATCTCATTTTCGACGCAAAAAACCGCGTGACTTGATGACACGGTTCGGCCGACCGCACAGTCGAGGCCATCGTCAGGCCGAGGGAAAGCTACGGACTCTGTGGGATCGTCATTTCTTTCCGCTCCCCGGCTTCGTGTCACGAGGGCCGCCGCCGAGTGGAACGATGTCTGCCAGTGGGTTGGGTGCTCTTCCAGTCCGAATCTCTTCGACCCGCTTGTCGTACTTCGAGCGTTCGGCCCCGAGAAGGCGGCCGTTACCATCCACGTCGAATTGCATGAACAACTCCCGCTCCTTTGCGGCAACCTCAGCTTGGACCCGTAGGATCTCCTTTTGCCGATAGGCCATTTCCTCCTTCATCTTCTGGATTTGTTGGGGACTCGGGCCACGTCGCCCTCGTGAGCGACCTGCATCCGCGGAACTGGCCCCCAGCATCGTGATTGCAATCGCGAGAGACACAGCGACACACCGGTGCCGGAGCCACAATCCATACAACGGGCGAGAAATAGACATGGGTAAACCTTTCCAATAGGTGAAAGAAGACGGGAAGACGGCGCGAAAGCGCACGAAAGACCATTCAAGAGGCACGAGGGGCCACGGACGGAGAGGCCGTCCGATGGCGCACGAGAAGACTTCGCTTCAAACGCGAAGGACGTGCGGCAAAAGCCTGTGGAGCGTGTCGGCGATGTCACCGGCCGGCCGCGCGGCCCCCGGTATCGGTAAACTCAGCCGCAGAATGACAAACCCATCGACGCGCGGTGCCTTATCCCCAGTCACCCCAGCATCCGCACTGCCTGCCTTTTCCTGCGCAGGGTCGAAAATCATCACATCGTCGAGATAGACCACGCCGCCGTGATCGGGTGAATGACATGCATCGCAGTGGGCATCCCCAGGACGATGGCCACATGGCTGGCCGCGATCCTCGCTGAGCCAAGTCAGATGGACATGGGCGCCAGATGCCTGAGGCGTACACGAATCGTCCGTCCGGTGCGGATGCGGAACAGCCGCACCCCGGAGAAGAAGATGCACCAGCACGAACGCTACTGCCGTCAATCGCACGCTGAACAGGTCCATGGGTTCTGATCCCTTGTTGGGATGCCTCTGAACAGTAGCCGAACGCCTCAGTCGAAGCAACATCTGATCGTCCGTACTCAGTCTGAAAACCATTGATTGGCCAGCTTGTGAACCTCGTCCTCGCCGTCACTCCGCGTCCGCTGGTCGTACACGTTGCGACCGTACGCGAAGAACAGGGCGGGCGTCACGATTTGGTCGAGGATGGTAGAACAGAGCATGCCGCCGAACACGACGACGGTCAGCGGATAGAGAATCTCTTTGCCTGCCTGACCGGCCCCAAAGAGCAACGGCAGCAGTCCGATAAATGACGTGAAGGCCGTCATCATGACGGGCGCGAGGCGTTCCAGGCTGCCGCGAATCACCATCTCCTCGCCGAATGGCTCTCCTTCGTGCTTCATCAGATGGATGTAGTGCGAGATCATCATGATGCCGTTTCGGCTGACAATGCCGATCAGCGTAATGAATCCCACCCAATGGGCTACCGAAAGGTTTGTGGCCTCAATCCACACGCGCGGCCATTCCCACCAGGCGGCTGCCGCCAGCGCTTCGCTCGACGGCTGATTGGCAATGAGGAGAGCGATCACGGAACCCATCGCAGCAAGGGGAATATTGACAAGAACTTGAAGGGCACCTCGCCAAGACTCGAGGGCCTTGCAGAGCAACAGAAACACACCGACCACGGAAACCGCTCCGAACACCAACAACCGCGTGTTCGCCTCTTGCTGCGCCTCGAACTGCCCACCGTAGTCCACCCAATAACTACCTGGCAGCGTGCGCAGCCTGGCTTCGACAGGGGTGATCGCTCCGCGAATATCGGCGATCACGCTCGCCATATCACGCCCCTGCACGTTGCATGACACGACGATTCGTCGCTGCACGTTCTCGCGGTTGATCGTGTTCGGGCCTGTTGCGTCGAGAACCTCCGCGACCTGCCCGAGGGCAACTCGGCGACCAGACGGAGTCTCGATAATGGTCTGGCTGATCGTCTCGGGGGCGCGCCGAGATGCCTCGTCGTACCAGACGACGAGACTGAAATAACGGTCCTCGTCAAAAACCTGCGAGACGACTCTCCCCTTGTAGGCCGTTTCGAGAAGCTGGGCGATGTCCCCAGGGGCCAGTCCGTGACGGGCGGCCTCACGGTGATTGATCTTCAATCGTATCTGTGAGGTTTCGACCTGGGGTTCGATCTGCAAGTCGACGACACCAGCGATCGGCAACAGCCGTGATTGGATGTCTTGGGCCGCGGTGCGTAACTCGCCGAGGTCCGGCCCAAACACCTTCACCGCGATCTGGGCTCTGACTCCCGACATGATGTGATCCAGGCGGTGCGAAATCGGCTGGCCCACATTCAGTTTCACTGAAGGAATGTGCGAGATCTTGTCACGAACGTCGGCCATCACCTCGGCACGAGGCCGACTGATGGTCTCGTACCCCCACAAGTGGGCCACGGGAATCAACCTAAGCGCGGCGTACCAAATACCTGCCTTGGGGCGCTGTTCCTCGAGAAGCCGAACATCGATCTCCGAGGAGTTGACGCCCTCGGCGTGCTCGTCGAGCTCGGCGCGTCCGGTTCGACGCGAGAGACTCAAGACTTCTGGAACCTCCAGTACCAGAGCCTCTGCCAACTGGGCGATACGACTGCTCTCCTCGAGGCTGGTCCCAGGCTCGGTCTGCACGTTGATCGTGAGCGTCCCTTCGTTGAATGGCGGGAGAAACTCGCCTCCCATCCATGAGATGCTCGCGATGGACACGACCACCAACACGGCGACAACCGCCAACACCATCCTCGCGTGGCGGAGCGTCACGCGAAGCACTCGCTCGTCGAGCCGCTTCATCCAACGGAGCAGGAACGAATCCTCTTCACGGTCGAGAAACCTGGCGTTCCGTAACAGGTAGTACCCCAACACGGGTGTGATCGTGAGCGATACGAGGAGCGAGCAGAGGAGTGAAATGATGTAGGCCAGGCCGAGCGGCGCGAACAATCGCCCTTCCAATCCGGCCAGCGAGAAGAGCGGGAAGACGACCAGCGAAACGATCAGCGTGGCGTAGACGATCGAGTTTCGCACTTCGGTCGAGGCGAGAAAAACGACCTTCAGTGGATTTTCTGGCCGTGCCGCGTGCCGATTCTCTTTGAGGCGGCGATAAATGTTTTCGATGTCGACGATCGAATCGTCGACCAGGTCGCCGATTGCCACGGCGATGCCCCCGAGCGTCATCGTGTTGATCGAGATGCCAAAGTAATGAAACACCAAGACCGTCATCAGGATGGAGAGCGGCATCGCCGTGAGCGAACTGACACTCGTACGGAAGTTCCACATGAAGAGGAACAGCACGACGACGACCCAAAGGGCTCCATCACGGATCGCCTCTGCCACGTTGTCGACGGCAGCTTGGATAAACTCCGCCTGCCTGAACATGCGCCGCTCGATGACGACATCCGGCGGGAGCTCATCCTCGAGCTGATCGAGCACCTTCTCGACCTTGCCATCCAGCACGAGCGTATCGGCGTTGGGTTGCTTCTGAATGGCAAGGATCACGGCCGGGCCGCCGGTGACAGCAGGGCCCTCACGCACACGCACGGCCCCGTCACCCCGCTTGATCGGGCCGCCGAAGCGAATGTCTGCAACATCCCGAATCAACACCGGACGCGGCTCGCGCCAGAGGACTGCCGTGGCGCCAACCTCCTCGAGCGTGAGTGATTGGCCGCTGATTCGGATGAGGGATTCTCTATTGGGCCGTTCGAGGATTCCGCCGCCAGCAATCACGTTGGCCTTTTCGGCCGCCGCCACGAGATCCTGTAACGTCACGTCCTGCGCGACCAGACGAGCCGGCGATGTCAGGATATGAAACTGTTTCAGCACGCCCCCCATGACTGTCACTTGCGAGACCCCTTCGATCGCAAGGAGGCGATTGCGGAGCGTGAACTCCGCCAAGGTACGAAGCTCCAGCCCCTGCTGGACTGCTGCCTCGGGGTTAGGCGGCTCCGCTGTTGACCGTAATCCCAAGAGCATGATCTCTCCCATGATGGAGGAGATCGGGGCCATGACCGGATTCGCGTCTTGCGGAAGTCGTTCGCGGGCCAGTTGCAGTTTCTCGGCGACGATCTGCCGGTCGCGATACACGTCGGTGCCCCACTCGAACTCGACCCACACGATCGACAATCCGATGCCGGACGCCGATCGGACCCGTTGCACCCCGGTGGCTCCGTTGAGCAGGTACTCAAGCTGACGAGTGACAAGCGTCTCAACTTCTTCCGGCGCCAAACCTGGCGCCTCGGTCATCACCGTGACGGTAGGGCGATTGAGGTCGGGAAAAACATCGACGGGCATCTGGGTCAGGCGGTAGCCACCCGCCACGAGCATGCCCAGTCCGGCAATGAAAACAAGCAACCGATTTTTCAGGGAAAACGCGACGATCGAAGTCAGCATGTCGGCGAACCCTTAGCGGACCGAAGCAAAGGCCGTCTGAAGCCCCGCGGCGCCGCTGACGACGATCGGCTCACCCTCGACGATGCCAGACAGCACCTCGACATGGAGATCGTCAGCCCGACCGGTTTCGATGGCACGCCGCTGAAAGACACCGTCAGGGCCGCGAACAAAGACATACGAGCGGGCTCCCTGCCGCACGATCGCCGACCGCGGAACCGCCAGCGCCGGGCTTCCAGCACCCCGAACGACAGTGACTCTCGCGAGCATGTTCTGCTGGAGATCCAAACCGTCCGTTGAATCGAGCAGCACCCAGAGCGGAACGGTTCGATCGATCGCCCCCAGGACACCCGTCCTTCGTCGAATCGTTCCCTTCACCTTGACATCGGGAGCGGCGACGAATCGAACCCGAGCCCGAAGGTCGTCCTCGCCTTTTGGGAGTTCCGCGAAGTCTCTCTCCGTGAGAAATCCCTGGACCCACACCCGACGGAGGTCGTGAATCTCGAACAGGGACTCATCCGCGCCGATCACCTGACCGAGGGCTTTGTCAAAGCGAACGATGGTGCCGTTGATCGGCGCGTGGATGGGGAGGTAATCCATCACGTTTCCATCCGTGGCGATGCGGTCGATCTCGGCAGCCGACAGACCGAGATTCCCTAGCTTCCACCTCGCGGATTCGAGTTGTCCGCGAGCACGCTCGTAGGCGGCCTGGGCTTCCCATACCCGTCGACCGGCGACGCTCTGGGTAGCGTCGAGACCTCGAAGCAAGCCCAAGATTTCTGCGGAGAGCCGCGTTGTCGATGCGGCTTGAATCAACTCCAGTTGCAGGGCCTGAAAATCGAGGCTCGAGACTTCGGCAAGCACATCACCCGCGCTGACCTGCTGACCACGGTCGACGAGAATTCGTGACAGACGCCCCTCCAATCGCGACGTGACATCCACACGGCCCTCCGGGGGCAACTCGACCGCGCCGTCGAACTCCACCACATCCTCGATCACGCTCGATCTGCTCGGCTCGACGCGCAGTCCGAGGTCGGCTTCTCCCGACGGGCTCAGTCGTAGCACACCACTCACGAAGAACGCGCCCAGCTCGTGACTGCCTTTCGTGACCACCCGATCTCCGGGGTAAACGTCACCCTCCTTGATCGCAACGACGCCACCGCTCTCGCCAATCACGACGACATCCCTCTTTTGGTACTCAAACGCCTTCGACGTCGCGGCCTCTTCGACGATGACATACCGTCCCACTCCGTTGTTGATCAGTGCCTCGGCGGGGACCGTGAGCATGGGCTCGGCACTCGACCTCAGGATGCGGACTTCGCCGGTCATTCCCGGCAAGTACCGCGGCTCCGAAGCCGACAAGTTCTTGATCTCGCCCCACATGGTTCCCACGTGGGATTGCGGATCGAGCCACAGGCCCTTCACGCTCACGGATGTCGGAACCACCGCATTCGGATACGCAGACAACGTCAATTCGACCGGTTGCCCTACCCGAGTGGCCAGGATGTTCGGTTCAAGGACGCCAATCTTGACCCATAACTTGGAAAAATCGACGACTTCGAACAAATGAACATTGCCAGCCACGGGATTGCCGACGGTGACATCAACATGAATAACGGTGCCTGCAATCGGACTCGTGATGGCCAAACGGTCGAGTATTCCGGCGTGTCGGTTATCGATCAGCGCCTTGAGGGCTGTGTCGCTGACGCCGAGAGCTCGCAACTTGCTGACGGCGACCGCAATCGCCCCGCGATTCTGTTCGTGACGAGCGCGGGCTTCGCTCAGCGTACGAATAGCAGCCGCCTGCTGCTCTGCGAGAATGGTCGCTTGGGTCAACGACTTTTCCGACAGGTCATGCTCGGCCTGGGCATTTAGAAGCTCTAGCTGAATCGCCCCCAGCGGGAGGCTTTCTATCTCAGCTAGTTTTTGACCGGCCAGAACCTTGTCGCCCGGCTTCACATACACGGCCGACACCCGGCCACCCACTCCGCTCGCGGCAAACGCATGTTGGCCCCACGGCGAAACCAACTCGGCGTAGGCGAGTGCCTTCGTCGTCAAAACCTGCTGAACGACCTCCGCTGTTTCCACTCGCAAGGCATCGTGAGCCGGAACGCTCAGAACGATCGTGCCCTTCTCCGAATCGACCAGTGCGCCCTTGCTCGGCAGAGGAGCATGCCCCTCGTGTGCTGACGCCAGAAAAGTCGAGAAGGAAAGAAGCCCCGCTCCGGCAAAAACAAATTTGCGAAGTGTCACCCATCACCTTTGGCCACAGGGGAAATTAAAACTATGCCTTCGGCTTCTCGTCGAACGTGCCGCCCGGGCCCGCCAGCTTGACCGGCTTGTATCCGGCCTTTTCGACTGCCTCCCACAACGCTTTGGGCGAGGGAATGACATCGGCTTTCGGAGAAATGGTGGCGAGCCCTGTTCCTGCGTCCACGCTTACCGCTCCAACATCCGGTACGGCCTTGAAGGCCTTCGTCAACTTCTTGGAGCAGCTCACGCAATGCATGCCTTCGATAGTGATCGTCGTGACCGACTCGTTCGTCTCGTCAGCGCGGATGGCACCGCCCATTCCCAACGCAACAATTGTGGCCACGACCAATGATTTTAAAACCATGGGAAATCTCCTCATTAAGAAAGTTGAAAGAAAACGCTCTTACCGCTTGACGTAGTCGGACGGCTCCTTGACCTCATCCGGCTGTTCCTTTGCGAGCTTCACAAACTCTTCGACGCATGGAGGGCAACAGAACTCGTAAACCTTGCCGTCTACGATCCAAGAGCACTGCGGGTTGGCTTTCGTAAGCGTGACCGGGCAGATCTTGTCGCCGACCTTCGGTTTCAAGTCATGTTTTGGAACAAAGCCACGAAACTTCTGGCCCCCGGTCTGGTTGCCATTGGCCGCAATGTCGGCTTGGGTGTACTTCCCTCCGGGCGTCAGATACAGTGCCCGCGACTCGTCAGCACCAAGTGCGTCCGGCATCATTTCACCCTCGTGACTGCCAGGCAGCACCGATGGGAAACCGACCCGGAATCGCTCGCCGTTGATTCGGATGTTTGGAATCGTCACCTCCACAGCCTGGCCTTGGAGAGCGACCGGCAATGAGCCCTTGAAGCGAGAAGTCTTTCCAGTCGCGTCGCCTTCTTGGGGCGCTGCCTCGATCGCAAGCGACTGGGCGTCCGCGCCGCCAACCGGCTTCACGAATGCCATGAGTTTCTGAATATCGACCTCCTGCACGCGACCTTCGTCTTGGCCGAGCATGTAGATCGACAACGTGCCTTCTTTTTCAAAAACGGCTTCGGCGTGATAGCTGTCGCGGCCAATCGGCACAATGATGCCGCCGTTCATCCCCGGCTTGTGAGCATGCTCTTCTAGAGTCGCCGCCGCTGGAGCTGCATTCGTTGCAGGCGCCAAAGGAGCTGCCCCACTAGCCGAAACGCCGACACTCGCAGGTGGCGGCGACTGACCGCACCCCAAAGCAGAAAGAAACATCGCTGCCATAACCGCAAGGACGCTCGCAGAAGTATTCAGTTGTTGCATGATTCAGACTCACCCTCCAGGTACTAAAGGATTATGATCAACCGATCGAAGCCGCATAGGCCACGCACCGCACCTCCGGCGACCCCTTTCCCGAAAAATGGATCGTGTGAAGGTACGGTGGCGGCCGGGCTTGGTGCCACCAGCCCACCGATCTTGATTCACTTCTTTTCGACCGGAGACGACGCCACGCCAAGTCGCTTCATGAGCTTCTCATGCTCAGCAGCGGCTGCCTCAAGCGCCTTTTCGATGTCGGCACAGCAAGCCATCGACCCCTCGCCGTCGACATTCTCTTTGCAACACATCTCGAGCATCGCCTTGTGATGCTTCGAGGCCTCGGCGAGCTTCTCGGCAACAAGATCGAGCGAAGCCAGCGTCTCCTTGTCGCCAGCAGCCTCGGCACGCATGGCGTCGACATCCTTCGTGGCCTTGTCGATATTCATACCAACGGATTCGGCAGCAGCCTTGGCGACCGCACCGTCCACCGGCGCTTTCGGCGAAGCCTGAACGTGCTGCCGATAATCGCGGGAATACTCGCGAGCACTCCGCATGGAGCGACTCGAAGACTTGCCGTAAAAGTCATAGCGGCCACGGGCCTTCGCATCGGCGCCACTCTGGGCAAAGCTGATCGCAGCCGCAAAGGCCACCATGACGGCGACGAGAACCAATCGGGTCAGCAGGTGTTTCATGATGAAAAACTCGTTTTTAGGGGAAAGTGAATCCGATTTGAAAGGAATGCCAGCGACGGCCCTGCACGAAAGCTACACGAAAGGTGGCTGCCTCGCAAAGGGCCGCCCTCGTTGGATGCCGTAGCGTGGCCATTTCTTCCCGAAGGATTTTGAACGCGTTCAGGTGACTCGCTGGGGGTTGCTTGATCGTCCTTGGCTTGCTATAGGATCAAAGTAAAGGAAGTCGGCAAGATGACTTTATTTCCAATCCAGGATGGTTTGCGGAGCATGTGCCTTGCCGTGGCATTCTTCGGGCAGCTTGTGCCAGTGTCTCACGCCTCGGCGTGCATGGCCGGCTGTTGCCGCCACGAGGGGCCGGGGAGGTGTTGCAACCAATTGACGGGGCCTGTCGATGAGGGAGCCGCCGAATGCCCGCACTGCGGCGCGCATCGCAGTGATTCGCATCGGCCCGTGGTCTGTCTCTGTGCACTCCTGGCTCGTCATGACCTGGCGTTAGCGACATCGGGCCGTCACCTTCTCGATCTTGATCGTCCCATTCACGACGCTTTGGGCATGATTCAGCCCTCGATCGATGACGATTTGACTCCCATTCGGATCGTGGCCATCCATGCCATCAGGCCGCCGATCGCTCGGCCCGTGCGGATTTTGTACGGCGTCTGGCGGAATTGAAGCTGCTTCGTCCATTCGTTCCGGCACGCTCGTCTTGGAACGACGCGACGTGAGCGAGACCATGCCGTGCGGCGTGGCTCAGTGTTTCAATTCCTTTCTACGATGGAGAATTTCTGATGAATGTCTTGATTTTGTGGGCATCCCTTGGGCTCGCTTCGGCGGTGCCTTTCTCGTTCGATGCCAATAAGCCGGGATGTCCGGAGTGTGACTGCTGCGGATGCTGTGCGACCGGCACATGCGAGTGCGCCGAGTGCGCTTGCGAATGCTGCGTCGATGGCGTTCCAAGTGGGGAGTGCCCAGCCTCGCGCTAAGGCCCTCTGAGACAACCGCAGTCGAAGGGTTGCGCTGGGGGGCGGTTTGCCCCCCAGCGCCGTACCCCTGGCAAAAGCATGGGCCCAGCTCTCGTAAGATACAGCGACGGGAAGAAACCCTCGCCTTCCGCCATCTAATCTGAATGAACGATTCTCAAGATCCTCCGATGGGCTCATGCGAGCCTGCCGATCTGGCGGCCATCGTCGCCGCGAGCCAGGCAGGCGATCGGGCGATGCAAAGAGAATTGTTCGAGCGGTGTGGTGACGCCGTGTACCGAGTGGCGGTTCGCATGGTCGGACGGCAAGATGCCGCCGATGTCACGCAGCAGGTTTTTGTGCAGGTTTTTCAGAGCCTGGATCGATTCGCTGGCCGGTCGAATTTCATGACATGGATTTATCGGGTGACGACGAACGAGTGCTTGCAATGGATTCGCCGGGCCCGAAGGCGGCCTATCCAGGCACTGGCATTCGACCCGTCGGATCACCGGCAGAGTCCCGCGGACGCCCTGCCAAACAAGGACTTGCTGGAATCGTCTCTTGCTCGGATCGATCCGGATTTGCGATGTGTGTTTCTCTTGCGAGAAGTCGAGGAATTGTCGTACGCACGTATTGCGGAGGTGCTTCAGATCGCTGAAGGAACTGTTGCGTCGCGACTCAGTCGCGCGCGGCAGCAGTTGCAGATCGAACTTCGCCGCATGGGATGGGATGGCTGATCATGAGCTGCGACACTATCCGACCACTGCTCTCCGCATTTCACGACGGTGAACTGTCGCCATCGCAGCTCGTAGAAGTGCGGGAGCATGTTGAAGCGTGCGAGGCGTGCCGCGCAGAGGTCGAGCGACTTGTCGGGGTATCTCGGATGGCACGTGCGCTTCGCGAGTCGCAGTCTCCGGATCTCTGGGGGGCGATCGCGGCTCAGCTCGATGCCACAACGTCGCCAGTTGCTCGTCGCGGTTGGCGACTCGGCTCCGGGCCAGGATACAGTCGCCGGTTGCTTTGGGGAGCGGCCCTGGCGGCTGCGGTTGCGATAGTCGTCGTGGTCTCCTCGCAGTGGTTTCGCCACGTCGATGACCATCGCCGCCAGATGGACGCCAACCTCGCTCGGTTCGTTGACGGCTTTCGTCGCGATCCCGTGGAGGCTCAGCGAACTCTTCAGAATCAATACGACAGTCGCCTGGTCGAGCCGGAGTCCCTGATTTCTCTTGTCAAATACCAGTCGGTAGCACCTGCGGAGCTGCCTGGGGGATTTCGTTGCGAGTCAACTCGTGTTTTCGACATGCCCTGCTGCAAGTGTGTGCAGACTGTCTACACATCAAACGGGCGGCCGAGCCTGGCATTGTTTGAGCACGTCAACGAAGAGTCAGCTTGGTTTGCAACCATGCCTTCGATCAACGCGACCTGTTGCGGCCATTCCATAAAACTCGTCCAGTGTGGAGATGGGCTGTGCGCTGCTTGGAAAGGCGATGGTCGCTTCATCACGGTTGTGGGCGCCGATACGCTCGAGACGCTCAGCCAAGTGATTGCCGTGATCGAGGAAAGCCCGTCTCCACCGGGCTGATTGGGCAAGATGCCTCACGGAATATCGACGGCCCGGGGCCTGCAAGCCGTTCTAGAAAGTCGTGGGGCGCGACGTTAGCCGCCGCTTGACGTATACCCCTCTGGGGTATACGGTTCCTTTACGCTCTCCGGCGAGAAAGGATCACACGTGAATGCGCACACCAGAGACCGTGTCACCAAACGCATCAACCGTGTCGTCGGTCAGGTCGCTGGCGTGCAGCGAATGCTGGCCGACGATCGCTACTGCGTCGACATCCTCAATCAAATCGCGGCAATACGATCGGCGCTTGATGCCGTCGGGCTGGAACTGATCGCCGCGCACGTGGAATCCTGTGTCATGGGGCACGGCACCGGCAGCGAACACAACTGCGCAAAACCCATGAAGAAGGAGAACCTGCTTGCGGAAGTGCAGACCGTCCTCGGTAGCGTTCGTCAAGTTGCGCACATATGAGTCGGGTCTGGTCCAGAGTTGATGG
>CAZCHF010000031.1:0-48564 GCA_964498325.1 uncultured Candidatus Kuenenia sp.
CGGACGATCGCCTTGAGCGGGATCTCGACGGTGAGGTTGAAGTGGGGGGAGAGGATCGGCATGCATCCCTCGATCACCTCTCGTCGGTAGGCCTTGAAGGCGTTGGTCGTGTCGTTGAGTTTGATCCGAAACAGCACGCGCACGAACCAGTTCGCCATCCGGTTGATCCAGAGTTTCACCCGGGGGTAGTCGATCACACCGCCCCCTTTGAGAAACCGGCTTCCGAACACGCAGTCCCAGCCTTCATTGAGCTTCTGCCAGTAGCGGACGACATCCCGGCAGTCGTCGCTTTCATCAGCCATCATGATGACCATCGCGTCACCGGTGGCGGTAGCGAGGCCTCGTTGAATGGCCCGACCGAAGCCGTGCGGGCCTGGGTTTTGCACGGACACAAGCTCCGGGATCCGCCGGGCCGTCTCTTGGAGGAGTCGCCACGTCGCATCCTTGGAGCCGTCATCGACGACCACGATCTCGTGCGGAACACCGTGCAGGTGAAGTTCCAAGTGCAAGTGCTCCAGTGTCGCGACGATGCAGCCCTCTTCGTCACGGGCAGGGATGACGATCGAGAGTTTGTGGAGCGGTGGAAACGACATCGCCAAGGAGCTCGAGGGTTCTGTGGTCGCGCCGATCACCAGTGTGAGGGCTCAGCACGCGACATGCCAACGCGGCGTGCTTGCCACCGTACGTGGTAACGTCGCACAATGCGGCGCATGCCGCTGTCGCTCCTGCCTCCGCTTGTCGCCGCCATCGAAGGGGTATCGGCTTCTCCCCTGGAGAAACCGATGCTGCCCATGGTCGTGCTCGGCGGAATCATGGTGCTCACGTACGTCGCGATCGCCTTTGATTGGCTCCACAAGAGCTTAGCCGCGATGCTTGGTGCGATCGCGGCGGTATCGGCGGCCCTCGTGATGGGTGTCTTCAAGAACGAGGCGGGGCACTCTGCGTACGACAAAGCGGTTCACGACATCATCGGCCACGACGTGGGTGTGATAGGTGTCATCGTCGGCACGTCCGTGCTCGTCGAAGTCGCCGGTCGCTCGGGACTTTTTCATTTCCTTGCCGTCAAGATCGTGAAGGCGACACAAGGCGATGCGGTCAAACTGCTCGTGGCCATTGCGGCCGCCACGATGCTCTTCGTGACGTTATTGAGCATCGCGCCGGGGAGCATGATCGTGGCCTCGCTTTGCCTCGTGGTCACTCACGAGCTTCGGCTCGATCCACGGCCTTTCATGATGGCCGTGGGGCTTTGTGCCAACTCGGCGGCGCTGATGACGTTTTCGTCAGGAATCTGCACGATCATGCTGGCGACGGCGGGCAACCTACCGTATTCGCACTTCTTTTTCGTCTCGACGCCGATGGCTTTGATCTCGGCGGCGATCGCGGTGGCCTGGCTTCGCTGGTGGTATCGCGGACTGCTCGTGAATGCGTCGAGCGAGGGAGAGCGAATGGCCCAGGTGGAAGGTTTCGACGAATGGGCGCTCGTGAAAGACCGTCGGCTTTTCTATCGCAGTGCCATCATCCTCGGGGGCACGATTCTCGGATTTGCTTCCGCCCAATCCCTCGGGATCGGCACCGACTTTGTCGCGTTCTGTGGCGGGACCGCGGCGCTGCTTTTCTCCGGCATCCATCCCGATGAGGCGATCAAGAAAGTCAACTGGTCCCTCATCCTGTTCTTCGTCGGCTTGTTCGTGATCATCGGAGCAGTGCAAGAAACCGGCCTTTTGGACTGGGCCGCACGGCAGATGCTTGCCATCGCTGATGGCGACCCGATCACGACGATGCTTCTCATGGCAGGCTTCGTGCTCGCCCTCTCAGGCGTACTCGACAACATTCCCGTGGCCGCCACGCTCATCCCCCTCGTGCGATCGCTCGAATCTCAGGGGCTCGATTCGGTGCCGCTGTGGTGGACGCTCGTGATCACGGCCAACCTCGGCGGCAACTCGACACCGATCGGGAGCGTGAGCTCCGTCATAGCGCTCAACGGCTTGGAGAAGGAGCGGGGCATCAAGGTGGGCTGGGGTGAATTCTTGAAGGTTGGTGGTGGCGTGACGGTACTTCAGTCAGCCGTCGTGCTGGCCTACCTCTGGATGTACGCCACGTTCAATCTGTTTCCTGGTGCGGCCAGCACGGCGGGAGGTGGCCCATGAAATCGGGATGGCGCCGCGACTACGAGCCGTTCGAGTTGGCGGAGAACATGGAAGAGGACCTCGGGCTCTTTGAAGCGGCGACCCATGCGCACGGCATGGACTTGCAACCCATCCACGTGGGCAATGTCCTTGCCGCCACGGCTTTCGGCGCCGAGTGCCTCGACTTCGCCCGCGTGGCTGCCGGCCGGCTCTCTGTCGGTCTCGTGAACGACGCCACTTCGAAGACCGCATCCTCGATTCTGTCGTCGGCGATGCGAAGCGATGCTGGCCTTGTCGTCGTTCCTGGTGGCATCGGTTCCGACGTTTTGTCGGCGCTCGTGGATGGCGACGGCATGCATGCCTCCCTCGCGATCGCGGTCGTTTCCGGCAAGGGCTCGACGGCCCTCGACGCCATGCTCCTGCCCCTTTTTGACGACGAGCCTGCGGCCCGCACCGGCCTGGCATGGGCCTGCACCCTGGCCGCAGCGGCGGGACCGCAAGGTCTCGTGGCAGCCGTCGAGCTTTCGTCGCCGACAACCCGCCAGCAGGCTCGCCGCCTCGCCGGCGACGCACACGATCCCGAGGAAGTCCGCCGAGCGTCCGTCGGCCGTGCCGTCTCGGCCCGACTCGGCAGCCTGGTTGCCGCCCTTCAAAAACATGCTCTTTCCAGAGGTTACGCGGTTCGTGTCAGTTTTCACCCCGGCTGGCCCCGCCGCGAAATCCTCAACGCACTGACCTCCCTCGCCCGTTCCGCGACCGTCATCCTCGGCCGTGACGGCCTCCCGGCCGCCCAAGGCCATGGCCCCGCCTTCCGTCTCGCCCTCGAGCTCGTGGAAGAACGTGCCGAGGCGGTACTCATCGTGTAGCGACAGACGGCATGTCGTCAGGAATCAACACAGCGATGAAATGCAGGTGTTTGCCGCATACCCAGTCCACGGGCGCGGGGTAGAGCTTGAGCGGGGATAGCCATTGATCGACGGTGAGCGATAACTCGGCAAAGGCCCTCCGCCATTGACGCTCTGACCAGTAGTTGTATGGCAATGCGACACCTGTGTGGGCGTTTCCTACCCAGTCCATGGCTCGAAGTGTCATCCAGGATCCGATGCCGTGCACAAGGTGATCCTTCAAAATGATGGATCCGCGAGTCACCCGACGGGCCTCTCGAAGTAGAACCATCGGATCGATCGTGTGGTGCAACACATCGACGATCAGAACCGCATCCACGCTCCGGTCGGGATATGGAATCACGAGGCCGTCGAACTTCTCGACCGGGATATAAGCATCCGGACGAAGGAGCACATCGATTCCCGAAATGTTCAAGTCCGGCCGCTCAGCGTTGAGCAAGCTTGCCAGGAAGCCATCGCCACTCCCCACATCCAAGAGCTCGCCATGATGCGGAAGGTAAGGACTAATCTGGTCCTTGAGTGCTTCGACGCGTCGCGCGTGAATCAAGAACTTGTGAATCGCCCCGACAGGGTTCACGGATTCCTCGCTTGCTCCATAGGTTTGTCCATGTCGGCTTTACGGCCTTCGCTGTGGAAGTGAGGAAGTGTCATCCATGCCGAGGTAGCTGAAGATGAGACTGAACAGGATCGTTTGGAGGCCGAAGGAGATCAACGAGCGGCCGGCGATGACCGTGCGGGTGGCTTGGAACGGATCGAGGTTGCCAAAACCAGTCGAAGCCCAACCGAAGGCGGCGTAGAGGATGACGCCAACTCCTGCGAGGGCGATAAGACCGCCGCTGATGAGGCCCTTTTCCAGCGTGATGAAGTCGAAGGTGCGAGTCAGCCAGGGTTTGGCGGGCAGGAGGTTGCGGGTGAAACAGAAGATTCTTGCAAACACCGCAAAGAGCATCATCTGATAACCCAGCAGCATCACAAGGCTCGCCACCTCGAGCGTGTTGAGGTCGAAGCAAATGCCGCCAATTCGCAATGGGCCTGCGAGAAGGCGGAGGAAAAGGCCACCCCCGACGAGGAGCAGGAACAGGCCAGGGTAGAAGAGAAGCCACCGCGGCGAAAACAAAAGCATGAACCGAAGGTGCCGCCAGCCGTCGCGCCAGCTTCTCAGGTGAGGCGGACGCGAGCGGCCGTCTGGGTGGAGCGTGATCGGCACCTCGTCAATCCTCATGCCACGAAGCGAGGCCTTGATCACCATTTCGGAGGCAAACTCCATGCCCCCCGTGCGAAGGTCCATCTGCTCGAACGCATCTTTCGTCAAGCCGCGGAGCCCGCAATGAAAATCATGCGATGGGCACTTGAAGAGGAGGCGGCCGATGAACGTGAGAACGGGGTTTCCGATCCACCGGTGCTTCCAGGGCATCGCCCCCGGCATCACCGTGCCACCACCCTGCGGCATTCTGCAACCCATGACCAGATCGCTCCCGGCACGCAGGCGGTCCAAGAACGGCGAGATCTTGGAGAAGTCGTAGCTCATGTCGGCATCGCCCATGATGATGTAGCGACCTCGGGCATCGGCCATGCCGGCCCGCAGGGCGTTTCCATAGCCACGCTCAGGCACGGCGATCACGCGAGCGCCCAGGGCTTCGGCGATGGCCTGCGAGCCATCCGTGCTGCCGTTGTCGGCAATCAGGATCTCACCATCGGCGCCAGCATCTGAAAGACCTTTTCGTGCGGCTTCAATACAGCCAGCAAGCGTTTCGGCCTCGTTCAAGCAAGGCATCAGGATCGTGACTTCAAGGCTCATGGCTTCGCGGTTCATTGATTGACGAAGGGCTTACCCTGCTGAAACGCGGCCTTGAGGGCTTCGCCAATTCGCTTCTGGTCCGGTGAGGCCACCCGAGGAAAAGGCGACTCGTCGAGCGCGGCAATGGCCGCATGGTAATTGCCCTTGGCCGCATGCGCCGCAGCGCGAGCGAGCAGCACATCGGCGTTGCCCGAAGCCGAACCGTCGAGTTTGTCGAGAAGTGCAAGAGCGAAGGCGCCGTCTCTTGCTTCGTCATCCGGAAGCGTTGCAAGCAACCAGGCCGCCTGCACGAGCAATCCGGGAGACGTGCCCTCACGGCCAACCATTTCGTGGAGAAGCTTTGCGAGCGGCTTGTACTGCTTTGCGGACAAAAGGCCCTTCGTGAAATTGGCGACATAGACCTCGCGGATCGGTGCCTCGGCGTCCTTCAGACCGCGAATCAACTCGTCGACCGCCTGCTCGAATTTCCCGAGACCTGCGAGGATCTCGGCGTATTCCACGCGGGCGAGGCTGCTTTCAGGAGCCGATTCGAGGATCTTCTCGAGCATCGGGATCGCGGCCTCGGGCTTGCCCTCGACATGCCGCACGAACCGTGCGAGGTGAAAGCGGATCTCGTTTTCGCTCTGCTTGGGTGCGATCCGAAGAAGGAGGACGTGCTGATTGAGCCCCTTGGAAATCGGATTGGGTGGGAATACCAGCGGCCGCGTCCATACAGGGATCGTGCGCTCGAAGAGGGCACGATGGGCAAAAGACTTCTTCACCGTGACGCCATCCTTGGGCTTCTGGTGGAGAATGTTGAAGTAAGGTTCGATGAAATTCTCCCACGTCATCAGTGAGACATGCGTGATGCCGAGTTTCTTCGTACGGTCCAAACCCTCCTGGTCGGACTGGGCGTTGAGCGCCGCGGCGGCGGCCTCAAGGCCATTGACGTTCTCCCAGTAGAGCGTGCCAACGGTGCGGAAGCCGCCAAGGGCCGACAAGATGCAGGAGCTGTTCGGGCTCGAAAGGAGCACGATGGACTCGCCATTGGCATCGTCGAGAATCGCGCGGGCCATTTGGCGGTGAAGTAAATGGAGCGCCTGGCCAGGAAGGATGGCGATCTTCTCGCTGCTGTATTGACGCCAGGCGTTTCCAAATACGTTGGCGGCTGGTGGAAGCACGAACCACGCGCCCGCGACGACGAGGAGCACGCCAGCAATGCTGCGGGCCGTCGTCGTGTGTGGCACGAGCCGCCAGATCTGCGTCACCACGACGCCGGCCAGCGCGATGTAGATCGGGCCGACGAGCAGCCCCCAGCGGGATTGGTAGCACTGGAGCGCGATCAAAAGCATGATCGGGACAGTGAGAAAAAGCAGAACGGTCTTTGTGCCACGGCCTGGGCCGGGAAACGCCAACAGCACGAAGGATGCCAGCAGGAACAATGGGTACCAGCCGAAGGCCGCCTGCCAAGACAAGCCTGCGTGCTTCATGAGCATGAAGATCGATTGGAGTTCATAGATGTTTTTCAAGAGGCCGACCATGAAGGGATCCTTCGGAATGTAGACCGAGGCACCGCCGATGAGGATCGTGGCGGGAAGAACGGCACATGCCGCCAGGGGCCAGAGGCAGGCCCGCCACGGAAATGGCTTTCGTGTTGACGGTGATCCAAGATGAGTGAGCCACTCGCCGAGCGTCGCGATCAACCAGCCACCGCCAAGGAAGGCGAGCGCGTAAAGCGGATGATTCACTTCGAGCCGCATCGTCATGTGGTTTGGAAAATACTCGAGGAGCCAGAATCCAAACGAAGCAGCAGCCCCACCTATCGCCCACCATTTCCAGAGGTGGGGGCGGAAGACGGGACCATCAGGAGCGCGGCGTCGAAATACCCAGGCCGTCACCAGAACGGAAATGCCGAGTGTGACCATCACCATCGCGGTCGACAGGGCACTCCACCACAGGCCGCACCCGGCACAAACGGCCGAGAACGTCATGCCATGCTTCGCTTGCTCGAGCGACGTCGCTGCGGCGAAGTCTGCACTGTCAGACGACTTCACCCAGCCGACGCCTGCCCAAGCGATGCCAAACATCATCCCCAAGAGCTCGAACGAGATGACCCCGTGGTGATCCGGGTATGCCGGCATGAAGCCTTCGTAGAACGTCGGCACCGACACCATGCCGATCGCGATGACCGAGCCGCAGAGCGGACCGAACCGCCACGCTGCGAGAGGCGCGAAGGCCCCGAGCGCGATCGCAAGAAGAATCGGATTCGCCCAGATCGACATCCGGAAGATGGCATGACGGAGTGGCTCGCCGGTCTGAGCCCGGCGGAGTTCACCGAGGCCACGCAGATACCATGCGAAGGCGGAGTTCCAGTGGACCGAACGACCCTCCGGGGCATTGTCAAATGTGGTGAACCGCAGACGGTACCGGCCGTTTCGCCCCAGTTCTTCGGCGTAGCGATTCCAGACATAGCCGTCGTTGGCGATCTCGTGGAGGAAAACCGGCAACCGCTTGTCTGGCGGAATGCCTTGGTCAATCTCCTCGCAAAGCCGCACGGTCACCGACGACACGAGGAACGCATGCACGAGCGGCCACGCCACGCACAGGGCGAGGACGACCCAGAAAGCCATCCAGGCTCGTCCTTCTGGAGAGGCCACCCATGCCGTGGGAGCGCCCTCGGGCTGGTCGCTGGCCGGACGGATGCGAGTCGATGGAGCCTGCTGTTTGCCGCTAGAGGACGAGCGCTTCGCGTACGACGGTGAGCGCCTCTTGTGTGCCACGCGAAACTCGATGCCTTGGCCTTGGACGGGAGAATCTGCGAGGAGTTTACCAAGGCCATCCCGCGAGGCGGTCCCAACCGCCCACTCTGGGGCGGGTCGTATCGGTATTTCCATCAAGACCGGTCATGCCGCCGGTCGATATTTCCCTGGGGTTCGATTGTTGAGGGGGGAAATTCTCATGCGACGGCACTTGTTCGCCGCTGGGGCGGCGCTCGCCCTGGGTGTATTGGCTCTGGGCAATGACGCAAAGGCCCAACCGCCCGGCGCGGGCCAGCAGGCCTTCGGCTACCAGTGGGGGTACTCCTACAACACCCACGACTGGAACCGGCTCTACCACTATCCGTACGTCTGGTATCCGCAGAACTTCTACGCGGATGGCTACATGCAGTCAGCCAACGATCTCTACTACCGCTATCCGCAAGAGATGCGTGTGCCCGTCTACAACCGTGCGTGGCAGAACTACTACCCGAAAGAGCGCCGCTACCACCACGGCCACCACTTCAACCTCGACGTGTTCTAGCTTCACGGCTTCGCGGCCATCCATGGCCCGCGAAGCCTTGGCTCGGCAGGGGCAGCCAAGGTGCCGCGCGCCTCGCAACGCCGGGCATCCAACCCGGCGGCGGCTTCGCGTCAAAACGCCTCAGGCGGTCGGGAGTCGGCCTTCGGCAAGCTCTTTGTCCCACTCGTCGATGAGTGGCCAGTGGGAGGAGCATGTCCCAAAGTCGGCGAGGGTGAGGTAGCTCTCGAGGCGGTTGATCGTTTTGGCAAGCAACGCGTCGTCTTTGCGGAAGATCGGGCCGTGGCTCGGCAAGAGCCACTTCACGTCGCTCGCCTTGATTCGTTCGAGCGACTTGATGAAGGCCTTGATGTCGCTGCCGTGGTGGGCGTCGATGGCGCCGACGGACCCGTCGCGGTAGATGTTGTCGCCGGAAAAGAGCAACTCGCCCATGCGGAAGGCGAGTTGACTGTCGGTGTGGCCCGGGGTGTGCCAGACCTCGAGCTTGCGGGTGCCGATCTCGACCGTGTCGCCGTCCTTGATGAGCGTGTCGACCTTTACCGGAGGCATCGCCATGTGGACATCCTGAGCCGCGATCTCGGCGAACGTCTTGATCCGATCGCCTGACTCGAGCGGCTCGACGGCCAGCGGGTGCCCGAGAACCGGAGCCTTGAGAATGGCCTTGGCCTTGGCGAGCCCCTGGATATGGTCGACGTCGGCGTGCGTGGCGATCAGGCCACAGCACTGCGACAGCGGGAAATCCATCTGCCGGATGAGCTCGATGATCTCGTCGACGCTCTCCTCGTAGCCGATGTCGATGAGCATCCAGTTGCGGTCGTCATACACGAGGTAGACGTTGCAGCCGATCCGCCAGCCCGCCTGGTGGTTCATCTCGATCACGCCAGGAAAAACGGGGCGACGTTCGGTCATCGGAGAGAGCTCACAGGAAAGCCGCGTTTGCGGGAAAAAAGTCGGGAGAGCAGACTAGGCTCGTACCCCTCGGGCGTGGCGCGGTCACGCTCGACGCGATGCAGTCTAAGGCGCTCCCCGCATCCCGGCAAACGCGATGCGTGCCCGCCGACACACTGCACCGGAACCCGGCTGTGCGCGCGGAGACTGGCGTGTCGAATGATGCAGACTCGAACCACGGGGCCTTGACGTTCGCTGCTTGGGCAGGTCGTGTCGTCGAGCTTTGTGACATCGTGTCGGGGCTCGAACCGCTGGCCGTCGACCTCGGTCTTCCAATGCCAACGGATACCGATTGGTACGGCGCCCTCCTTGGGAAACTCCGCCCGCAGGTTTCACGCAACCCGGTGCTTGTGGTCGCGGTGTGTGGCGGCACGAACACGGGCAAGAGCCTCATCACCAACACCCTGGTGGGCGCCGAGATCAGCCGCTCTTTGCCGGAAGCGGCGAGGACGATCCATCCCGTTGCCAGCCTGCCGCGGGGGCTTGCCTCCGATGGCGGCCTTGCGGGCCTGTTTCCAGGATTCGAACTCGCGGAGTGGACCAGCGACGACGACGCGCTTGATGCGTCGCGGGGCGATGTGCTCGTGTGGCGGGAAGATCCAACCGGGAATCAGCCTGCCCGGCTTGTGATCCTCGACACACCGGACATTGACGGCACGCTCCGCGAGAACTGGCGACGGGCGGAGCTCGTCCGCGACGCCGCCGATGTCCTCGTGGCGGTGCTCACCCAACAGAAGTACAACGACGCGGCGGTGCGCGAGTTCTTCACCGCTGCGGCCGCGTCGGACAAGGCGGTCATCGTCGTCTTCAACATGGTGGACTGGCCGCGGCAGCGAGAAAGGCTCGGCGGCTGGCTCGCGACCTTTGCCACCGAGACGGGCGTGAAGCCGCTAGCGGTCTATGCTGCCCCGCACGATTTCGCGGCTGCCGAGTCCGGACGGATCGCGCTCCATGCGGTGCCAGAGCTTGGTGCCGACGGCAGGGAGGTGTCGCTGTCGGAGCGGCTTGCAGAAAGTGACTACGACGGGCTCAAACGACGCGCGATGGCCGGCGCCTTGGCAGTCGTGCTCGATCCGCGGCACGGTGTGTCCCCATGGCTCGAATCGCTTTCGAATCGGGCAGCCGAGTGGCGGACGTCCCTGGCGGTGCTCGAGCACGAGGCGCAGGTTCGCGTGGAGTTGCCGGCTGCCCCTCGTGAGATTGTTTGGCACGAGATCTGGGATTGGCTCGAACCGAGACGATCGGGTTTCGATCTGACCGTGAGTCGTGTCTACCGCGGCATCGGAAACGGCATCGGATGGGTAGCCCGTCGCATCGGCCTCGCCCGCACCGACGCCGAACAGCGCGACGACTTCGCGGCCATCGAAATCGAATCGCTGAAGGTGGCTCTCGGGGATTTCATCGAACGCCTCGAAGATGCGTGCCGGCGCGACCCGCGGCTGGAGTCGTTGCTTGGGCCGCGGCTTGCGTCCCCCGATCGCAGCGGCTGGTATGCCGACCTCGAACGTCGCCACGCCATGCTCCCGCTGGTGTCCGATGGCTACCGGCAATTTGTCCGCGGTGAGCTCGATCGCTTCGCCTCGGAGAACCCATCGCTCGTGAAGTTCATCGTGAATGGACTCAACGTCGGTGCGGTGGCACGGCCGGTGGTCACGCTCTCGCTGCTCGGCGCCGGCGCCGCTGCCGTCCCCGCGGCTGCGGGTGCTGCCGGTGGTCTCTCCGTGCTCGTGCATCACGTCGGTGACTATGTAGTTTGGGCGGCGGCGCCGCTCGTCGGCGAAGGGGCCCTGGGGCTCGCGGTGGCCGGTGTTCGACCCCTCATCGAACGGCTCTTCGCAGGGTGGTCGGCGGAGCGAAGTAGAATCCTCGTGGCCACTCTTCGAGACGTCGTCTTGGGAACCGCGGTCGAGGAACTCGAGCGAAGGGCGACCGCCGCGGACCGACCAGAACTTGATCGCGGTCACAAGCTCGTGATCGAGTGCCGACGGGAGTTGCGGGTGTCATGAGCGAGTCGCATCGTCATCACGTGGCCGACGGCCCCGACTTCGCCGCCTTCGACACGCTTGTCGAAGGCCTCTCGCGGTGGGTTCCTGCACAGCCAGCGTGGCCACCGGCCCGTCGCCTGGCGACGGAATGGGAGTCGATCGCACCGCGACTCGATCGCGCACGTCGCGAGCTTTCCCGGGTGCTCGTCGTGGGGGTGATCGGCGGTACGGGCACGGGCAAGAGCACGCTCGTCAACGCCCTGGCTGGGGCCGATGTCTCCGCAGCGGGGGACATCGCGCGCCCGACGACCGTGAGCCCCGTCGTAGTCACGGCACCGGATGTCGACCTCTCCTGGTTGCCCGTCGACGGCATGCAGGCCCGGGTCGTTCGAAGTGAGTCACCGGCCGTCGCCAATATCGTGCTCGTGGATTGCCCTGATCCGGACACCCAGGCAGATGTCCTCGCGGACCCGTCCGACCCTCGCCCGAGTGCATCGAATCGCAATCGCGATCTTTTGGAGAAAGTCTTGCCCGCGTGCGACGTTCTGCTGCTGGTGGCCACCGCACAGAAATACCGGTCTTGGATCGTGGCCCGTGAAGTCGCGGCCTATGCCCCCGGGAGACCGCTGCTCTTCGTGCAGACCCACGCCTCGCGCGATCCCGACATCCGAGGAGACTGGCGACGCGAGCTCGAGAGCCAGGGGTTTGTCGTGCCGATGATCTTCAGGCTCGATGCCGTGGAGTCGGCCGCCCGCGCGGCGACGGGGCTCGAGCCTGAGCCCGGGTTTCGTGAGTTGCTCACGGCGATTGACACGGAACTCGTAGGCCGGGCCGCGCGGCGAGTCCGTCGGACTGGTGCCGTCGACCTCGCCTGCTGGTTCGCGCGGGAGGCGCGCCGGCAGTTGGCGGACTTCGTCGAGCCGGTCACGGCACTCGATCGAGGCGTCGTCAAGGAACGCCAGCGGCTCGAAGGGATCCTCGCGCGGGGCGTGTCGTCGAAACTCATCGCTGGCCGAGCGGCCTGGCAGCAACTCATCGCTGATGAAGTGCTCGATCGTTGGCACGGTGGGCCTTTTGCGACATTCTTGCATGTGATCGCGGCACTCGGATCGCTCTGGCAAAGGATGCGGCCACCCGGAGGCCTTGTCGGTCGATTGCTGGCGGGGCATCCACCAGACTCGGGAACGGGCCATGGCGGATGGCAGTCGGTCGAAGAACTCGGCCTGCCTGCCGCGGAGGTCGAACAATCACGAAGCGTGCTCGGTGGCCTGGCGACGCGAGCGGCGGTCGGAGAACCACTTGTCGGCCGCAGCAAGCTTCCGCCAGCGAGTCTTCCCGCGACGATCAACGACGTCGTCGGCCGCACGAGTGGCTGGTTGGCGACCGGAATCGATCGGCTTGTCGCAAACCGACGCGGCCGGCTCGGAAGTCGTGCGGCTCATGTGACGTTCGAAGTTCTCTTTTCTTCGCTCGTCGTGTTCGTCCTCGCGAGGGCGGGCTGGACTTTCTTTTACGGCAACCTCTGGGCAGGCCAGTCCGGGTCCGGCACGGGGTTTCTCCAAGAAGCCATCATCTGGATCATTCTCTGGGGGCTCGTGCTCCGCTGGATCGTGATGGCACTCGTCCGCGCCGGCCTCGACGGAGACATTCGCATGCTCGTTTCACCGCTCCCGCAAGCTGGTCTCGTCGATCCGTTCCTGGCCGACTTCGCGACCGCCGCCGACACGATTGGCCAGTACCTCGACGAGGGTGATCGCCTCGCCTCTCAGGCCGAGTCGCTCTCGAAGACAGCGAGCGAGTCGTCTGGACTTGGCCGCCTCGTGGCCAGTGGGGCTCCCCGCCAATAGCGACGGCCCGGGGGTTTCCCCCCGGGCCGTGCTCACTGGCCGAAGTCGGGCAACAAGTCGTCGTTCGACCTATTGTCCTTTGATTACTTGGCGATCACCGTCCGGCTGACCTGAGCGACCGTGATCGGCTTCGCGATCGCAGCCGAGCAGTCGGGGGCAGCAGCACAAGCCGGCTCGCAGCCGCAAGCTGGCTCGCAGCAGCCCTTGCCAGCGTCGCAGCCGGGTTCGCAGCAACCGTTGCCGGCGTCGCAACCAGGCTCGCAGCAGCTATCGCAGCAGCCGCAGCACGACTTGCGGCACTTCTTCGCGGCGTGGATAGCCTTGAGAAGGTCGCGAATCGGGGTGCACTTCTTGCGGCAGCAGGTGCCACAGCAAGAGGCCGCACCGCAGCTCGGCTCGCAGCAGCCAGCACCGGCGTCGCAAGCTGGCTCGCAGCAACCCTTGCCAGCGTCGCAGGCAGGCTCGCAGCAACCGTTGCCGGCGTCGCAAGCAGGCTCGCAGCAGCCAGCGTCGCAGGCGGGCTCACAGCAGCTGCCGCAGCAGCTACGGTGCTTCCGCTTGCACTTCTCGAACAGCCCCTTCAGGCCGCCGAAAAGGTCACGCGACTTGCACTTCCGAACGCCGCAGCACGAAGTGCCACAGCAGCTGTTGTCGCAGCAGCCGTTGCCAGCGTCGCAGGCAGGCTCACAGCAGCCTTTGCCAGCGTCACAAGCAGGCTCACAGCAGCCGTTACCGGCGTCGCAGCCAGGCTCACAGCAGCCGTTGCCGGCATCGCAGCCAGGCTCACAGCACGAATCACCACAGCACGAGGCACAGCCTTTGTGTCCGAGCATCCGATCAAGGAGCTCGAAACCGAAAGACTGGCTACAAACGGTCACGCCGAGAACCAGCGCGCCGAGAAACATCATACGCTTCATCGAGCCACATCTCCTTTGCTTGTGGATCACCGGTGTGTTCGTCCCGCTCGCGACGCTGACACCCCGAGGGTGTGATCCACGAACTCTTGCGACAGGCCTGTCGAGCCATTCCGTGACTCGAGGGATCCTCAGGTTACTGCCGCCCCCTGGTTGCCCGACGGGCACAGTGATGCCCCGGGGGTCACGAGGGCTATCGGCGGTGGAATCGAAGCGGCTTGAGGGTGCTCAACGCATTTTTTTTGCGGGCATGAAGGCCTGCGCGTGGGGTAAACAATGCCGTGCGCGACGCTTGAAACGCGCGTGCCGCGCGACCTCATGCAACCGTTACTTCTTCTTGTCAACGCACCGGATAATCGTCACGGTTTGCCACACCGGAGGCGTCCCCTGGCAAACTTTGCGGCCCGTGCCGAGCCACGCGTTCTGGTTGACAGTCTCGGCGTCACCGTTAGACTCCCCCCTGACTCTGGTGGCCCGCCGGAAGCCTCTGCTTCCGAAGGGCAAACAGGGAACTCCGGTGCGAATCCGGGACGGCCCCGCCGCTGTATTCGGGCGATCCTCGGCCCTGGGAAACCAGATCTGAGGGAGAGGGTGGTCGCATTCGAGCCATTGCCATGTCTGCTTCGCGACTCGCGACCCCAGGCATGGCGAGAAGGCATGCGATCACTCGAGCTCGTAAGTCAGAAGACCTACCAGGTGTCGTGAGCTTGCCGGACTGCGAGGGCGGGATGGTAGGCACGGTCGCTTCGGCGGCCGGTCGCGTTCACTCGAAGGATCCGCTCCTGCACGTACCTGTTTCCGTCTGAGTCGTTCTGCGCTTTTTTCAGAAGCGTCGAGCCGGCTGGCGGAGGCGGTGCGCGTGTAGCCGGTCGCTCCGATGCCAGGTCATTCCCGCTGCCGTTCCGGCATGACGCTCGTCGAGTTGCTCGTCGTGGTGGCGGTGATCGCAACGCTCATCGCGATCCTGTTGCCAGCGGTGCAGAGCGCCCGTGAGGCGGCCCGGCGGACGGTCTGCCTCAACAACCTCAAGAACGTCGGCTGTGCTCTGCACGGGCATCAGCTCGCGAAGCGGCGTTTCCCGATGGGGTGCCTCGAGTGGAAGGCGGGGGGGGGCGGGACGGCCCGCTGCCTGGCGTGGTCCGCGTTCATCTTGCCCTGGCTCGACGAGCAGCCTCTCGCTGATCGGATTGATTTCTCCAAACCGTACGATCACGCCGCGAACGCCGCCCCGGCTGCCACGGCGATCCCCATCTACATCTGCCCTTCGGCTGACCGTCTTGGTGGGCTCGTGAATGGTTTGGGCCGCAGCGATTACGGGGGCGTCAACGGCGAGCGTATCGTATCGCCGAACAATCCAGAGAAGGGGGCGCTCGTTCACGACCGTGCGTTCGCCGAACAGGAAATCGCAGACGGCCTGTCCAAGACGATCTTTGTCGGTGAGTGCAGTCGGGGTGCCTGGCCCGATGGTCAGTGGATCAACGGGCGCAATCTCTATGACCAGGCCTACGGCGTGAATTGGCCGACCTGGGAAGACGAACTCCGCAGCCGTCATCCATCCGGCGCGCACGCCCTCTTTGGTGACGGTGCCGTCCGGCTCATCGACGAAGGAACCGACGTGCGCGTCTTGGCCGCCGCCTGCACGCGCAATCGACAAGAGACAGCCGCAATCCCCGGAGTGAATCCATGAACATCCGAACCTTTCTGTGTGGAGCAATTCTGTGGGCTGCGATGGCGTTGCCGAATGTGAGCACCGCAGCCACGGTCGACTTTGAGGACTTTGGATTACCCCCCGCCAGTTTCTTCAATGGCGATACGGGGGGGCTGTCGCCGGGTCAGTCGACCTCCGTGCCGTGGGCCAGTGGGGGCGCGTCGTTCTCCAACACGTTCGGCATCGACAACACGTACGACCCGTTCATCTATTCGTATTGGTACGGCTTTGCGGTTTCCAGCGTCGTCGATTCGACGACCGCCGGCTTCGGCAACCAGTACGCGGCCTACCCGGGAGGCGGGTTCCTGTCCGACACCTATGCGGTGGCGTTCGGCGACACCGCCACGATGACGTTTGCGACCCCATCGAGTGTCGCCGGGTTTCGGATCGCGAACACGACCTACACGTTCCTGACCTTGCAGGACGGCGATGAATACGGGTTCACCGCCCCCCTTCCGGCAGGCGGCTGGTTTCGCGTCACGGCCGAGGGCAGCCTCGGAGGCTCCCCGACCGGGACGGCCGATTTCTATCTTGCTGACTTGCGAGGGCCGACGCCTCCAGGGCTTCTGGACGAATGGGATTGGTTTGACCTCGCGAGCCTTGGCACGGTCGATTCCATCCGGTTTTCGTTCAGCGGGTCTGATGTTGGAACCTTTGGGCTCAATACGCCAGCCTATTTTGCGATGGATGACGTGACGTATGCACCCGTACCGGAGCCCGCCACCTGGGGGCTCGGTGCAGGGGCGGTCGTGGCGGCGTGGGTGCTTTGTCGCCCAGCGCGCATGCGAGCAAAACCATGAAGCTGCACGGGCTTCGCGAGTCAGCCATGGTTCACAACGCCCGGGCGTGGGATCAGCTTGCGTGCCGGGGAGCGGCCCTTGCGCGCCCCGCGTCGGACGATGCGTTCGGAGACCCACGCGCGTGGCTCGGAGGCGGAGGGCCCGACGGGGCTCGGCCGTGGTTGCCCATGAGCCTGGCAGGGCTCGAAGTTCTGTGCTTGGCTGCGGGCGGCGGCAAACACGGGCCGCTCTATGCAGCTGCCGGAGCCAGGGTGACGGTCGTCGACCTCTCAGCGGCCATGCTCGACCTTGACCGGCAGGTGGCACGTGAGCGCGGGATCGATCTCGATATCGTCCAAGGCTCGATGGATGACCTGTCGATGCTCGGGCAGGCGCGATTTGACGTGGTGATTCATCCCGTGAGCACTTGCTACCTGCCCGACGTGGCAGGCGTCTGTGTGGCGGTGGCGAAGGTGACGCGGCCCGGCGGCATCTATGTGAGCCAGCACAAAAACCCGGCAAGCCTGCAAGCGTCGCTTACGACCAATGGCGCCGGCCGGTACGAGTTTCTGCATCCGCTCGGGAGGCGCGAGCCCCTGCCTCCTGAGGCTCCGAGCCGACTTCGCGAGGCGGGCACGCAGGAATTCGTCCATTCGCTCTCCGGCCTTCTTGGCGGCATCTGCCGGGCCGGGTTTGTCATCGAAGACATCCATGAACCGGACCACACGGAGTCCGGCGCCGCCATCGGTTCGTTCGCCCACCGCGCGCTGTTCGTTCCGCCGTATCTCCGTATTCTGGCCCGCCGCACAGGGAGTCGATCCGTCGTGGCGTTGTCGTAGCCGCCAGGTCGGTACACTCGTAGCCATTCGTTCCTGGCGCCACTTCCGATGCTTTTGCTCATCGACAACTACGACTCGTTCACCTGGAATCTCGTCCAACGGATCGGGGAGGTCGCATCCGACCTGGCCGTCGAGGTGCATCGCAACGACTGCATCTCCTGTGATGAGATCGCGGCGAAAGCGCCGTCACACCTCGTCATCTCGCCGGGGCCGTGCACGCCGGACGAAGCAGGCATCTCCTGCGATGTCGTACGACGTTTCGCAGGACGGATGCCGTTGCTCGGGGTCTGCCTGGGTCACCAATCGATCGGCCAGGTATTTGGAGGCACGATCGTTCGCGCGAAGCGGCTCATGCATGGCAAGGTCGACACGATCGAACATTCGGGGAAGGGGCTCTTCGCAGGACTTCCAAGTCCCATCGAGGCGACGCGGTACCACAGCCTCGTGATCGATCCGCCGACACTGCCGCGCGACTTTGAAGTCGATGCCTGGTCGACGGCTCCCGATGGCACCCGCGAGATCATGGCGATCCGGCACAAGACGCTTCCGGTGTACGGCGTGCAGTTTCATCCGGAGAGTTTCTTGACGCCGGTCGGGCATGATTTGCTGCGGGCGTTTCTAGGCCGTCGACCATGATCGAACTTGCCGAGGCGATCGCGCGGATCGAGGCAACGGCCAGACCCTTGCCGCCTCGCCGGCAGCGACTGCTCGAAGCCTGCGGGCGCCGTCTGGCCGAGCCGGTCATGGCCGATCTCGATTCGCCTCCATGGGACAAGGCAATGATGGACGGGTTTGCCGTCCGCGATGCCGATTTTGCTGCCGGTGGTTCCGGTGTCGTCGAACTGGATGTCGTATGCGATCTGGCCGCAGGCGACGTGTCGGGCGTTTCGCTCCGGCCAGGAACGTGCGCTCGCATCATGACAGGAGCCCCGCTCCCACCAGGGGCCGACGCCGTTGTCCCGATCGAGCGCGCCGTCGACGGCACGGCGACGACCCATGCGGGAGCGCGAGTCCGTCTCCTTGAAACCATCTATCGGCCTGGCCAGCATGTCGCTCGGCAGGGGGCGGCGTTCCGGCGCGGGGCGATCGTGCTTCCGGTCGGCAGCATGCTCGATGCCGCTGCCGTGGGGCTGGCCGCTGAAGCGGGGGCAACGCATGTCGTCGCCGATGCTCGGGTGCGCGTCGCGATCCTCTCGACTGGAAGTGAACTGGTGCCGTGCAACGAGGTGCCACGTCACGGGCAGATTCGAAACTCCAATGGCCCGCTGCTCGCGGCTGCCGCGACGCTTTTGGGGGCAGAGCCGATCAGTCTCGGCATCGCTGCCGACAAACCCGAGGCGATCAGGGCAGCCGTGGCGCAAGGCCTCGCTGCTGATGTCCTCGTGCTTTCGGGGGGCGTGTCAACCGGTGATTTGGACCTCGTGCCGCCAACCTTCGCGGCCTGTGGCGTGGAAGAGGTGTTTCACAAGGTCAAGCTCAAGCCCGGAAAACCTGTCTGGTTCGGGATCCTACGACGGGCTGCTGCTCCCCCGACGCTGGTCTTCGGACTGCCAGGCAATCCAGCGAGCAGCCTTGTCTGTTTCGAACTTTTCGCGCGACCTGCAATCCGTATCCTGGCAGGGACCCCACGAGGATCGTGGCACCTCCCACGAAGCCGGGCGGTACTGGTATCGAGTGTGAAGGGAGCAGGTGATCGGCCGGTGTTCCTGCCGTGCCGATTGCGGAACGGGGCTGGTGCTTTCGAGGCCGAGCCGCTGCCATGGACAGGCTCATCGGACCTTCTGGGGATGGCCGCTGCGTCGGCGCTACCTGGCAGCCTGCCGGGGTTCATCGCCCTGCCGGCCGGCGGGAATCGTTACGAACCCGGCGATGAGGTCGAAGTCGTCGTGCGCGCCGTGCCGCTCGCTTAACGAGCGGCGACGATCCCCAAATCACGAAGCTTCGCCAGGCACTCGTCGCGCTCGCGGCACCGTTCAAGGCCCTGCCACGAGGAGTCCTGGGATCCCAGGAACACGTCTTCCGAAACGGGAAGTCCCTGTCCTGTGGCGGAAATCCGTCGAATCACCTCGCGGTCGAGCCGTGTGAGCCGCACGGCCTCCATCCGGTAGTCGATGAAGGCTTCCCACACGAGCGGAAACAGTGGCTTCACGATCTGGTGGCCAATTGTCTCGGCATACTGCCGGATCTCGAGCTGCGCATGAGAATCCATGCGGAGGGCAAGGAAGTGCAGCAGGTTGTGGAGATCAATCTTCCAGTAGGCCTCGGTGTAGGTGGAGAGCGGAAGATCCTTGCGGGCCTGTTCGCGGGCGATGCCCGATTCGAGTCGCTGCTCGTAGACGCGTCGCGCCATGCCCTGAAGCTGCTGCTCGGCGTCGGTGTACTGACGTCCCTGATCGGCCGGCAGGAAATCACCCGAACCTTGTCGGTTGGACGCGGCCTGCGCGCGCCACTGGTCATCGGGCGTCGTTTGCATCGCGTCGATCGCGAGTGAGTACCGCGTCGAGTATTCGTTGACACTCGCCGTACGGTGACGGATCCACTGCCGCCAGCAGTCCATCGGCACCCGGACGACGAATTTCAACTCGGCCATCTCGAACGGGGTCGTATGGGCGTGCCGCAGCAGGTAGCGAATGAGTTGGCGATCATCGCTCACCTTTCGGGTGCCCGCCCCGTAGCTCACTCGCGCCGCCTGCACGACGCTGCCGTCATCCCCCATGCAGTCGACGAGGGCTACAAAACCGTCGTCGAGCACCGGAAACTTTTTCCAGCGGAGCGACTCGAGGAGGGTGCCCCGATCGGTGGCTTCAGGAGAACTCATGCCGGCTCGATTCCTAAGGGTTGCTTTCGCGGAAACCCCACAGGATGCGGCACGCCTCGCAGCCGGTCAATCCTTGGCCAGCAACTCTTGGAGGAGCGTGGCCAACTGGCGGGCGTCGTCGGAATCCCGGACATGCTTGATGCGTGAAGCCGGCACGCCGAGCTTGGCCAACGACACCGAAATCGTCTCCCAAAGTTTGGCCCGCTTCTTGCCCTCGGCCAGGTAGAGGTCGGTCACCTGCTCGCCCACCCGCTGGAGGAGGACGGTGTCGAGATTCTCGTAATAGCGCTTGACGATCGACTGCTGGTGCTTCGTCAATTGGGCCATGGGTTGGCAGCCTCGCGGGTGGCACGGGTGGCGGGATGCCGCCCTCGTGGCTACAGTATCGACCGAGAGAACGCACCTGGTCGAGAGAAATCCATGCCCACGATCACGTTCACGAAAGAGAAGAAGGAAATCCAGGTTCCCGCCGGAGCCAATTTGCGGGCCGAAGCCCTTCGGGCGGGCGTCCAGCTCTACCCGGGCATCCACAAGATCGCCAACTGCCACGGCATGGGTACCTGCGGGAGTTGCCGCGTGCTCATTACGAAGGGCATGGAAAACACGACCTCGAAGGGGCTCATGGAGTCGGCCCGTCTGGCCGTGTCACTCGCTGCGATCGGCCACGAGAAAGAGATGCGATTGGCGTGCTGTACTCGGGTGAACGGGGACATCACGGTCGAGACGACTCCGCCGATGAATCTCTTTGGCGACAACTTTTTCAGTTGATGTTCGGCCATCTCTGGCCCGTGCATCGAAACTCGGTGATGGCAAGCCAAGGTTGCCATCACCTCGATGCGGTCGACATCCCGCCGACCGATTGGATGCGTGCCTTGTCCTGGACTGGACAGTCGTGAAAGAAGTCATCGCGATCGTGAAGCCGTATTTGGCCGAGCGGGTGCTCGAGTCGCTGAAACTCGCGCCGCTCGAGGCCTGCACGGTCCGGGAGGTGAAGGGTTACGGGCGGCAAAAGAGCTACCTCGACCAGTATGGGGATAGCGAGTATTCGCTCGCGTTTCTCCCGAAGGTCGAAATTCAGCTTTGGGTGGAAGACGCTCGCGTCGGCGAGGTGGTGGAGCGAATCACGGCGGCGGCCAGGACTGGTCGGATCGGGGACGGCAAGATCTTCGTGCTTCCTGCGTACGAGCGTGTCGCGGCCCCAGGAGCATGAGTGAAATTCCGCGTTTCCTGTGACGCTGACCGAAGGGGCAAGGGGCTTCACTCAACTGGTGTGGAGTCTTTCGGCGAAAAGGCGTTACACTCGCGAGCCCGAACTGGGGGCCGTAGAATTCGCCTAACCCGCAAGGTTTGCCATGCTGTTCGCTTCGAGAATGCTCCACTTCGTTGTCCGGTCTGCCCTCCTGATGGTGGTCGTAACGGCCTGTAGCCCCGCCGATGCCCAGATCGAGACCGTGGCGGCCGACCCCGTCGGTACTCCGCCCGCCTTCGAGCCAGTGGGGGAAACACAGTTGAACGCTGCAGCCGGGAAGGTGCGGGAGGCTCTGGGGCCGCTTCGTCGCCTCCTCGATCGCAGCCGCAGTGGAGCAGGATGGCGGAAGTTCCTCGATTGGAGCGAGCTCGAACGGCAGGCCGCATCCGGTGCAAATGCTGACGTCGATGCGCTCGTTCGCCTCTATCGTAAACTCGACTCCGGTGAGAACGGTCTCGAAATGCCGCAGTTCGCCGCCGTCAAACGGGCGGTGGGGAGCTACCTCGAAGCTGCCGGGACGGCGAAGAATCCCGATGCCGAGAAGGTCTACAAGGGGCGTCTCGAACGGCTTGCCGCAGCCGTGAAGGAGGCCGCGGCCGCCGGCACGCCCCAGTCGCTCGAGGTGGTCGGACCGACGCTCGCCCGACTCGAAGAATCGGGGCAGGCGCCGATGGTCGTGGCTCGCCTTCGAAAGGCGCTCGGAATGCCGAATCTGTTGCTCCAGGTCGATGAAGACCTCCTGGGCCGCGCCGTGAATCGAGTTGTGGATGAGACCGCGCCCGTGAACGAGTTTTTGCTCGGTGCCCGCGTGTGCGGCACGGGCCACACGACTGGCTTGGTCCTGCTCGACTTCCAGCCGTCCGAGGAGCGGGCCGTGGTCGACCTCGTGCTGACCGCGACCAATCATTCCCAGACGCGCGGAACCAAGGGGCCCGTCACCGTGCACACCCTCGGCACCGCAACGGTGGATGCCTGCAAGCGTGTGTTCATCGACGAGAAGGCTGTGACATCGGCACCGGTCGACGTGAACGCCTCCGTCACAACGAAGACCCAAGGGATCTCGGTCAACAAAAAACTCGGTGCCAAGTTCATCCGAAAGATCGCAAGCAAGAAGATTGCCCAGATGCAGCCGCAGGCACGGGCTATCTCCGAACAGAGGGCCCGCGAGAGGGTGCGCAGTCAATTCGAGAGCCAGACGGCCGAGCCGATCCGCAAGGCGGCGAGTGACTACCAGACCAAGTTTCGTCAAAAGCTGCTCGAGCGCGGGTGGTTCCCCGAGATGCTCCGGATCAACTCGGATGACGACCGCATCTTCGTCACGGCTCGCAAGTCATTGCCCGACCAGGTGGCTGCCTTTAGCGCGGCTCCCGAGGTCGCGCCCGCGGCCGTGCTTTCCGCCAGGCTCCATCAGTCGTTCTTCAACAACCTTGCCGAGCAGGAACTTGCCGGTCGCACGCTCACGAAGGAAGAACTCGAGAGCCAGATGGAAATGGCCGGTCGCAAGATGCCTGAGTCGCTCGAGAGCGAGGCGGACCAGCCGCCGTGGTCGATCACGTTTGCCAAGCGCAAGCCGGTCGAACTTCTCGTGAATGACGGCAGCGTCAAGCTCACGGTTCGCGGCAGTCGCTACACCTCGGGCGATCGCGAGTTCGACGCCATGGACGTCTGGGCGACCTACAAGGTCGAATCCGAGGCTGGAAAATTCCGGCTCGTTCGCGATGGCGACGTCCAAATCTATCCGCCCGACTTCGTGCCGGGTGGAGGCAAGAAGCTCTCCGTGCAGCAGACCTCGCTTCGAGGCATTCTCCAGAAGCGGTTCAACAAGGTGTTTGGCGAGGTCATAGACATCAAACCCCTCGATCTGCCGGGTGAACTGAAGTCGGCTGGCCCTCTGCCGATGGAGCAACTTGTCGCCCGCAAAGATGGCTGGATCGTGGCGGGATGGCGTCAGGCCGACGCACCGAAGAACGAGACCGCATCGCTCGCCGCCGTCGAGCCATGAAACCGGCCGACCTTCGCCGGGCGATAGACGCAGCCCTCGCCGGTGAGTGGCACGAGGCCCATGGCATCGTGCAGGCTGACGAGGCCGACGAGCTCGCCTGTTGGATTCACGCCGTTCTGCACAAGATCGAGGGTGACGCAGGCAACGCCCGCTATTGGTACCGCAAAGCCGGGCGGCTCGATCATGCGACTGACGAGCCGACCACGGAACTCGCGATCATCCGCGATTCGTTGGAGGAGTAGGCCTTCACTTTGGCTTCGGCACGACTGGCTCGAACCGACGGACCCAAATGTTGCGGAACTGGACGGGGTTGCCATGGTCTTGCAACCCGATGGGCAGGGCGTCGGGGTGCGGCTCATACCGCGGCGGCACATGCCACTCGGTTTTTCCCTTGATGATCGTGTCGGAGTGGATCGCCACGCCGTTGTGGAGCACGCTCACCCGCCCCGGTTTCTCGACGAGTCCATCGGCGGTAAACCGCGGCCTCGTGAACACAATGTCGTAGGTCTGCCACTCGCCTGGAGCACGGCAGGCATTCACGGCCGGGGGCTGCTGCTTGTAGAGGGCGCCACACTGGCCGTCGGGGTAGGTGAGTGGGCCATCGGTGCCATCTTCAAACGAGTCGAGAACTTGGATCTCGTAGAAGCCCATGAGGAAGACACCTGAGTTGCCGCGCCCCTGGCCTTTGCCCTTGGGAGGCGACGGCATGCGGAACTCCAGGTGAAGATGGCAGTCTCCGAAAGTCTCCTTGGTCTTGATCGCGCCTTTGCCGACCGTGACGACACCGTCGGTAACTTTCCAGGCACCGGCGTTGTCCCAAGCCGACATGTCATGGCCGTCGAAGAGCACGACCGCGTCCGACGGGATCGGGGCCGGCGTTTCGGGGGCAGGGCCCGGGTCGACCACCTTCGGGCGCGGCCACTCGATCGGCATCCGCCACTCTCGGGAGTCCTCGTGCCGCTGGCCGCGAAGTTGAAGCCGCCGGTCGCGCATTGAATCGGTGATGAGCCGAGCTTTGGCTTCGGCCTCGGCGACGGAAAGTCCGCGCTTCATGCCCGGGCGTGCGTGGCCGGCTGCCGCAAGGTAGGCATCCCGCAGGATCTCCATACGTTTGGTCACGTCGGGGAGATAAGCCTCGAGCCGTTGTGCCAGATCAGGCTTTTGGTCACCCAATGACTCGATCACGGACTGGGCGATGACCAGATGCCCTTCGGGCCCGGGGTGGACGGCGTCGGCCGCGAACGCGAAGGAAGGATCAATTTTGCGCCGTTCTTCGAGAGCACGCTTCATGGCCCCGTGAACGTCGATGACGAGCCAGCCATCAGCTCGCTTTGAGAGAAGCCAGTCCGAATAGGCCGTCAGGACAGCATCGTAGTCAACGTGTCCGGCTGGGTTCTTCTTGCCAGGCGGCCCGCCATAGACCGGCGGGGTCAGGTGAATGATCTTGGCCCCGGCTTTCTCACTTGCCGCATGGAGCTTTTCGATGCCTTCCTTGAACTTGGCAAAGCGTTCTTCATCGAGCGGCTGATAGATGCCGCAGTTCATTCCATAGCACGCCAGAACGACATCGGGCCGTACAAGGCGAAGCACACGATCCAGCCGCTCATGAAGGTCCGGCCGTGGAAACTTTCCGCCGGCATGCCCTTCTTCTGAGAGCCCCGAAACTGTCTCGCTCGGTAGGCCACAGTTGATGACCTCGGCATCCATGCCCTCACGTTCCATCCAAGCGGCAAGGTTCGCGACCCAACCGCCGGCATGGGTGATCGAATCACCGAGCACGAGGACCCGGTTGGCAGAACCAAGCGCATCGCGGGGATTCGGCTCTGCAAGTGCCGAGGGCCCGAGCATGGCGACGAGAAAACCGAAAGCGGAAAGCTGAAAGCCGGCCGATGCGACACGACGCATTCCTTACTGGAGCGGCTTGGCTCCCTCCCGGATGGCGAAGAGATGGCTCTTGTTCGCGATGTAGAGCGTGTCACCCACGGCGATCGGTGTGGAATAGACACTGTTGCCCATGTTGATCTCGCCGAGGATCTTCATCTCGGGAGATACGCTAAAGATCGTGATGTCGCCGTCCTCGTCGCCGATGTAGACCTTCCCGTCTGCGATGAGTGGCGAACCCCACGACGCGGCCAGCATGTCGTACGTCCAGTGCGGCTTGCCCGTCTTCAGGTCGAGGCAGTGGAAGAGACCACTGAAGTCGGCGACGAAGAGCAAGCCGTCGTGGATGGCCACAGTGCCGCAGGTGCGGTGCATGGTCTCCTCGAAGGCGAGCTTCCCGTTGCCGTCGGCATCGAAGCCGGTGTAATGCCAGACCGCCGCCGAATTCGGATTGGGTCGGGCTACCTCGCCGTCTTCTTCGACGACCGCCTGGTTGCGGCGATGCGGAAGCGGCTTGGTCGGATCCGAAAGGCTCACGGCGATTTCACTCGAGATGTCGCCCCGCTTCGTTGGATCGATGCACCAGAGATGACCGACCCCTTCCCCGTGCTCCGGGTCTTCTCCCACGGCGATGTAGACAAGGCCGTCATAGACGACCGGCGTGCCAATGATGTGGTTACGATCGGCCCGGCCGCCGAGTGAATACTTCGAAACCTTGGGGTTGCAGTCGAACTTCCACAGCAGTTTCGACTTGCCATTGTCGCCACGGGCATCGAACGCATAGACCCAGCCGTCACCGCCGCCGAAGATGGCCTGCGGAACCCCGTCGATTTCCGCAAAGGCCGGGCTCGACCACTGACCGTGGAGGATGTTGGCTCCCGGCGATCCATCGGCCCACAGAACCTTGCCATCCCGCTTGTCGACACAGAGGAAGCTCGGCGCGTCGAAGTTCGGGAGGTTGATGTGCCCTTCGTCGACGCCGTTGCCGGTAATCACAAACAGCCAGTCCCCATGGCTGGTCACGCTGCATGAGCACATGTTGTGCTGAGAGACCCCGAGCGTCTTCATCATGTCGAGGACCCACACGACGTCCGCTTCGTCGTCGGCGACGACCTTCTCGTCGGAAAAGGGGCCGTCGTTCTCTCCGTCACGAAACCCTTCCGTGTCGAGGCACTTCACCTCACCACGGCTGGTGACGTACCAAAGTCGATCTCCTTCCACGAGCGGGGCACAGCAGATGCCCTGAAGCGGCCAGTCGTGCACGCGGCCCGTGGGGAGCTTCTCACTGGAGTCCTGCCAGAGGAATGAGCCGTCCTTTTCGTCGAATGCCAAGAGACAGCCAAGGTCGACTTCGGGGGGATACCGTTTCAGCCAGCCGCGCCCGTTGTTGCTGCCCACGTAGACCTTGCCACCGGCCACGACAGGATTGCCGTAGGACTGGCTGCCAAGCTCCGCGACCCAGTGCACATTCTTGCTGGTCTCGGGTTTCCATTTTCCGGTCTGGGCATCGAACGAACCCGGCTCCCATTCGACCGGGAGATTCTTGGCAACCGGCGTGTTGTTGCGGTGGGGCGCGCCACCCCACTGATTCCACTCGGTGGTTTCGGCGGCCGCGAACCCGCCACAGACAAGACAGAGGACGCAAGCAATTCGAATGGTCATTTCACAGCCTCGACGGTGACGTTGTCGATATAGATTTCCGAGTCTTTGGAGTTGCCGAAGAAGCCGGGGCTTCCTTGGAGATTGCCGTTCTCATGAACGGCTTCGAACGTCCAGGCTTTCGGCTCGGGCTCGCCGCGCGGCCAGACCTTTCCGCGAAGCACGGCATCGCCGTCTTTGGTACGCGCCTCGAACTTCATCGTGTACCAGCGACCAGCCTCCCACGAAAATGGAATCGTTCTCGAGAAGTGAGTCGCAACCTGCGGTGGCCACGAACGAAGCTGCAACTGCTGCGAAGCACCCATGAGATCGAGCGTGTACCGCTGGGCGATGAGGCCCATGTCGGGCATCCGGGCCTTTTCGAGGGCGGCAGCCGTTCCGAATGCTTTCGCAAAGGCATCGGCGTCGCTGTCGGTCGCCGGTGTCGCTGGATCGCCCGGAGCACCAACGCCGCTTTCCGCCGCCCGCAGGTCGGCCTGGATCGAATAGTCATGCAAGTCGATCGGGCCAATCCAGCCCTGGCTTCGCGTGCCCTTCGGAATCGTCGTCACCTTCACGAGGCATTTGGAACCGTCCACCTCGCGGACGACATGGCGATACCTCATGCCGATCCACGGGAGTGGGGGTTCACCACGAGGAGGCCCGCCTTTGGGATCAGCTCCAAGCGAGATACTCTCAAAATCAAAACGCCAGGGCAGGGGGGGCATCGAACGGATTCTCGCCTTGCCATCGAGGTTGCCGACTTTTGCCGTAACGATGGCCCCGGTATGTGTTCCTGCCGGCGCCGTGTACTTCCCGTCTGACGAAACCTCGCCTGCAGTTGCGCTGAACGTGGCGGGGGTTTCCTTCACGAACCGGCCCTGGGCGTCGTAGAGGCGGGCTGTCAGTGACACAGTCTCGCCTGCCGCAATCTGAACCTCCGCCGGTACCACCTGGACCCATGTCGGTTCGCCAGGCGGTCCGCTGGTCGCCTGCGACACGGCCGCGGCTCGCGTCTTTTGAGGCGAAAACGGCGATTGCTTGTCAGTCGCGGTGAGTGGCTTGCCAAGGCAATAAATCCGGGCGCCCGTCACGAGGTAGAGCATGCCGTCCGCCGCGATCGGTGACGCGGTCACCTCGTCTTCTTCGTCGAGCCGCATCCGGTGGGCAAACTTGAAACCGTCAGCCGTCGGCTCGATGACATGAAAGCCGCTCGTCGAGCAGACGTAGAGCTTTCCATCGGCCACCAGGGGGCTGCCGCGGACGATGGTGCCGAGGAGCTTTTGGGCCCGACCGACCGGTTGGCCCGTGGACTTGTCGAACACGAACAACTTCGCGCCGTCTTCGACGAAGTAGACGCGGTCGCCGAGAACCACCGGCATTGACCGGCCGTCCATCACGCCCTTCTTCTGCCACAGCCCGTGGGTGACGGTGATGTCACCGGTGCCCGCTCCCTTGAACGCTGTCGCGACGCCCATCGACGTGTTGTCTAGGTTTTCCTCCGACTGGGAAACGTAGACCGTCTCGCCATCCACGAGCGGCGGCGTGTTGATTCCGCGGCGCGACAGCTTGTAGTTCCAGACGGCCTTTCCTGTCCGCGGCTGAAAATTCCAGATGCTGCCGTCGCTCGACCCGAAAACGAGGGCGGCCTGGCCGTCGAGAACCGCCAGCGACGGCGTGCTGTACGTGGTGTCTTCTGGCAGTTCCTTCGTGCCATTCATCCAGCGGACGACTCCCGTCGCCTTGTCCATGCCGAGGAAGCGATGAGCAGGCCGCGCGGTATCGCCCCAGCCCGTCACCACGGCACTTGCGATGACGAGATCCTCGAAGACCACCGGCACGTTCGTACGACCGCCGTAGGTGGAGAGAAACCCGAACTCTTCATGAAGACTTCGCTGCCACTTTGTTTTCCCGGTCGTGGCGTCGATCGCCGTGAAGACACCGCAGACGCCGTGGGCAAAGACCGTGTTGCTCTCAGGATCGGCCACGACCGACGACCAGCCCACGCGTTCAGCCGGCACGTCGGAGAGATACACATTGAAAATGTTCTCCCAGAGTTTTTTGCCGGTTCGGGCGTCAAGGCAAATAACCTTCTCGGCCTCCTCGGCCGTTTCGGGAGCATGCCGCACGAGCGTGAAGAGCCGCCCGCCCATGATGACGGGTGACGAAATGCCACCTTCGTCATGCTTCCAGATGATGTTGTCGCCCGACTCCGGATCGAACGACGTGACGAGCGGCGGCCCGACGTAGTGACGATCCTGCATCGGCCCCCGCCAGTCCGGCCAGTCGCTGGCTGTCGCCGATGCGGTGGCTCCAAAGAACGAGAGGATGAAGAAAAGGTCCAGCACGATGTGGCGTTCGACTGTCCGAGTTCGGCTTTCGCAGCAACGCATTACCAAATCCCTTCCTTCTTGAGCACTGCCGGGAGTTCGGGGTCGACGATGCCCCGGGTGGCCCGGCCTTCATTGAGGCGGTTGGCTACGTCATCCTTGATGGATTGCTCGTCGGCCTCCCACCAGCGGGATCGCGCGGCAGCGTCCGTCGGCGGCGCAAACGGGCGAACGAGTCGCATGCCGACGCCGAGGGCCGGCTCCTCGGTGTACCACCACGGGCTCTTCGGAAGGTTCGGGTCTACCACCTTCCAGTCGGTCTCGTCGTCGGAGGCGTCGACCGAGCCTTTGCGACTGGCGCTTCGGCATTCGGTCGCCTCGTCGTAGTAGGCGCCTCCGCGGAGGACGCGAGGGAAAAGTCGGACGGGCCACTGAATCGCCTTGTCGGACGGCACCGGCTTCGGGAGGGCTGCCGGTTTGGCGTAACCACCGGAGAACAACTCGTCGACAACCCATTCGGCAACGTTGCCGTGCATGTCGTGAAGGCCGAAGGCGTTCGCCTTCTTCGTACCGACCGGATGGGTCGTCTCGTCGGCGTTGTCGGCGAACCAAGCGACATCGGCAAGGGCTTCGGGTTCACCGCACCCGCACGAAAAAGGTGTGGCCGTACCAGCGCGGCATGCGTATTCCCATTCGCTCTCCGCCGGGATACGGTAGAAGCGCCCGGTGAGGCCGCTGAGCCACTTGGTGTACTGGCGGGCTGCGTACTGCGTCATGGTCACGGCCGGCAACCTTGGATCCTCACCATTGGTAAAGGTCATCGAGGGGTCGTAGAGCGCCGTGGGCGCTGTGACTGCATCGGCCTCGTTCGAATCGTCGATTTTCCGAATGTTCGCGGCATTCATAGCCAGGAACAGGTTGTGGGCCGCGATGTACTGCTTGTACTCAGCCCAGGTGACCTCACAGCGTCCCATCCAAAAAGGTTCGACGGTGACCTCGAACGTAGGCCCTTCATCAGCCGTTCGCCCCTGTTCGTCATCCGGGCTCCCCATACGGAACGTGCCTCCAGGTACGGGGACCATTCGAAACGTGACGTCCGACCCCGGAATCGCCTCGTCGTAGGGCACCATCCAGCCGCCAGCGACCTTCACGAAGGGGCCGTCTCCCGTCGGCTGCGTTTCGCCGGCGACGAACCCGGGTGTGGCCGCGACGTCACCGGCGGCCAATGGGGCCAGCGGCACGAGCGAGCATGCGAGGATGAATGAATACCGAATCGGGAGCATGGGCGTTCGCATAAGGCGTGTCCGAGAGAGGAGACAGGCGGGTGGGCGGCCAGAACCGTGGGGGCGCGGAAGGCGAAACGGCTCTCGTGGCCGAAGCCCGTACAGTGTACCGTGGCGGAAAGCCTCCGCCCACGAGCCGGTCCGTCGACGCATTGCCCATGTCAGCCAAGAAGAAGCCACCTCAGCCGACCGCGCCCGCCCCCGCGAAGAAGGCAAAATCCACGGCCACAGAGAAACCAGCCGAGCGGGTGGTCGCGGAAAACCGCAAGGCGCGGCATGACTACGAGATTCTCGACACGCTCGAATGTGGCATTGCCCTCGTTGGCAGCGAGGTCAAAAGCCTTCGCAGCGGCCGCATGAGTCTTGACGAGGCCTACGGTCGCGTCGACGGCGACGAGGTCTGGCTCCTCGGATGCGACATCCCCGAATACGAGAAGGCCAACCAACTCAACCACAAGCCGAAACGCCCACGGAAGCTCCTCCTGCACCGTCGCGAGATTCGCACGTTTGCCGCGCAGGCATTTGAGAAAGGGCTCACGCTCGTCCCGCTGAAGATGTATTTCAAGGATGGCCGCGTGAAAGTGCTGCTTGGCATCGGGCGAGGTCGTCAGGCCCACGACAAACGCCAAAAACTCAAGGCTGACACCGCCAAGCGTGAAATCGAAATCGCCCTCCGCGGGCGATCCCGCGGAGGGCGATAAAGGACGGTAAGCGAGATGCTGCCACTGGGAGTGGCTTGGCGAATCAGCCGGAAAAGGCCAGGGACGGCTATTCCGGCGTGAAGTCAGGCGCTGACGAGCTCGCCAATAGGCATATCGGTCGAATCTTCCGGGTGCCACAAGGGCATGCCACGTTGAATTCGTTCAGCGAGGATGTCGATCTTCTGCCGCGAACCAGCCGGGGCGGCGGTCGGCACGAAGTCTTCAGTCTTTACGGGCTCGAAGTTCTCGTCATGCCCATACAGTTCAATGATCTCAAACACGTTGCGAATCCGGGTCATCGCCAAGAAAAAGCTCCTTGTAAAGAAAAGGACGTCATTGCCAGCCAGTGGACCGACGGAACACCCGACGGGCATGGCTGCTCGTTCTCCCGTAAACGCGCGGGCGGGTCGGCTTGCGGCCGCATCCCTCGGGAAGCCGACCGGCGAACCATCGCGATTACCCGCTGGCAACACGGCTTCCTGGGGCCGCTGCGGGCATTCGGCGTTTGTGGGCAACGAGGTCATTATGGAGTCGCCCTTACGCGAGTCAAATAATTTTGCGGGTGCCTGTCGTCACCGGAAAAAAAGGCAAAATTCACCGTGAATTGCGGTTCGCCGGCCGTGGCAAGTAGTCTTGGAAGCTCCTCGAAGATGCTGGCGCGGTCGGAACCGCCCCTTCAAGGCAGCCCCTGGGGTGATCGTGGTCGCCTCGGCGACGTTCGGCACCTCGATCGATGGCCCAGCTCACCGGATCGCTCACCAGTTACCCAGCCCGGGTGTCGTTCACGGCCTACGTGTTCACGATTCTCATCGGCGGATTTCTGCTGACCCTTCCGGTGTCACGGCAGGCCGATCGACCCGCTGTGAGCCTCGTCGATGGCCTGTTCACGGCCACGAGCGCCTGCTGTGTGACAGGGCTTGTCGTGCGGTCGACACCCCACGATTTCTCGCTCTTCGGGCAAGGCGTGATCCTCGTCCTCATTCAACTCGGGGGGCTCGGGATCATGACGATCACGACCCTTTTCGCGTTTCAACTTGGGGGGCAGGCCACGCTCCGTCAGCAGGCAGTCGTCGCCGACACGCTCGGCATCAAAGGGGGCAAGGACCTTCGTAGCGTTGCCATCGGAGTTTTTCTGGTCGTTGCGATCACCGAGTTGGTCGGCGCCATCCTGTTGGCCGTTTCCACCTGGGATCACGGCACGCCTGCCGAAGTGGTGTGGTGGTCGGTGTTTCATTCGGTGTCCGCTTTTTGCAACGCAGGATTTGCCTTGTCGGATGACGGACTCACGGCGTTCCGCGGAAACCTGTTGATCAATGTTTCCATCGCGTCGCTCATCATCGTCGGTGGCATCGGGTTTCCGGTCATCCTCGACATCGTCGGTCGGGCACGGCAGCGGCAGGACTTCTGGCAGAGGCTTTCCGTCCACACCAAGTTCATGCTGCTGGGGACAGCGATCCTTTTGTCGGTCGGGTCGGTCTCGTTTTGGGTTTTTGAATGGGATGGGGTGCTCGCCGACCAGTCCCTCGGAACGCGGCTCCTGGCCGGTTTTTTTCACTCTGTCACGTGCCGGACCGCCGGCTTCAATACGGTGGACTACGGAAGCCTCGCCAGCCCGACCTTGTTTCTCGCGATCATCCTCATGTCGATCGGGGCAGGGCCCGCGTCGACGGGGGGCGGCTTCAAGGTGAGTACGTTCATGACGTTGGTCGTGAGCTCCTGGTCAAGTTTTCGCGGCTTGCCACGCGCCAACTTCGGTCGCCGCACCATCCCGGCATCAGCCATTCGGCGCGCGACCGCGACGGCGCTGCTCTTCGGGGCCGTCGGAGTGGTCGCCCAGTTGGCGCTCCTCTCGGTCGAGTCAGGTGCCGCGGTCGCCGAGCGCCCACGCTGGTTTCTCGAGGCGCTCTTCGAGTGCATCTCGGCCCTCGGCACGGTGGGCCTGTCGACCGGTATCACGCCCCTGCTCAGCGATGCTGGCAAGGTCGTGCTCATGATCCTCATGTTCGTGGGCCGGCTCGGTCCGCTCACGGCCGCATTGGCGCTGAGCCGTCAGCGGACGCCCTACCAACCTGAATATCTCGAGGAGGAGCCGCTCGTCGGCTGACGAAGATGAAGAGTCCGAAACGGTTCGTGATGCTCGGCATGGGGTCGTTCGGCACGGCCTTGGCTCGCAAGCTGGCGGCCAACGGATGTCAGGTGACCGGCGTGGACTCCCGTCGCGATCGACTCGAGGCGGTCAAGCACGAGATCCACGAATGCGTGATCGGGGATGCGACCGAACGCGAAGTGCTCGAGAGCCTTCCGCTCAAGGACGTCTCCGCGGTCTTCATTTCGCTCGGCGAGACGATCGCCAATTCACTCTTGGCCACGCTCCACGTCAAGGAGCTCGGTGCCCGCCAGGTGGTCGTCAAAGGGGTCACGAAAGAGCACGGCAAGATCCTCGAGCATCTCGGCGTCGACCGCGTCGTGTTTCCCGAAGAGGAAGTTGCCCGGCAGTTGGCCGACAAGATGACCTGGCCCAACGTTCTCGACTTTCTCCCCATCGACCCTGAATACAGCGTGGCCGAAGTTGCGATGCCCGGATCGCTGTCGGGCAAGACGCTCGCCGAGGCCAATCTCCGCAGCTCCATCGGCGTGCACGTCATGGGCATCAAGGACGTGCTCAGCGGGAAGCTCGACATGTTTCCCGACGGCAAGCGCAAGCTGTTGGACGACCAAGTGCTGCTCGTCGTCGGGCGCGCCGAGGAGCTCCAGTCGCTCCGCGAGATGCCGTAGCCGTTGCTACTGTCCCGGGGGGCCCGGCGGGAGCTGGATCTCGATGTCGCTCGGCGGTGGCCCCGCCGGCGCCGACGGCTTGGCCGAGGGGTCGAACGCCGGGGTGTCGGTGCCGGTTCGCGATTCGAGATCGCCTGTGAGTTCGAGTTTGTCGCCGCCGCCAGCCGGACGCAGTTCGAGGTGCACGACACCCCATTCACCACGGGTTTTCTTGCCCTCGACCTTGATGGTGCCGGTGGCTTTCGATCCCTTCGCATTGAACTCCAGCGTGGCGATGCCATCGGTCTCGTTGGCCGTACCTCGAACGCTTCGCTCGCAAGTGACCGGCTTGCCGAGGGCTTCGGCCACACGGGCATTGGCCTGAACTTCCTCGACGGCCTCCTTCACCAAGGGGTGCTCAGCGAGGTTGGTGCAGCCTGTAGCCACGACCATCGCCAACGGCACGACCAAGCAGGCAAACCAAGAACGCGACGCACGCATGATGAAAACCCTCCGTGGTTTGATCGTCTTTTGGCGACTGTCGGAATCAGCCTTTTGCGTCGCGGGCCCGGCACCACGCGATGATCTCGGCCGTTGATTTGGGAAGCGGGCCAGCAGCTGGAGCTTTTGGTGCCGGGGCAACGGGCTCTGGCGCCGGAGCGTCTGGCTCAGGAGCAGCCGACGGAGCTTCCGCAACTGAAGCCTCCGCCTCCGGGGCGGGAGACGCTTTCTTGCCGCGAGCTGCCGCGAGGATCTCCGCCGTCGACGGCCGACCAGCCGGCTTGGCAGGCGCCGCCGCCTTGCCACGAGCCGCAGCAAGAATGTCTGCCGTCGAAGGCTTGGCGCCCGTCGCCGGCTTGGCGGCCGGTTTTGGCGCTGCCGCCTTTGCGGGAGCCGCCGCAGCCTTCGGCTTGCTCTCGGCCGCTGGCTTGGGAAGCGGCTTGGGCACGATCTTCAGGCACGACGGGTCGATGTCGTACCAGCCGATGTTGTTGTATTGGTCAAACTGCACCAGGCAGCGGCCGTTCATGTTGACCGTCTTCACGATGCCGGTCGCTGCGGCAAACCGCGCGAGCTCAGGGGCAGGTGAATCGATCACGACATACTTGTCGGTCCACTCGGACTTGAGCCGATCGATGACGTCGAACATGGGTGTTGGCAACCGCGGGAACGTGGCCTTTGAGACCTCAAATGTGATCGATCCGACGGGCCGTCGCAACCCTGCCTCACGCCTCCGCGGCCCGGGTTACAGCCAGGATCCCGTTGGGGCCCGCCGTGTAGGTCCAGCAGATCGTTGCCGGAGGGGCAGGGAACGGCGCTTGCGGCTCGATGCGAAAGGCACGGCCATCCGTGCCACGGTAGCTCGAGCCAAGCCATTCGGCGACCGTGTGAATCCGACAGGCTGCTTCAAAAAGGAGCGTGTCCTGGAGGCCCTGATGAATCGTCACACACAGCGAGAAATGAGACCGGCCCGCGAGGCCGACGCCGAGGAGGACCGGCTTCCCGGCGACCTCTGCAAGCGAGACTTCCGTCAGGACCGGCGACTGCGGCCACCGAGGGTCGGCGCCGTCGTCAACGCCCTCGATCGAGAGCCAGTCCCGCGCTCGCACGGTCCGCACCTTGTGCCGCCACCGGTCACGGTGCCAGGTGAACTCCACGGTCGTTTCGCCTGCTTCAAGCTGCACGACCGCTGGCGTTGCAGTGGATGGTCTGTCGAAGCCCATGTCGTTCAAACTCCACACGAATGGGCCGCTCGGGGTTGGATTGGGGAAGTGATCACGCGAGCCTGGATGAGCGAGCGGCGGGCGGAGTCAACAAGTCCCAAGGGTGCCGGGTAGCATAATCCTTCCCCGTCATTCGACGGTAACGGAGTCTTTCATGGAACCGCGTCGTTCGCTGGGGTGGCCGATTCTGCTCGGGGTGGTCCTCATCGGGTCGCTCGTCGTCCTCACAGTCGGCTGGGTACTCGTGAGTATCGCGGCCGCGTATAGCTCCCAAAACGCTGCCTTCTACTGGGCCGTTCTTGGTGTCGGTGTGGCTCTGCTCGTGACGGTTCTCGTCGGCGTGATCATCTATCTGGCCCTCACCGTGAAGGCCATCGCACTGTCGCAGCGGCAGAGCAATTTCATCGACAGTGTCACCCATGAGCTCAAAAGTCCACTCGCATCGCTCAAGCTCTATTTGCAGACGCTCACGCGGCGCAGTGTGCCGCTCGAACAGCAAGCCGATTTTCATCGGTTCATGTTGCAGGACGTGGAACGGCTCGATGGCCTGATTGATCACCTGCTCGATGCCGCACGAACACTCAATCGAAGGCCACGTGACCGGGAAGGGGTGACGCGGCTCGCTCCGGTTCTCGAGCAGGTGCGCTCCGCGATCGTGCAGCGGTACGCGGTGCCGGACGACGCGGTGCGGCTGATGTGTGAGCCGGATTTGGCCGTGCGCGGTCCCGAAACCGAGGTCGAGATCGTCTTTCGAAACCTCATCGACAACGCCGTGAAGTATTCGATGCCGGAGCCGAAGGTGGAGGTGGCGGCGTCCACTGGTCGCGGTCAAGTCACCGTGCGGGTGACGGACAATGGCCCGGGCATTCCGATGTCGCAGCGAAACGCGGTCTTTCGACGCTTCGTGCGGCTTGGCAGCGAGCTCGAGCGAAGTACGCCCGGCACGGGGCTCGGGCTCTTCCTCGTCCGGTCGCTCGTGCGACAGTTGCGGGGCAAGGTGACGGCCAAGGGACGTCTCACGCAGCGCGGGAGCATTTTTGAGGTCGAGCTCCCTGCCGCCGGCTCGCTGCCCGTGGGATAGGCTCTAATCGCCGCCCCTTTTTCTCGGGACGGTCGTGGCCATAATCGCGGCCATGGATCCAACAACCGCCCCTTCGTGCCCGCCCGATCATGTGCCGATCCGCCGGGTGCTCGTGAGTGTGTTCGACAAGACGGGCCTCGACCGCCTCGCCCGTGGCCTCGCGGCAGCCGACGTCGAAGTTGTGAGTACGGGGGGCACTGCCCGGGCGCTTGCCAGCCATGGCCTGAACGTGATCGACATTTCGGCCGTGACGGGATTTCCCGAAGTGCTCGATGGCCGGGTGAAAACACTTCACCCCAACGTCTTTGCTGGCATTCTCGCGCGGCGGGATCGATCCGACGACATGGCCATCCTCGCCGAGCACGGCATTGGCCTCTTTGATGCGGTCATCGTCAATCTCTACGCCTTCGAGGAGGCGATTGCGCGCCCCGATTGCCGGCCACACGACGCCATCGAGCTGATAGACATTGGCGGTCCGAGCCTGGTGCGAGCTGCCGCCAAGAACCATGCGTTTACGGCGATCATCACGGGTGCGGAACAGTACGACGATTTTCTTGCTGCCGTCGTCGCGAAGGGCACGACGCTCGCCCAACGCAAGCTCTTGGCCGCTCGCGCGTTCGAGCGAACCGCTGCCTACGATGCCGTCATCGCGCGCTGGATGGAAGGGCATGCAGGGCTCGTGGCAGGTCGCGACAGCCAAGCAGCTCCCACAGCCATATCCTGTGCTGACGAGCCGCCGTTGCCGGCACGCATGGCGCTCGAAATAGATCGTCGGCTCGCCCTTCGCTATGGTGAGAATCCCCATCAGTCGGCAGCCCTCTTCGCCCCGGTCGGAACGCACCGGGGACTCGCCGGCCTCCGGCAGCTCGCCGGCAAGGAGCTTTCCTACAACAATCTGCTCGATCTCGACGCCGCCGCTCGCTTAGCCGGCCTCCTTCAAGACCCCGGCGCCGTCGTCATCAAGCACACAAACCCGTGTGGTGCCGCGTCGGCTGGCTCGCTTGCCGAAGCGCTCGCCACCGCCATGGCCGCCGACCCGACCAGCGCCTTCGGGTCGATCGTCGCAGTGAACCGCACCTTCGATCTGGCCTGCGCCGAAGTGCTCGCCGTTCCCGGACTGTTCGTCGAAGTGATCGCGGCGCCAGCGTTCGATCCCGCTGCCGTATCGCTCCTGACCACCAAGCCCTCGTGGAAAGCGAGCGTTCGACTCGTGGAGATGCCCGAAGGCGACCCGTGGGAGCCGACCGCCGGCCTCGAACTTCGAAGCGTCGCCGGTGCGTTTCTGGCGCAGCGGCCCGACGAGGTTTGTGACGATCCGGCGTCGTGGCGAGTGGCGACGAAGGTGCCGCCGCCGGCCGACCTCACGCCGGCCCTCGACTTCGCCTTTACCGTCGTGCGCCGGCTAACGAGCAATGCGATCGCAGTCTGCCAGGGCACGAGTCTTGTCGGTGCCGGCACCGGCCAGACGAGCCGCGTCGATGCGGTGCGAATCGCGCTGGAAAAGGCGGGTGATCGGGCTCGCGGTGCAGTTTTGGCGTCCGATGCCTTCTTCCCTTTTCCAGATTCGATCGAACTGATCGCCCGCGCGGGTATCGCCGCCGTCGTTCAGCCGGGCGGATCGAAACGCGACGCCGAGGTCATCGCGGCTGCTGATGCGGCTGGCATCCCGATGGTGCTGACGTCACGGCGGCACTTCAGGCATTGAAATCACGTTCAGCGTGGGGTCGGGGTCGCCCGTGTCATCTCCCCGGACATTTGCGACGGGCTTCGTGCCCGTCGCTGCACTCGGAGAAAACTTCGCTCCGCCCTCCAGGCTTCGCTCAGTTTTCTACGCCGGGTCGATGACACGGGCGACCCCGAGCCGGCTACCGGAGTCCGGTCACTCCGTGACCGGGTTGTTGCTACGACCGTCGATTCACGGTCGCGAGTAAGATGCTGTGATGCCAAATATCCTTGAAGACATAGTGGCTCGGAAGCGTCGGGAAGTGGCGGTGGCCCGTGAGAGCGTGCCGCTGGCGGTCCTCGAATCGCACGTGTCAGATTCCCCGTCGGTGCGAGACTTCTTCGCCGCCGTGGCATCAGGGCCACCTGTTAAACTCATCGCGGAATTCAAGCGCAATAGCCCGTCAGCAGGTGAGATTCGACCGGGTGCCACCGTCGAGGACGTGTTGCAGTCCTACGCCGCTGCCGGTGCGTCGGCGCTCTCGATCCTCACCGACCATGCGGGCTTCGGGGGCAGCCTTGCCGACCTGGAGGCGGCGCGGGCTGCTGTGTCCTTGCCGGTGCTTCGGAAAGAGTTCGTGATCGACCTCTATCAAGTTGTCGAGGCCAGGGCTCATGGAGCCGATGCGGTTCTCCTCATCGCCGAGTGCCTTGATGATTGCCACCTGCGTAGTCTCTACCGGGCGATCATCGATCTTGGCATGACGCCACTCGTGGAGATTCACGACGAAGAGAATCTCTCTCGCGTCCTTGATCTCGGGGCCACGCTCGTGGGCATCAACAATCGCAATCTGAAGACGATGACGACCGACCTCGACCACGTCTTGCGGCTGCGAGAACGGGTGCCCGACGAGGTCGCCCTTGTTGCCGAAAGCGGAATCAAGACACGTGCCGATGTCGAAAGGCTCCAAGCGGCCGGCATTGCCGCGATGCTCGTCGGCGAGTCACTGCTCAAGCAGCGTGATCCAGGTGCCGCCGCTGCGGCACTGCTCGGCCGCTGACCCAAGCGATTATCCGGGCGTCGCGACGAACCGATAACCGGTGCCTCGAACGGAGAGGAAGTGCACGGGCTTCGAAGGATCGTCTTCAAACCGCTTGCGCAGCGTGAGCATGAAGGTGTCGACCGTGCGCGTGCCCGAGGTGCCTGACAGCCCCCAGACGTTCTTTAACAGTTCTTCGCGGGACACCACCTTGCCCTCGTGCTCGACGAGATACTTGAGCAGCTTCATCTCGAGGTTCGTGAGCCGCACCGGCTCGCCGCGGACGCTCGCCTCCCAGGTCGTAAAGTTCACTTCCGCCGATCCGAAGCGATAGACCGAATCAGTTCGCTCACTCGTGGCGGTCCCGGCCTCGCGCCCCCGACGAGCCAGGAGGTTCCGGACGACCGACAGAAGCTCTTCGAGGTCGAATGGTTTTTGCAGGTAGACGTCGGTGCCGGCGTTGAAGCCACGGATCCGATCTTCGACGAGCGTGCGGGCCGTGAGCATCACGACGGGCACATTGTTGCCCGACTTGCGGATCGCCTCGCAGACGTCGTACCCGCTCATCCCCGGGAGCATGATGTCGAGCACCACGAGGTCGACAGGTGGTGACGCCGTCATCCGTTCCAGGGCCGCTTGGCCGTCACCGACGACCGTGACCGTATGGCCTTCCCCTTCGAGGTTGTACTGAATGCCGATGGCGAGATGATGCTCGTCCTCGACAACGAGGATGTGCGACATGGACTGAAGGCACGGCAAGGGGCGGGATCGGAAGCCCGAATATTACCGCGCGAGCACCGGCCGGACTGCTTTTGCGTAACCGCGGGCCACGAACCAGTCCCAGGCGTCCTGCACCGTGTCTTCGAACGGCCGGAAGGAATAGCCCAACTCGTCGACGGCACGCTGGCAGGAATAGTTGTGGGGCAGGAGCGACGTTCGCGTGGCTGCGGAGTTCATCGGCCCCTCGCGGCCCGTGAGCATGGCCTTGAGATCACCGATCCAGCCGGCGATCCGTACGCATGGCCGTGGGGCGAGCCCGAGCGGCTGCATGCGGCCGGTCACATGGGCCATCACGCGCCAGGCGTCGAGGTAGCTCAGGGCATGGCCGCCGAGAATGTAGCGGCGTCCGGTCTGTCCCTTCGCGAGCGCGGCGATAACGCCCGCGGCCACGTCGCGGACATCGACGAAATCGTTGCTGCCGGGAGGCGCGAACAAACCCTTGCCGGCGCCGACCTCCAAGAGCATCCGACCGCTCGACGGCTTCCAGTCCCACGGCCCGAGCATGTAGGCGGGATTCACGATGACCGCATCCAGGCCGCGTTCGACTTCGTCCATAATCACCCGCTCGGCTTCGAGCTTGGTCACCACGTACGGAAACGGCGGCATCCCGCCCGGTGGCGTCTCTTCGTCCCCCGGGATGCCGTCATGCCTGATGCCGATGGTGTCGACACTCGACACATGGACGAGACGTGCGCCGGCCCGCCTGGCTGCACGGGCAACATGACGGGTTCCTTCGACGTTCACCTCACGCATTGCCTGGCCATACCGCCACCCGCAGTGCACGAAGGCCGCCGCATGGATCACCGTCGCGACGCCCTGCATCGCGCGGTCGAGCGATCCCTCGTCCGTGATGCTGCCCTCGACCTCGTCGACCGCGAGCCCGGCAAGGGCCTTGGAGCCGACGGGACTGTTGGGTCGAACGAGGGCCCGCACAACCACGCCACGGGCCACGAGCTGCCGAACGACATTGTTTCCGACAAGCCCCGTCGCCCCGGTGACGAGGCAGTCGCCAGCAATGTCGAACGGTCGAGGAGCGATCATCATCCGGATCCTTGTTCGAATGGCGTCGTGGTGCGACGAACTGGATACTCGCCTTCCCTTCTGGCAACTGCCAATTTTATGTCGGACGCGGGACGGGTGGACTTTGAGCGGGTCGAGGATTCAGCCGACATTGACGGATGGGAGGGCTCGCCCCGAAGATCGGCGGCAATCTGTCGCCCGCCGAAACCTTACGGCGGCCTACAGGAAGCATGTGCGAGGCGGCTGCTGACGCCGCGGAAGGAGCGTTTTTCGTGGCGGATCTGATCATTGAGCCTGTGGCAACACGGGCGCAGCAAAGGCGGTTTCTCAACTTCCCGTGGGCAATCTATGCCTCCGATCCCTGCTGGATGCCGCCGCTTCTCCATTCGCAGCGTGAACTGCTCGGATTCCTGCCGCACCCTTTCTATGAGAGGTCGAAGAGCCAGTCGTTTCTGGCCCGCCGCGGCACCCGCGACGTCGGCCGCATCACGGCCATCGTCAACGCCGGGCACATCGAACGGTATGGCGAGCAGCGAGGCTTCTTCGGATTCTTCGAGTGCGAAGACGACCCGGTTGCTGCCAAGGCGCTCTTCGGTGCCGCTGGAGATTGGCTCCACGCAGCAGGCATGACGAGTATCCGCGGTCCGGTCAATCCATCGATGAACTACGAGTGTGGCCTGCTCATCGAAGGCTTCGACACGCCGCCGTTCTTCATGATGACCCACAACCGTCCCTACTACGCGAGCCTCGTGGAGGGGTGTGGGTTCGGCAAGATCGAGGACCTCTACGCGTTTTGGGGCAAGACGTCGATGCTCTCCTCGCTCGACTCGAAACTCGGCGTGATGGTGGAAGGCGTCAAGGAACGGTTCGGGGTGACGGTCCGCCCGCTCGACCGCAATCGCTTCGACGAAGAAGTGCGCATGTTCCTCAATGTCTACAACTCGAGCCTCGGCGGCACCTGGGGTTTCGTGCCGCTGACGCCCGGCGAAGTGAAGCACATGGCCGCGAGCATGAAGCACTTGATCGTGCCCGAACTCGCGCTCGTCGCCGAAGTCGAAGGCAAACCGGTCGGCACCGTGTTTTGCCTGCTCGACTACAACCCGCGGATCAAGGCGATCAACGGACGGCTCTTCCCGTTCGGCTTCCTCAAGCTCCTCTGGAACAAGAAGGCCATCAAGCGGATGCGGGCGATCAGCACGAACGTCGTGCCCGAGTACCAGGCCTGGGGCGTGGGCCTCGTATTGACCGCGGCCCTCGTGAAGCCGGTTCTCGAATGGGGCATGGAAGAGGCAGAGTTCTCATGGGTGCTCGAAAGCAACCACCTCTCGAAGCGCACGCTCGAACGCGGCGGGGCGCTGGTCACGAAGAAATACCGCATCTATCAGGACGACCCGCCCGCATAGCGCAGCTCGGGGTGGCCCGTGTCATGTCGCCGGACGCTTCCTCCGGCCATCCATGGCCTCCGGTCGCTCGGAGAAATCTGCGCTTCGCCCTCCGGGCTGCGCTGGCTTTCTACGCCGGCTCCATGACACGGGCCACCCCGAGCAGGAACACGACCCTAGAGAAGCGAGCGGCGGGCGGAGCTGAGGCTACTCTTAACGGCGTCGGTAGGTGCGGCTTGATCGCGATGAGCCGCTGGACATGAACGCGCCGCCACCGGCTCCGGCGCCACCCGCGACGACCGTGCCGCCCCGCGAGGAACCACGGCTTGGGGTGTTGTAGTAGGGCCAAACTCGTTTGCCTTGGCGTTGCGCCCGCTCCCACTGCATCGAGCCGTAGTTGACCCCCGAGAGATTGAAACTCCGGTAGGGATTTCGGGGACTGACCGCGTGGGCCTCAGGAGCAGTGGCACATACGCCTGCCACTGCGATGACGGTGGCGACAACAACGCGACTCAAACTCATGGCTAGCTCCCCGCAGAGAAACCGTGATAGAGAAGTGTACGCACCACCAAAAACGGTAGCTCGGGGGCATCCGTGTCACGCTCGACGGCGTAGAAAGCCAGCGCAGCCCGGAGGGCGAAGCGCAGATTTCTCCGAGAGAGCGAAGGCCATGGATGGCCGTAGCGAACGTCCGGCGACGTGATACGGATGCCCCCGAGCGGCACTTTCCATTGCGGCCCGACGCAGGGTGCCGTCACCGACCGTCCCGCTTCGGTCGATACCCGACACTTTTGCGTGGTCGCGCTTTGCGGCCCCCGCGGAGGTGGTCGCCGCTGGTTTGCTCTGTGAAGGCTCGCGTGGCTTCCCGGCGCCTTTGATCCAGGGCTTCCTTCGGTGGTCGTTCCGGGATCAGGCAGTCGCAGCCGGAGCCGATCAGGTCCTGGCGGCCTGCCTGTTCGAGTGCCTTGCGAACTTCAAAATAGTTCTCGGGCTTGAAGAACTGAAGCAGCGATCGCTGCATTCTGCGGTCCTTCAGTCCCTTCGCGATCTTCACCGGCTCCATCGTCATCGGGTCGAGGCCCGTGTGGTACATGCACGCGGCAATGTCAAAGGGGCTCGGGATGAAGTCCTGCACCTGGTCGGGTTTGTAGCTGTTGCGCTTGAGAAATACCGCGAGGTCGATCATCTCCTCGATGCCGCTGCCTGGATGGCTCGCGATGAAGTAGGGCACTGTGTACTGCTTCTTGCCGACACGACGGCTTGCCGCCCGAAATTCCTTGTCGAACTCGACGTAGTCGTCAGCCGACGGCTTCTTCATGAGCTTGAGGACTTCCGGATCGGTGTGTTCCGGGGCCACCTTCAAGTGTCCGCCGACGTGGTGCTCGGCGAGCTCCTGGAGATACTCGGGGTCGCGACGGGCAAGATCCATTCGCACGCCGCTGGCCACGAGCACCCGTTTCACGCCCTCGATGTCGCGGGCTTCCCTCATGACTTCCTTGAGCGGACCGTGATCGGTGCCCAGGAGTTTGCAGACGGTCGGGTGGACGCACGAGAGCCGGCGGCATTTCGCCTCGACCTCGGGCCGCGTGCACCGCATCTGATACATGTTGGCCGTCGGGCCACCGATGTCGGAGACCGTGCCTTTGAAGCCGGGCTGTTTGGAGATCAGTTTGATCTCGCTGATGATCGAGTCCTTGGAGCGGCTCTGGATGATCCGGCCTTCGTGGGCGGTGATCGAGCAGAAGGTGCAGCCGCCGAAACACCCGCGCATGATCTGAACGCTCGTCTCGACAACCTCGAAAGCCGGGATGCGAGCGGACCCATACGATGGATGCGGCCGCCGCGTGAAGGGCAGGCCGTAGACCTCGTCCATCTCCTGTTGGTCCAGTGGCAAGGCCGGCGGATTGACGACCACGGATTCACGGCCGTAGCGCTGGACGAGCCGGCGAGCGTTGTGGGGATTGGTTTCGAGGTGGGAGACCCGCGTCATCTCGCAGAAGGCGCGTTTGTCGGAGGAGACGGTTTCGAAAGATGGAAGTTCGACGGTGCCGGGGCAGCAAGGGCCTGGGCCCGATGGCGGTGCCTCGCTGGCGCCCAGGCGGTAGGCGACTCCACGCAGGTCGCGGATGTCTTTGAGTGTGTGCCCCGCCGCGAGCCCCCGAGCGATCTCCAGGATCGTGCGCTCCCCCATGCCGAAGGCGACGAGGTCGGCCTTCGAGTCGAGCAGGATCGAGCGGCGGACGGTGTCGCTCCAATAGTCGTAGTGGGCGATGCGACGCAGCGACGCCTCGACGCCACCGGCCACGACGGGCACGCCCGGAAACGCCTCGCGCGACCGTTGGCAGTAAGCGAGGGTCGCGCGATCGGGTCGACGGCCGATCTGGCCGTTCGGCGAATAGGCGTCGTCGTTGCGCACCTTCCGGTTGGCGGTGTAGTGGTTGATCATCGAGTCCATGTTGCCGGCCGACACGGCAAAGAAGAGTCGCGGCCGTCCGAACTCCCGCCATGGTTCGCACGACCGCCAATCGGGCTGGGCGAGCACCGCGACCCGAAACCCCGCCGCCTCCAAGAGCCGCGAGAGTAGGCCGTTGGCGAAGCTCGGGTGATCGACGTAGGCATCGCCACTCACGAAGACGACGTCGATCTCGTCCCATCCACGGGCGAGCATGTCGGCCCGCGACGTGGGAAGCGGTGAGGAGCCGAGCGGTGGTGGCGTGAGTGAGAGGGACACGGAACGAACGAGGGACGGAATGCCGAGGAAGGTGCGACGATCAAACAGATCCCCAAAAGTGTATCCCCGTGCCGGGGCCGCGACCGGCCGCTGGTATATTCGGCACATTCCGCGGAGGTGTTCGTGGCAAGGCTTTTTTGTCTCTGTTGCATCTTGGTGACCGCCGTGATCGGCGGTGAGATCGTCGGTGCCGCGCCGCCTGCTGATGTCAACCGGTGGATTGCGGACCTCGGTTCACCCCAATTCGCGCGCCGTGAGGCCGCTTCCAAGGCTCTGTTTGATGCGGGACGGCCGGTGCTCGAGTCCCTTGCCACCGCGATTCAAAAAGAGGATTTCGAAGTGGCAAGCCGTGGGATCGAGATCGTCCGCGACATGCTCGCGAGTGACGACATTGACCTTGCCGCTGAGGCGGAACGAATCCTGGAACAAGCGGCTGAGTCCGACGGGAAGGCGTCACGGCTGGCCGCAGCGGCCCTCGAGTTTCACCAGGTCGGCACGGCCGCAGCGGCGCGCGAGCGGCTCGAAGCACTCGGTGCCGTATTCCGCGAGCGGCCTTTCGTCGAACAGGCGGGGGTCGAGGTGGAGTTTGGAGCCGCGTGGAAGGGCACGACCGAAGACCTCCGGCAACTCGCGCGGATTCGCGGGCTTGCGGGTGTCGGCTTTCATGGGGTGAAGCTCGATGCCACGGCGCTGGCCGTGATCGCGCGGCTGCGGCGGCTGGAACAGGTCGAGCTTTTCGGAACGGGGCTCGGCGATGCTGCGCTTGCCGACCTTGCCAAGAAACTGCCTGACGCACGGATCGATGTGCGAAAGGGGGGCAAGCTCGGGGTCGGCGCCTTGGCCTTCGGTGGGCCGTGTGAGATCCGTACGATCGAGCCTGGCTCCGCTGCGGATCAGGCTGGCATCCGAGCGGGCGACGTGATCGTGGCCGTGGATGGAAAGCCGGTCGAGGATTTCGAGGGGCTCACCAGTCGCGTGGCCGGCCGCGGTCCCGGCGAGCAGGTAAAGGTGACGGTCGAACGTGGCGGCGCGGCCAACGGTGACGTGGAACGAGTCGATATCGACGTGCGGCTCGATACGTGGTGAACGAGCACGAGCAGGATTCAATCATGAGCGACGTGAAAAACCGTGACGAACTGGTCGATGTCCGCTGGCATGACCATGCGGTGAGCCGCGAGGATCGCGAGCGGGCCGCAGGGCATGCGGGCTGCGTTCTCTGGTTCACCGGGCTCTCCGGGTGCGGCAAGAGCACACTTGCCAATGCCGTCGATCGGGTGCTGTACGCACGGGGCTGCCGCACGTTCGTGCTCGATGGCGACAATGTCCGAATGGGTCTCAATGCATCACCGGCGCTCCTCCGTGACCGCTTTGGAGAAGAGGCTGCCAACCGATTCGGCCTCGGGTTCGGCGCCGCGGACCGGGCTGAAAACATCCGTCGGATCGGGGCCGTGGCCGACCTCTTTGCTCAGGCGGGCATCATCGCGCTCACGGCGTTTGTCAGTCCGTACCGTCGTGACCGCGATGCTGTGCGGTCGATGCTCGCCCCCGGCGACTTTGTCGAGATTTTTGTGCGAGCCCCGCTCGAAGTTTGCGAGGGCCGCGATCCGAAGGGCCTCTATAAGAAGGCTCGCGCGGGCGAGATCAAGAACTTTACAGGCATCGATGATCCGTACGAGGAGCCTCTCGCCGCCGAGATCGTCGTTGACTCCGCCTCCCGCAGCCCCGACGACCTCGCCGCTGACGTCATCGCCTGGCTCGAACGCGCTGGCAAGATTCCCACACCGTAGCCCGGTCACTCCGTGACCGGGTCAATCCGGCGAGGGCGTTGCCATGCCATCATCACACGAGCCGCCGAAGTCTGCTGCGGTCGGAAAGCTTTCGCCGGCTGAGCCGCCTGAAGGTGATGCGTTCGATCGACTGGCCACCCGCAATACGCGCCTGTTCATGGCGTTCCGCATCCTCTTCAACGTCCGGTTCTATTATCCGGTCTTCATGATCCTGTTTCTCGATTTCGGGATCACACTCGAGCAGTTCGGCCTGCTCAACGCAGCGTGGGCTGCCGCGATCGTGCTCTTGGAGGTACCGTCCGGGGCGCTTGCGGATCTTGTCGGCCGCAAGCGTCTGCTGGTGGCGGCCGGGGTGCTGATGGTTGTGGAAATGCTCGTGCTCTGTCTGGTGCCGGTGCCGTCGGCCTGGGTGTTTCCAGCGCTCTTGCTCAACCGCATTGTCAGTGGCATTGCCGAGGCGTTTGCTTCCGGGGCCGATGAGGCCCTCGCCTACGATTCGCTCGTGGCCGCAGGGCGAGCCGACGAGTGGCCTCGGGTGCTCGAGCGACTGATGCAAGCGGGGGCGCTTGTCACGATGGTCGGGATGGTCATGGGAAGCCTGCTCTACAAGCCAGGACCACTCAATGCGCTTGCCTCCGCGGTGGGCCTTCCTGGAACTCTCACTGAGTCCGACACCTTTCGCCTGCCGGTCTGGCTGACGCTCGGTTCCGCGATCGGCGTGGTGGCGGTGACGCTCGCCATGAAGGAGCCGCCGCGGAAGCAGTCCACGACGGCCGCGGGGCTTCTTGCTCCATTTCGCCAGACCGCCGCCACCGGCTGGTGGATTCTTGCCCATCCGCTGGTGATGGTCGTCATTCTTGCCGGGGTGTTGTTTGATCAGCCGATCAGGCAGGTTCTCGTTGTTTCCAGTGAGATCTATCGTCAGATCGAGATTCCAGAGTCAGCCTTCGGCTTCGTGGCCGCGTGCACCGCGATGCTCAGCCTGGTGGTAGCCGGGGCGGTCCGTCGGCTGGCGATGCAAACCTCGCCGCAACGGAACTTCGTCGTCATCGCGACGGTGACCTTTTTGGGGCTCGTGGGTATCGCCTGCTTCGTGCCTTGGTGGGGTGTCGTCTTCTCGATGCTGCTCTCACTGACGATGCGCATGCTGATGTTTCTGCAGAGCCACTATCTCAATCAGCTTGTGAGCTCTGACCGCCGGGCAACGGTGCTGAGTTTCAGGGGATTGGCAATCAACGTCAGTTACGGCCTGATGAGCCTGGTCTTCTCGGCCGCTGTGGCGGCAGCCGAGGCCGCAGGCATGACCGGCCCGGACACGCTCGCCGGTTCCGAACCGTCCGCCTTCCGTTTCGTCGTGGGATTGCTTCCGGTCTACTTTGCGGCGGTGGTCGGACTGTTTGTCGGGGGCGTCTGGTGGTGGGTGCGAGATCGTGAGCGATTCCAAGACTCCGGCGGATTTCCTGGGCAATCTTCGGCAGACGCGTGAGCACGACGTTCGGCGTCTTGAAAAGCCGTCGAAAGCCACGTGGAGCGGCACGTTCCTCGCTTCAAGACGGCGTGGCTACAGGCTCTTGAC
>CAZCHF010000032.1:0-28673 GCA_964498325.1 uncultured Candidatus Kuenenia sp.
ACCACGTGCTGCCGGTCAGGCCCGCAACCTGGGCCTTGCCGCTCGAGTTCCCGGTGAAATTGCCGGCCAAGGTCCGATCCCACTGCACCTCGCTGCTCCACGCACCAAGGAAAACATTTTTGGCTGCAGCGGTTCCTGGCGTCGAATTTGCCGTGGCATCTTGAAGCATCCACCACTGGCCGTTCGCCGAATCCCGTCCGATGATGTCGAGTTTGGCGTTTCCGTCAAAATCGCCGCTCACCACGTCAATCCAGTTCGCGGTGCTGGAGAAGGTCCACGCCCCGACGAAGTTCGTATGAAAGTTTTCGGCGCTGTTCCCACCCACGGGCCCGTCGTACGACAGCTTCCACCACGTTTCTGAGACGTTTGCAACCTCCGCGCGGGCCACGATCACATCGCGGTCACCGCTCCGCAAAACAGACCAGTCAAGCCATGTCGCGTTCGTGGTCCAGTTATTGTTCGTGGAGGCACCCAACGACACGAGCGTCGCATTGCCGGCAGCTTGGGTGAGCGAAACCTGCCAATTCCCATCGATGAGCCGCGTGGCGATGTCGGTCAGACCGTCGGCGTTGAAGTCTCCCTTGAGCAACGCCCCCTGTTCGACTTCGACGGTCGCGATCTGATCGAACAAGACCGTCGCGGTACTGAGGACCGTCCCCTTCAAGGTGACCGTGTACAAACCGGAACGCGGCGCCGTGAATGGTTGGGTCGCGTGCGCGGTGTAGTTCGTGCCGACGGGCGTGAAGGTGTCGGAGTGCAGCACATTCCCGCCGGAGTCGGCGATGGTCACTTGCAGGCTTTGCCCTGGAAACGCGGCCGACTGGGCGGCCAGAAAACCGATCTGATAGTGACCGGGTGCCAGGTTGATCTTCTGTTCGATCTTGCTGTCGCCTTGAATGAACCCGACCTGGAGGCCCTGCGGCGCCACGGGGTTGCCGTTCGTGAACTTGCTGCCGGTGCCATTGCCATACTGAACGCCGGACTGCCACGTGTTGGTTGGACCATTCGAGCCCGGGGTGAATTTCCACTCCGATTTTGCCCCTGCGGCTTGCTCCCCGACCAGGAACCGTTCCGACACGTCGGTGGCGAGGCCGAACTCGAAGCCGGGGTTACGAATCGTGGGGAATATCGGACCGCCGAAGCTGTACGCGTAGGACCCTGGCTTCACGAGGCTTGCGTGCAGCGAACTGGAGAGGGTCACCGTGACTCCCCCATCACCCCCCTTCGTCACATTCTGAATCGTGACGATCGAATCGGCTGGGATACCCGGCCCCTGAACCCGAATGTTCGTCAGCGGTCCCATTTTCAAGAGACTGAGATAGGCGTACTGTGCTCCGTCTTCAGGATCGAGAATGATCGTGTTGGAGGCCTGCGAACCCAACACCGATCCTACGTACACCTGGGTTCCGAAGAAATGATACGGGGCACTGGTGACGCCCATGGGGTTGGTCAAAAGGAGACCGTCGGAAGTCCGAGGCGTACCGATGATCTGGGTCTCGACGCTGGTGCCGACCGGGATTCCCACACTGTTTACCGTGGCACCCGCTGCCCCGGAGTTTTGATCGTACGCCAAAACCTTATAGGCGAAATTGGGATCCAGGACGAGGTTCGCGGGAGTTCCCTTCGTGCCCCCTCCGAGAATGCTGGAGCCCTGTGCCGGGACTCCGCCGGTGAGCCCCGTCGAAACGACACCATAATTCGCCGGCGGCGTGAACTGGTCCGTGTTCAAGAGCCCGATCACTTTGTTGCCGGGCAAAGTGGTCTGCAGACCTCCAACGCTGATGTCGACGTGCGTCGCGCCTTTGGCGTTGACGTTGCCAACGTCGTCGTCGAGAGAGAATGTGTAGGCGATGACGCCCAACTTCGCGTGCATCAGCCAGACATAGGGCATCAGGTTGTAAACGTTGAAGGCTTGCCCGGTCGTATGGGACACCGACGGGTCGGGATACCAGAGCGACGGATCGGAATAGAGCGGGTTCGTGAAGTCTGGAATGCCGCGGAGCGCGGATTTCTGCAGAACCGTCAGGCGGGCGCCGGCCGCCCCTCCCAGCGCCATGGGCGCGTAGAAATTCCCACCGACGACATTGACCATCAACGGAACCCAAGCATTGGGCGTGGCACTTGGAACGGTCACACTCCAGGCGCTCATGATGGTGTACACCGTCTGAGCAAATTCCAGGGCGTAGGCCTGCTCGGACGAGGCGAACTCGAACTGCGAGAGCAACGGCGTGCTTCCCGGGAAAAGATCCTTGAGTGACGTGAAGCCAACGATCGCTTCGACGTTTGGTTTCGCGAAGGAAAAGGGGCCGGGGCCCGGGTTTTGGCTCAGCAGCAGGGTCTTGTTGTCCGGGTTCACCGTGAGGACGATCCCGTAGTCCGCACCCCCAGGGCCGGTGACCTTCATGCCTGGCACCAGCCCTGTTTCCGGATTGGCCAAGGTGATGGTGCTTCCGCTCACGGTACCGGCAACCGGGCTCACCGGAGGATTGGAAACGACGTGCGTCGCGTAGTAGTTCGCCCACGTGTAGAAAAGCTGCGCGATCGGTACTGCCGCGAAGTCACTTGGCTTCAGCTTGGGCGTGTACACCTTGTTCAAAGCGTCCGCAGTCAAGTCTCGGTCCAGCACCACCCCGATGAGATTTGGTGGAGTGGCCGCATCGGAAAGCATTCCTGTAACGTTTCCGACGAACACGTCCGTTCCGGTCGTGTTATAGAAGAGAGAATACGTCTGCCCCTGGGAAAGGGCCGTTTGGATCTCCTTCAGGACCTGTTTGCGCTCGTCCGTGTTGGTTTCCAGGAAGAGGTTCTTGGTTCCAGCCACACTGCTGTTGTCTGGAATGCCCGGAAGTTGCGGAGGCAGGTTGCCGCCGGAATTCAGTTGATTGAGGTTGTACGTGATGCTCCCGTCCGTAGCTTTCCAACTGCCCGGTGCTGACGTCCCAAAAGGGCTCAAGAGAAATATGTTCTGGCCGGCAGGCAGCTTCTTGAAACCGTTCGGATTGAAGGCATTGAATTGTGGATACCCATGCGTGCCGAAATACGAACCCAAGATGTTGTCTGTGTTGTTGACAAACGATTGGTAGGCCGTTTGGAAATTCTCGACGGTTGATGGCGAACCGACCCAGCCGAAGGGTGGCGCCACGACGGGGGACGAGCCCTGGATAGGGACGGCGCGGGCTTCCATGGCAACGGGCAAGTAGGCCGTGTCGACGTACGAGACGTCGTAGTCTGCAATGTCGAAGTTGTTTTCGAGATAGCCGCCGCCCCCTGGACCCATGAAGACTTCAAAGTTGGTCGGCGACTTGGTTTTGTCGTACCAGTCACTTCGAAACGTCACTTCGGTGAGCTGAAACGCAGCGTCGTTGCCGGGATTCTCTCCCTTCAACGCGTGGTACCACATGACGGCACCGTCGGTCGTGGTCGTCCCGTTCGAGACAATGAGTTCGAACCCGGTGCTGGTGTATCGGGCCGTCGGGGACAAGGGAGCGTCGAGCGGACTTTGAAACGTGTAATAACCGACCGGCTGGCCTCCGCTGGCATTGCCCGACAGTTGAACATAGTTCTGACCGGGAACGACCGTGATCGTAAAGGGATCTTCCCTTGGCAGGCCGTCCCCCGTCACCTTCAGGCCAGTCCGCAATTCCGGGGGCATGACCCAGTTTGCGGACGTGGGTGCATGGGGCGCTGCGGCTTCAAACGAGTTGAACACCGGCTGGAAATAGAGCCTGTCGAGATGGGCCGGGTCGATGTAAGCCCGATAGAGCGCCTGCGTATTGAAGTCGTGGTAGAAGAAGGGCGCGCCCGGGGCGTTTCCCGACTTGTTTCCATCGACCCCAGTCTTGAACTGATTCACGCCATCCGTCGAAATGTTGACTCGGCCCGAGTCCCAGAACGCGATCGGAACAGGAATCGTAATCTGGCTATATGGCTTGAGTCCCGCGTACGTTGTCGTCACGCCACCGACGGTTTCGGTGTAGCCTATGTAGGCGCGGTATTCGTGATTGACGGGATCGTACGGGTTGTAGTTCCCCGTTGCCGCGTACTGGGGGTGCGTGGTGGCCGCGGTATTGGCGATCTTGTCGTTCTTGCCCTCGAGGAACGGATAGATCGTCTGATCCCAGTGGTTCGTGATGGTGATGTACTTCGTGAAGGCGGCCGGTATCTGAGTTGCCAGGTTCGGGCCGTAATAATGCATCACCTCTTCGGGGCTGCCCACGGTGTTGGAGGGCATCAGGAGGCCCGCCAGCATGCGACGATCCTCCAAAAGCAAGTCGATGGTCCGACCCAGCACGGCCTTTTGCTGATTGGGGCGACGCGTTCGCTGTTTGCGCCTGCGCATCAGATTGGAAAGTAGCATGGCCGTCGTCTCCTCCAGAAGCCTGTCGATCGGTTCGCGTGTTCGAGCCGATCGAAGGAGAGTTTAGGCCATTTCGGACTGCCAGGATAGAAAACGGCGGCAGGCTGTGGTCCAAAAGTGGAGGTTCGCCGAGCTCCTCCAAGAACTGCAGGACACGCCGACGATTCGCATTCATCCTGCGGCTGGCTGATGCGATGGCGCCGTCCGCCTTATCTTGCGATGAGATCGAAAAGGCCCTCGCCGGTGCCCACGTATGGCTACCGCTCGAGCCGGACCTTCCAAGCGGAATAATTGGCCTTCAGTCGCCCAGGAGCGCCTGGAAATCAGGATGCCCGTGGAGGCTCGCCAGGTCGGGGTCGGCCTCCATGTGCGATAGGTCGTCATACCCCAAGAGAATCGCACGTGAGAGCGCGTCGATCGCTTCGTCCGCTCGGCCGGCCCGTGCAAGGGAGCAGGCGAGGTTGTAGCGAGCCAGGAAATCCACCGGCTGGAGATCGACGAGCCGCTGATCCAATTCGACCGCTCTCGGCATGTCGCCCTTCCGAGAGACGAGCTCGGCGAGGATTCTCAGCGTTTCGATCGAGTCGGTCTTTCGGGCGAGAAGACGCTCGTAGAAATCGACATCGAAGTCGAGCTGGCTGAGGTCACCGAACCAGTCGGCTGTTTTCCGCCGGACATGCCGGCCGGCGCGTGCTCCTTTCCCAGACTCCGCATTCGGGTCGTCGGGAGTGAACTCGTGGGTGTCGAGCCCGGCCATGGTCACGCTCCTGGCGCCAGCCGCCGGAGGCGGCCTCGCTCATTTTTTCTTTCCGGTGTTCTTCCCTGGTGGGGGTTCAGAGTCGCCGTCGTCTGGGTGATCCCAATCCGGGTCGCTCGCATCCTCTTCAAAGTCATCGTCGAACTCGTCGTCGAAATCGTCGAAGCTCGACTCCTCGTCGACCGGAGGCTGCGAAACCGCAAGGTCTTCCTCATCGCCGAGATCGTCATCGTCATCCGGGTCGACGGCCGCGACCACGCTCGGAGCCACACCAGTCGAAGCCCACCCAGGCACCACGAGCGGCATCGGGCTGGCATCGCCGACGAAGGGCAGCGAAGGATCGAACGAAAACGTGAAAGACGGCAGGATAGGGGTCACGGAAAACGCTCGGGGCCTCTGAAAATCTCTCTCTGGATAAAACTCTTTTCCCGTCCCGGAGTCAAGCCGAGGGCCGGCCCCAGCACGGGGGAACGCTTACGTATGGTAGTCGGCGTTCAAATGGACGTAGTCGGCGGTCAGATCGCTCGAGAAAAAAACGATCTTTCCTGGGCCACTGCCAACCACGAGGTCGATTCTGGTCTCGCGGTTTTCCTTAACCGAGGCCGAGACGGCATCCGCGTCAAACGGGACCGGCGCCCCGGATCGAAATAGCAGCGTGCCGTTGAGCCGGAGTTCGACGGCCGCCGGATCGAAGGCAATCCCTGAATAGCCGGCCGCCGAAACGATGCGGCCCCAGTTCGGGTCGGCACCGTGGACAGCCGTTTTCACAAGCGGGCTGTCGGCGATCGTACGGGCGATTTGCCTGGCAGCATCGCGACTGGCGGCGCCCGTGACCTCGATCCGCATGACATGCGTGGCTCCCTCGCCGTCATCGGCCATCTCGCGGGCGAGCGTTCGGCAGACGTCATGCAAGGCCCGGCCGAATGCCGTAAGCCCGTCGCCTGTGAGCGGCGGCCCGCCGGCCGCGCCGTTGGCCAGGAGGAGCACCGTGTCGTTGGTGCTCATGTGGCCGTCGACACTCACGCAATTGAAGGTTTCCTCGGCGGCGTCAGCGAGGAGCCGCTGGGCATCGGCCGGCTCGATAGGTGCATCAACAAGGACCACACCGAGCATCGTGGCCAGCCGCGGCCCGATCATCGCGGCCCCTTTGGCCATGCCAAAAAGCTTGTACTCGACTTCGCCCACATGGAACGACGCTCCGGCCAGCTTCGGCCGCGTGTCGGTCGTCATCATCCCGCGGCCCGCGGACACCGCGGCTTCGGTATCCGCGCCGAGCTTTGCCGCTGCGGCTTCAATACCCGACGTGACCGTGGCCATCGGCAAAAACTCGCCGATGATCCCGGTCGACAGCACGAGACAGTTTTCAGCGGAGGCGTCGATGAGCCGTGCGGCGGCCGCGGCCATGCTCCGAGCGTCGTCAAGGCCACGCGTGCCGGTACACGCGTTGGCATTCCCGGAATTGATCACGACGCCGCGAAAGCCGCGGCCTGGCGTGAGCGCCCGGTCATAGGCCACGGGCGCCGCAAAAACGAGGTTCGTCGTGTAGACGCCCGCCGCGGTCGCGGGCGTGTCGCTCACCACGAGTGTGACGTCCTCACGGGTGCGATCCCGCTTGATCCCGGCACGCACGCCGGCCATCCGAAAGCCCTTGGGAATCGGTGGAATCGGCAATCGAATGGGAGTGTCGGATGGCAGCATAAGGCTCACAGCAGGCCAGCGGTTTCGGGTTGGCCAAAGAGGACGTTGAAATTTTGGACAGCCGCGCCGGCGGCGCCTTTCACCAGGTTGTCGAGACAACTAATGAGGAGAATTCGGCCCCGGACCACGCGGGCTGTAATGTCACAGAAATTCGTATCGACGGTGTCTTTCGTGCCGGGAAGATGATCCACCACACGCACGAACCGCTCCGCGGCGTAGGCCTCGCGGAGAACCGTCATGACATCGGCCTCGGTGATGGTCTTGGTGGGCCGAGCATAGATCGTCGACAGAATGCCGCGATCCATCGGAGCGAGCTGCGGGGTGAAGATCACCTCCGGGCGAACGCCCGCGTGCCTGGCGATGACCTGCTCGATCTCCGGCGTGTGCCGATGTCGGCCCACGTTGTAGGCCGACATGCTCTCGTTGCACTCCGGAAAATGCGTCATGAGTTTGGGCTGGCGCCCCGCGCCGCTCACGCCGCTCTTGGAGTCGATGATGATGTCGGACAGTTCGACGAGCCCCGCTTTGACAAGCGGCGCCAGTGGCAAAATCGCCGACGTGGCATAGCAGCCTGGGTTGGCCACGAGCGACTGGCCGGCGATGCGATCCCGAAAGAGCTCTGGGAGACCATAGACCGTCGAGCCAAGCCGACCGACATCAGGATGCTCATGGCCATACCATTCAAGGTAGGTCGCCGCGTCGTCCAGCCGGTAATCGGCACTCAAGTCAACGACCTTCGCTCCACCAGCGAGCACTTTTGGGAGAATGTCGGCGCTCGCCGCATGGGGCAGGCAGCCGAAGACGCAATCCGCCCGGCGCCCGACCTCTTCAGGCTCCAAATCCTCGAGTTCGAGATCGAGCCTGCCGACAAGGCTCGGATGGACCGTCGACACCGGCGGCCGCCCTTCCTGCCGGCTCGTCACGGCGACGATTTTTGCTGCGGGATGACGCAGCAAGATCTTGATCGTTTCGAGGGCGGTATAGCCCGTGGCACCGAGGATCGCGATGGTGATCATGGATGGTTTCTCAGTGGCAGGCATGCGGGAGGCAAAACAATGGTCGCACCAGATTATCGCGACGGGTTCGGGGCGACCAAAGTTGATTCAAAGAGCCGAATGAGCCAGGATGCCACGGCCCGCTTGGTACCGCTTCGACTGCCCACCGCTTCGTGCTGGCGATCATAGACCGTGACCGATGTCTCGGTGCCCTCCATCGCCGTGAGATCATTGACGACGATGAGGTCGCATCGTTTGGCCTCGATCTTTTGGAAGGCTCGCCGAGGATCGGCTCCCGGCTCGAGGGCAAACGCGACGAACCACTTGTTGCGAGGTGCCTTGCGGGCAAGCGTCGCGATCACATCGGGCGTAGGCTTGAGTTCGAGCGTGAGGCCGTCCCCCACCCGAGGAATCTTTCCGGCGACCTTTTTGACCGGCTCGAAGTCGCAGGGGGCCGCGGCGGCGATGACACCGTCGCAGGCCGGAAGCTCGGCGAGCGAGGCCTCGAGCATCTCGGAGGTCGTCACGACGGGCACGACCCGCGCGTCGGAAGGGTAGCGAACATGCACAGGTCCGCTCACGATCGTGACCTCGTGTCCCCTGGCAAGGGCCGCGGTAGCGAGTGCCGCGGCCATGCGGCCGCTTGACGCATTTGTGAGATACCGGACGTCGTCGATGAAGGCCCGCGTCGGACCGGCGGTAAGGAGAATGCGAGCCATTCGAGTCGTGCAGCACTCCGTCTCAGATGGTCCGGGGCGTGTGCGGCGTGCCTGCCAGCACGGATTCAATCGCCGCAAGGATCGTATCGGGCTCGGCCATCCGCCCTGCCCCATGCTTGCGGCAGGAGAGCCAGCCGGTCCCCGGCGAGACGATCTGAACGCCGTCAGCAACGAGTTGGGCGACGTTCCGCTGGACGGCAGGCTTCGCCCACATGGCGGCATTCATGGCCGGGGCGACGAGCACTGGGCACTCCGCGCAGAGCATGAGCGTGGTCAAAAGATCATCGGCCGCCCCCGACGCAGTCTTCGCCAGAAAATCGGCCGTTGCCGGGGCCACGACGACCAGGTCGGCCCGTTCGGCAAGCTCAATGTGGGCGCCGAGCGGATAGCGAGCGGCATCGAAGCCGCGGGATGCCACAGGACGCCCCGTGAGGGCGGCAAACGTCGCCTCGCCGACAAATCTTCGAGCATTGCGAGTGAGAACGGCCGTCACGCGAGCCCCTCGCTGCGCGAGCATGCTCGCGAGCGCGGCAGCCTTAAACGCCGCGACCCCGCCGCTCACACCCAGCACGATCTCACGGTCGGTGATGCTCATGAAGAGACGACACACATGAAAGAGTGTTTTGAAGCGGCGGTCATCGGCGTGACACCACCGGCCGCCGCCCCGCGGCGGCCCTGCGAGCCCGGAGGTGCGAGCAGCACGCGAGGCGAGGGGCACCTTGGCTGCCCCTCCGCCGAGCCAAGGTTTTGCAGGCCATGGATGGCTGCAAAACCGTACTCATAGTATCGTCGGGTCGAAATCGAGCGGGCTGCCGGCTTCGGGGGATTCGCCGGTGATGCGGAGGTTCATCGACGTGTCGAGGTAGATCTTGTCTTGCTTGATCTCCTCGATGACGATCTGCATCTTGTCGGTGCTCGTGGTGTCGACCAAAGGGCGGCTGCCGGCGTTGAGCGCGACGAGCCGCTTCTGGATGAGGGTGGAAAGCTTGAATCGCCCTCCGACCTTGTTGACGATTTCCTCTTCGCGCAGGTCGTCGATCATGCGTTGACTCCGGGGTTGGACGTGGAACGTATTTTTTCGTGAGGGGCTCGAGACCCGGTACGTGCCGCCGGTTCGAAACCTTCCGCTGCTAGGATGCCCTGCACCTGACCGAGAGCCTCGTCGACATCCTCGTTGACGACGCGGTAGCGGTAGCGATGGGCTTCCAAAAGCTCCCGACGAGCCACCTCGAGCCGCCTGGCCATCGCCTCCGGAGACTCGGTGCCGCGGCCCTGAAGCCGCTCGAACAACTGGTCGGGATGGGACGGCTCGACGAAGATCGTGATCGCGTCGGGGTACTTTGCGAGCACCGAAAGTGTACCCTCCACGTCGATTTCCAGCACGACCCACTGCCCGGAGGCCATTCTGGGGGCTACTTCGGCCACGAGCGTGCCGTACCAATGCTGGCGACCGTAGACCTGGCAGCACTCCAAGAATTCGCCTGCCGCCCGCCGCCGCTCGAACTCTTCGAGAGGAATAAAGTGGTAATCGAGGCCGTCGCGCTCGCCGGCCCGTGGGGGGCGAGTGGTGGCCGACACGCTCGGAACGAGTTCAGGAAACAGGGCCAAAAGCCGTCTGAGAAGCGTGGTCTTGCCGACGCCTGACGGGCCGGAGATGACGACGAGCTTTCCTGGGCAGTCTTCCATCACGCTGTTGTACCGCCGGAGCTTGCCGGAGCCAGCCCTCCCTTGCCATGTCCGCGGCCGGGCGGGATCACTCGAGATTCTGAACCTGTTCGCGGAGGCGTTCGATGAGCGTTTTCGCCTGGACGACGGCGTGCGCGATTTCCACATCGGAGCTCTTCGAGGCCACCGTATTCGCCTCGCGGGCCAACTCCTGGGCGAGAAAATCGAGCTGGCGCCCTGGCGACGGGTCTTGGAGAAGCCGCTCGAACTGGTCGAGATGGCTCTCGAGCCGGACGATTTCCTCGGCCACATCGGATCGATCGGCAAGGAGCACGAGTTCACGCGTCAGGTCAGCCTGGGTGAGCGACGCGCCTTGCTCCCCCAGGAGGCTCGTCACCCGTTCCATGAGCCGCTCACGGTGCCGCTCCACGGCTGCCGGCACCCGGCAGCGAATGCCGTCCACGAGCTTCCTGATATCAGTGATGATCGATCGCATGTCTGCCGCAAGAGAAGCCCCTTCGGCGTCGCGCATGGCATCGCAGGCATCGAGGGCGCTAGCAACAGCCTTCGCCACGACCGGCCAGACCTGTTCGACCACATCGTCACCCGGCACAGCCTCCGTAACGACACCCGACAACCCGAGGATGCCTTCGAGGCTTTGCGGAAGCGCCAAACCTCGTGCCGCCGCAAACTGCTCGAGGTCATCGAGGTAGGCAGCCATTTGGTCGAGGTCGAGCCGTTTGGTGGCGGCGGTCGCTCCCCCTTTCACCTCGAGCGACACCGAGACGGTACCACGGTGAATGCGCGATCGAACGAGCGTCTCGATACGCGGCTCGAGCCAGAACAATCCATCCCGCGTGCGAACAGAAAACTTGAAGCCGCGGTTGTTGACCGTACGGACTTCCACCCGGCAACTCGTCGTGTCGGCGGTGGCCGCCCCGACGCCGCAGCCTGTCATGCTCCTCGGCATGTCACTTGGCAGCCGGCGCGGCTGGTTCAGCGGGCGCCGCTGGAGGTGACGGTTCCGACGACGCGGGCGCCTCGCTTGAGGCTGGAGCATCAGGCTTTGCCTCGCCAGTCTCGGGCTTGGCCGCCTCAGCCTTCTCGGGGGAAGCCGGTGTCGATTCCGTCGCGGCATCCGTTCCTGCAGCCTTCGATTCACCTGACTTCGCGTCTGGCGTGCTCTCGTCTGTCTTGTTCGGTTCCGACTTCTTCTCGTCGGCAGGCGCCTCCGGGATGTCACTCTTCGCAGGCTCGGCCGGGATATCCGACTGCGTCCGCTGCGAAGCGGCTCCTCCGAGGTTCGGAGAAATTCGCGACGTACCGATGCCAAGAACGTTGATCGCGAGGATGCACAACAAGATCCAGCACGAAGCGACCATCACCGTGATCCGAGTGAAGATGTCGCCAGCCTTGGTCCCGAATGCGCTTTGGCCCCCCGCTCCACCAAAGGCTCCGGCGAGCCCGCCTCCCCTCCCCCGTTGGATGAGCACCAGCGCGATCAAAAACAGTGCCATGAAGACGAGGAGGAAGCCGAGCGAAAATCGCAGCAGGAAGGGCAACAACTTGAAAAACTCCTGAACGGGACCAAGGGAGGGAAGATCATAGCCGCCAGGGCCCTGCGGCGTGAATCCCACCTCATTCCGCCGCGGTCAGCCGCGGCCTACGGCAAACGCCTTGGCAATCGCCAGAAACCCGTCCGCCTCGAGGCTCGCCCCACCGACGAGCGCCCCATCGATGTCGGGGCAGGCCGCCAGATCCGAAGCATTGTCGGCCTTGACGCTGCCGCCGTACTGAATCCGAACTTTTTCCGCCGTCGCCGGCGACGCGAGGCCAGCGAGCAGTTTCCGAATCGTGGCGTGGACGTCTTGGGCCTGCTGCGGCGTGGCCACTTTTCCAGTGCCGATGGCCCACACCGGCTCGTAGGCGACCACGAGCTTCTCGAGGCTCCCCGCATCGAGGCCGGCGAGCGATCCGTTCACCTGCGTCGTCACCACGGCTTCGGTCCGACCGGCCTCGCGTTCCTCGAGGGTTTCACCCACGCACACGATCGGCACGAGCCCAGCCGCCAGCGCCGCTTTGGTCTTGGCGTTCACAGACGCGTCGGTCTCCCCGTAGAGCGTGCGGCGTTCGGAGTGGCCAAGGATCACATACCTACACCCCACGTCCACGAGCATCGCCGGAGCAACCTCGCCGGTAAACGCTCCACTCGACTTGTCGGATGCGTTCTGACCCCCGACACCGATATCACCCCCGGCCTTCGCAACCGCCTCGACGACCGGCACGAGATACACCGCCGGTGGGCAGAGCACGACGTCGGCACCGGCTGCCTCGCTCCGTCGCCCAGCCACCGCCGCCGCGAGGGCAACGCCCCGCGCGCGATCCAAATTCATCTTCCAATTCCCGGCCACGATCGGGGTCCGTCGCGCAGTCATCATTCGTTCTCCAGAGTGGGAGCCACATCGTAGCGTGGGCGGCGACGATTTCACACGCACGCCACGAGCATCCCGCTATCGCTCCTCTTGACCAGCCACAAATGCCTCGGGCTGGGTCAGCACCAACAGGTGCCCGTGATCACTTGTGACGATCACGGCCGTATCCTTCCAGGCGTCGCGTCTTTCAACCCAGTCGAACACGGCACGGACGGCCGCATCACCGCTCTGGACTGCTCCGATGGCCGTATCGACGTTGTTCGCGTGCGAAGCCCAGTCGACGTCGCCCGCCTCCACCATGAGCCAAAATCGCTCGCGACGCTCGAGCACGTCCAGCGCCGCGCGGGTCATGTCGGCGAGTGTCGGGTTCTCCTCGACATCGGCCTTCGAATAATGGATATGCGAGCCATACTTCTTCCGGAGACGATCGCTCTCGGGATCCCCTGATTGTTCGGGGTTGCCCTGGCCGGGATCGTAGTCCCCGTTGGCCGTGCGAAATGGCAGATTGCCTTCGGACGTGCCAAAAAACCCGAAGAGACGAAGGTCGCGTGCGGCCGCGTCGCCGGCCGCTTTCGTGAGGATCGCGGCACCCGATTGCCCCACCGTGCGCTGAACCACGTGGTAACGCCCGCCGGTCGCCGCATCGATCGCCGCGAGCGTGGATGGTGCGACGTATTTGTTTCCCGGTTCGTAGTTTCGCCCCTGCTGTTTCGCGTCGTTCTTGGCCTCGACTCCGAAGCCACCACCGATCACGACATCCATTCCCGGTAACGCCACCGGGTGCGCCACTGACGCTTCGCCAAGCATGTCGCGCGAAATGTCTTGGTAATCGTCCCGGGAGACGTTGTTGGCATACGCGCAGCCAGGCGTGGCATGCGGCACGGGCACGCTCGTGACGGCGCCGACGGCGAATCCTCGCTTCTGGAGCTGCCGGGCGACAGGCTCGAACTGCTCCCCCTCAGGCCCGACGTTGATCGAGTCGTTGTACGTCTTGCGACCACTACACAGCGATGTCGCTGATGCGGCCGAGTCGGTGTAGGCGTGGGGATGCTCCCGGTCTCGGCCGATGAGATACGTGAGGTTTGGCCGCGGCGCCCACGGCGTCGCCCCACCTCTCGACGCGTCGTAGCCTCCGGGCTTCTTCCCGCCCGGGTTTTTTATCGCTTGGGCATCGACATCGACTGTCGTGCCGTCGTTGGCAGGGCTCGTCACGAAGAATCCAAAATCGGTCGGGCAGCCGCGATAGTCTTGAAACGCAAAGCCGGTCCCCCGGCCCTCTGAATACGCGACGCGGCCGGTCGTCGCGATCGCCGCCGCTCGTGTCATCGTCCAATCAAGCCCGTCGAAGACCACGAGCACGATGTATTTCTTGCCGGCCTCGGCGGCCGCCATTTGGAGCCTTGCGATATCGGTCTGGTCGAAGTACTCGGCATCTGCATTCAGAGTGTCGACCGGCAGGTAGCCGAAGAGTTGACGCAGACGGGCCTCGTCGCGATAGACGCTGTTTGCTCCCGCCATTCCGGCCAGGTCGATGCCGAACGTGTAGACCGGGATGAGCCTATTGGAGTGATTCGACCAGGCCACGTAACGGTCCGGGCTGTCGCCCCAATGGCCCCAAGTGGCCACGCCCTTCTCCTCGGCCTCGCGCTGGAGAGCTCGGATGGGATCGGTCCTGCTGCTCGCTGGCTCGTCGCACGACACCGCGCGAGGCCAGACAGCAGCGGCGACAGCAGCCTCAACCAGCGCCCATAGGATCTTCGACTTTCTGCTCATGCGTCAGAGCATACGAACGCGACAGCAACTATGCCCAGCACACCGCTCCATGCCTCCCCGCGCGGCAGGAACTGCCACGGTTTCGACCCGTGGGCCGACGCCCATGATCCGCGGGGGCCTGCATTCAGGATTCGTGTAGACGACGTTTAGTTGGCGCAGAATTTGCTCCCCCTATGCTGTGGGACTGCGTGTCTCCCCTCGCGATCCCCACCTTGAAGGTTCTCCCGTGGTCGATGATGAACTGCTTCGGCGTGACGTGCGTTTCCTTGGCGACATGCTCGGCGGCGTGATCAAAGAGCTCGAGGGGCCTCAGGCGCTTGACCTCATTGAGGAAATTCGCGGCCTCGCTCGGGCCCGTCGAAATGGTGACCACGCCGCCGAGGCAGCGCTCGACCAAAAAATTGCGGGGCTCGACGAGCGACAGGCGACGATCGTTGCCCGCGCCTTCAGCGTCTTCTTCGACTTGGTCAACATCGCCGAGGACCGGCAGCGGGTTCGCGTCCTCCGTGACCGTGAGCGGTCCCGGGATCCGAAGCCGCTCGTGGAGTCGCTTGCCGGCGGTGTGACTGACCTCTGTGCGAACGGGCTCACGGCCGACGACCTTCAGGCGGCGCTCGATCGCCTCGCGATCGAGCTCGTCTTCACCGCTCATCCGAGCGAAGCCAAGCGACGGAGCATCCGGGCCAAATTGCGACGGATGCGAAAGAGGCTGGCCGCGCTCGACAACACCGATCTCCTGCCTCGCGAACGACGCGGGCTCGAAGCCGAGATGCGTGCGGAGCTGGTCGTGCTCTGGCAGAGCGCCTTTCTCCGGCCCTCGCGGCCGACCGTGCTCGACGAGGTTGATCGCGGCCTTTCGGTGATGCCCCGCATCTGGAAGGCGGTGCCCGAGGTCTACGCCTCGCTCCGCCAGGCGCTCGCCGATGCATACCCCGATCATGCATTCCACGTTCCGACATTCTTGACGTTCGGATCGTGGATGGGGGGCGACCGCGACGGCAATCCGTTCGTGACAGCCGATGTCACCGCCGCGACGCTCGAGCGTCTCCGGCATGCGGCGATCGATCAGCACCTCGAATGGTGCGAGCGGCTCTTTGAGTTGCTCACGATTTCACTCGAGGCCGCGGCGGGGGGCAGGCCACTCGCCGCACGCCTCGACACCCTCGCCAGCGATCACCCGGAGGTCGCCGCGGGAATTGAGGCGATCGATCCGCGTGCCGTGTATCGAAAATGGCTTGCGATGATCCGACTGCGACTGGAGGCCTCGCGCAGGCTCACGCTCGCCTCGGCCACGATTCCGCCGCTGGCCTATCGCACGGGCGAGGAGTTCGTCGCAGACGTTGCCTTGCTCGTGGACTGCCTTCGCCAGGATCACGGTCTCGCCATTGACTCGCCTCCCCAGGCATGGCTCGACCTCGCCCGCACCTTCGGCCTGCACATGACGAGGCTCGATGTCCGGCAAGACGCGCGGGCCTATGCCGACATCATGGGGGCCGTCCTCGCCGCAGCGGGGCTCTTGCCGGACGCGGGTGGGTATAAGTCGCTCGCTCCGGCGGAACGGGCTCGCCTTCTCGTCAGCTCGCTTGGCAACGTCGGCGCCGTCCCGCGTGAGCATCTTCCCCCGCTTGCCGCCGACACACTCGACCTCTTCAGGCTTCTCCACACGGCAGCGATCCGCTTTGGCCAGGAATGCCTGGGGGGCGCGATCGTAAGCCTCACGCAGTGCCCGGCCGACGTGCTCTGCGTCCTCTGGCTCTGGCGCTGGGCCCAGGGGCAGGCGCGGGCTTCGGGTGAGCCCGTCGCAGACCACGACATCGCGGTGGTGCCGCTCTTTGAGAAGATCGACGACCTCGCGCATGCCGACGCGACACTCGGCGCGATGCTCGACGTGCCTGCCTACCGCGATCACCTTGCGGGCCGTGGCAATCGCCAGATCGTGATGGTCGGGTATTCCGACAGCACGAAGGACGGTGGCTATCTTGCTGCCTGTTTCGGGTTGCAGTCGGCGCAAGAACGATTGCATCGGGCAGCGTCAGCTCGTTCGGTAAAACTCACGTTTTTCCACGGCCGCGGAGGATCACTCGGGCGTGGCGGTGGCCCCGCAGCCAGGGGCATTCTTTCGTTGCCGCCTGAAACACTCGACGGCAGCCTTCGTCTCACCGAACAGGGGGAAGTGCTCGCCGAGCGGTATGACGATGCCGAGATCGCCCGACGCCATCTCGATCAGGTTGCGTGGGCCACGCTCGTGGCCTCCACCACGCCGCCACCACCGCCGCCCGCTGAGTGGCCACTCCTTGCCCAACAGATGGCCGCCCGGTCGCTTGTCGCATATCGCGACCTTGTCGATCAGCCTGGGTTCATCGGCTACTTTTCCAAGACCACGCCAATTGACGACATCGAGAATCTGCCCATCGGTTCCCGCCCAGCCCGTCGTCGTGGGGAGCGTACGCTCGACGATCTCCGGGCGATTCCCTGGGTGTTTGCCTGGACCCAGAGCCGCTGCATGATCCCCGCCTGGTACGGTCTCGGGGCGGCCCTCGCCGAGGTGAAGTACGAAGACCGAAAAGCTTGGCAGCAGGTCTGCGAGATGTATCGCCGCTGGCCCTTCTTTCAGGCCACCGTCGACAATGCCACGCTCGCGCTCGCCAAGGCCGACATGGTCATCGCCGCCCATTATTCGGAGCTCGATGACGACGCCGACGCCCGCAAGCGAATCTGGCAGCGGATCGCCGCGGAATACGACCGGGCTCGACAGGCCATTCTCGACATCGTCGGTGGCAAGGAATTGCTCGGTGGCACGCCCTGGTTCCAGCGGTCGATTGAGGCGCGTAATCCATCCGTCGATCCGCTCAATCTCATCCAGGTTGATTTTATGCGCCGCCGTCGTGCGGCGTCCGAAGCCGATCCGGCCGCCGGTGACACGCACCGCGATCTCTTGAGGCTTTGTGTGCAGGGCGTTGCCGCCGGCATGCGAACGACCGGCTGACCTTCGGGAGGGTTTTGGAGGCGAAGGCGTCGCCCAATGGCGTCGGCCTCGTGAAGCTCATGGGCCGCCACTCGGGATTCATCGCATGCTATGCCGCGCTCGCCCAGCCGGATGCGAATTACGTGCTCATTCCCGAGGTGCCGTTTGCCCTCGATGGAGAGAAGGGATTTTTGGCACACCTGGCGGCGCGGGTCCGCGACCGCGGCCATGCGGTGATCGTCGTAGCCGAAGGCGCCGGCCAGGACGTGGTGCCGGCAGAGAAGGCCGGCGGCGATGGCCGGCCGAACGGAAATGGTCGTGGGTCGTTGGCGTGGCCGGTTCGTCCACATCCCGATGGCCTTGGCGGTGAGCCGCCGCAACGAGGTCTGTCCTGACGGTGATCTCTGGCTCTCCGTTTTGGAAGCCACCGGCCAGCCGATGAACTTCGGGTAGAACAGGGGCTCCACCCTGTATGCCAGGAGCCCCCATGCCGACCGTCGCGTTCTACGACACGAAGCCCTACGACCGTGAGTACATGCTGGCCGCGGCCGGAGCGCCAGAGGTTCAGTGGAAGTTCCATGAGTTCCGCCTGACCGCAGGCACGGCCGCCACGGCCGCTGGTGCCGCTGCGGTGTGCGTGTTCGTGAACGATCGCCTCGACCGTGACTGTCTCGCTGTGCTCGCCAACGCCGGCATTCGCCACATCGCCCTGCGCTGCGCCGGATTCAACAATGTGGACCTGGCGGCGGCTCGCGAATTCGGCCTCGCAGTCACCCGCGTTCCCGCATACTCCCCGCACGCCGTGGCCGAGCACACCGTGGCCCTGGTCCTCACGCTCAACCGTCGAATCCACCGGGCGTACAACCGTGTCCGCGAGCAAAATTTTTCGCTCGCGGGCCTCGTCGGCTTCGACCTTCACGGCAAGACGTGTGGCATTGTCGGCACCGGCCGCATCGGTCGCGTGACCGCCGAGATCTTTCGAGGTTTCGGGATGCGGGTCGTGGCTCATGATCCGTTTCCCCAGGAGGAATGGGGGGCCGAACGGGGAGTCACCTACTTTTCGCTTTCTGAGCTCCTCGCAACGAGCGATATCGTGTCGCTCCATCTGCCGCTCTCGCCTGACACCCACCATCTCATCGATGCAGAGTCCCTCGCTCACATGAAGCCAGGCGCGATGCTCGTGAACACGAGCCGCGGCAAACTCATCGACACGAAGGCGGTGATCGCGGCGCTCAAGAGCGGCCACCTCGGCGGCCTCGCGATCGACGTCTATGAAGAAGAAGAGGGAGTCTTCTTCGAGGATCTTTCGGGCCAGGTGCTTCAAGACGACGAGCTGGCCCGGTTGCTGACGTTCCCGAACGTGCTCGTGACTGCCCATCAGGCTTTTCTCACCCGCGAGGCCCTCGGCGAGATCGCCCGCGTGACGGTCACCAATCTTCTCCGCGTGGGCCGCGGCGACGTACCACTTGCAGACACGCGCGTGTAGCCTGCTGGCTTTCCGTGGCGAAGCCCCCACGACCGTCGCCCACCCCGCAAACGTCGATGCCCCTCGTCAGTATCCGCAATCTCTCGCTGCGATTCCGCGGGCCACCGCTCCTCGATAACGTGACCTGCCACGTCGAGGCGGGCCAGCGCATTGGTCTGCTTGGCCGCAACGGCGCCGGCAAGACAACGCTCATGCGGCTCATTGCCGGCAGTGTGCAGCCTGACTCCGGAGAGATCACGTTCGCACCGGGGGCGTCGGTGGCACTCCTTCGCCAGGACGTGCCCCAAGACATGACCGGACTCGTTCGCGATATCGTGGCCACCGGCCTCGTGGCGACCGACAGCGACGAGGGGCATTGGGAGCGCGATCATGCCGTGGATCAAATTCTTTCCCGGATGGGGCTCGATGGCGGCATAGCTTTTGAGTCGCTGTCTTCGGGGATGAAGCGGCGTGTGCTGCTCGCCCGCGCCGTCGTTGCCGAGCCCGATCTCTTGCTGCTCGACGAACCGACCAATCACCTCGACATCGATGCGATCGAATGGCTCGAGGAATTCTTGAGCCGCTGGCGCGGCACACTCATGTTCGTCACCCACGACCGTGCCTTCCTCCGCCGGATCGCGAACCGCATCCTCGAGATCGACCGCGGCAGGATCTTTGATTGGTCGTGTGACTACGAAACCTTTCTCGTGCGGAAAGAGCAGGCGCTCGCCGCCGAAGAGAAGGAAAACGCCCTCTTCGACAAGAAGCTCGCCCAAGAAGAGGTCTGGATTCGCACCGGCATCAAGGCCCGCCGCACCCGCAACGAGGGTCGAGTGCGGGCCCTCGAAGCGATGCGGCGTGAGCGAAGCGCTCGACGGGACGCCGTCGGAAAAGTCAAACTCGAAATCCAAGAGGCCGAGCGGAGCGGGGCTCTCGTGGCGAAGCTTGAAGGCGTGTCGTTCCTGCGAGGCACACGGCCGATCATCCACGATTTTTCGACCACCGTCATGCGTGGAGACCGCATCGGCATCATCGGCCCTAATGGCGCCGGCAAGACCACGCTCCTGCGGCTCATGCTTGGCGAACTCGCCCCCACGACCGGTTCGATTCGCCTGGGCACGAACCTGCGAATCGCGTTCTTCGATCAGCTTCGTGACCAACTCGACGACGAGAAGACGGTGGCCGACAACGTCGCCGACGGCTACGAGACGGTGCAGATCGGCGGCCAGGCCCGTCACATCATCGGATATCTCCAGGATTTTTTGTTTCCGCCAGAACGCACCCGCACCCAGGTCAAGTTTCTGTCTGGTGGTGAACGCAACCGCGTGCTTCTGGCCCGGCTTTTCGCCAAGCCGGCGAACCTCATCGTCCTCGACGAGCCGACGAACGATCTCGACGCCGAGACGCTCGAGATGCTCGAGGAACGTCTCGTGGAGTTTGCCGGCACGGTGCTCGTGGTGAGCCACGATCGGTCGTTCCTCGACAACGTCGTCACGAGCACGATCGTCTTTGAGCCGACCGCGGATGAGCCGGCCTTCACCGTCAAGGAGTACGTCGGCGGCTATGCCGACTGGCTGAGGCAGCGACCAGCGCCGAGTGCGCCTCGCGATGCATCGTCTTCAAAGCCGCCCCCCCAGGCCACGGCGGCGGCGCAGGCGTTGCCGTCCCGCAGCCCAAAACGTTCATTCAAGGAGCAGCGCGAGCTCGAATCCTTGCCCGGCATCATCGAGAAATTCGAGCTCGAGATCGCCGCGATCCACGCCTCGATGGCCGAGGCGGACTACTTTCGCCAGGCGGGCGAGATCCTCGCCCGCGACCAGGCCCGCCTCCGTGACCTCGAAGATCAACTCGGTGCCGCCTTCAACCGCTGGGAAGCTCTCGAAGGGGGCGAAGCCTGAATCCGAGTGCGTCGGGTCAGCCAGGTTTGCCGCCACCGATCCAGCCCTTGCGCTTGAAGAACAGGAACTGCCCTGCCGTGATCCCCGCCATGAGCGAGAGGCACAGGGGATACCCGAGATACCAATTCAACTCGGGCATGTTCCATGGCGAGGCGCTCGTGTTGAAGTTCATGCCGTAGACGCCCACGATGAACGTGAGCGGGATGAAGATGGTCGAGATCACCGTCAATACCTTCATGACCTCGTTCATTCGGTTGCTGATGCTCGACAGATACAAATCCATGAGATCCGAGCAGACCTCGCGGTGGGTTTCGACCAGGTCAATGATCCGCACTGCGTGGTCATAGACGTCGCGTAGATACAGCCGCGTCTCGGTATTGACATGCGGAATGTCATCGCGGACGAGCACGTTGATCGCCTCGCGCTGCGGCCAGATCGCACGCCGCAGTTCGAGAAGCTCGCGCTTGACAGCGTGCACTTCCGCGATCGTGCCACGGTCCGGTTGCCCGACGATCGAGTCTTCGAGCACTTCCAGCCGCTCGCCATAGGCTTCCAGCACAGGGAAATAGTGGTCGATCACGGCGTCGAGGATGGAGTAGGCGAGATGTCCTGAACCCGCGTCGCGCATGCGGAGAACATGCCGTCTGATCCGGTCACGAACCGGTTCGAGGCAATCCCAGCCTGGACGTTCCTGAAAGGTGATCACGAAGTTTGACCCGAGGAACAGACTCACCTGTTCGGCCTCGAAGTGGTCGCCGAGCTCGACCATGTGCGTGACGACGAACGTCAGGTCACCGTACTGGTCGACTTTGGCCCGCTGGTGCGTGTTGACGACGTCTTCCATGGCCAGGGGATGGAGCCCGAAGATCGCTGCGAGTCGCTCGAGCGTGCTTCGATCCCCCAGTCCATCGACATTCACCCAGCAGACCGGCCACTGGCCGACGAAGGCCCGAAGCTCGTCGACCTCGGCGATGGTCCGCTCGACCACGCGATCAGGCCCATACGCCATGAGGCGAATCTCTGGTCGCGGTGCTTCGGGGTCGACCGTGAGCGTGCCTGGGGCGGTGCCCGGTTTCGCCCGCCGCTTCATCCGCCGCCGCCACCGCTCACGGCTATGATTCCGTCGCGCCATGGCGTACAGAATACCCGTTGCAAGACTTCTGGCCATCTCGGCGCTGATCGATCGTGCGCTGCGTGAACGCACGAACCATGCGAGCCTCAGGAGCGAGTGCCCACGAAGATCCAGTTCCAGCTCCCACCGGATGGCCGCGCCCGGGCCCTCACCACGTCCACGGTGAACCCTGCCTCCTCCATCCGACGCACGAACCGCGGATCGTCGCTGGCCGACCAGACGGCAAGGCGACCGCTCGGCCGTAGCGCCGCACGGGCCGTTTCGAGGCCCCTTGCCACATAGAGGCCATCATTGGAGGCCGACGTGAGGCCGCTGGCACCGTTGTCGACGTCGAGCATGATCGCGTCGAATCGGCCACGACTCCTCGCAAGGACATCGGCGACGTCGCCGGCGACGATCGCGATCCGTGGGTCATCGATCACATCGGCCGCCAGACCGTAGGCCGGATTGCGGTTCCAAGCGATGACGGCCGGAATGAGCTCGGCGACCACGACCGTCGCGTCGGCCCGGAGAAGTCGGACGGTCGTGCGGAGAGTAAACCCGAGACCGAGACCTCCGATGAGGACGGCAGCACGCGCCCGGTCTTGAAGGCCGGCACAGGCCAACTCTGCAAGGCGTTCCTCGGAATGATGATGCCGCGTCGACATGAGTTCAACGGTATCGACGCGGATCGAGAACGCGCCGTCATGCTCGTGGAGCGTGATGGAGGTGCCGTCCGGAGTCACGGCTCGTTCGAGCAGGCGCGTGGGCTTCATGGTGACTCGCCAGACTCTACTCCGCCCACGATGGCCGTGCCGCCACGAACGCCAGGGACTCGCCGGTCACGGGATGGCGAAACCGCAAGGCCGAGGCCTGAAGGCAGAGCGGTGGATCGTCGATGCGGTGGGTTTGCGTGGCCCCTAAGTGCCTGCCCGGGAGATATGTCTGCTCACCGCAGATCGGATGGCCGAGGTGCCAGAGGTGGACACGAATCTGATTTGTGCGGCCGGTGAGAGGACGCACGTCGAGGAGTGCCGTGCCGTCGTCATGACGTTGGAGCACCCGGAACTCCGTCAGTGCGGCCAGGCCATCATGCTCGTCGATGGTGCGAGAGCCCAGATCACCCGCGACATCGCTGACTGGAAGATCACAGCGGAAGGTGTCGTCCACTGGATGCCCCTCGACGCGTGCGAGGTAGTGCTTCTCGACCTCACCGCGTGCGAACTGCGGCTGGATCCGGCTCGCGAACGAGCGCGTGCGGGCGAAGACGACCAGCCCGGTGGTATTTGCATCGAGCCGATGGGCCGGGCGGGGGACTTGGGGGGCGTAAACCGTTGCCAGGATGGACTGCAACGTATTGCGATTGAATCGGCCACTCGGGTGCAGCGGAAGAGGAGCGGGCTTGTTGACGACGATGATCGCCTCGTCCTCGTAGAGAATCTCGATCTGGACGTTGACATCGGCCTCGATCGTCGCCGGGAGCAGATGCACGAACTGTTCTCCTGCCCGTACCACGCGAGAGGCTGCCTCCGGCACACCGCTGCGATCGAGGATGCGTCCTGCAGCGAGGGCACTGGCCCACTCGTCGCGCGGCACATGCCCGAAGATCGTGCAGAGAAACTCGAGGAGCGTCATTCGATCGCACCGCGCGGGCACGTTGAGCGGCCGCTTGTTGTCATACGCTGCGCTCCCAGGCAGGGGCGTCGTTGCCTTGCGGATCTGCTCGTGCCGTATCGCGAGCGTTCGTGCCCGCCGCTCCCCCTCGGGCACGTGGCATGCGGGGCAACAGATGCCCTCTTGATACCGCGGATCAGCACGATCGTCGGCGGTGAGCGGCGCGAGGCAGGCGAAGCAGACCTCGCTGCTCGTCTCCCCGAGGTCAGGCCCGAGGCCCACGCGCTGGTCGAAGACAAAACACTCGCCGTCGTAGTGGGCCCCGCCGACCTCCTCGAAGTATTTGAGGATGCCGCCGTCGAGTTGATAGACCTGCTCGAACCCTTCGCGCTGCATGTACGGCCCAGCTTTCTCGCAGCGGATGCCGCCAGTGCAGAACATGACGATTGGCTGGTGCTTCAACTCCGTCGGGAGCGTGGCCACGGCGGCCGGAAAATCACGAAAATGATCGATACCGAGGGTCCGGGCGCTCCGAAACGTGCCGAGCTTCACTTCGTAGTCATTCCGCGTGTCGAGCAGCGTGATCGGCCGCCCTTCATCGAGCCACTGTTTGAGTTTCCGGGGTGAAAGCTTCGGCGAGGGATGCCGTGCGGGATCGATCCCTTCGACCCCGAAGGCGATGATCTCCTTCTTGATCCGAACGAGCATCCTCGTGAAGGGCTGGTGGTCGCTCGTGCTGAACTTCACGGGCAGGCTCTCGAGCCCGGGTATCGCCCGCAGGGTCGCGAGAAGGCGATCAATCGACTCGCGCGGCCCGGCCACGAACAGATTGATTCCTTCGGTGCTCAGAAGGATCGTGCCTTTGAGCCCCCAGGACTTGCACTTCTCGAGAAGGTCTGCCCGCAGCGGCTTGAGGTCTTGGAGCGGCGTGAATCGATAGGCAGCGATATTGGTGATGGACATCAGTTCCGCAGCCACTGTTCAGAGATGCTGCAGAATACCGAAATCATGATGCTTTCCGACCGGGCTCGTTCAGGAGCCGACAGGTGGCAGGCCTCGCCCTTGGGTGGATATCATAAAGGGTCATGCGTCATGGAATCTTCGCCGCCGCCCTGATTGCCTATTCCTGGACCGCGCATGCTGCCCCGATCGACTTCATGCGGCAGGTGCAGCCGATCCTGTCTGAGAACTGCTACGCCTGCCACGGCCCCGACGAAGCCTCGATCGAGGGAGGCCTGAGGCTCGACCGCCGCGAGCTCGCCCTGGCGGGCGGAGACAGCGGCAAGGCCATCGTGCCTGGCGATCCGGCGGCGTCGCTGATTCTGGAGCGGGTGACCCACGCCGATCCGGATACGGTGATGCCACCTGCGGACAAGAAGCCGGCGCTGTCGCCGGAACAAATCGCAACGCTCCGACAATGGATCACGGAAGGGGCCGAGTGGGGGCAGCACTGGGCGTTCGTCGCGCCGAAGCGACCGCCGGTCCCGAAGGTCTCATACCCACAGTGGGTGAAGAATCCGATTGACGCGTTCGTGTTGGCGAAGCTCGAGACGGAAGGCTTGAAGCCATCACCCCAGGCCGATCCGGCTACCCTTCACCGCCGGATGTCGCTCGACCTGATCGGTCTTCCGCCGACGCTCGACGAGTTGGCCTCGATCAGTTCGCCCGAGAGCGAAGCAGATCGCCTCATCGCCAGTCCGCACTTCGGCGAACGCCAGGCCCGCGAGTGGCTCGATGCGGCGCGGTATGCCGATTCCGCCGGCTACGAAAAAGATCTTCCACGCTACCACCACTTCTACCGCGACTGGGTCGTCGCGGCCATGAACTCGAACATGCCGTACGACGAGTTCGTCATCAAACAGATCGCCGGTGACCTGCTTCCGAACGCGACCCAGGATGACCGCATCGCCACAGGTTTCCTTCGGAACTCCATGACGAACGAAGAGGGAGGAGCGAAACCGGAACAGTTTCGGATCGAGGGCATCTTCGATCGCATCGATGCCATCGGAAAATCGATGCTGGGACTCACGGCCCAGTGCGCCCAGTGCCATTCGCACAAGTATGACCCGCTGACGCACGAGGAGTACTACGGTCTCTATGCCTACCTCAATGGCATCGAGGAGACTTCGATCGCCGCCCGCACACCGTCGGAAACGCGCGCGACGAAGGCCATCCTGCAGGCGATTGCGGCAATCGACGACGTCGTGCGCAAGTCGTCGCCCGATGTCGAGGCGGCCTATGAGCGGTGGCAGGCGGATCTCCGTTCGCTTCCCCGCACGGAGTGGCACCCGCTCGAGCTCTACCAGCTCGGCGATTCGGGCCAAAAGTATCTGCCGCTCCCGGACAAGTCGGTGATCAACATGGGCTACGCCGACACCCGGAGTGTCGAAGGCTTCAGTTCGTCGCTCTCCATCCCGGAGATCCGGTCCGCCAGGCTCGAGATCATGAACGATCCGTACCTGCCGATGGGCGGCCCTGGGCGTTCGACGCGCGGCACGGGCACGCTCTCGGAATTCGTCCTTCGGGCCAGCAAGACACCCGACAAGTTTGAAAAACTTGTTTTCCGCTCTGCAGTTGCGAGCATCAATCAGCCGGTCACACCGCTCGACCCGATGCGGTTTCCGAGCACACCGGAGCGGAAGCCCGACGACCGCACGATTGGCCCGGCTGCCTTCGCGATCGATGGCAACGAGAAGACAGGCTGGACGACCGAGCGCGATCCGGCTCGGAACCACGACCCGGCCGTGATCACCTTCGAGTTATCGGAGCCATTCACGTCCGACGGCACGATTCACTTCCGATACAACCTCGTCCAGCGGCATGGCGGCCTCAACTCCGACGACAACCAGACCTTTAACCTTGGCCGCATCCGGCTCTCGGTCGCCGCCACACCCCCCAACGCCCTCGACCAGCTTCCACCGCTGGTCGCAGAGGCGCTCCTGACCGCCCAGGCCGACCGCACGGAGGACCAGGAACGGCGCCTCTTCGCCCACTGGCGGGAAACCAACCCCGAGTTTGCCGCCGAGACGGCCGCGATCGATGCGCTGTACGCGAAGGTTCCGGAACCCACGTGGGCGCTCGTCGCCGCCGAGACGGCCCACACACGTGAAACGCGACTCTTTGAGCGCGGCGACCAAACCCAGCCGAAGCATGTCGTGAAGCCCCATGTTCCGGCGTTCCTCCACCCGCTCCCGCCTGGTGACCCAAACTCAAGGCTCACGTTCGCCAAGTGGCTCGTCGACCGCGAGTCACCGGTCGCCGCGCGCGTCTTCGTGAACCGTGTCTGGCAGTCCTACTTCGGCACCGGTCTGCTCGAGACGTCGGAGGACTTCGGTCACCAGGCTGCGCGACCGTCGCACCCCGAACTCCTCGACTGGCTGGCCTGCGAGTTCATGGACCGGGGCTGGGACATGAAGCATCTGCACCGACTCATCGTGACGAGCGCCACGTACCAGCAGTCGTCCACGGGCTCGGCTGAGCTCCGTGAGCGCGATCCCAAAAATCGGCTGCTCGCCCGTGGTCCGCGGTTCCGCGTACCCGCGGAGACTGTCCGCGACATTCAACTTGCGAGCGCTGGCCTCCTCGATCCGTCACTTGGTGGACGCAGCGTCTTTCCTCCGGCGCCCCGCTACCTCTTCGAACGCCCCCTTTCGTACGGGCCCAAGACATGGTTCGTCGAGAACGACTCCAATCGCTACCGACGAGCCCTCTACACGTTCCGTTTCCGGTCGGTGCCGTATCCGATGCTCGTCACCTTCGATGCTCCGGCTGGGTCGATCGCCTGCGTTCGTCGCAACGTGTCCACCACGCCGCTGCAGGCCCTCGTCACGCTCAACGAGCAGATTTCCCTCGAGGCCGCCCTCGGCCTCGCGCACGTCATGCTGACCGACGCCGGTCCACTTGGCGATCGGATCGCCCGGGCCTATGAGCGGTGCACGTCTCGGCGGCCCGCGTCCGACGAGATCGACGTGCTCGTGTCGCTGTACGAGTCGCGACTGGCTGATCCTCCTGATCAGGTGGGGGAATTCGTGAACGAATACCGTCCGGTCACGCTCGATCTCTCGGCCCATGCTCCGGCTGATCTCGCCGCTTCAGCCGCCGTGGCCCGCGTGCTTTTGAACCTCGATGAAACGATATCCAAGAACTGAGCCGCCATGCTGCCCCGCTCCACGCTTGCCGATATCCAGCGATCCTTTTCCCGTCGCTGGTTCCTGAAGGACTGCGGCGTGGGCCTCGGGTCGGTCGCGCTGGCGACACTGCTTGGCAATGAACCTGCCGCCGCAGCGACGGTCACACCGGGACCGAAGAAGCCGGGGCTTCCGCATTTTCCCGCCAAAGCCAAGAACGTCATCTTCCTGTTCATGGGAGGGGCCCCGAGCCACCTCGACCTCTTCGACAACAAGCCGGTGCTTCGTGAGCTCGACGGCACGAACCCACCACCCGAGCTTTTGAAGGGATATCGGTCGGCGTTCATCCGCCCGGAGAACAAACTTCTGGGCTCAAAATTTCCGTTCACGACCTACGGCTCGTGCGGCATGGAGATGGCCGACATCCTGCCGCACATCGGTTCGTGTGCCGACGACATCACGCTCGTCCGGTCGATGTACACCGAGGCGTTCAACCACGCACCGGCGCAGATCTTGATGGCCACCGGTTCGCAGCAGTTTGGCCGACCGTCGCTCGGCTCGTGGGTGTCGTACGGCCTCGGCTCCGAGAACAAGAATCTTCCCGCGTTCGTGGTGATGTCATCGGGGCTCAAGGGCCCCTCTGGCGGCAACGCCAACTGGTCGTCGGGATTCCTGCCGAGCGTCCATGACGGCGTGAGTTTCAATTCCACCGGCGAACCGGTGCTCTACCTCGCCAACCCCAAGGGCATCACCCGCGAGCAGCAGCGGCAGACGATCGAGGCCGTGAACTTTCTCAACCAGAAGCGGTTCGAATCGATCGGCGATCCGGAAATCACCTCTCGGATCGCCGCCTTCGAGATGGCCTACCGGATGCAAGACGAAGCTCCCGAGGTCACCGACATCACCCTCGAGCCGAAGTCTGTCCTCGAGATGTATGGCGCCGAGCCTGGCAAGCGATCCTTCGCCAACAACTGCCTCCTGGCCCGGCGTCTCGTGGAGCGAGGCGTGCGGTTCGTCGAACTCTTTCATGAGTCGTGGGATCAGCACGGGAACCTCACGCGCGACCTCCAGAAAAACTGCAAGGACGTTGATCAAGC
>CAZCHF010000032.1:28683-44216 GCA_964498325.1 uncultured Candidatus Kuenenia sp.
GATCAAGCCTGTGCGGCGCTTGTCAAAGACTTGAAGCAGCGCGGGCTCCTCGACGAGACCCTCGTCATCTGGGGGGGCGAGTTCGGCCGCACCCCGATGGTGCAGGGGGGCAACGACGGCCGCGACCATCATCCGAACGCGTTCACGATGTGGTTCGCCGGCGGCGGCATGAAGCCCGGCATGACGCTCGGCAAGACCGACGACCTCGGGTTCAATGCCGTGGAAGACAAGGTCCACATCCACGACTTGAACGCCACGATCCTGCATCTCCTGGGCATCGACCACACCAAGCTCACCTACCGTGCCCAGGGCCGCGACTTTCGCCTCACCGACGTCCACGGCAACGTGGTTCGCAAGATTTTGGCGTGACGGAAGAATGCACAGTCGTGAGAAGCGGTCGCTCGCCACGGTTTCGGAGTACCTGGGATACCGTGGCAAAGGAGGGCCTGACCGTGTCATGGAGCGGGCGAGGCTGCTGTAAGACAGGTTGGCCATCCGTGGCCAACCTGTCACGGCGGCCCTTCGGCCGCCAAGCAGATATCGTCGAGCAAGGCACGAGGCCTGGAGGGCCGTACTGACTTCCGGCCGGAGGGCCGGGAAGCGAAGCAGGGCCATGGATGGACTGCGCCGCGTAAAGCAGTCCCGCGACATGACACGGTCAGGCCCGCCCCACCGCTACAGTGAACCCTTGCCCGGCCTATGGCTGAACCACATGACGACGGCGTAGAACACGGGCGTAAAGAAGATCCCGAAGACAGTCACGCCCACCATGCCCGAGAACACGGCGGTGCCCAGGGCACGTCGCATCTCGGCCCCCGCGCCCGTGCCGAGCACGAGCGGCACGACGCCGAGGATGAAGGCGAGGGACGTCATGAGGATCGGACGCAACCGAAGTTTCGCCGCTTCGAGCACCGCCTCAGCCGCCGATGCCCCGGCGTCCTGACGCTGCTTCGCAAACTCGACAATCAGGATCGCGTTCTTGGCAGCGAGGCCGATGAGAACCACGAGGCCGATCTGCGTAAAGATGTTGTTGTCGAGACCGACGAGCCAGACGCCGGTGATCGCGGCGAGCAGACACATCGGCACGATGAGGATGATCGCCAGCGGGAGTGACCAGCTTTCGTACTGGGCGGCGAGCACGAGAAATACGAAGACGGTGCCGAGGGCAAACACAAAGACCGCGGTGTTACCAGCCAAAATCTGCTGGAGGGAAAGCTCGGTCCATTCGATGTCCATGCCGGGCGGGATCACCCCCTGCCCCGCCGGTGGCTGGGCGGCGAGCGATTTGAGGATGGCGATCGCGTCGCCCGAGCTCGTGCCGGGATTCGTCGAACCGGAAAGTTCCGCCGACGGGTAGAGGTTGTAGTGATTCACCACGGCAGGGCCACTGGAATCACGGACACTGATCAGCGTGGCGAGTGGCACCATGTCGCCTTTCGAATTCGGCACTTGCAGCCGGGCGATGTCGGGGCGACTCATCCGAAACGGCGCGTCGGCCTGCACCGTCACCTGCCAGTTGCGTCCAAACGCGGTGAAGTCGTTGACATAGCCGCTGCCGAGGTAGAGCTGCAGGGCCTCGTTGACGGCCGCGATGGACACGCCCTGAGCCCGCGCCTTCTCGCGATCCCGTTCGACGAACACCTGCGGGGCGTTGGCCCGAAACGTTGTGACCACACCGGTGAGCCCCGGCTGCGATCGCGCGGCGTCGGCGAGCGTCTCGACCGATTCCTGAAGCGCCGCCGGCCCGGCCGACGACTGATCCTGAAGTTGAAGCTTGAAGCCTCCCGTGCTGCCCATGCCCTCGACCGGCGGCGCCGGAAACACCGACACGATCGCCTCGGGCACGTCGGCAAAGGCTCGCCGGAGCCGTCGGGCAATGACCGAGGCCGTCTTCTCGGGATCGACCGTTCGGGCGGCAAAGGGCTCGAGCAACACGAACATGCCGCCCGAGTTGGGCAGATTCGTGCTCGTGATGAGAGAGTACCCGGCGACGGAGATCACATGATCGACTCCCGGCGTTGCGAGGGCTTCCTTGGCGAGCCGCTCGACCAAAGGCTGGGTCCGCTGGAGGCTCGCGCCGTCGGGCAACTGGCAGTTGACCACCAAATACCCCTTGTCTTGCTCGGGGATGAACCCGACGGGCACGGTCGTGAAACCGTAATACGTGAGCGCCATGAGTCCGACGTAGGCGGCCACGACGACGATCGCGATGCTCAGGAGCACTCCCACCACGGCTCCATACACGCCGGTCGTCACGTCGAAGAAGATGTTGAAGGCTTTGAAGAAGCCTGCGAGGAGGAGGTTCACCAGCGGTGCAGCAGCAAAGCCTGCCACCCCTCCGGCCGTGAACAGGAGCAACCGAAGGCCCCACACTTTCCATTCATCAGGCACTCCGGCAGCCGCGAGGCCTGCGCGAACGATCGCCAGATCTTCCAGGAGCCAGATCGCGAAAAGACCGGCCACGAGGGCGATGCCGGCGGCTGGCAGGGCGTTCTTGGAGGCCGAGGTGTGATGTTCCGAACCGTGCCCGGCAAAGAGGATCGCGCAGGCGGCCGGGGCGAGGGTGAGCGACACAAAAGCCGAGATCGCCGTGCTGGCGGCGATGGTCAGGGCAAACTGCCGATAAAACTCGCCGCTGATGCCGGCGATGAAGGCCGTGGGTACGAACACTGCCGCGAGCACCAGCGCGATCGCAATGAGGGCCCCAGACACCTCGCCCATCGCCTTGAAGGTGGCATCGCGTGCCGACAGTCCTTCGCGCATCCAACGTTCGACGTTTTCCACGACGACGATGGCGTCGTCCACCACGATGCCGATCGCCAGGACGAGACCGAAAAGCGAAAGGTTGTTGAGCGAGAAACCCAGGAGCTGCATGACGGCGAACGTGCCGATCAGTGAAACCGGCACGGCCAGCATCGGCACGAGCGTGGCGCGCCACTGCTGGAGAAACACGAGCACGACGACGAAGACCAGGACCACCGCCTCAAAAAGCGTCTTCGTCACCTCGTGGATCGATTCATCGACGAAGACGGTGGTGTCGTAGTGGATCCGGTGTTCGAGGCCGGCCGGAAACCGCTTGGCGAGCCGTCCCATTTCGTGGCGCACCCGTTCGGCCGTCGCCAGGGCATTGGAGCCCGGAAGCTGAAAGACGGCGATCGTGACGCTCTCCTTGCCGTCGAGCCAGCTCGTCATGTCGCTGTTTCTGGCTCCGAGCTCCACGCGGGCCACGTCGGAGAGTTTGACGAGCCGCCCCGGCCGCCCACTGCCCCCGGGCTCCGACTTGACGATCACGCTCTCAAAAGCCTCGGCGTCGGGAAGCCTTCCGAGCGTCGTGACGGGCACTTGAAAGTCGATCTGGCCGACGGTCGGTTCCTGCCCCAACTGCCCGGCGGCAACCTGAATGTTCTGCTCGCGGAGGGCCCGCACGACATCGGTGGCCGCAAGACCACGGGTGGCGAGCGCCTCGGGATCGAGCCAGACCCGCATCGCGTAGTCGCGGGCACCGAGGAAGGCGACGTCGCCGACGCCCTCGATCCGCGCCAGCGCGTCCTTCACATGGATGAGGGCGTAGTTGCTGAGATACAGAATGTCGTAGCGGTCGTCGGGCGAGACAAGATTGACGCACAAGAGAATGTTGGGCGATTTCTTCCGTGTCGTGACCCCCTGCCGCTTTACTTCTTCAGGCAGCTTGGCCAGCGCCACTGCGACGCGGTTTTGTGTGAGCACCTGAGCCTGGTCGATGTCGGTGCCGAGCTTGAACGTGACCTCGATCGTGGCTTGGCCGTCGTTCGTGCTCTTCGAGGCCATGTAGAGCATGCCCTCGACGCCGTTGACTTCCTGTTCGATCGGCGTGGTGACCGTGTCGGCCACCACCTGGGCCGACGCCCCGGGGTAGACCGTCTGCACCACGACGGTCGGTGGAACGACATCGGGGTACTGGGCGATCGGCAAGCCGATCATGGCCACGCCCCCGACGATCAGGATCACGATCGAGAGGACCGTCGCGAAGACTGGGCGGTCGATGAAGAACGATGCCATAGGATCGGTTCCGACCTCAGGAACCGGGTGGGGCGGGAGCCGCCGTGGGCGTGGCGTCAACAGCTCGCACGACCGCGCCGTCGCGGGCCTTTTGAATACCTTCGACGACGACTCGCTCGTCCCCCGAAAGCCCCTTTTTGATCACCCGCATGTCGCCATCAAGTGAGCCGAGTTCGACCGTGCGATGCTCGACACGGTCGTCTTCCCCAACCACGCAGACATAACGGCGACTCTGGTCGATGCCGATCGCCCGATCGGGCACGAGGAGCGCGGGCTCGGGATCGCCAAAGGGGAGTCGCACCCGCACGAACATCCCCGGGAGCATGAGCTGGTCGGCGTTCTCCAGCACCGCGCGGCAACGAACTGTGCCCGTGGTCGTACCCGCCGCCACATCGACAAAATCCAGAATGCCGCGGCGCGGGAAACCTTCGTCGGCGACGAGAGCGACCTCCACCGGGATCTCGAGTTCCTTGATGTTCCGCCACTCGACTTCGGCCGTGCCGTTGGCCTGACGCTTCGCCTGGGCCCGGGACCGCGAAAGGAGCACGGACCGTTCGTCAGCGTCGAAATAGACATGCACTGGGGCGATGCTCACGATCGTCGTGAGCGGTTTGCTCCCCGTCGAGTCGGCGGTGATGAGATCGCCGGCACTGACGTTGCGGGCCGAGATCCTGCCGTCGAGGGGCGACGTAAGCGTGCAAAACTCGAGGTCGAGCGCCGCCTTCGCCAGCGCCGCACGAGCTTTGTCGAGCATGGCCTTCGACATGTCGCGTTTGGCTTCGAGAATCTCATAGGCTTCGCGCGTGATGACGTTCTTCGGCACGAGTGGAGCGTTTCGAACCACTTCCCGCTCGTATTCCTCGAGCTCCGCCGCCTGCTTTTGGACTTCGGCCGCCGCCTGATCACGGGCAATCACATACGGTCGCTCATCGATCGTGAAAAGCGGTTGATCTTTGGTGACCCGCTGGCCGTCAACGAAGTGAACCTTCGTCACGAACCCCGACACCCGCGCCCGCACGTCCACTTCATCGATGGCCGCGACGTTCCCCGTGAAGACCACGTATTCCGTCACATCGCGGGCGACCGGCTTTGCCACGCGCACCAGCGGCGCCGGCGGCTGCACGATCGGCGGTGCCGGTCGAGTACAGCCGCATGCGACCAGGGCGAACCAGGCCACGCAATGGATGGTCTTCAAATGCATGCCAAAAGCTTACCCACACTGGGCAGGCATCGACGAGCCGGGCTCCGGCCGCTTCTCCCTGCCGACATCCCTGCTCCCTGGCGGCGGGCCGTCACGGTCGCTGGTCTCCCTGCCCTGCGAATCGGACGAGGATCGCCAGCAGCCCACAGATCACGGCCACGACGCCGAAAGCGACCCACTCGTTCATTGACGCGATGCCTTCAGGTACGTTTGGGTTGTTTGGGTTTCAATCTTGGCTTCCCCCAGGCGTTCGTCAACACATGCCTTCTTCCGGCGACGCCTTTCTCCGGCTCGAAAGCCTGATCTACCGGCCTGTCTCTTTTCGACCCGACTGGCTCAAGGCGTGGCGCAACGAGGCCAACTACCTGCTCTTTCTCGCGCGACGTGCCGAGGATGATGACGATGTCGAGCTTCTCGAGGAACTAGAGGAGCAGGCCCGAGACATGGCTGACATGGTCGAGGCACGATGGAAAGCCGAAGGGCTTTGACGCACAGGCAAAGCAGAGGCCGATCGCATCGCGCCGTGCCCGGCTCGCACATTTTTCGCGGCCCGCCTTGACAACTGTATTAGTGTTGTCATACACCAGGACAAGGCCATGTTGCTGTTCTCCATCAATCCGCACTCGGGCGTGCCGGTCTACCGGCAGATCATGGATCAGGTTCGCTACCACCTCGCCGCTGGAACCCTCGCGCCAGGCCACCAATTGCCGTCGATCCGCGAGCTCGCCCACACGTTGGCCGTGAATCCGGCCACGATCGCCAAGGCTTACTCGGAGCTCGAACATGACGGCGTGATCGAGCTCCAGCGGGGCCGCGGGGCCTTCATCCATGCGACCCCGCCCTCGATGCCCCGCGATCAGCGACGTCAGCGGCTCCGGCAGCTCGCCGAACGCCTGGCCGTCGAGGCCCGTCAGCTCGGCGCCGACGACGCTGAAATCCGCACAGCACTCGACCAGGCGATCGCTCATCTCAACCGGAAGCGTTCCTCATGACCGACGTTGCCATCCAGGCTATCGACCTCTCCAAAACGTTTCGACCCGCGGTGGTCGCGGTCAACGGACTCGACCTGAGCGTGCCACGTGGCGCGGTCTACGGTCTCATCGGCCGCAACGGCGCCGGCAAATCCACCACGCTTCGACTCCTCATGGGACTGCTTCGGCCCGACCGCGGCACGGCCCACGTTTTGGGTGAGAATCTCAACGACGCGGCCCGCGAGATTCGCCAGCGGGTCACGTACGTTTCCCAGGAACAGCAGCTTCCATGGGGCATGTCGGGCGAGAATCTTTTTGAGTATTTCGGCACGCTCTACGATGCATGGGATCAGGCCTACGCCATCGATCTTGGCAGGCGATTTGACGTCGATACCTCACGGCCGCTCGGCACACTCAGCGGCGGCGACCAGCGACGGGTCGCCGTTATCCTGGCGATTGCCGCCCGACCCGACATCGTCGTCCTGGACGAGCCGGCTGCCGGCCTCGACCCTGTATCGCGCCGTCAGCTCATTGAAGCGATGATTGATTTTCTGGGCGACGGCGGCGAACGCACCGTTCTCTTCAGCACGCACATTCTCGCCGACCTCGAACGCGTGGCCGACCACATCGGCCTCATGGATCGCGGCCGCATGATGCTCTCCGGATCGCTCGACACACTCCAAAGCGGCATGCGTCGCGTGCAGGTAATTTTTGGCGGCGACCACGTGCCCGCGGGTTTTGAGATTCCTGGTGAACTTCGCCGTCGCATCGAGGGGCCGGTGCTGACGGCCGTCGTGCGCCTCACTCGCGACGACCAGCTCCACCACCTGCGAGCCCACGAGAATCTCCGCGTGCAAGAACATCCACTCGGCCTCGAAGATCTTTTTCTGGATCTCATGGAGCCCGGCCCGCATGCGACGGGCGAGCCCGCATCCTTTCCCTGGTGGCGAACTTCCTGATGACGTCTGTGACCATGCCTGACACCGCAATCGCCCTGGCTTCCCCATGGCAAAACCTGGCCGACCGGCGGGCCTGGGCGGGACTTGCCCTCCACGAGTGGATGCTCGTGCACCGCCTCCACGGCGGATTTGTGATCGCTTGGATTGCGGCGTTCTGGATTCTCCAGCTCGTCGATCATCCCGGCTGGCTCATCGCCTTTGGCCTCCTCTATACCGTGATCGTGACGCCTGGCATGGCCGGCAGCGATGTGATGAGCGGCACCGAGGAATTTTCATTTTCGCTGCCCCCAGGACGTGGGCCGCTCTTCCTCACCCGCATGGGCATCGGCCTGGCCTTTTTGGTCGTGACGACCGGCGTCGGCAGCCTTGCCATGGCTTTTGATGTGCCCCAGGCACTCTGGTCGCTCGTGGCCTCGAGCGGCATCACCGAGCCGTCGCCGCCAGTCTCGCCGAGCTACCTCTATCCGATGGCCTTGCTCGTGCCGATCGCGGCGTTCGCCGGAACGTTCACGATAGCGAGCCTGGCCGGCTCGCGCGGCACAGTGTGGTTCTCGTGGATCGGCGGCCTGGTCGGCGCGGGGCTCTTGGTCTACCTCATGCTGCTGGCTGAGTCGCTCGTGTGGGACAAGCCAACCGGTTGGTTTGCATGCGTGGCCCTGCTGCTCACGAGCGTTCTCGTGCTGCTCTACGGCTACACGGCCTACTTCGACAAGGAGGCAGTTATCGGTGGTGGCCGCGTGGGCGGGGGCCGAACCACAGCAGGCGTCGTGATCATCCTCGTCATTATGGCACTGCTCTGCCTGCTGTCATTCTTTTTGTTCTGGGGGGTTGCTGTCAGAGAATTGAGATCCGAGGCGGCAACAGTTCGCACGAACCTCGAAGCTGTCGAGAGCGTCACCCTCCAGCACGACCGCATCAACTCTGAGGGCTGATTACGCATGGGTCTTGGCGCTTTCGAACTTCTCATTCTTGCGATTCTCCTTGTCGTGATCCTCATCAATTTCGACCCACGGCGAGGGTGGTGGCGATTTGCCGGTCGCTCCTCACCGCAGCCGTGGCATCCGGTGGTCCGCGTGGCCTGCGGCCTGCTGGCAATCATCCTTGTCGGGGCCGTGACGGTAGGGAGTTGGAGCGCCACGGCGCCGCAGATGGCCGATGAATCGCTGGTTCTCCTGGCGCCGCCAGAGAGTGATTCGCGTTCTTCGGTCGCCGATGCAACGGCTGCCACCCCTGCCCACCCAAACATGCCGCCGCGCGTCATCTACACCGTGCTTGCAGTGGCGGTCTCGCGCGGCGGGATGATGCCGATCGACGGAAAGAGCATCGTGTTTGACGTCAGCGAACGTCGCAGCCCCACAGGCCGGCAATCGATCAAGGGGCGGCTCCCCGGCGGAACCTTCACATCCGAAGTCGACATCGGCACGCTCGAGCGAGACTACCGAGATCGCCTGGCCGCCCGCGGTCGACAAACAATTGTGTACGCGACGGGCGACAGTCTCGGCAGTCATGGTGGCGGCCTACCACCTGTCGGCGAGTGCCAGGTGGATCGCGTGTCACAGTGGGGCTCGGCACGGGAGCGTGGCCCACTCTCGATCATTCCCGAATCGATGAGTGACACCATCGTCATCCTGAGCCACATCGCAGTCCTCGATGCCGATGAGCCACGAAAGCTTTCCGCGAAGGACTGGCTCGATGAACACAAACCGGAACTCGCTGCCCGGAGCAGTGACCTCCGACCCACCTGGCGTCCGCAGCCACAGGCCAACGGCATCAACATGCTCGCCTACACTGGCCCCGCCTCGGCCCTGCTCCTGCTCGCGGCGATCCTCGCATCCCAGTGCTTTCAGCACCGCGGCCGGGCGTTCGTCGGCTCGCTCGTGGTGGCCGTGCTCTTCGCAGTCGTGATGGATCGCATCATGGTCGAGCGTCACGCCTCGTGGCTCGCCGATCACCCGACTGCCTCGCTGCATCGCGAGGCCGTCGTCGCCCGTATGCAACGCAGCTTCTTTCACGCCGGCCGCGTCGAAACCCTCCTCTCCTCTATGAAACCATAACGACGGCTGCTGGCACCATTGCGGCCAGACTGCCCTGCTTGCCGCGGCCGCATCGCTTGGCGATCCCCGCGATGCTTGACTCTGCCGGTCGCCGAGACTGCGTTGTATTCGGAGCGATCGGTGGCTGCGGATTTCCGAAGGCACCAAGTGAGTCACCAGCAGCGGCCGATAATTGATTCAGGCGGATCTCGTAGGAAAACCTGGTGGCTCACGGTGGACTCGGACCATCGCGCGTCGGCCGAATGCCATGAGACAACCGCCTCGGACGATCGGATTGGTCGCTTGCTCCATGCTGGCTCTGGCAAGCATGTGGCCCGGTGGCCCCATCCGGCAGGTTGCTGCTGACGAGTCGCGGTTGCCCGTGCCGCTCGGGTGGCACGGGCAACCGATCGGCAACGCGATCCAGTCGTCTATCGATGCCACGGCTCCAATTCTTTTAGCGGTCCAGGCTAGCGAACAAGGCGTCGATCCCGAGGAAGACATCTTTCCCGAGCTGCCTGGGTTTTCCGCCCCTCCGGGCGCGGCGGACAAGTCGGCTGCGGCCGGCAAGGACGACGGCACGTGTACGCCCGAAAAGCGCAAGGCCCTCAAGAAGGCGGCGGCCAAAGCGTATCGCGATCCCTTCTACGACAACGATTTTTCGTACCTCGACGATCCGTGCTATGACGGCCACCTTCTCGGCGAAAGGTTCAAAGACCTTGACTATGAGTGGGGCAATCATAAGTCAACGCTCGATGTCGGCGGTCAGTACCGGCTTCGGTTTCATGACGAAATCAACATGCGAGGCCTCGGGCTCACGGGCCTCGACGATCAATTTCTCTTGCGTCGATTGAGGCTCTTTGCCAACTGGCGAGTCAGTGACGGGTTTCGCATCTACGCCGAGTACCTCGATGCCTCGACCGACGCCGAAGATTTTTTGCCGAGGGCGATCGAGGAGAACCCGCACGAGATGCAAAATCTCTTCATGGATGTCCGCCTGTGGGACAGTAACCTTGGAGAGCTTTGGGTGCGGCCCGGCAGGCAGGAACTGCTCTACGGATCGCAGCGCCTGATTTCGCCGCTGGACTGGGCCAACACTCGGCGAACATTCGACGGCGCGAAGCTCTTTCTTGAAAACGAAGACTGGAGTCTCGACGGCTTTTGGGTGCGGCCTATTTTCGGTGAATCCCAAAGCCTCGACTCTCCCGAAGGTACACAGGAGTTTTACGCGCTGTGGTGGTCGTACCAAGCCGATCCCAAAAAGGTTCTCGAGGCCTATTGGATCGGCTACGGCGACTATGAAGCTCCGTTTCTGACAGCCGACACGTTCATCTTTCAGACCGTTGGTGGCCACTGGAAGGGCGAGCAAGACCAGTGGCTCACCGAAGTCGAGGGCGCCTACCAGTTTGGAAGTTTCGGAGCATTCAATCATTCAGCGGGTTTCATCACGATCGGCGGCGGTCGCGACATGAAGAACCTGCCGTGGAACCCAGTCCTGTGGGTCTACTACGATTGGGCTTCGGGAGACGACACGATCGGGAACGGCTTTAATCAACTTTTCCCCCTTGGCCACAAGTACCTCGGCTTCATGGACTTTTTCGCCCGCACGAACATCGAGGACTTCAACGTTCTCCTGGAGGCCACACCCGCCGAGAAGTGGAAGACGCTCATCTGGTGGCATGTCTTCAATCTCCAAAACGGCAACGACGTGCCTTATCGCATCAACGGCCTCCCCTACACCTACACGCCTGGCGGCAGCCGCTACCTTGGCCAAGAGATCGACTTGGCAGCCACCTGGAATCAAACGGCCCGTATGAGTTGGCTCTTCGGGTACTCACACTTCTTCACAGGCGATTGGTTTCGGACGAACCCCACGCCCCCGCCCTTTACCGGCGACGCGGACTTCGTCTACATCCAGTGGCAACTCAACTTTTGACGGCTTCAAATCGGCCAGTTGCAGCGACCGTTGACAGTCTGTCAGAGCCTCGTTAGCATACCGCCCCATGTGGTGCTGGTGGCCGGGTCACACAACATGTTGTGGTTCGGCAAACAGGGAATCCGGTGCAATTCCGGAACGGCCCCGCCGCTGTATTCGAGCGTTTTAGGTTCCTTCCTTTCTTCGCCATTGCCGGCGGTTGTCCTGCAAGGATGCCGACGGCGAGAAGGCCGGTGAGGAACCGAGCTCGTAAGTCAGAAGACCTACCAGCACCGAGGAGTGTCGTGCGTTCTGCGAGGGCGGAACCTCGGCCGTGATTGGTGGTGCTCGATTCTGACGTTTCCCGCGCGTTTGCGACCGGTCGTGCGCGCACGGAACAAAACTGAACAAGGAGGTTCCATGTCCACGCTTCTCGCGTCTCCCGCCCCTGTTGTGCCTGGCGCGGCCGACCCGACGACTGATATTCGCGTCATCCGTCGCAACGGCCATCTCACGCCGTTCGATGCTTCCAAAATCGCCGCAGCACTCACCAAGGCTTTTTTGGCGGTCGAAGGCGCGGCGAGTGAATCGTCGCCGCGTATCCGTGGCATCGTCGAACGTCTCACCGGCCAGGTGGTCGACGCTTTTGAGCGCCGCCCCGATCGTGGCACGATCCACATTGAAGACATCCAAGACCAGGTGGAGCTGGCCCTCATGCGGGCCGGCGAACACAAGACGGCGCGGGCCTACGTGCTCTACCGCGAGGAACGAGCCCACACCCGCGCCCAGTGTGACGACGGCGTGGAGTTTCCATCGCTGCACGTCACCGCGGCCGATGGTTCCGCGCGGCCCCTCGACTGGCAGCGGGTGCAGACGGTCGTCCGCGAAGCCTGCCGCGGGCTCGAGGATGTCCAGCCTGATGGCGTGCTCCGCGAACTTGGCCGCACACTCTACGACGGCGTCCCTGAAGCCGATGTCGTCCGGGCGATGGTGATGGCGGCCCGTACGCATGTGGAGCGGGAGCCTGGGTATTCGTTCGTCGCCGCCCGTCTCTTGCTCGACGGCCTTCGTCACGAGGCTCTCGGCGTACTGGATCTCGCCAACGGCGAAGCGACGTTCGATGAGATGACCGATCTCTACCCCGACTACTTCGAGTCGTACGTGCGCTACGGCATCGAGCGCGAGCTGCTCGATCCGCGGCTCGCGGAGTTTGACCTCGAACGCCTCGGCCGTGCCATCGACGCGGGCGCCGACGCCCGCTTCACCTACCTCGGTCTCCAAACCCTCTACGACCGCTATTTTCTCCATGCCGACGACCGCCGCTTCGAGCTCCCTCAGGCGTTCTTCATGCGGGTGGCCATGGGCCTGGCCATCGACGAGATCGATCGTGAACGTCATGCCGAGGAGTTTTATCGCCTCCTCTCGAGCTTCCGATTCATGAGCAGCACGCCCACCCTGTTCAACGCCGGCACGCTGCGGCCGCAGCTTTCAAGCTGCTACCTCACCACCGTGCCCGACCGGCTCGACGGCATCTACTCGGCGATGCGAGACAACGCCCTGCTCTCCAAATACGCCGGTGGCCTCGGCAACGACTGGTCACGGGTGCGGGCAATGGGCGCCCACATCAAAGGCACCAACGGCAAGTCGCAGGGTGTCGTGCCGTTTTTGAAAGTGGCCAACGACACCGCCGTCGCGGTGAACCAGGGAGGCAAACGGAAGGGGGCCGTATGCGGCTATCTCGAGACCTGGCACCTCGACATCGAGGAGTTTTTGGAGCTCCGAAAAAACTCCGGTGACGAGCGCCGCCGTACGCACGACATGCACACGGCCAACTGGATTCCCGATCTCTTTCTCGAACGGGTCGAGGCCGACGCCGAGTGGACGCTTTTCAGTCCTGACGAGGCTTCCGACCTCCACGACCTTTATGGCGACGAGTTTCGCGAGGCGTTCCTCCGCTACGAGGCCAAGGCCGACCGTGGCGAGATGCGGGTTTTTAAGCGGGTCAAGGCAACGATGCTCTGGCGGAAGATGCTAACGATGCTCTTCGAGACCGGGCACCCCTGGATCACGTTCAAGGATGCCTGCAATGTCCGCTCGCCGCAGCAGCATGTCGGCGTGGTCCACAGCAGCAACCTCTGCACGGAGATCACGCTCAACACCAGCGACGACGAGATCGCCGTCTGCAACCTCGGCTCGGTGAACTTGGCCGAGCATGTGGTCCATGGCTCGCTCGACGAGTCGCGGCTCCGGGAGACGATCCGCACCGCCATGCGGATGCTCGACAACGTCATCGACATCAACTACTACGGCGTGCCTCAGGCCCGACGCTCGAATCTCCGGCACCGCCCCGTGGGCCTCGGGATCATGGGGTTTCAAGATCTGCTCTATCGCCTTCGGGTGCCGTATGCCTCGAAGGAAGCTGTCGAGCATGCGGATCGCTCGATGGAGGCGGTGAGCTACTACGCGATCCTCGCCTCGACGGAGCTTGCCGCGGAGCGGGGGCGGTATCCCACGTTCGAGGGCTCGCTTTGGAGCCGTGGTGTCTTGCCGATCGATTCGCTCTCAACGCTCGACGCCGTTCGCAACACATCAGTGCAGGTCGACCGCACGACGCGGCTCGACTGGGCGATGCTCCGGGAGCGGGTTCGCACGATCGGCATGCGAAACTCGAACTGCCTGGCGATCGCCCCGACGGCCACGATCTCGAACATCTGTGGTGTCGGGCAGTCGATCGAGCCGACGTACCAAAACCTCTTCGTGAAGTCGAACCTCTCGGGCGAGTTCACCGTCGTCAATCCGTACCTCGTGGCTGATCTCAAGGCCCGCGGGCTGTGGGACGAGACGATGGTCAATGATCTGAAGTATTTCGACGGGAGCGTGCAGCAGATCGAGCGGATTCCCGACGACCTCAAGGCGCTGTATCGCACCGCCTTCGAGATTGAGCCGACCTGGCTCATCGACGCCGGCTCCCGCCGGCAGAAATGGATCGACCAGTCACAGTCGCTCAATCTCTACATTGCCCAGCCGAGCGGTCGGCAGCTCAGTGACATGTATTTGGGTGCGTGGCGCAAGGGGCTGAAGACCACGTACTACCTGCGAAGCCTCGGCGCCGCAGGGATCGAGAAATCAACGCTCGACGTGAATAGCCGCGGGATCCAGCCGCGGTGGATGACTTCCAAGAGCGCCAGCGCCGATGTCGCCGTGCAGCGAGGGGCCATCGATGCCGCGCTCTCCTGCCCGACCGACGGGAGCTGCGAAGCCTGCCAGTAGCCGGCGCGCTTTCGCCGCAAGGCCCCGGCCCGGTCCCGATCAGAAACTGCCAAGCGTTCCTTCAAACATCAAAAACACCCCATCAAAAGGATTTGCCCCGATGTCATTTGTTGCTGAAACGTCCCTGGAATCGCTCCCTGACCAGATCCTTCCGGCTGAAAAGCGGCTCATCAATGCCGACTTGGTGGCGGTCAACCAAATGATGCCACTGAAGTATCACTGGGCGTGGGAGCATTACCTCAACGGCTGCCGCAACCATTGGCTGCCACAGGAGGTGCCGATGGATCGCGACATCGCCCTGTGGCGGCGGCCCGACGGGCTGTCGGCAGACGAGCGGACGGTCGTGCTTCGGAACCTCGGATTCTTCTCGACGGCTGAAAGTCTCGTGGGCAACAACATCGTGCTGGGCATCTTCAAGCACGTCACGAACCCCGAGTGCCGGCAGTATCTCTTGCGCCAGGCCTTCGAAGAGGCGATTCACACCCATGCCTTTCACTACATCGTAGAGAGTCTCGGGCTCGATGGCCACGAGGTGTTTTCGATGCACCGCACGGTGAACACGATCCACGACAAGGGCGGTTTCACGATGCGACTCACCGAAGCCGTGCTCGATCCCGACTTCCGGACCGACACGTTCGCCGGGGCCCAGCGGTTCCTCGAAAACCTCGTCGGCTACTACGTCATCATGGAAGGCATCTTTTTCTACAGCGGCTTCGCGATGATGCTCTCGCTCCACAGGCAAAACCGCATGACGGGGATTGGCGAGCAGTTTCAATACATTCTCCGCGACGAATCGACCCACCTGAACTTCGGCGTGGACTTGATCAACGGCATCCGTGCGGAGAACCCGGAGCTTTGGACTCCCGATCTTCAGGATCGGATCATCGGCATGGTGGACGAGGCGGTGGATCGCGAGATCGCGTATGCGATCGACTGCCTCCCGCGTGGCGTGCTGGGGCTGAACGCCGATCATTTCCGGGACTATGTCCGCCACATTGCTGATCGCCGGCTCGAGCGTATCGGCCTTGCCGCCAGGTACCATGCTCCGAATCCGTTCCCGTGGATGAGCGAGACGATCGATCTCAAGAAGGAGAAAAACTTCTTCGAGACCCGTGTCACCGAATACCAAAGCGGCGGGGCGCTCAA